>NZ_BAAAJG010000015.1:288421-468854 GCF_039526725.1 Pseudonocardia aurantiaca
CTCCAGACCCTGCTCAGCGTCTGGACCGGCGCCTGCCGCACCTGCCTGCAGCCCATCCCGACTCGACGCCCGACCCCAACAGACACGACATAACAAAGCACTACTAGAACCGCGCGGTGCTTTCCCGCTGGATCAGCGATGTCGCAAGCTCGATGCGATCAGTCGAGATTGTGAGGTTCTTCCGGTCACGGATGATGAGGTCGGCGGCGGCCGCGGCCATGTCCGCGAGCGGCTGGCGGATCGTCGTCAGGGGCGGTCCGGCCCAGCGGGCCAGCGATAGGTCGTCGTAGCCGACGACCGAGAGCTCCTCGGGGATACGGATCCCGAGCTCGCGGGCCGCCGCGTAAACGCCGAGCGCCTTCAAGTCGCTGGTGGCGAAGATCGCCGTCGGGCGCCCGTCTCGGGCAAACAATCGGAGCGCGGCCTCGGGCCCTGTTTCATCCTGGAACTCGTCCGAGACGACCAGGTCGGGGTCGATCGGGAGTTCTGCAGCCTCCATCGCGGAGCGGAACCCGGCGACGCGCGCGCGGGTCGCCATGAGGTCGCTCGGCCCTGAGATGAGCCCGATTCGCCGGTGGCCGAAGTCGATGAGGTGTCGGACGGCTGCTACACCGCCGGCCCAGTTCGTCGAGCCCACCGACGGCGCGTCCGGCGGCGGGTCGCCCGACGGATCAACGATGACGAATGGAATGTTCCGGGAGTGCAGTTGCGCCCGGTTGCTCTCCGGCAGCTCGGACGCGACGAGGATGACGCCTGCGGGCCGCCTCTGCGCGACGGCGCGCGCCCACCCCGGTGCGACACCGAACCGCACGCCGCTCTCGACGACGCTCAGAGTCAGATCGTTGGCCACCGCAACGCGCGACGCGCCTCGGATCAGCTCGATCGCCCACTCGCCTGCGAGCGAACCGAACACCAGTTCGATCTGAGGCGTGTAGAGACGCTCCGATCCGCGCTTCTGGTAGCCGGCCTTCTCGAGCGCCTTCGCGACACGTTCGCGAGTCTCGGGCGAGACCCCTTTGCGGTCGTTGAGCACCTTCGACACCGTGGCGACGGACACAATCTCGGCAGCGGCGATGTCGGCGAGAGTGGGACGGTCCGCGCCGACGCCGACGCCGACGCTCGCGGATGAGCGAAGCGACATGGCGTGAGTGTAGCCACATGGCGGGCACTTCGAAGAAAACCTGGCGGTCGCCAGGAGCGAAAACTTTCCAATCTTGGCGCGTAATATTGACGCGTACGATGCCGACACTTACGTTGACGGACGGCACGTGGACGTGCCATCCACCCGCCGGGGACTCGTGTCCCCGGCGGTCCCAAAAGAGGAGAACGATGAGGTTTCGTGGACGAAAAGGCATCGGCCAGCGCGCTGTCGCGGTGGCGGCCCTGGTGGGTGCGCTCGCCGTGACCAGCGCCTGCGGTGGCGGGTCCTCGGCGCCGGCTGCCGACGACTCGGCGACGTCGGGTGCGATCACCTGGTGGGGCTGGACGCCGGAGCTCGGTGTCGGCGAGAAGTACATCGAAGCGTTCAACAAGGCGTTTCCGGACATCAAGGTCACCTACAAGCAGGTGGCCACGGCGGACTACGACTCCGCGATTCGTCCTGCGCTCGCCTCGACCGTGGGACCGGACGTGTTCAACATGGCCCCCGGCGGCGGCATCGGCTCCGTCCAGGCGTACGGCGACTTCGCCGTCGACATCAAGCCGGCCGCGGAGAAGACGCTCGGCGCCGACTGGGAGAGCAAGCTCATCTCGCTCGGCCCGCAGGGCCTGACCGACAAGAACGGTGTGCTCAAGGCACTTCCGGTCGGGTCGACGTTCGCGGGCACGCTCTGGGTCAACCCTGACATCTTCGCGAAGTACGACCAGAAGGTGCCGACCACGCTCGACGAGTGGATCAACACCTGCAAGGCATTCCAGGCCGGGGGCCAGGTGTGCTTCGAGCAGGGCGCCGGTGACAACGGCTTCAACCAGGACCTGATCCACTCGATCGCCGACAGCATCAAGCCGGGCGTCTGGGCCGACGCGGCCGAGGGCAAGGCGAAGTGGACCGACCCGACGATCGTCGAGGCGTTCACGATCTACCGCGACATGTTCGACAACGGCATCATGCAGCCGGGCGCCCTGGGCATGCAGCAGTACCCGGACGTGAACAACGACTTCATCTCCGGCAAGGCCGCGATGGTCCTCATGGGCACCTGGTACATGCAGTACTCGACCGTCGACGGCGCGACCGCCGCCGTCAACGCCTCCGGCGTCGCCGGAGCGAAGCCGTTCCCGATCGTCGCCGCCAAGTTCCCGGACATGACTGGCGCGGGAAACCCGGCACCGCTGTTCGGCGACGCTGACTTCGGCGTGGCCGTGTCCGCGAAGTCCAAGTACCCCCAGGCCGCGGAGACCTTCGTCACGTGGCTGACCACGTCGGAAGCCGCGCAGCAGATCGTGGCGAACGCGCTGAACGACACTCCGTCGCTGGCCTCGATCAGCCCGAAGTGGGACGACATCAAGTTCGTCGACCCGAACCAGCAGCAGCCCGTGCTGGCAGAGCTGATCCAGCGCTCGAACGCCGTCACGGATCCCCGTCTCAGCAACATCAACACGGCCACGGGCCAGGCCCTGGGTGTAGCCATCCAGGCGGTCGCCACCAAGTCCGAGACGCCTGAGGCAGCGCTGGAGACCCTGGCGAGCACGGTTGCGGGCAGCTGACATGTCCGTTGCGACACCGGGCGCTCACACGGTTGCCGGGAGTGGGCCTCCCGGCAACCGCCGGCCGGCCGAGGCCGATCGGAGGAAGCCCCACCTCCTGCGCCCGCAGGGGTACACCTGGATCCTTCCGGCGTTCGTCATCTCGGTCGGGCTGATCTACTACGCGGTCGGCTACACCGGCTACATGTCCACCCTCGAGTGGAACGGCACGTCGCCGACCTCGACCTCGGTCGGGGCCGCGAACTACGTGCAGGCGTTCGGCGACCCGATCTTCTGGAAGGCGATCCGGAACACGGCGATCGCATTCGTGTTCACCTTCGTCCTGCAGACCGGGCTCGGCTTCGTCTTCGCTGCCATGCTGCACTCGCGCCCGATCGCCGGGAACGTCTACAAGGTCGTCCTCTTCCTCCCGGTCGTGCTCGCGCCGGCGATCACCGCGCCGGTCTTCCGCCAGATCTTCGCCGCCGACGGCCAGCTCAACCAACTGCTCTCGGCGATCGGCCTTGGCGGGATCGCGCAGCCGTGGCTCGCGCAGCCGTCGACCGCCCTCTGGGCCGTGCTGGTGATCATGGTCTGGCACGGCACCGGCCTCGCCGTGATCCTGTATTTCGCAGCGATGAGCCAGATCGACACGGAGATGCTCGAAGCCGCCGAGGTTGACGGTGCGGGCAACATGCGGAAGCTGTTCAGCATCATCCTTCCGAACGTCAAGGGCACCACGACCGCCCTCGCGACGCTCACGGCGATCGGGGTGCTGAAGATCTTCGACATCCCGTATCTCGTCACCGTCGGCGGCCCGAATTTCGCCACGGAGTTCCTCGGAACCATGATCTACCGGACGAGCATCCTGCTCGGTCAGGTGGGCTACGCCTCGGCCATCTCGATCCTGATGCTCGTCCTGGCGATCGCGATGGGGCTCATCTTCAACGTGCGTCGCCACCGTGACGGAAAGGGGGCGTGATGCTCACCGTTCGCTCGAAGTTCGGCCGGGTCGTTCTGCAGATCGTCCTGACGGCGCTGACCCTCCCGTTCTTCCTTCCCCTGGTCGCGATGGTGCAGGGGTCGCTCGCCGGGCAGGGCTGGGGGAACTACCGAGCGGTGCTCTCCGTGCCTGAGCTGCCGTTGTTCTTCCGGAACAGCGTGGTCATCGCCGCGATCACCATCGTGATCGTGTACAGCACCACGATGCTCGCGGCCTTCGGATTCGCGAAGCTGAGGATCCTCGGCCGCGAGGTGCTGTTCTGGATGATGCTGGTCGCGCTCACGCTTCCGGGCGTCGTCCTGCTCGCACCCCTGTTCGCGACGACGACGGCGCTCGGGCTCTACAACACCTATCTGGCGGTGGTCCTCCCGCTCGCGGCGCTGCAGATCCCGTTCGCAGTCCTACTCGCACGCAACTTCGCGCAGGGGATCCCGGACGACTTCATCGACGCCACGCGGATCGACGGTGCATCGACTCTCAAGGGGTTCTGGTACGTCGTCCTGCCGATGATGCGACCGATCGGTGCCGCGATCCTGATCTTCACCCTGATCGGCGCGTGGAACGACTACCTGTTCCCGCTCGTGTTCCTCGTCGACCCGTCCACCCAGACGATCACGCAACTGCCGTCCTTCTTCGTCGGGCAGTTCAGCAACGACCAGACGAAGGTGCTCGCGTCCGCAGTCATCACCGCGATACCTGAGGTCGTCGCCTACCTCTCGCTCCAGCGGCTCTTCGAGCGCGGCCTCGCAGCCGGCGCGCTCAAGTAGTCGAGCGCATCCCTTCCCTGTCCCACATCGAAAGTCGTGTGAATTCCGCATGCCCCGAACTCTCTCGGCCGGCCAGCGCGCCGAGCTGTACGTCTACGACCTGGCGACTGGCGAGGCCCGGCTTCGTCTCACATCTCACGACCTGCTGTTCGAAGCGCCCAACTGGACCCCCGACGGCCGCGACCTCGTCGTCAACGGCGACGGCCGGCTCTTCCGTCTCGGTCTCGACGGCGGCGACCTCGTCGAGATCCCGCTGCCCGGCGTCGACCCCATCAACAACGACCACGTGATCAGCCCCGATGGCAAGACTGTGTACGTCTCCAGCGACGACGGCCACATCTACGCGGCCCCGTTCGGCGGTGAGGGCGAGATCCGCCGCATCACCACCGACAAGGGCGACGCGTTCCGTCACTACCTGCACGGCGTGAGCCCCGACGGCAAGACTCTCGCCTACATCGGGCTCGAGTTCCTGCCTGACGACGGCGTGCGGACCAACGTGTTCCTCATCGACGTCGCGTCGCACGAGGAACGGCAGCTCACCGATGACGACTTCCAGGACGACGGGTCCGAGTTCTCCCCCGACGGCGCCTGGGTCTACTTCAACTCCGAGCGCGGCTCGACGACGCCGGGCCACGCCCAGCTCTTCCGCGTCCCGGTGGGCGGTGGCGAGCCCGAGCAGCTCACGCACGACGAGCGCGTGAACTGGTTCCCGCACCCGGACCCGGCCGGGCGCCGGATCGCTTACGTCAGCTTCCCTCCGGGGACGCTCGGGCACCCCGCCGACAAGGACGTGATCGTCCGCCTGCTCGACGAGGACGGCACGGTCCGCGACCTCAAGGCGCTGTTCGGCGGCCAGGGCACGATCAACGTGCCGAGCTGGGCACCCGACGGCACCGCCCTCGCTTTCGTCGCATACCCCGTCGGCTGAGCCTGAGCCGCGCTGCTCCCACATCGAAGGCGGAACTTTATGAACAACCCCATCCCGCTCGGCGGGTTCATCCAGATCGCCCTCGTCGTCGAAAACATCGAGACCGCGATCGACTCGTGGTGCGAGCTGTTCGACGTCCCGCGCCCCAGCGTGCGCGTCACGGAGGCCGTTCCCAATCACGACGAGACCTACCGCGGTGCGGTGGCCGCCTACGGCCTGAAGCTGGCCGTCATCGACTGCGCCGACCGCGGTTTCATCGTCGAGCTGCACGAGCCCGACCGCAACCCGTCCACCTTCCGCGAGTTCCTCGACAAGCACGGGAACGGCGTGCACCACGTCGGCTTCCAGGTCGGCGACGCCCGCGACGCCGTCATCGGCGAGCTCGAGGACATGGGCTATGTCATGCGGACGCTCGGGGCCGGCGGGAGCTGGACCATCGTCGACGCCGAGGACGCCCTCGGCGTGAACCTCAACATCAAGCCACACCTGTGACCAGCCAACACATAGGAAGCATTCGCATGACACAGCCGTCCGTGCAGCTGTACTCCGTCAGGGATGCCGTCGACGCCGACATCGACGCCGCGATCGACCGCGTCTCCCAGATCGGGTACACGCAGGTGGAGCCGTACGCGTTCCACAAGCGGGTCGCCGACTACCGGCGCGCCTTCGCCACCTCCGGCGTCACCGCACCGTCCGGGCACGCCCCCGTGATCGACTCCGTGCAGCCCGAGGCGATCTTCGACGCCGCGGCCGAGCTCGGGATCGGGTTCGTCATCGACCCCTTCATCCCCACAGAGCGTTGGCAGCAGGCCGACGACGTGCATCGCCTCGCTGACCGCGTCAGCGCCCTGGCCGAGCAGGCACGCGAGCGGGGACTGCGCTTCGGCTACCACAACCACCAGTGGGAGTTCGCCAACCAGATCGACGGGCGGTCCGCCTTCGAGCTGTTCGCGGAGCGCCTCGACCCCCGCGTCCCGCTCGAGATCGACACCTACTGGGCGACCGTCGGTGGCGCCGACACACCCGCCGTGCTGCGCTCGCTCGGCGAGCGCGTGCAAGCGCTGCACGTCAAAGACGGACAGGTCACCGGTGACATCGCGTCCGTGCTGCCAAGCAGCGAGGACGCACTCGTTGTCCCGGAGCGACTCAAGGCCGCCTACGAGAACCAGGCCCCCGCCGGGCAGGGCGACGTCGACATCATCTCGATCCTGCGCGCCGCCCCGCATGCCCTGCGCGTGGTGGAGTTCGACTCGTACAAGGGCGACGTCTTCGAGGGCATCACCGAGTCGCTCGCCTGGCTGGCCGCGAACGACGCACAGGAGGCGGTGTGAGCACCGGGGTCACGGGCGTCGGCATCATCGGCGCGGGGAACATCTCGACCCAGTACCTGACCAACCTGTCACGCTTCGCGGACGTCGAGGTGCGGTTCGTCGCCGACGTCGTCCTAGCGCGGGCGCATGCGCAGGCGACCCGGTTCGAGGTCGAGGGCCACGGCACCGTCGCCGAGCTCCTGGCGCGCGACGACATCGAGGTAGTGCTGAACCTGACCAACCCTGCAGCCCATGCCGAGGTCAGCCACCAGATCCTCGCCGCCGGCAAGCACGTGTGGAGCGAGAAGCCGCTGACGATGAACCACGCGTCCGCCGTCGGGCTGCTCGCCGCTGCCGACGCGGCAGGGCTGCGCGTGGCGTGCGCCCCGGACACGGTCCTCGGCGCCGGCATCCAGACAGCGCTGCGGGCCATCGCCCGTGGTGACATCGGCGAACCGCTCACCGCGACGACGATGGTCCACCTGCCCGGACCCGAGTCGTGGCACCCGTCGCCCGACTTCCTGTACGCCAAGGGCGCCGGACCGCTATTCGACCTCGGGCCGTACTACATGTCCACGCTCGTGCTCGTGCTCGGCTCGGCCACGCGCGTTCAGGCGGTGTCCTCGACGTCGCGGCACACGCGCACGATCGGCTCGGGACCCCGCGCCGGTGAGACGTTCCCGGTCGAGGTGCCGACTCATCACGCCGCGCTCATCGAGTTCACCGGTGGACGCTCCGCACAGTCGACCTTCTCGTTCCAGCACGCCCTCCCCCGGAGCGGGTTCGTCGAGATCAACGGCACCGATGGCACGATCAGCCTGCCGGACCCGAACAACTTCGACGGCGCGAGCACGCTCTGGCGGTACGGCAGCGACCAACCGACAACGCTCCCTGCTGCCGGCTCGAGCGATGGCCGCGGAACCGGCGTCGTAGACCTGGTGCGAGCCATCCGCAACGATGTGCCCGAGCGCGCGTCGGGGCGCCTCGCCGCGCACGTGCTCGACATCTTGCTAGCCGTGACCGAGGCGGCCGAGACCGGCACCGCGGTGCAGCTCACGTCGACGGTCGCCCCTCCCGAGGCAGTCACGGCAGCATCCCCTGCCCCGTCGAACGGCCTCGTCGAAAGCCGGCAGTACTAGTGTCCCGCGCCGCAAGTCCACCTCATATCTCGACGGCCCAGCTCCCCGCTGGGCGCACCGGCGCACGGCCCGAGTACGCCCGGTACGAGGACCGCGCCCCGGCACACCCAGCGGAAACCTGGATCCGCCGATATACGCACCGGACTTCCGGCGCGGGACGGTAGAGGGCGAGCGAGAAGCCCGGTTCGAGCAGCCAACCCGCCACGGCGGTGAACACCACACCGACGCCGGCATCGCCCGCGCTCGCCGGCCGATGAACCGGGGCACGGAGCAGGGAGCCGTCGTCGTCGCAGTCGGCTACGACGGCTCCGCCGACGACGCGATGGACTGGGCTCACCGGCGGGGGCGTCCCGCTGGCGCTGGGCGTGCTGCAGATCCTGGCCATCGACATCGGCACCGACCTGCTGCCGGCGCTCGCACTCGGCGCGGAACCGGAGGGCATCGCGGTGCCCAGTGAGTTCAAGAAGACCGACGACGGGCCAGGCCTGGTCGTCGAGTACGACGACGCCGAACTGCCGCTCGGTGCCTACCTCGCAGCTGCGGGTGCCGAGCTGAGCTTCGAAGATCGGATCGCGCTGGCCCAGCGGCTGGAAGAGCGTAGCGGGCTCAGGACAGCACGCGGATCTGGAAGGGGTAGTCGTACGGTCGGTCGTCAGCCGCGCGAACGGCGCCTTTGACGTGGCACCACGCGGACACCAGGAACAGCACGATGATCATCGGGATGCCGATCACCGCGCCGACAACGGTGAAGATCAGGAGCCAGCTGATCAAATAGAGCAACCAGAAACTCAGGTTGAAGTTGAACGCCCCGGCGGCTGCTCGGCGGGCGAACGGCTCGTTCTTCTGCACCAGCCACACGAGCAAGGGCCCGAGCAGGCTGAGTGCGCCAGCGCTCAAAAGCGCCGCGATCGGCGCCGACAGGTGAGCGAGGATCGCTCCGACCCGACTTCTCGCCGAGGGTGCCGCGACCGGGGTGTTGTCGACATCGCGCTGGTGGGGCTGGTAAGGCGACGACATCGGGGCCTCTCTTCCGCCGGCGGTCTCGTCTGCTCAACGACCGGGCCCATCCTATTGTGCCCAGCCTGGAATGGACGATCTCGGCGGGGCGACATTCGGTTGCGCAGGTTCGCGATCAGGCCGCCGGCCGTGCTGTCCTCGTGTCGGCTGGGGCTGGCCGACGACGACCTCCTCTGGCGTGCCACGACACGCTCGATGTCGCCGGCGTACTCAGCGCCCTCGACCGGGCACTGCCGCAGCAGCGGACCGTCGTGTTCGACGGGGGACGCTTCCTCGGCGAGGGCTTCAAGTACCTGGACGTACCCGCGCCGCAGTCGCAGGTGCTGTCGACCGCATTCGGCCCCACTGGTGCCGGTCAAGTTCAGCTTCCGTTCGCCATCCCGTCGCTGCGCCGGGACCCTCGACCGATACCAAGGAAACCGTGGAGACCGAGCCGCGCGACGACACCGCCGAACACCACCGAGGTGGAGCGCGGGAGCGCTTCGCCCGGCTCTGCGCCGCCGTCACGGCCCGCCTGCCCTTCGGCCTGTCCCGCATCGTGCCGTCGACGTTCGTGGGCTTCGCCGCGATCAACGGTTTCACCTTCTGCATCGACCTGCTGATCCTGACGGCGCT
Organism: Pseudonocardia aurantiaca; assembly: GCF_039526725.1. Taxonomy (NCBI): domain Bacteria; kingdom Bacillati; phylum Actinomycetota; class Actinomycetes; order Pseudonocardiales; family Pseudonocardiaceae; genus Pseudonocardia; species Pseudonocardia aurantiaca. The sequence continues at coordinate 297,883 of NZ_BAAAJG010000015.1, forward strand.
GCACACCCACTGGGGGGCGCCCTACGCGGTGGCGGTCGGCATCGGCTACGCCGTCGCGTTCGCGCTGAGCTTTGCGCTCAACCGCGTCCTCAACTTCCGATCGCACGATCCGGTCGGCCGCCAGACGCTCGTCTACGTCGGCGTCGTCGCCGTCAACTTCGCGCTCCTGGTCGGCGTCAGCTGCGGGCTCAACGCGATCGGGGTGCAGTACCAGGCCGCGCGGGTCGCGGCGGGCGCATGCGAGGGGTTCTTCATGTACTGCGCGATGCGCTGGCTCGTGTTCCGCGGAACCGACCGGCGGGCGCCGGGCCGGCTACCGCCGGCGCGGCGGTAGGTGAGGACGAGGGGTTTCACACAGCCCAGCACTCGGACGCGTGGGCCGGTTGCGGTCGTAACGTCGGTGGCATGGCAAAGAAGACCTGGTTCATCACGGGCGCTTCGCGGGGCTTCGGCCGGGAATGGGCGATCGCAGCGTTGGAACGCGGCGACTCGGTGGCCGCGACGGCGCGTGAGTTGTCCACGCTGGACGACCTTGCCGCAACCCACGGAGAGCGGTTCCTGCCCCTGCAACTCGACGTCACCGACCGCGACGCCGACTTCGCCGCCGTGCGGCAGGCACACGCGCGGTTCGGGCGCCTCGACGTGGTGGTCAACAACGCCGGCTACGGCCACTTCGGGATGGTTGAAGAGATCACTGAGGCCGAAGCCCGCGCGCAGCTGGAGACCAACCTGTTCGGGGCGCTTTGGGTCACCCAGGCGGCGCTGCCGTTCCTGCGCGAGCAGGGTAGCGGCCACATCCTGCAGGTCTCCTCGATCGGTGGGATCAGCGCGTTCCCGTTGGTCGGCATCTACCACGCCTCGAAGTGGGCGCTCGAAGGGATCAGCCAGTCGCTGGCCCAGGAGGTGGCGCAATTCGGCATCAAGGTCACGCTGATCGAGCCCGGTGGGTTCGCCACCGACTGGGCCGGCTCCTCGTCGAGCACGTCCCAGCAGATGCCGGCGTACATCGATTACCACGCACAGGTGCAGGAGCAGCGCCGCAATCGCGTCGGAACCCCTGGGGACCCGCGGGCATCCGCCGCAGCCGTGCTGACGCTCGTGGATGCCGACGAGCCGCCGCTGCGATGCTTCTTCGGTACGGCGCCGCTGGCTATCGCAAAGGCCGACTACGAGCAACGTCTGGCGACGTGGGAAAAGTGGCAGCCGGTGGCGGAGCTAGCGCAGGGCAATGCCAAAGGCGTTCAGTGACGCCGGGACGGACGCGGTGAAGCTGCCGCGGCCCAAGACGTTGAGGTTCTCGTGCTTGAGCGGGGACAACCACACTTGGCGGGCTCCCAGGGGATGGAACCCTGAACCCACGGATTAAAAAGGATCGCTCGGTACGGCCCAGGGCCTCAACCAGGAACTACAGCATCGATCCCCGCCGCGACGACCTCGACGACAACAGCAGCCAACGCGACTTCGTGTCATGGCTCGTGTCACGCCCGAGCAGGTCGCCTGCCACCGACCCCGGCCGCCGGCCCAGCGGTGGGCCGTCACGCTTGCTCGCCATCGAGGTGTTCGCGAACCGCATCGAACAGGTCGGGCATGAGCTCGTCGACCTGGCTGCGGTTGAGCCAGCGCATCTCCACGAGTTCGTCCGGCGAACGGCGCGGACGGCATATCCGGCTCTGGGTGTGCAGGCGATGTAGATGAGCGCCTGCTCGGTCACCGGGTGGGTACGGCGCCCGATCTCGTGGTCGGCGGCCACGACGAGGCCGGTCTCCTCGGCGCACTCGCGGACGGCGGCCTGCTGCGCGGTCTCACCCTCCTCGAGGGATCCCCCGGGAAACACCCAGCGCGGTACGCCGTCCCGGCGGCGGCCGGCCAGAACCCCGAGCGGAGACGTCACCACCGCCACCACCGCTTCGGCGCCCTCAGCCGACCCCAGCAGATCCGGTGTGTCGGACGGCTCCCGGGCGAGAGGTTCGGGGAGGGTGCTGACCTGCACGTGGTGCGACAGGGCCGCCAGCGCGGCGGCCAGCCAGCGCCGCTCCTGATCATCCCGGCAACGCCCGGCCACCTCCTCCACGGTGCGGTTCAGCCCGGGCAACGCATCGATCACCGGCACCGGCGCCGGCTCGAAGTCCAACCCGCGCTCCGCCGCCACCCGCGCCAACAGCTCGGCCACCTCCTGAACGGCCGTCGTCCACTCGGACGGGTGCCTCGGGTTGGTCGGGTCGCTGGGCATGCACCGGATGGTGCCCGATCCCGCCCCGCAGCGGGCGCGTTCATCCACAGCCCGCAGACCGTGTCCACACCATCGAGTCACCGGGGGCGCCATCCGTACGGCGGGCGGTCAGAGGACGCGGAACGCGACGCTCCAGACGCCACCGCAAGCCCCCCGGGCGAACGCAATCGCTGAGCGCTGCGCCAGGTCATTGCGCCAGCTCATGGCGTCGATGGTGAGCCCGCCGAGTGCGGCGATGCCGCCGACGGTGCTGGGGTTCGGCCGGGTTGGCTGAGCACGAGCATGGAAGGGTGGCCGACGAACTTGGCTCCGGCCGGCCCCAGAACCGAAGCCGGATGCCGACGGTAGGTCCTTCGCCCGCGTACCCCTGAGCACCCCACGCTCGATCGTGCACCTCGGGAGGTCAAGATCCCGGTCGTATCACCCGATCGCAGACGCTCCAGCACAGTCGTGAGCGAGGCATAGGCTCACCGGGTGAGTGCCCAACGGTCATCTCGGGGCCACATCATTGTGGCGGCACTGCTGGGCGTCTCCGCGGCGGCCCACGGAGGCCTCGCGCTGACCTCGACGGCGAGCCCCGCCTTCGTCGTCGCTCTCTCCGGGCTGCTCACCGTCGCAGCAATCGCACTGGTGCTGGTCGGCCTGCTCGTCGAAGCAGCCCGTTTCGGCGGCGACCGTGAAGACCACTGGCTGCTCGCCTGCGCGATCATGGGCGCGGTCGGGGTCGCGGTCGGGGTCGCCGGCCCCCTCGTCGGGACATGGCTGGCGGTCTCCAGACCCGGCTCGAACGGTGGGCTGAACCCGTGGAGCCTCGGGGCGCTGCTGATCGATGCGCTGACAGTGCGAGTAGCGATCTTCACGCTCCGGCGTTCGCCGACCCCAGCGCCGGGCAGATCTACGCGATGAGACCGGCCGATCGCGGCCAAGAACTCCATGAACCGCCCCGGTGTGCCCGGAGACTATGACGTTGGCTGACTGCCCTCACCGAGGCCGGCTCCGCGCCGCGGCCCCGTTCTCCCGCCGCGCACAGGCCGCCGCCACGATGGACACCGCGGACATGACGATCAATCGGTCCGTCCCGGCAAACGCGGGTCGGTCTCGTCGAACGGCGCACCCCGACGATCGAGCCCGACAACCCGCGGAAGGTTCGCAAATGACGGGGTAGCGCTGGGCGTCGGCGTGCAATCGTCAGAGGAACGTCACGCGGGTCGCTTCCTGCTTGCCTTGGGCGAAACCGGCACCGGCGGCGGGGATGCGGGTGGCGGGATCCATCGGGTTCGTGCCCAATGCGGCTCGGGAATCGGCGTCCGGTGTGATCACCTCGACGCGGCTGCCCTGCTTGCGCAGGCCTTCGACCTGGCCTGCCAGGTCCGCGCCCCATTCCGGTGGTCTGCGCAGGCCCTCGAACTGGCCTGCCAGGTCCGCCCCGTTCCAGTGGTGTCCGGCTCCGTCCGCCCAACGGCGAGAGCACCACGACGTTCGCATAGCCCGAGGCAAGGTCTGCGTTGTCGGGGGAGCGCACGCCACCGTCGATGCAGCGAGTGCCGTTGATGCTGTGCGTTGGGGACAAGCCGGGCAGCGCGCAGCTCGCGGTGACCGCGTCCACCAGGTCGACGCCGGAATCGCGGTCGAACACAGCCAACTCGCCGGTACGCGCGTCGACGGCCACCACAATCATCGGCCTGTCCGGCCATTCAGGGCGAGGCAACCTGGCGGCGACCATTGCGCGCCGCTGTCCCGCGCACTCATCCGCTCGAACACCGTGGCCATCGGCAGGGACGGCGGCCGTTCCCGGTGCTGTCCGACCGGTTGAACCGGCGGGGACAGCACCGAGGCCAACAGTTCGGCCGTCGGTATACCGCTGCGCACCTGCGCTGCCGCGGTGGCACCGGCCGAGGTGCCGACCACCAGATCGGCGGCCTCTGTCATATATCGAGACCAGCTTCGGCCAGGCCTGCGATGATACCGATCTCCCACGCATTTCCGGCGGCCCCACCATCGAGAACCAGAGCGACGTTGTGAACCATCTGCCCACTATTTCTGCCCGCGGACATTCCTGTCCATCGAAATACCAAGACCGTGCCTTACGGCCGGTTTCGCGGCTTCCAACAGGGCTGGTAGTGAGGCGGCTTCCGCAGTGGGGAGCCTGCCGGGCTTCGACGCGGCGTTGAGTGGGTTCAGCGGCACGCCTCGAACGCTAATGTGCGGCGGCGGGGACCAGGATCCGCTGACCGGCGGGGACTTGTTGGGCGCATCGGGACGGCGCGCCGGTCACTGCGCACCGAGCGTGACCGCCGCTCCTGCTGCGGCACCGCTATCGACGGCAGCTGAATCCCGCCGCGGCCGATGAGTTCCGCGCCGCCTCCTGGTCTACCTACCGACAGTTCCGGGCGAGCACGCGAGGATGAGCACATGACCGCACCAACCTGGACCAGCGACGTGTCGGGGACCGGCCAGTACGCCGAGGTCAACGGCCTGAACATGTACTTCGAGTCGCACGGGAGCGGGCGGCCGATGATCCTGCTGCACGGGGGGCTGGGATCGGGTGAGATGTTCGGGCCGATACTGACCCAGTTCGCCCAGGACCACCGGGTGATCCTTCCCGACCTGCAGGGGCACGGACGCACGGCCGACATCGACCGCCCGCTCGACGTGCGGCTGATGGCCGACGACACCGCTGCGCTGATCGAGCACCTCGGGCTGGACCGGCCCGACGTCGTGGGCTACTCGCTCGGCGGCGGTGTCGCGCTGCAGACCGCGGTGCGGCACCCGGCGACGCTCCGCAGGCTGGTCGCGGTGTCGGCCAACACCCGGTCGGACGCCATCTACCCGGAGATGCGCGAGCAGCAGGGTCAGGTGAGCGCGGCAGCGGCCGAGTTCATGAAGGAGACGCCGATGTACGAGCTCTACCAGCGAGTGGCACCGCGCCCGGAGGACTTCCCGCGGCTGCTGGACAAGATCGGCGAGTCGATGTCGCACGGGTTCGACTTCGACGACGACGTCCGCGGCCTCCAGGTCCCGACCCTGGTCATGGCCGCCGACGCCGACATGGCGCCACCGAGCCACTACGTCGAGGTGTTCGGCCTGCTCGACGGCGGTCTCCGCGACGGTGGCTGGACGGGTGAAGGCCGCCCGAAGGGTGGTCACGCGCTCTCGATCCTGCCCGGGCTCACCCACTACGACATCGTGGACTCACCGCTGTTCGCCGCGACTGCGCTGGCGTTTCTCGACGCCGAGTGAGGATCGGCGCGGGAGGCCCCCGGAGCGGCCGCCCGGCGATCGCGCGTCCGGACGGGCTTGATCGGTGCGTGCGTCATGGTCGGCCTGGTCGTCGCCCACCTCTCCGGCGCTCGGTTCGAAGCCGATCAACGTGGGCTCACCGACGACCTCGCCGCGTTCTCTTTCGAACCGTCACCGCTGCACGACGCGCTCGCCGCCGCTGATCTCACGACCGATCCAGGTGGTGAACGTCTGTGGCGATTCTCGCCCTCCTGTCGTTCGCATGACCGTAGCGCGCAGTGGCATCACTGCCGAGACCGTCGCAGCGGCCGCCCCCACCACACCCCCGCAACGATCCTGGACCCGCCGCATGGGCGTCGTGCTCGACTCCATGCGTGGCCGCGTCTTCATCACCCGGTTCCAATCACGACTGACCGAGCCCCACGACGGCTGGCCGGCGATGCGCACCGAACTCACCGCCCTGCTCACCGATGTCACCAACGACCGCACATCCCAGCATCCGCGGAGCGGCAGTCCAGTGGGGCGCAAGAAATTCGCGACTCGGGGAACGTCTGACCGGCTTCCTCGTAGGTACCCGCTCTCCTCGTCGTGTCGGCTGAGCCAAGGGCGCTGGAGGCATCGCAGCGCGATGGCGCAGCAGCCCTTGAGCTAGTCGGCGCGCAACGATCATCGGCGGCGGAGGGAGATCGTCGCCTCCAGTTCACGACGTGCCACATCACATCGAGGAAATTGTTCCGCACGTCGCGAAGTCTCTCCCAGGGAGGAGGCGCGCTCTGCTTCGAGTTCGCCCAGAGTTCGGCTACCAGCGTCTCAGTGAAACCGGCGTCGCCTGCGCGGCAAGTACGCCGAGCGGGACGGGGACACGAGCACGTTCCACCGTTGGCCGAAAGCTGGTTGCCAAACGGTGCGCGGACGGGATGGTGCGGGAGACTGCATCGATGACTACTGAGTACACCCGGAGTGACCAGTTCCGTGGTGCCCGCGTCAACCTGTGCGACCTTGCCGGCCTCGAGATCCGAGATTGCGAGGTCAGCGGTCTGAAGATCGTCGACTGCTACGGGAGCGAAGTCTACCTCGGTGGCGACTTCGAGCGTCTCGTCGTCAACGACGTCGACGTGACCGCCTACGTCGAGGCCGAGCTCGACCGGCAGCACCCCACACGGGTGCTGGCGCGTGACGCCGCGTCCCCCGACGACTACCGGACTGCTTGGGATGCCATCGAGACGCTGTGGGAGGCGACGCTCGACCGCGCCAGACTATTGCCCGAGGCCACGCTGCACGAGCAGGTCAACGGCGAGTGGTCGTTGGTCGAGACCCAACGCCACCTGCTGTTCGCCGGCGATGCCTGGCTCGGCAATGCCGTGCTCGAGGAGGAAGCGCCGTACCACCCGTTGGGCTTCCCTGCCGGCGGGATGCCGCCCGACGCGACGGCGAAGCTCGGGCTCACCCTCGAAGCCACCCCGACACTCGACGAGGTGCTCGCGCCGCGGCTCGCCCGCATGGCCACGATGCGGCGCGCCATCGACGGGCTCACCGGAGCCGAGCTCGATCGCGTATGCGGTCGCAAGCCGGCGGACCCGTATCCCGATCAGGAGTACGTCGTGCGCCGCTGCCTCAAGGTGGTGCTGAAGGAAGAGGCCGAGCATCACCGTTATGCGGTGCGCGACCTCGCGGTGCTCGAGGCCGGTGCCTGAACCGGGTGAGGGCGCGCGTGCCACCGGCTAACGCCCGCCGAGCAGGAGCGCCGACGCGGTCGGAATGACTTCCAGCCGCGTTGCGTGCTGCTACACCCGGCTCCTCAACTCCCGTCCCTGCCGGGCCAGGCGTCCTCGATCATCCGCTCGATGTCCTGCGCGTTGCCGATAGCGCGGGCCGGAGAATGATCGCCGTCCCCGATTGGGGGATACTCGTTCCACGGACACGTTCCGTGACACACACAGAGACCCATAGATGCCCTCTGAAAAAAATGGAGCCGCTTTGGGGAGTCGAACCCCAGACCTACGCATTACGAGAAAGTCTGTCACCGGGTACACCGTACACACACAGTCCATCCGTGCACGTCAGAAGCTGAACGATGCTCAGGCGGCACCATCGGTACGCCTGCATCTCGTTTAACGAATGATTCCACGCGCCGCTCCTTGAGATCGGATCCGGCGCTGCTCCGGTTACTCGCGGTGTCTGCGGAGCAGATATCCCAGCATCTCCACACGGCGTGCTCCAGATCGCCGTGGTCCGCCGCGCCAGCCCAACCCGATGACGTCGGGATCGCGGTACGTACTCGCCGCTGCAGGCGGCCGGGTCAGCCCTCACCCCAGCCAGGAGCCGGCACGATGGCAGATCATGCGTGGCCCTGACTGGCATCTGATCCGTAGTTCGACATCCGACACGTTCACCACTGTCAACGGCAGGCGAAAGCTGGTTCTGGCACGGTTTCCGTGAAGGACCCGGGCTCGAGCGCCGCTGGGTGGCTTAGTTGATCATGGGGATGGTGTGCTGATCTTGAACTGGTGAAGGTCCTGTTCCCGCATCTGGCCGAGTTTCGGATCGACGGTGTGCGCGTCGCTGGCCCTGTGGTGCGTATCGAGGCCGGCACCCTGGGCGGCGAGGTTGCTTGTCCTGGCTGCGGGGTCGTGTCGGACAGGGTGCATAGCCGATATCACCGCCAGCTGCTGGACACGGCTGTGGCCAGCCGGGAGACGCTGATTCGGTTGCGGGTGCGCCGGTTGTTCTGCGTCAACTCCGACTGCGGCAGGAAGACCTTCGCCGAGCAGATGCCGGGATTGGCCGCTCGGCACGCACGGCGCAGCACAGTGCTTGACCGGGTCCTGCAGGCGGTTGCTCTGGCGGTGGCGTGCTGGTGCGCGGCTGACCCGGCGTCTGGCGGCCGCGGTCAGTCGGATGACTTTGCTGCGGCTGATCCGCGCGTTGCCTGATCCGGATCTGCCGACGCCTCGTGTGCTCGGTGTGGACGACTTCGCCCTGCGACGGGGCCACCACTATGGCACGATCTTGATCGACATCGAGTCCCGGCGCCCGGTCGATGTGCTGGCCGACCGCACCGCCGAGACGCTGAGTGCCTGGCTACAGGCCCACCCGGGCGTCGAGATCATCTGCCGGGATCGCCACCCACCGTCCGGCGCGTCACGGGCTGGATCATGACCGACCCGCAGAACATGGATCCCGACGATCAGCAGCTCCTCGACGCGATCCTTGCCCGCAGCCCGCACCTGGCCGCGCTCGCCGGGCACGTCCGATCGTTCGCCACCATGATGTGCCAGCTGCGCGGGCACGAACTCTAGACCTGGCTGACCGCACCCGACGCCGATGACCCACCCGCCCTGCGCTCCTTCACCCTCGGCATCCGGCGAGATCAGGACGCCGTCACCGCCGGGCTGACCCTCCCCTGGAACAGCGGCCGAGTCGAAGGACACGTCAACCGGATCAAGATGCTGAAACGACAGATGTTCGGACGTGCCAAACCCGACCTCCTCCGCAAACGCATCCTGCTCAGCGACTGAGGCCATCCAGGGCAAGATCACGGAAACCGTGCCAGAACCCCTGCACGAACGGTGGAATGCTGGTGTCACCAACGCCAGCGCGCTCTACCGGGAGATCGCCGACCAGGGCTACTGCGGCAGACAGGGCACCGTCGCGGCTTACCTTGCACCGTTCCGTGATCTCGCAGCCGCACCACCGGTCGCAGCGGTGGTGCCCAAGGTGCGGGAAATCGCCTCGTGGATGCTGCGCCATCCCGACGACCTCGACGCCGAGCAGCAGCTTCGACTCAAACAGGTCCGGGCCGGCTGCCCCCATCTGGACGCCACCGCCGCACACGTCACGGCGTTCGCCAAGATGCTCACCGGACGGCACGGGGAACGCCTCGAGAGCTGGATGGCCGCCGTCGAGGCCGCCGACCTGCCCGACCTGCAGCGGTTCGTCACCGGGCTGCGCCGCGACCACGCCGCCGTCCCCAACGGACTGACCCTGACCTACAGCTCGGGGGCAGCCGAAGGCAACGTCAACCGCATCAAAATGATCAAGAGACAGATGTACGGCCGCGCCAAATTCGACCTGCTACGCAAACGAATCCTCCTCGCCGCATGACCTGCCAGCGCCAAGTCGATCACGGAAAGTGGGCCAGATCCAGTCAAACGGCCCCTCCCGAGATCGGGAGGGGCCGTTTGTGCTGGTGGGCGATACTGGGATCGAACCAGTGACCTCTTCGGTGTGAGCTGTGGGCGACGAGGTCGCTGAGTGCATCTGAGCAGGTCAGGCGGCGCGTTATGGTGGGACGGGGTAGCTGGCGATTGCTGGCGTAGCTGTACTTCTGCGCTGTACATCGACTGTGACCCGTACCCCGATCCAGACGCGCTCACGGGCCGCCGCCGACCCCGGAGCGGCCCACTCGCGGAATCAGCTCGGACCAGGGGCGAACGAGATGCTTCCCGATGACGTCAGGACGGGCGGTGCTCCCTCAGATCGCTCACCTTGATGCCGAGCAGCAGTACGGCGACGGCGAGCAGGACGATGCCGGCACTGATCTGCAGGCCGACGGCGAGACTTCCGGTGGCCGCCTGGATGAATCCCAGCAACGAGGGCGATGCAGCCGCGGCGAAAGAGCCCATCGAGGTCACGACGGCGATCCCGGTCGCCGCGGCCCGGTCGGACAGATAGATGGACGGGATGGAGTAGAAGACCGTCAGGCCCGAGTAGTGGGCAGCCGCGAGGATCGCCAGCAGCACGACGACGACCAGCACGCTCCCGTGGGAAAAGGAGATTGCGATCATTGCCAGCGCGGCGATGATCCAGCTTGTCGCGGCGTGCCAGCGTCGCTCGAGGGTGCGGTCGGAGTGCCGGCCCACGACCAGCATGACCACGATCCCGGCCAGTGGCGGCAGGGCCGAGAACAGGCCGAGGTTCAGCACGTCCCCGACCCCGGCGTCAGCAATGATCCGCGGGGTCCAGAACGAGACGGCGTTCGCGAGCGTGTAGGCGCCACAGGCACAGAGCCCGAGGATCCAGACCTTCGAGTCGCGCAGTGCCAGCAGCAGCCCACCGTGGCGCCCGGTGGCATCTTCGTCGTCCTTGCCGCCCTTGCCGACCTGGTCAGAGTCCAGGTCGGCGCGCACCGCCGCCTTCTGTGCCGGGCTCAGCCACGTCGCCTGCTCCGGCTCATCCACGAGCCAGAAGAGCACGACGATCGCCAGCAGGACCGGCGGAATGCCTTCGATCAGGAAGAGCCACTGCCAGTCGGCAAGCCCACCGACGCCGCCGAAGGCATGCATGATGCCACCTGAGATGAGCGAGCCGAGCACACCGGAGATCGGAACGCCGACGAAGAAGATCGCCGTCATGCGGGTGCGCCGGGCCGAGGGGAACCAGCGGGACAGGAAGAACAACGCGCCGGGGAAGAAGCCTGCCTCGGTGACGCCGAGCAGGAAGCGCGCGATGTAGAACGTGATCTCGTCCTGTACCAACATCGTCGCGATGGTGACAATGCCCCACAATGCCATGATTCGCACGAGCGTCTTGCGCGCCCCGATCCGGGCGAGCAGAGCGTTGCTCGGTACTTCGAACAGGATGAATCCGACGAAGAACAGGGTTACGCCCAAGCCGTAGACGGCCGGGCCGAAGCCGAGGTCACGCTGCAGGCCCTCCTGAGCGATCCCGATGTTTGTCCGGTCAATGAAGCTGACGACGTAGCAGATGACCAACAGCGGCATGACCCGCAGCGCGATCTTGCGGTAGGTCGCGGCGCGGTCGACCGCAGATCCGTCAGGTGCCTGCTCGTGCCGCTCGGTGGCGGGTATGGGTTCGGCCACGACGTTCGACTCCTTTGTCACGGGGGGCGGCGTCGCTGAGCGCGGCGGCGTCGAGAGTGTCGACGCCACCTGTTGATTTTGTCAACACTAAGTCCTCGGCCGCTACGATGACGGGCATGGTGGAGCGCGCGGACGGCAGAGACCTGGCCCCCATCTCCGAGTTGCTCTCCTACCGGCTGTCGCGCACGTCGTCGGCACTGTCGCGCAGTGCCGCCCTGCGATACCGCCGCGAGTTCGACGTCAGCCTGGGCGAGTGGCGGGCGATCGCCCTTATCGCGGCTGATCCGACGCTGACATTGAACCGACTCGCCCGGCGCGCCGGGCTCGACAAGGCCCAGATGAGCCGAGTGGTGAGCGGGCTCACCGAGCGGCGGCTCGTCAACCGGACCGCAGGCTCGGGCCGCACCTCGCAGCTAGCCCTCACCGAGGAGGGGATCGCGGTCTACCGCGGACTCATCGGAGCGGCAAACGAGCGGGACGCGACGTTCCTCGGAGTCCTGTCCCCCGACGAGACCGAGGTCCTCCAGCGCGCCCTCGACAAGCTCGCCGACCTCGCTCTCTTGATTGAACGACAGGAGCGTGAGCGCGTCGATTCTCCGTGAGTGTTGACTTCATCAACACTCACGCGTACTCCTGGAGCCATCGAAGGGGAGGTGGCTCGATGACCGACGCGGTCACGATCTGCGAGTGCTTCGCCCGCGACGGGCTGCAGCACGAACCGGCATTCGTGCCGACGGAGACCAAGGTCGCGCTGCTCGAGCGGTTCGTCGCCGCAGGTTTCATCCGGATCGAGGCAACCAGCTACAGCCATCCGGAACGGGTACCGGCCTTCGCCGACGCGAGCCTGGTGCTTGCCGGGGTGACCCACCGACCGGGTCTGGCCTTCAAGGCGACGTGCCCGAACCCGCGGGCCGTCGAGCGGGCACTCGCGGACCTCGACCGGGGCGCGGGTGCCGAGGAGCTGAGTCTCCTGGTGTCGGCGAGCGAGAGCCACACTGAGCGGAACCTGCGCACCACGCGGGAGCACCAGTGGGAGCGGGTCGTCGAGATGGCCCGTCTGGCAGGCCGCCGCTTCCGACTGATCGGCGTCGTGTCGGTCGCGTTCGGCTGCCCCTTCGAGGGGCGGGTGGATCCCGGCCGCGTCGCCGAGGACGTCGCCCGCTTCGTCGATCTGGGAGCCGATGCAGTCACCCTCGGCGACACGACCGGGGTTGCGACGCCCGGCGCCGTCGCCTATCTCTTCCACCGCCTGGACCGCTCTCATCCCGGTCTGCCGGTCGTCGCGCATTTCCACAACACTCGCGGGACGGGCATCGCCAACGCCGTAGCTGCTCTCGATGCCGGCTGCCGGCACTTCGATAGCGCAATCGGCGGGGTCGGTGGACATCCGTCGTCGATCAGCTACGGCGCCGGGCTCACCGGCAACGTCTGCACCGAGGACCTGGTGAGCCTGTTCGACGCGATGGGCATCGCGACCGGGCTCGACCTCGACACGCTGGCCGCAGCGTCCACCGCGTGCGAGGAGGCGCTGGGTCGACCGCTGTACAGCATGGTCGCCCGCGCCGGCTTCGCCCGCGCCGGAACCGCCGCCGTCCCCGCCTGACCGACTGCTCTACCTGAGGAGAACCTCCGTGACCGCGACCGCCAGCGAGCAGCGGGCCGATACGGCCGCACCGTCCGACGATGTCCTGCTCGTCGACGACCCCTCCGGCGACGGGACCGTCCGCGTACTGACCCTGAACCGGCCGGCGAAGCTCAACGCTCTGAACACCGCGTTGACCCGGGCCCTGCGGGACGCCCTTGCCGCGGCCGATCACGATCCCGACGTCCGGGCGGTCGTCCTCGCCGGGAACGGGCGCGGCTTCTGCGCCGGGGCCGACTTGTCGGAGTTCTCCACCCTCACCCCCGACAATCCGGACGCGGTGCTCGAGCGGGCCGGGCTGACCGCCCAGGTCCAGACGCAGATGCAACAGATGGGTAAGCCGGTCGTCTCCGCGGTCCGTGGCGTCGCCGTCGGTGGTGGCGCGGGCCTCGCGATCGGCGCGGACATGGCTGTCGCCGGCTCGGACCTGAAGTTCGGCTATCCGGAGTTGCGGCACTCCATCGTTCCTGCGCTGGTCATGACCGGGCTGCAGCGTCACCTCGGACGTAAGCTCGCGTTCGAACTGGTCAGTACCGGACGGCTGCTCACCGCCGCCGAGGCATCCGAGCACGGCCTGGTGAACCGGGTGGTGGCGCCGGAGGAGGTTCTCCCCGCCGCACTCGAGATCGCCGAAGGCTGGGCTGCCATTGAGCCTCGCGCGATCCGTGCCGCCAAGGACCTCTTCTACCGGGTGGCCGACCTCCCCACCGACGCCGCGATGCGTGCCGGCCAGGATGTCAACGCGCTGATGCGGGGGTTCCGCCGATGAGCGCACCGCTGGCGGGCATCACGGTGCTCGACTTCTCCCGCGTGCTCGCCGCTCCGATGGCCACCCAGATCCTGGGGGAGCTCGGCGCGACCGTGGTGAAGGTCGAGCGGCCCGGGACCGGCGACGAGACCCGAGGATTCGAGCCGAGGCTCCCGCAGGGCGAGAGTGCCTACTTCTTCGCGTTCAACCGTGGGAAGCGCTCCGTCACGCTCGATCTCAAGGACGAGCGCGGGCGCGACGTCGCTCGCAGGCTCGCCGCACGCGCCGACGTCGTCGTCGAGAACTTCCTGCCCGGCGCCATGGACCGGCTCGGCCTGGGGTACGCGGACCTGGCAGCGGAGAACCCGGGCCTGGTCTACGTCTCGGCTACGGGTTTCGGGCAAACCGGACCTGACAGCGCGCGCAAGGGTTACGACACCGTCTTCCAGGCGCTTTCCGGGATCATGGCGATGACTGGCGAACCCGACGGCCCTCCCGCCAAGACGGGGGTCCCGGTAGCGGACATGAGCTCCGGGCTCTGGATCGTCATCGCCGCCCTGACCGGCCTCGCCGGCCGCGCCGGGACCGGCCGAGGCAGGCACCTCGACGTCTCCATGATGGATGTTCAACTGAGCCTGAACGCGCTCAACGCGGCGCGGCTGTTCGCCCTCGACGAGGACCCCGCCCGCACCGGGACCGAGCACCCCGGCCGCGTCCCGTCCGCCGCGTTCGAGGCGGCCGACGGCGGCTGGCTGCACATCAGCGGAAGCGACCAGCACTGGCTCCCGCTCTGCACCACCCTCGGTCTCGACGATCTCGCCGCCGATCCCACCCTGCGCAGCAACGCCGGACGTGTCGCCCATCGCGACCGGGTGATGCATGCGTTGCGGTGTGCGATTGCCACCCGGGAGCGGGAGCCTCTGGTCAAGGCGCTGCGCGGCGCCGACGTCCCCGTCGGCGAGGTCCGCAGCGTCCGCGAGGCGCTGACCGACCCGCACGCCGTCGCCCGCGGCGTCGTCGCCGAGTTCGACCACCCGACCGAAGGTCGGTTCCCCGCGCTGCGCACCCCTCTGCGGGACACCGCCGGGGCACCGCCCGAGACCAGCGCTCCGCCCCTGCTCGGGGCGGACACCGACACCGTCCTGGCCGAGCTGGCCGGGCTCGACCGCACCGAGATCGACGGCCTGCGGGCCGCGGGGGTGATCTGAGATGACCGGGGAGCAGCTGCGGGTGCGCTGCGAGATCGTGGATGGCGTCGCCCGCGTCGAGCTCGCCCGCCCCGAGGCCCGAAACGCCGTCGACCTGCCGATGTGCCTGCAGCTACGCCAGGCCTTCGAAGAGATCGACGCCGACGACGGCGTGCGCGTCGTGCTGCTCTCCGCACAGGGACCCGCGTTCTGCGCCGGTGCCGATCTCAAGGAACGGACAGACAAGGACGCGAGCTGGGTCCGGCGCCGGCGCGTCGCCTCGTTCGCCGCCTACTCGGCGATCGAGCAGTGCCGCCGCCCCGTGGTCGCGCTCGTCCACGGCGCGGTCGTCGGGTCCGGTGGAGAGATCACCTTGGCCGCGGATTTCGCCATAGCCGCCGAGGGCACCACGTTCCGCTTCCCGGAACCGCACTGGGGCACGGTCGGCGCTACCCAACGGCTGCAACGCGTGATCGGGAAGCGGCGAGCCAAGGAACTGCTGTTCATCAACCGTCCCCTTGCCGCCGACGAGGCCTGCGACCTCGGCGTCGTCGGACGCGTGGTGCCCGGCGAGGACCTGCTCGACACCGGCACGGAGATCGCCCGCACGATCGCCAAGGCACCCCCGCTGGCGATCGCACTCACCAAGCGCGCCATTGACCTCGGCGCCGAGACCGATCTCGACCGCGGCATCAGGATCGAGATGTCCGCGATCGAACAGTGCCTCGCGGACGGCGGCTGGCGCGAGGGCGTCAACCAGTTCCGCACTCGCGACCGGGCCGCGAGCACGAGCACGGAGGAGAAGTGATGGACCTGCGGACCGTCTGCCCGCTCACGGTGCACGAGGCCCTGCAGCGGGCCGCGATGCTCGCCCCAGACGTCGAGGCCGTCGTCACCGCCGAGGAGCGGACCACCTACGGCGAGCTCGCCCGGGACGTCGCCCGCATCCGGGCCGCTCTGGTCGCCCGGGGTATCGGACACGGGTACCGGGCGGGGATCTGCCTCGGCAACGGCCCCGGCTGGGTCGCCCTGTTCGCCGCACTCGCGTCGGTCGGGGCGGTCACCGTCCCGGTCAACACCCGGTTCACCGCCGACGAGATCCACTACACCCTCGCCCACGCTCGCGTCTCCACCCTGTTCACGGCCGACCGTGTCCTGCGGGTCGATCTCCTCGGCTTGCTGGATGAGATGGGGATCGGGTCCACAGGCACCCCGACCTGCACGACCCTCCCCGACCTCGAGTCAGTGGTCGTGTTCGGCGACGACGTCCCGGTCTGGGCGACCGCATGGCCGCAGTTCCTCGCCGACGCCACGGACACCGCGACATCCGCGGTCGCCGAGCCCGACGACCTCCTGCTCGTGCAGTACACCTCCGGCACCACCTCGCGACCGAAAGGCGTACTGCTCACCCACCGCAGCATGTGTGCCGACGCCTTCTTCTCCGGTGCCCGGCTCGGTCTGCGCCCGGGCGACCGCTTCCACAGCGCCCGACCGTTCTTCCACGTCGCGGGCAGCACGCTGTCCGTTCTCGCGTCGATCCAGCACGCCACGACACTGGTGACCATGCCTCGCTTCGAGCCAGCAGAGGCGTTGCGGCTCATGGAAGCCGAGCACTGCACCCACTTCTCCGGCAACGACACCATCGCGCTCATGCTGCTCAACCACCCGGACCGCGCGCGGCGCACGCTGCACCTACGCGGAGCGTGGGTCGCCGCCTCTCCCACCGTCATCCGGCGGGTGATCGACGAGCTCGGCGCACGCGAGTGTGTCGCCGGCTACGGCCTGTCCGAGGCCTCCCCCAACGTCGCCCAGTCCTGCTGGTGGGAGGACGACGAGATCCGAGCATCCGGAGCCATGCTCGTCGAACCCGACGTCGAGGTCCGCATCCGCACGCTTGACGACACTCGCGACTGCGACCCGGGCGAGCCCGGCTCGATCCTCGTCCGGGGCTGGAACGTCATGCAGGGCTACCTCGACGCGCCCGAGCAGACGGCCGCCACGATCGACCCCGACGGCTGGCTCTCGACCGGTGATATCGGCTCTCTGGACACCAGCGGGCGCCTGCACTTCGTCGGCCGTACCAAAGACATCATCAGGGTCGGCGGGGAGAACGTCGCCCCGGCCGACATCGAGGACACACTGCACCGCCACCACCGGGTGCGACAGGCCGCCGTCGTCGGGGTGCCCGACGCCCGTCTGCTCGAGGTGCCCTTCGCCTTCGTCGTGCTCACCGACGCCGGCAGCGTCACCGAGGACGAGCTGCTCAGCTGGGCCCGCGAACACATGGCGAGCTTCAAGGTGCCCCGCCACCTGCGCATCGTCGAAGGCTTCGAACATATCGGGATGACCGCCAGCTCCAAGGTGCAGAAGAACAAGCTCGCAGCCCACGCCCGCGGCCTGCTCGAGGCGGTTAGCGACGAGGTCAGCGCATGACCCGCATCCCGACCCCCGTCACCCGCCTGCTCGGCACCGACCTGCCCGTCGTCCAGGCCGGGATGTCCTGGGCCTCCTCCAGCCCGGCGCTGCCGCTGGCCGTCAGCCGCGCAGGCGGACTCGGGGTCGTCGCCGCCGGGCCAATGCGGCTCGACGACCTCGCTCGGACTCTCGACGACATGACCAACGGCACCCATCGCCCCTGGGCGGTCAACCTGCCCCTGTACCGTGCCGGCGCCGACGAGGTGATCGAGCTGCTGCTCGACCGCCGCCCACCTGTGCTGATCGCCTCCCAGGGCGGCCCCCGCCGCTACCTGCAACAGTTCCACGACATCGGCACGACCTGCCTGCACGTCGTCGCGGGCACCGAGCACGCCCGCAAGGCCGCCGAGGCCGGCGTCGACGGGCTCGTCGTCGTCGGCGCCGAGGCAGGCGGCCATCCCCCACCTACCATGGTGACCACCCAGATCCTCGTCCGAGCGATCGTCACCGCCGTGCCCGGCACCCCCGTCGTCGCGTCCGGCGGGATCGCCGACGGCGCCGGACTCGCCGCGATGCTCGCGCTCGGTGCGGGCGCCGCGCAGTTCGGCACCCGGTTCCTCGCCAGCCACGAGGCCACAGTCCACCCCGACTACAAGGCGGCAGTGGTCCGGGCCGCAATCGACGACACCCGGACCGTCGGGAACGGCCTCGGCGTGATCCGGGCCCTCGCCAACGATTTCACCGACCGGATGGGCGAGCTCGAGGCCTCCGCCGCCGACATCGACGTGCGGCGCAAAGCATTCCAGGGCTCGACCCTGCGTGACGCCGCCCTCCACGGCGACGTCACCGACGGCAAGGTCGAAGCGGGACAGTCGGCCGGGCTAGTCGATGCAATCATGCCAGCCGCCGCGATTGTCAACCGGATCGTTACGGAGTATCGCGAGGCAATTCGTACGCTCCCGCGAGTCGAGGGTGGGTAGCGTCTCAGTGGGACCTGGAGGGACCTCGTAGGCCCTGCCCTGTAAGAGGTTCACCGGTAGCCGAAACGGACCGAGTGCGGCGCCTCGGCCAGCACGGCCGGATCGCCTGTTCGCGAGGCTTTAGGCCCCGGCCGCAGGGCTGGCCGCAACCAAAGCATCGCATCTACACCCGCTGCAGGGCCGCAGTTCGAACGGCTGTTGTGCCACTTCAGACACGGGTGATGGATCGAGCGCTTGTGGGTCTCTTCAAGGCTCTGATGAACTCAGGCTCGGGCGTTGCTGGTGCCCCGTCATGCGGGGCCAGGTGTGACATGCCCTCTTTGCCAAGATCACGTGAGACAGCTTGACGTTAGCGGTTCACAGCAGAGGGCGTGATCGGAGATCCTGGTGCTCGTGTCATCGGAGGAGCGTCGCGGTGCGGCGGCCAGTGGTGGCTCGGCGGCGTCATCGTCGTCGGGTCCGCGGTCGGCCGGCGGTCCGTCGCCGCGTCCGTCGCGTCGGTCGTTCAGCGCGGAGTACAAGCTGGCGATCGTCGCGGAGTATGAGAACGCACCGAACGGCGAGAAGGGCGCGGTCTTGCGCCGGGAGGGTCTGTATTCGTCGCATGTGATCGAGTGGACTCGCGCTCGGGACGCGGGGGCGCTGAAAGGTGGGCCGATTCCCGGCGGGCGGAGAAACGACCGGAGAAGCGACCGGGCCGCTCGGCGGAGGCGGCCGAGTTGGAACGGCTCCGGGCGCGGAACGCGAAGCTCGAATCCGACCTGACGAAGACGCGGACTGCGCTGGACATCATGGGAAAAGCACACGCGCTCTTGGAACAGCTGTCCGAGAGCGCGGACGACAGCGCGGACGACCGGGAACCACCACCGCCGCCGCCGAAGAGGCGCTGAACATCGCGTTCACCGAGTTGCGCGCCGCGAAGGTGTCGATTGTGCGGGCGTGCGCGTTGACCGGCCGGTCGCGGGCCACGCACTATCGCCGCGCCGACCCGGCCGGGGTGGCACTGGGGCCGGTGCACGGCCCGCACCGACCACGCCGGCCGCCGCCCTCGACGATCACCGACCACGAGCGGGCCGCGGTGCTCGCGGTGCTCAACTCCGAGCACTACCGGGACCTGGCGATCCCGCAGGTATGGGCCCGCGAGCTCGACGAGGGACGCTTCTGGTGCTCGCAGTCGAGCATGTACCGGATCGCCCGGGCGGCCGGGCAAAGCCGGGAACGACGCGCCCAGGCCACCCTGTGGGGTTCCAGAAGTCAGCCTGAGCCCTTGACCTGCGGCGATCGGCGGCCACCCACGGCCAGGCATGATCACGTACGTGGCGCTACGCCTGATCTATCTAATCTTCAGTCGACTCCTCAGCTGGCTTACACTGCTCGGCCGCGCATCGTCGTCCAAGGACATCGAGCTCCTCGTCCTACGCCACGAGGTCGCCGTACTCCGGAGAAACAACCTTCGGCCCCGGCTGGACTGGGCCGACCGAGCCGTGTTCGCCGCGCTGATACGGCGCCTATCCACCAGCTTGCGCGGTCACCGCCTGATCACCCCGGCCACGGTCCTGCGGTGGCACCGCCGCCTGGTGACCAAGAAGTGGACCTACCCGAACCGCTCCGGTCGCCCACCTGTCGACAAGGCGATCGCCGCATTGATCGAGCGGATGGCCCGCGAGAACGAGACCTGGGGCTACCAGCGCATCCAGGGCGAACTTCTCAAGCTCGGCTGCCGCGTCGGAGCATCCACGATTCGCCGGATCCTCAAGCTGCGGCGGATCCCTCCGGCACCACTCCGGTCCACCGATACGTCCTGGCGACGGTTCCTGCGCGCCCAGTCCTCGACCATGCTGGCCGTGGACTTCTTCCACGTCGACTGCGCGATCACCCTGAAACGGATCTACGTCTTCTTCGTCCTCGAAGTCCGCAACCGCTACGTCCATATCCTCCGCACGACCAGCCATCCGACCGGAGCATGGACCACCCAGCAGGCCCGTAACCTCCGCGGACCGTACTCGCTGCCTACGGCGCCCACTACAACCATCGGCGGCCACATCGTGCGCTACAACTTCAGCCGCCACGCCCTGATCTTCCCGCTCCGGATCCTGACCACCGTCGGATCAGACGCCCACCGGTGCTGGGAGGGCTGATCAACGAGTACGAACGCGCCGCCTAAAGCCGCAGGTCAACACCCGTAGCCGACTACTGGAACCCCACAGGGCACCGGGCTCGGGCTACGCGTTGTTCAGCTCACCCTCAACCGGCTCCGGGCGGCACTCACCGAGGCCGTGCGACGGCAGCTCGTGATCCACAACGTCGCTCAGTACACGAAGATCCCCCGCGCCGCCCGGACGGAGGCCGCGAAGACAACGGCCGCGCGTCAGCCCTGGGGCGCCGAGGAGGTGCGAGCGTTCCTGCTGGCCATCAAGGACGAGCGGCTGTTCGCGGTGATGCTGCTCTCCCTGCTCGGGATGCGGCCCGCGGAGGTGTGCGGGTTGCGGTGGCCGGACGTCGACCTCGACGCCGAGGAGGGGCAGGTGGAGAACACCCGCACGCTCGTCGACGGGGAGGTGGTCGAGAAGAACACCAAGTCCGAGAAGGGCACGCGGGCGCTCCCGTTGCCCGCCCCGGTCACGGCGGCGTTGAAGTCGTTCAAGGCCAAGCAGGCCGCGGAGAAGCTCGCCCTTGGCGAGGGCTACGCGGACACCGGGTACGTCCTCGTCGACGAGCTGGGTGAGCCGGTGCGCACGGACTGGCTGCGCCGCCGGGCCTACGACCTGATGAAGTTGGCGGGGGTGCGGAAGGTGCGGCTCTACGACGCCCGGCACGCATGCTTGACCTACCTCGCCACGAACGGGGTGCCGGACGTGATCGTGTCCGCGTGGGCCGGCCACGCCGACCTGAGCTTCACGAAGCGGACGAGCGACCTGAACGCCGCCCGCGACGCGCTCGCTGGGCTGCTCGGATGACCCCGGAGGAGCGCGCCGCGGAGAGCGCAGCGGACCGACGCGACTTCGCCCAACGCGAGGCAGCGCGCGAGCAGAACCGGCAACGTGCCCTGGACGCGGTGATGACGCCCACCACGGAGCGAACGGCGGCAGAGGTCGCCGCGCTGCACGCCCGGCTGGACCGGCTACGGCAGCAGACCGCCCAGAACGAGGAGGAGGTGATCGACCTGGATGCCCTCACCGACCCGAGTTAGATCGCCCGTGCGAAACCGAATGTGAGAAGTTGTGAGACGGTCGGCCCCGAACCCGAACCAGGGCCTCGACTCACCGAAGTGAATCAAGGCCCTGGCCTGGGATTACTACCCCAATCGTGCCGTCGGGACGACAGGATTTGAACCTGCGACCCCTTGACCCCCAGTTCGGGGGTCAGACGATCTGCGCACGTCAGGCATGTTGTGCCTCGTGTGGCCCGGTGCAGGGCGTGCAGGTTCGTGCAGGTCGTGCAGGGCCGCCGGTCCCCAGATGGTCCCCACGACGCGGTGCGGCGGTGGTCGCGCCCCACCGCCGCGCCGCAGGGTCTCTGGTGCGAGGCGACACCCCGCAGACGCGGGTCCCCCCACCACTCGTGGTGCGCATTGGATCACGTTGTACCCACCACTTTTCGATGCACCGATGAACCCGCGCGTCCACTTTGCGCCGAGAGATGCGGTGTGCGGTGATCGGCGTTGTGCTATAGGGGTCTGCTGTTTCCTCGAACTCGACTGCGGTCGCGAGGGCGTTCAGCGGTCTAAAGGGTGGTCGATGTTGGAGAGCTGCTCGATCATGTCGTCGAGACGTCGGAGAAACACAGCAATTACCCGGCTGCTGTGTGCGTCGCCGGCCTCGTTGAGCAGCTGGCTGATGAAAGCGACATCTATCCGCGTCCGGCTGAGCCCGGTGACCATCTCTCGTCGGAGCGGGTCGAGAGTAGCGTCAGCGCGCCGGTCTCATCGGCGAGTGCGGCAAGGGTCTCGGGCCGCGAGAGTTGGCCACGCGGACGTCGTGGCCGAGGGTGGTCAGGCGGCGGGTGAGGTTTCCGCCGACACTCCCGGCGCCGATGATGCCGATCTTCACGGGAAGCTCTGCTCGGATCAGGTGTCAGACGACCTTGACTATGCGCCGTACTCGGTGTCGTTCAGGACCGGCGCCCGGCCCCGGAGCGGTTTCCACGTGCCCGACGGCCCTGCGGGCGCTCCGCTCTACGGGCGGACGGTGAGCACAAGCTTGCCCGCAGCACGCCCGGCCTCGCCGTCCGTGTGGGCCTTGGCGGCCTCGGCGAGCGGGTGCGTGGCAAAGACGTGCGGGCGCAGCTGCCCGGACTCGGCGAGTGCGGCGAGTCCGGCCATGCCCGCCTGGTCGTGCTCGACGATCAGGGCGGTGGCCCGTACCCCCAACTCGGCGGCGCGCTGGTGCACTTCGTCGAGATCCACAGGCAGGGACGACACGAGAATGCCGCCCGGTTTGAGCGTCTGCAGGGAGCGCAGCCGGTCGTTGCCGCCGACGAGGTCGAGGACCACGTCGATATCGCGGGCCTCGTGTACGAAGTCCTGGGTGCGGTAGTCGATGACCTCGTCCGCGCCCAGGCCGTGCAGGAAGTCGCGTTTGTCGCCGGAGGCGGTGCCGGTGACGTGGGCGCCGCGCGCCTTGGCGACCTGGACGGCGACATGCCCGACGCCGCCGGCCGCACCGAGCACCAGCACCCGCTGACCGTGCTGTACGTCGGCGGTGTCGACGAGTGCCTGCCAGGCGACGAGCCCCACCATCGGCAGCGCCGCGGCCTCGCTGTGGCTCAGTCCGGCGGGCTTGCGCGTGAAGGCGCGGGTGGGCCCGGTCACGTACTCGGCGTACGCGCCGGCACCCTGGGGGTAGGGCAGCATGCCGAACACCTCGTCGCCCGGCTCGAAGATCGAGACGCCGAGGCCGACTTCCTCGACGACGCCGGACACGTCCCAGCCGAGCGTGAACGGCGGCTCGCCCAGGTAGAGGCCGCGCCTGCGGTGCAGCCAGTCGGTGGGGTTGACCCCGGCGGCGTGGACGGTGACGAGGATCTGGCCGCCGCCGGGCTCCGGGCGCTCTACCTCCACCTCATGGAGAACGTCCGGCTCCCCGAGAGTGTCCTGGCTGACGGCCCGCATCGTCTTGTTGCTCATGGTTCCAGGGTGCGGCAGGGCCTCTGACCTCGCCAATGGCAGGATGGTCTCCACCACTTGTCGGTTCGGCGCGCAGGCTCAGGAGCACGCGCATCGGCACCCGGCGGGACTTCCTGCCCTGGCACGCACGACGTGCGGTCCCTGCGACGGCATCGGCCGAAGCCAAGGTGATCACCTGACCGCGATCAGCCAGCGCGTCGACAAGACCAACGTGCTCGACACGTCCAGGACCACCATCGAGGCACCTGGCACGGCCGCTCCGCAGGAACGCCCACGCTCATAGGTGGAGCACGACCCGCTCCTCCATGATCGCGGCCCTGTGCGAGAACGTCACATCCTGTTTCCTAGACGGTCCGACTTCCGCGTGGCGATGTACTCGGACACCCGCCATGCGTTCGCCATCATCGTCAGCGTCGGGTTCGCCCCCGTCCCGGTGGGGAACGGGCCACCGTCGACGACGAACAGGTTGTCGACGTCGTGGGCCTGGCACCACCGGTTCAGCACCGAGGTGCCGGGATCGTCGCCCATCCGCGTCGTGCCGTGCTGGTGCGAACAGTTGCCGGTCACCTTGTCGATGTACACGCGGTAGACCTTGTTCGCGCCGGCCGCCTCCAGGATCTCGGCGTTGCGGTCGATGAGGAACCGTCCCATCTCGAGGTCGTTCCGGTGCGGCGTCAGGGTGACGCGAGCGACCGGCAACCCCCAGGCGTCCTCGACCTTCTCGTCAAGCTCGATCCGATTGTCGTGCTGGGGCATGTCGTGGACGACCATTGCCACCGCCATGCTGTGGTTGAAGTGGTCGCGGTCCATCTGCTTGGCCTGCGCACCCCACAGCGGGCGGTCCGGCAGGCCCCAGTTGATGGGCAGGGGGATGCCCACCCCGGCGCACGCGATGTGCCCGCCGCTCGCGAAGCCGCGGGAGTCGTCGTGTTCGTAGAACTGGAAGCTGCTGGCGCTGACGTAGCCGCCGCCCGCCCAGGCGTACACCGGGTCGTCGAAGAGGCCGACGGCCGCGCTGTACTCGTGGAAGGTGACGTTGCGGCCGACGAGGTCGCTGGAGTTGGCGAGGCCGTCCGGGAAGCGTCGCGACCGTGAGAGAAGCAGCAGCCGCGCTGACTCGACGGCGCCGCAGGCGAGGACGACGACGTCGGCCTCCTGCTCGACGAGGTCACCGTCGGCGTCGGCGTACACCGCCCCCTTCGCCCGCCCGCGATCGTCCACCGTGATCTCCCGGACGTAGCAGTCCGGCCGCAGCTCGAACCGTCCGGTCGCCACCGCGTCGGGCACGAAGACGTTCAGGGCGCTCGACCGGGTTCCGGTCGGGTCGCCGTGCTGCTGCGCGAATGCGCTGATCACGGTCGGTGGCCGGCCGTTGTGCGGCCGGGACAGCGCCGCCTGCGGGGTGGGGAAGGCGTTCCACCCGAGCGCGTCGCACCCTTCGTGGAACTTGTGCGCGTAGTGCGACAACGGCAGCGGCGGGCAGGGGTACTCCCGGCTACGCGGCCCTTCGGCGCGGTTCGCTCCGCCCTGGCCGGACACTCCGAAGGCCCATTCGACCTTGCTGTAGTACGGCTCCAACTCGTCGTAGGTGATCGGCCAGTCGGCCAGTGTCGTGCCTGGCAGTTCACCGGCGATCGTGTGAAGGCGGAAGTCGTTCGGGGTGAACCGGGGCAACCAGCCCTGCCAGTGCACGGTTCCGCCGCCCACCATCTGGGGAACCGGGCAGAACAGCTCGACGACCGGGTCGCTCGACCCGGTCTCGGGCCGCACGACCGTCCGGGGGTTCAGCAATGGGTCCGGCCAGAGGTTGTAGCGGTTGACGTTGGCCAGCTCGTCGCCACCGAACGTCTCCTTCCCCCGCCAGGGACCGCGCTCCAGCGCCACGACGCGCAGACCGTTCTCGGTCAGCACCTTCGCGGCGGCCGCTCCGGTGGCGCCGGCGCCGACGATGCAGACGTCGGCCCGCTCCGGCTTGGTCTTAGGCGCCACGCTCGTCCTCCGTTCCCGGGTAGCCCCGCCGGTCGGCGAAGTAGTCCAGGACGCTGTACCGACCGGTGTGCACGTCGGCCAGCGACGCCGGCCCGGGGAACCCGATGACCTGCCAGCCGACCCGGTCGCGGTTGCCGCCGTAGATCGGGTCGGCGTAGAAGCCCTGGCGGGTGTGCAGGGCGAGCAACGGGACGAACTCCAGCGCCATCTCCGTCATCGTCTGCTGCAGCGCCGGCTCCGGCGGTGCCCAGGGCGCGGTGACCTGGGCCTCGGCCACGGCCGCCTCCTGCTCCTGCGCCGGCCGCTCCAGGTCGCGCAGCACCTGGTCCTGCTGCTCCTCGGTCAGGCCGACGAAGTCGATGCCGAACCCCTCCCGGCTCCGCCGGTCGAGCTCGTCGATGCCCCTCACGTACGTCTCGCGCAGCGCCGCGATGCGCTGCTCCCACGCCCAGGCACGCTTGCCCTCCAGCTTCTCGAAGCCGCTGCCGTCGGGCTTGGCGTAGACGAACTCGATGCCCGACAGGTACTGGTCGAGGAAGTCGATGCTCCCCGCCTCCCGCGAGCCCGGCGTGTCGTCGGTCGGGATCATCCGGGCCATGGCGGCTGCGACGGTCTCCCGCTGGTGCTCGTCGAAGAATCGGCTGTGCGTCATTGCTCCACCCCTCACGCGACGATCAGGGGAACGGTCCGGACGGCGAACGCACTCATGGCTGCATCTCCCCGGCGAAGAAGCGCAGGTAGTGCCCGGCGAGCTCGTCCGGCGACTCCTCGGCGAGCTGGTGGCCCCACGGCAGGATGACGCCGCGGACGTCGTCGGCGACCTCTCGCATCTGGCGCTCGTTGTCGGCGCCGATGAAGTGCTCGCTGCCCACGGCGAGTACCGGCATGGTCAGCTTGGTCTTCGCCGCTTCGCGGTTCTGCTCGGCGTCGGTCAGCGTCGCGCGGTAGATCTCGCACATGCAGCGGATCCCGCCGGGCGAGGAGTAGCAGCGCACGTACTCGTCGAGCGCGTCGGGCGTGATCGCCGACGGGTCGTGCGTCTCGTGCTTCATGAAGTAGGAGAAGTACTCCCGTTCCTTGCCGCTGATGAGCAGCTCGGGGAATTCGGGCACCGAGTAGAAGTTGATGTGCCACAGCCACACGAAGCTGCGCAGGTTCTCCGCGGTGAGGAACGAGTATTCCTCCAGCCCGTAGCCCGGCAGGATCATCTCCTGGTAGACGAGCTGCTGGACGCGGTCCGGGTGGGCAGCGGCAAGCTGGTAGGCCGCGGCGGCGCCCCAGTCCTCGCCGACCACGCGGTACCGCTCATGGCCCAGCTCGGCCATGAGCGCGGTGAAGTCCTCGGCGACGGTGCGCATGTCGAACCCGCCCGCGGTGTGCTGGGAGTCGCCCAGCCCGCGCATGTCCGGGACGACCACCCGGTAGTGCGGTGTGAACAGCGGGATGACGTGCCGCCAGTGGTACGAGGTCTTCGGGACGCCGTGCAGCAGGAGCACGGGCTCACCGTCGCCCGCGGTCATGTAGTGCAGACGAACCCCGTTGACGAAGGCGCGGCCGTGCCGCACCAGGTTCCCGTTGTGGTCGACGATTCTCATGGCTCCCCCTCGGATCACGCGACGATCAGCGGCCGGAGCGTGCGGTGGGCGACACGCAGGCCGGTCTCGATGCGCTCCTCGGTGCCACCCCACACGGGGTCCTCGTGCTCCACGGACAGCACGCCGTCGAAACCGCCCTCGTACAGGGTGTCGACCAAGCGCCGCCAGTCGACCTGGCCGAGGCCGGGCACCCGGTAGCGCCACCAGCCGACGTCCCACGCGTCGGGCCGCTCCACAGCGCGACCGGGCCAGCCGTACCGGGTGCGCTTCTCGGGGAAGAGCTCGATGTCCTTGGCCTGCGCGTGCGCGACCCGGTCGACGTAGGGCCGCAGCGCGGCGACCGGGTCGATGCCCATCCACACCAGATGCGACGGGTCGTAGTTGAGGTACAGGCCGAGCGAGAACATCCACTCCCACAGCTCCGGGGAGTAGGCGAGGTTGCCCGGGTAGCCGTCGGGGTGCCAGCCCTCCATCACGCAGTTCTCGATGATCAGCTTCACGCCGCGCTCGCCGGCCCGGTCGACCAGCGGGGGAAAGACCTTCTCCGCCTCCCGCAGGTTCTCCGCCACCGGCTTGCCCGGGTCGCGGCCGAGGAACGTGCCCACCGTGGGGCAGCCCAGCAGTGCCGCCGCGTCGATGCAGGCTTGCACGTGCCGGTTGATCGCGGCTCGCTCGTCCGGATCGGGGTGCAGGTTGTTGTCGTAGAACGCCAGCGACGACAGTGTGAGTCCGGGCCGGTCGAACAGCGCGAGGATCCGCTCGGCGCCGCCCCGATCGAGGTCGTCGACGTCGATGTGGCTGGCGGTGAAAGGCCTGTCGCCCAGCGCGGGCCATGCGGCGACCTCGAGCGCCTCGAAGCCGTTCGTCGCTGCCCAGCCGACGATCTCCGCGAGGCTGCGTCCTGGCAGGCACGCGGTCAGGAATCCGAGTTTCATGCGGGCACCTCCACCCAGGTCTGCTCGGTCGCCGCCTCCACCACCGCCTGGGTCAGCACCGCGGCGCGCAGCCCGTCAGCGAAGGTGGGCAGGCCGTCGGGCTTGCGTCCGGCCACCTTCGCGTACACGTCGGACACGAAGGCGGTGAAGGAGTCCTGGTAGCCCTGCGGGTGCCCCGCGGGCAATCGGGCATATCCCGCGGCGGCCTCGCCGAAGGTGTCCGGGCCGCGCATCACGACCTGGTTATGGGCCGTCCCGCCGACCCACAGCGAGTCCGGCAGCTCCTGGTCGAAGGAGTAGGACGCCGCTGGGCCGTCGAAGGAGAACCACAGCCGGTTCTTCCGGCCCGGCGACACCTGCGACACCACCACGGACCCGGTCGCGCCCTGGTCGGTGTCGAACACCACCGCGGCGCCGTCCTCGGTACCGGCCCGGTTGGCGAACGCGAGGCCCATCCTGGCGGCCAGACGGGTGATCCGGTGCCCGGTGACGAACTCCATCAGGTCGCACCAGTGCACCCCGATGTCCCCGAAGGCGCGGGAGGCACCACCCAGCGCGGGGTCCACGCGCCAGTTCGTTGCCCCCGCCGACGCCAGCCAGTCCTGCAGGTACGAGCCGTGCAGCAGCCAGAGCGGACCGGCCTCGCCCGCCGCGATCCGGGCCCGCGCCTCGCGCACCGCCGGGTAGAACCGGTACACGAACGGCACGCAGGCCACCACGTCGGCGTCCTGCGCCAGCTCCGTCAGCCGCCGGGCGTCCTGCACGGTCGTGGCCAGCGGCTTCTCGCAGATCACCGGCTTTCCGGCCGCGATCACCACCTCCGCCAGAGCGGCGTGGGTGTGGTTCGGCGTGCAGATGTGGACCCCGTCCACGTCGTCGGCGTGGACCAACTCCTCCACCGATACGGCCGCACGCTCGGCCCCCAGCACCCCTACCGCTCGCTCGGTGGACTCCGGTGTGTGGTCGGCCACGGCGGCGACCAGTCCCCCGGCGGCCCGCACCGCATGCGCGTGCACCCCACCGATGAACCCGGCGCCGATGATCCCGGCCCGGAAACGGTCAACCACGAGACACCTCTCTCAACATCCGTCGGGTCTGGACGATCCCGAGGAGTAGGAGTCACTTCTTCCGCGCCAGCGCAACCGCGACGATGATGATCAGGCCCCGGATGATCTGCTGCTGGCTGACGTCGAGGCCCGCGAGGATGAGGCCGTTGTTGATCAAACCGATGAGCAGCGACCCGACCAGCGAGCCGATCACGCTGCCCGTGCCGCCGAACAAGCTCGTGCCGCCGAGGATGACCGCGGCGATGACAGAGAGCTCGTCGCCGGTGCCCCACTGGTAGCGGCCCGACTCGAGCCGCCCGGCGTAGAGCATCCCTGCGATCGCCGCGACCACCGACGAGATCAGCATGACGGTGAACGTGATCCGCTTGGTGTTCACGCCGGTGTACTCCGCGGCCACGCGGTTGCCCCCGGTGGCGAGCACCTGGCGGCCGAAGCGGGTCTTGTTCAGCACCACCGCCCCGATGACCACCGCGACGATCGTCCACACCAGCAACCCTGGGATCGGGCCGATGTTGCCGCCGCCGAAGATCGCGTTGAACGTGTCGTTCAGGATCGGCTGCGGTGCGGACTCGGTGATGTACTGCGCCAGTCCGAAGGCGATGCCGAGCATCGCGAGGGTGACCAGGAACGACGGCACCCCCAGGAACGCCACCAGGCTGCCGTTGACGATCCCCACGGCCAGGCCGACGGCGAGCCCGGCCAGTACTCCGAACAGCGCGTTGCCCGTGGCGGCGATGGACATCGCCGCGGCCACGCTGGACAGCCCGGCCACCGACCCGACGGACAGGTCGATCTGAGCGGCGGCGATCACGAACGTCATCGCGACGGCCATGATCGAGATGATCGCGGTCTGGCGGACGATGTTGAGCAGGTTCGTCCCGGTCAGGAAGCCGTCATCGGCCAGAAAGATCGCGAACAGCACGAAGATGACAACGAAGCCGATGTAGATCGCGTAGTTGCGCCAGTCGACTTCCTGCAGCAGCCCGGGGCGTCTGGCCGGGGCGGCCGGCGGCGGAGCCGACGGGGGGACGGCGGTCTGGGACATGGCTCAGACTCCTTGGATGGCGAGCTGGAGAGACTCCTCGTCGGCGATGTCGCGGCGGTCGAGGTCCGCGGTGACGGTGCCGCGGCGCAGTACCAACACCCGGTCGCTGACGGCGAGCAGCTCCGCGAGCTCGGAGGAAATGACGATGATGGCCTTGCCCGCGTCGGCCAGTTCCCGGATCTGCTGGATGATCTCGGCCTTGGTGCCGATGTCGACGCCGGCCGTCGGCTCGTCGAGGATCAGCACCTCGGGCTCGCGGCCGAGCCACTTGCCGATGACGACCTTCTGCTGGTTTCCGCCGGACAGCAGCCGCACGGGCCGCTTCGGCGAGCTCAGCTTGATCTGCAGCCGGTCGATGAGGCGGGCGACCAGGCCGTCGCCGCGCCTGTCGTCGACGAGACCGCCGCGACGCAGGTCGTCGAGCAGCGGCAGCAGCAGGTTGTCCCGCACGGCGTGATCGAGCACGAGGCCCTGTTGCCTGCGGTCCTCGGGCACCAGGGCGATGCCCTTGGCGATGGCGACACGCGGGTTGGCGATCTCGACGGGCTCGCCGCGCAGCAGGATCTCCCCGGTGTCGGGCCGGTCGATCCCGAAGAGCAGTCGCGCCAGCTCGGTGCGCCCGCTGCCCATGAGTCCGGCGAGCCCGAGGATCTCCCCGGCATGCAGCCGGAACGACATGTCCGTGACGCCGTTGGCCGCCGTGACGTTGCGCACCTCGAGCATTGGGACATCGGTGCCCCGAGGAGCGGGGCGCTCCTCCCACTCCAGGGCGTCCATCTCCCGGCCGACGATGGCGGCGACGATCTGCTCGGGCGTCAGGTCCGCCACGTCGTCATTGAGCACCACGCCGCCGTCCCGGAGCACGGTGATCCGGTCGCAGATGCGGTAGATCTCCTCCATCCGGTGGCTGATGTAGACGATCGAGACGCCCTGCTCCTTGAGCCGTTTGATCAGCGCGAACAGCGCCTCGGACTCCGTCTTGGTCAGGCTCGCCGTCGGTTCGTCCATGATCAGGATCTTGACGTCGAGGGCGAGCGCCTTCGCGATCTCGGTGAGCTGCCAGTACCC
Source organism: Pseudonocardia aurantiaca (assembly GCF_039526725.1). Lineage (NCBI taxonomy): Bacteria > Bacillati > Actinomycetota > Actinomycetes > Pseudonocardiales > Pseudonocardiaceae > Pseudonocardia > Pseudonocardia aurantiaca. The sequence continues at coordinate 328,971 of NZ_BAAAJG010000015.1, forward strand.
GGTGGGCAGGGTCTGCAGCTCGGCCGTCGGGTCGAGGTCCACGCCCATCCCGCCGAGGATCTCGCCGGCCCGCCGGACCATCGCGCGGTCGTCGATCAGCCCGAACCGGCGTGGCTCACGGCCCAGGAAGATGTTGCGGGCCACGGTGAGTGTGGGCACGAGGCTGAACTCCTGGAACACCATGCCGATCCCGGCCGCCTCGGCGTCCTTGGGCGCGGAGAGCGTGACCTCGCGCCCACCTACGCGGATCGCGCCCGCGTCCGGCCGGTACACGCCCTCCAGGATCTTCATCAGCGTCGACTTGCCCGCCCCGTTGCCGCCGGCGAGTGCGTGCACCTCGCTGGGACCCAGGGTGAAGTCGACGCCGCGCAGCACCGGGACGCCGGCGAATCCCTTCTCGATGCCCCGCATCTCCACGGGGTCGGGGCCCGATGCTGCACGAGCCCTTTCGACGTTGTTCAGTCCTGCGGTCATCTCCGCGCCTCCTCGAACGACTGGACGACCTCGGGCGGAGGATCCTCGCGGTACACATCGCGCCACGCCTTCAGTAGGTTGTCGCGCGTGACGGGCAGCGCATCCAGCGCGACATAGGGCGGCGCCGGCTTGCCCAGCAGCGCGTACGCGGCGAGCTTCGCCTCCGTGAGGCCCTGGTCGTAGGGGCGCTGCGCACCCAGGCCCGCGACGTACTCCCGCGAGGCCATCGCGATCGCGACGTTCGGCCCGAGGTCCTCGGTGGTGACGACCAGACCGGTGCGGTCGACGGCCCGTGCCGCCGCGACGATGCCCTCGGTCGGGACGTCCCACACGCCCCAGATGCCGGCCAGATCCTGATGCTTGACCATCATCGCAATGGCCGCGGCCTGGGCCTGCCCGGCGAAGTCGGGACCGGTGACGCCTTTGCGATCGACGATGTGGATATTCGGGTAGTCGCGCTCGATGGTCGAGGTGAATCCCTCGTAGCGCTGGCGGGTCACCTGGAAGTCGGCCTCGTGGTACACCACGCCGATCTCGCCGCGGCCACCGAGCGCGTCGGCCATCAGGTGTGCGGCGACAACGCCGTTGCCGACGTTGTCCGCCGACACCGCCGACACGTAGTCGCGTCCGGCCACCATGCCCTTCGGCGCGTTGTCCATGAACACGAGCTTCACGCCGGCAGCGGCCGCCTGCCGGTACGCACCCGCGGTGGCGACGGGGTCGGCCGGGATGGAGACGATGACGTCGGGCTGCCGCGCGAGCACGGTCTCGATGTCGGAGACCTGCCGGTCGGGCTCGAAGCCGGCGTCGGTGACGGCGATGACGTCGATGCCGAGCTCGCCGAACTGCTGGCGCAGGGCGGCGATCTGGGCGTCGGTCCAGCCGTCGCCGGTGTAGTGCATGACGATCGCCGCGGTGGCCTTCATCGCCCGGACCTGTTCGGTCTCGGCGGGGGTGAGGGTCACCGCGTCGGCCTTCGTCGGCGCCTCCCCGTTCGGGCCGGTCGCGAGCACCTTCCCGGTGAGCTCGGCGAGGGCCTGCTGGGCGGGCGGGTAGCCGAGCTGCGGTGGTATGCGCGTCTCGGTTGCCGTCGAGCAGCCGGCGAGCGCGACCACCATGGCGAGCGCGACGGTGAGGCGCCTCATGACAGGACCTTCTCCAGGAAAGCCCGGCTGATCCGGGCGGCTTCGGCGGGGTCGCCGGCGTAGGAGTCGAGTTCCACGATGAGCCAGCTGTCGTAGCCGACCTCGCGGACCGCCGCCAGCACATCGTCGAAGTCGATCTCGCCGTGCCCGAGCGGGAGGAAAGTGGTCGTCGCGGCGTGCAGATCCTTCAGGTGCACGTGACGGACGCGGTCGGGATAGCGGCGGATCAGCCCGGCCGGGTCGCCGCCGCCCGCCACCAGATGGGCGGTGTCGGGGCAGAACCCGATGCGCGAACGGGACAGGATCGTCGAGACCTCGTCCGGGCTCTCCACGATGGTCGTGAGGTGCGGGTGGTAGCAGGCCGACAGGCCGTGCTCCTCGGCGATGTCGGTGACAGCGTCGAGCGCCTCGGCCAGCCGGTCGTAGTCGCTGTCCGGTGTGCCGGCGGCCCGGCGGGCCCCACCACCGACCACGAGTTGTTCGGCGCCGAACCGGGCGGCGAGGTCGGCCGCGCGCCCCACTCGGTACAGCTCGTCGGGGAGGATCTCGCGGTATACGAAGTTGGCCCCGGTATAGACACTCACTAGCGCCAACCCCGTCTCGTCGAGGAGCGAGCGCAGCTCGTCGGGCCGGTTGGCGAAGTCCAGGACGTTGCCGTCGAACATCTCCACGCCCTCGTAGCCGGCCTCGGCGATGTCGCGCAGTGCTCGGTGCATCGAGCCGGGGACCCGGTACACGAGGTCCTTGACGCTGGTCACGCCGACGGCGTCGCCCATGACGCCACCCCACGTGATCGAGTGGTAGCCCAACCGCATGATCGCTCCCCCATTGGATCGACACCGGCACCGCTCGGACACATCCGGGGTATCCATTATTGTGAGGAAGAACACGCAAAATGGGCTTGTCTTCGGCTTGCTGGCCCCGCCTCCTCGGACGTGGGGCGGTCGCGGCCTCCGGCGTTGGTGGCATCGCCACTGTGAAGGTGCGTCATGATCTGCGAGGCGGCGCCTTCGTGGATGCCGAGTGACTGCTTGACGCCGGCTCGGCTCGCAATGCTAACTGAACCGCCCCGGCGTGTCCGGAGACCTTTGATGTGCCCCGGGTTCCCTGGAGTCGGCTTACTGGATGATCACGGTCCTCCGACCCGAGAGGCAGCCGATCACACGAACTGCCGCTCGCCCAGGGCAAGCGAGCGCATTGATCGTGGCCGTCGTGAGGCCATTCTCCGAAGTCCATCGTGTCAGCTCTGCGCCAGCTCCCACTGCGTGGGACCACTGAACATGAGCATCCGAGGTCACGGCGCTATAGGGTGATGAGATCGAACGAGTAGGGCATGCGGCGGCACGAGCTCTGCTGGAGGAGCTGGCTGCACCTGAACTGGTGGTCGTCCTTGCCGCGCCCGACGGCGGCCGCACCGTGACGATTGATCCCAAGAGCCCCCTTCGGGACCGTCGGCCCGTCAGATGGGCTGTCATAACGCGGGTCCGCGCCCTGCCCTGAGGGAAATGAAATGTGTGTGAGGCAAACCGACGTAACGAGTGTGTGAGACAGCGCGAGAAGTCGCAGTTGAGATTCCTTCAGTCGGACCCGACGATCGTCGTCGCACCAGGAGACATAAGCTGATCGCTCCATCGTCAGCCGGGACGTGCGTCGCGGACCAATCCTTGCCGGCGGGCCGGCGGGCCGGCGACCGGCGAGGCCTTGTCGCACGAGGCGGAGGGGGTGACCATCGGGTACGCCCGTCGGCCGGGCGGTACCCACCGGCGCGGGCCGGATCGACGCGCCATCCCCAGGACTGCCCATGAACCAGCACGACCAGGACCCCTCAGCGGACTACGGCTACGACCTGGCGCACGAGGCCAATGGCACCTCACAGGTTCCGGACGACCGACCCCGCCACCAGCACCCCAACACTCCGCCAGCCAGCGGCACGAGCGACCTCGACGAGGACCTCAGCTACGACGAGGCCCACGACCTGTGACTCTCGACCCGGCCGACACGGTGGCGCCTGGGCGCTCGGCGATTCCCGATGCCCGCGGCCACGGGGCCCGCGGAGCCGCCTTGGGGAATCGAACCCCAGGCCTACGCATTACGAGTAATTCCTTCATTGGGTACACCCATGCGCACCCAGTACATCCGCGCACGTCAACAGGTTCAGAGTGCTCAGTTGACACCATCCGTGCGCCTACATTTGAGGCCACGAAGGAGGCCACGCGGGCCCTCCAGACAGCCAGGTACACCAGCAGACAGCGGACCGCCAGCGAAACGACAGCGCAGGCCCGCACCATGCTCGGTGTCCGAACAGAGCCCGGAGGGCGCCACCGAATCAGTTGGGCGGTTGATCGCCGTCAAGGAGGGCTTCCTGGACCTCCGGGCAGTACGTTGCAATCGCGTGGAACAGGAACGTGCCCGAGTCGGTGAAGCCAGCCTCCGACAGGCGATACGCGGAGATGCCGCCCAGCATGGGAGCCTCCCGGACGATCTCGCACAGCCGCTTGGCTGTCGCGGGTCCATCCGCAGTCGCGGGGACTCCGGCGCCAACGAGGCCCATGAAGCGGGCGTCCTTCAACGCGTCGGTGGTGAGCGCACCAGGCATCGTCGTCGCGGTTGCTGGTGCAGGCGCGGTTGGGGTCGGCAGGGTCGACACCGGGGGCCTACTCGGTGCACAACCCACGAGCACGAGCAGCAGCAGGCCCCCGACGGCAGTTCGACAATTTCGCGACGTCGCGATCATGGCTTCCCCGATCTGTTCACGTTCAAGATCGCGCCCATCGGCGGCGTGGTTACCCGCGGACACGGTCGTGTGATCTCGGACGCCGTATGACCTCGGACGCACCTACCGGGTCGTCTCACCGGTCCCCGTCGGTTGCGCAGCCGGCCACTGTTCGAACGCGCGCGACAACTCCGCGACGATCCCCAGCGCCAGGCTGTCGCCCTCGGCCAACGGCACCCCGCCACCGGCCTCGAACTGCAACTGCAGGCGCATCCGCTCGCGCGCGGCATGCGGGCGACGCCCTTCCGGTGGTGTGGCGCCGGCTCAGGCGCCGCCGCACGCTAGGCGACGACCACCCCGACACGCTCGCCTCCGTCAGCAGCCTCGCCGCCGACCTCCGCGAGCTAGGCGAACTCCAGCAGGCCCGCGACCTCGACCAAGACACCCTCAACCGACGCCGCCGCACCCTCGGCGACGACCACCCCGACACCCTGGGCTCCGCCCACAGCCTCGCCGTCGACCTGTACGCGCTGGGCGAATTCGAGCGAGCCCGCGAACTGGACGAGGACACCCTCACCCGACGCCGCCGCGTTCTCGGCGAGGACCACCCCCACACCCATCGATCGGCGCGGAACCTTGCCGCCGATCTAGCGGCGATGGGCGACGCCGAGCAGTCCGCGGCGCTGCTTGCCGAGTTCGGACTCGCCCCCTGACGTAACCAGAGAATCTGCAACCTCCTCGTTGCAAAAGACGCAGACGGTTGGCGTGTCAGCCGCAGGTCATGCTGACTTGCCGCTGTCTCTGCTGCATCCCTTGCCGGTGAACTGCAGGTCAATGAACCCGCCGTACCTGAGCTGCCGGAACACCGCGACCACCATGCTCATGGTCCTCAAAGTGCCACCCGGCTCGTCAGCGTTGAAGACCGCGGCGCGCAGCTGCTGGGCGTTCATGGGCCGCTTCAGGACGACGGCGGGTCACCCCGGCCGCGGTGAGGATGCTCAGGTCAAGCTCCCAGACCCGGCCGGACCGCCGGATCCACAGCGCTTCGGCGGCCTCGGCGTGCCGGGCGGCTTCCGCGTAGCTCATCCCCGTCACCGCCCGCCGGTGCGCGAACGCCTCGGCGTCCCGACCGATGACGGTGGCGTAGCCCGAAGTGCGTGGCCTGGTGGCAGGACGAGCACAGGCAGATCAGCCGGCGCAGCGACTGCACCCCGGCCCGCTCGTCGTAGGCGAACCGCTCGTGCGCCTCCAGCCACCGCCCCACCTCGCAGTCCTCGCCGGCACCGCACCCCTCGCACCGCCGGTCGGCCCGGCGGGTGATCAAGCGGCGCAGCCGATCCCAGTCCCGCGGGGTCACGCACGAGCGCACGTGGGTGAACCAGCACGAGCTCGGGATCATGTCGACGAACAACCCCGACTCGAACCCGCGGTCCTCACCCGGCAACAGGTCCGGCACCTCCGCCACCGCCGCCCACCGCTCCAGTCCCGGGGTTGGAGAACGCGGGTCGTACCAGCGCTTGGCCTGCGGATCCCAGCGCGCGCCGAGCGCCTTCGCCGCGTCCTTGTCCGTGAACGGCACGTCCAGCCAGGCCCGCCCCGTCCGGTGCCTGCTGCACGGCCCGGCGGCGCGAGGGGCCTCCGGATTCTCGACCATTGGTGATCTCCCGATCAACTCAGTCGACCGCTGCTGCGTGAGCGCCAGTGCGGCCGGGCATCTCGTCCCAGGTGCGGCCCTCCAGCATCCGCCCACCGGCCTTCGGGGTGCGCCCGCCCCGCTGCGCCGAAGAAGAACGGCACCGCCGCCGAGCACACGTCGCGCAGACCCGTCACCCACGCGGATCCACCGGGCGGCCGGCCCGGACTCGCCCCCGGCGATCACCCACCCGATCCCGCCCAGTTCGAGCCCGCCGGCCAGCGCCGTCTCGCCGGGCCGAGCTGATACCCCGCGGGCTCGACCAGCCCACCCTTGCGGCATCGCCACCGTACGTCGAGTAACGATCCGATCGCCGACCCGACGATCATGGTGCGCGCCAAGCCGGGGACAACCATTGACCGCCGATACCGCAAACGATGAGCCCAACATGTTGGGGCCCTACCGCCTCGAGGGTCTCCTCGGGCGAGGCGGGATGGGCGAGGTGTACCGGGCGTTCGACACTCGGCGTGGCCGCGCAGCCGCGCTCAAGATCCTTCCACCCGAGGTCGCGCGCGATGAGAACTTCCGTGCCCGGTTCCGCCGAGAGTCGGACAGCGCGGCGCGCCTCCAGGACCCTCACGTCATTCCGATTCACGACTTCGGCGAGATTGACGGCCGCCTCTACATCGACATGCGCCTCGTCGAGGGCGCAGGCCTCGATCAAGTCATCGCCGCTGGTCCGCTGGATCCCCGTCGCGCGGTCGCCTTGATCGCCCAGGTCGCCGAGGCCCTCACCGACGCCCACAGCCATGGCGTGCTGCACCGCGACGTCAAGCCGTCGAACATCCTGGTCACCCGCTCCGACTCGCGCACTACAACACCTACCGCCCGCACCGACCGCTCCAACAGCATCCGCCCGCAGGCCACACTCCCCCGCCCTCCGAAGCGACCGTTCGGCCACTGCGATGAGATCGCCTCGGTGGCCTCGTGCACGAGTATCTGCAGGTCGCACGACGTGACCGAGTTCTCGGCACCCACACGTTGTTCTCGGCGAGCTGGGCGAGGCGCTTGTTGTAGTCGTAGCCCCAGTCGGTGCGCTGCTCGATGGTGCTCGTGACGAGCCCACCGCTGACGTTGGGCACCCAGTAGGCGAACTTCAGTGGAACGTGTGCAGGCATGCGTGTCTCCTCGAAACGTGCAGGCGACTGAACTAGCCCTGTGCCGCCGGCTGGAACCCGGTGAACAGCAGTGCCGCGAGCCCCAGGCCGACCACCAGGTTGACCCCCGTCGCGGCGGCGAAGACCCCCACCGGCCGCCAGCCCGCCTCCCGCACTGGCGCCAACCGGAACTCCAGGCCGATCGAGACGAACGCCAGGATGAGGAACAGCGTGCGCAGGTCGTTCACCGCCGAGATCGCGCCCCTCGACCCCCCGCTCGCGAGGAACACGGTGGCGATGATGGACGCGGCCAGGAAGCCGAGCACGAACTTGGGGAACCGCACCCACAGGTCACGCCCCCACGAACGGGCCGGGGCGGCTTCACGCCGCTCCACCACGATCGCGAAGTAGGCGGTCAGGGCGACGGCCACCACGCCCAGGAGCGCGTTCTGCGTGCTCTTGACGATCGCGGCGAGCTGCAGCGCCTGCTCACCCGCGATCGCGCCCGCCGCCGTCACCGCGGCGGTGGTGTCGATGTTCCCGCCGATCCAGGCACCCGCCACCGCCTGCTCGAGCCCGAGACCGCTCGCGATGAGCGGCAGCAGGAAGATCGACGGCAACGCGAACAGGATCACCAGGCTCGCGGTGTAGGCGAGCTGCTCCTTCTTGGCCTGCACCGCGCCCGCGGCGGCGATCGCGGCGCTCACCCCGCAGATCGACACCGCCGACGCCAGCACCGCGCACAGCTTGTCGTCCAGACCCAGCCGCCCGCCCAGCCACCACGTGAAGCCGAACACGATCGAGATCAGCACGACGGCCTGCACGATCGCCGGACCCGCCGCGCTCACGATCGTCGCCAGATTGATCGACGCGCCGAGCAGCACGAGCCCGGTCTTGATGAGGAACTCCGTGCGGAACGCGCCGGACAGCTGGTCACGGACGCCCAGGCGGGTGAGCACGAGGTTGCCGAGCAGGCCCACGATGATCGCGTAGACCGGATACTCGATCACCGAGACCAGCCCGCCGATCGCGGTGCCCTCGGTGGCGGCGGGCAGGGTCTGATCGAGCAGCCGCACCAGCGCGGCGAGCCCCACCAGCACGACCAGCCCGGCGATGGTGCCGCCGGTCGTCCTCGCCGGGGCGTCGGTGGTCTCGGTCTGCTGCGGCGCCGGGCGAGCCGCGTCGTCGCCGGCCATCACGGCACCAGCCAGCCGGGGATGGCCCCCGTCAGCACGAGCGCGAGCAGGACGAGGCCGACGATGGTGGCGGCCCAGTCCTCGTTCAAGGCCCACCGACGGGTGGGGGCGGATAGCGGGGTGCCGTCGGACATGGCTGTTCTCCTTCGTCGAGTTGGCAGGCGGCTGGTCCGGGGTGGGACTCAGCGACAGCGCTCGTCGAAGGTGTGGATGCGCCGCGACGGCCAGAAGCGCTCCAGACCGGACGCCGGCACGCGCGTGTGCGCGGTCGATCGGGTGCGCGCCGGGGCCATGCCGGGCATCGTCGTCGGCCGAATCGAGCTGCACAAGCCGCCAGCCACATGGCAGGACGGTCGGCGAATTGACCGGACCAGCCGTCAGGGCGCGAACCCCGCCATCGTGAACGCCACCAGCCGCTCGGCCTGAGCCGCCGACACGTTCGCGCACACCCAGGCGCCCCCGTTCATCAGGGCGAACAGGTCCTCTCCCCGCACGTCGGGCCGCAGCGATCCCGCTGCCAGCGCCCCGGCCACCATCTCGGTGTGGCGGGCGGCGCCCGGCCGGCTGCTCGCCGAGGGCGCCCACGGCGAGATCGAGCAGTACCTCGCCGCCTCCGGCCTCACCGCGACAGTGCTGCAGGCCAGCGGGTTCATGCAGAACTTCGTCACGGGGGCCGGGGCGTTCACCACGGACGGAGACCTCGTCGGCGCCTACGGGGATGGGCGCATCTCCTACATCGACTGCGCAGACATCGCCGCCTGCGCGGCCGCGGCGCTCACCGACCGGGCGCGCCGAGTCGATCGACAGGGCGGCAATCACGTCCGCACCGAACCGGAGGCCCTGTCACACCTCGACGTCGCCGCCGGCGCGCTGGAGGCGAGGACCCCGGCGGCACGCGAGCTCACCGGTCGCGAGCCCCGCTCGTTCGCGCGGTTCCTCGCCGACAACGGCCACGCGGTGATGCGTCCCGTGTGATGGGTCGTGCCCGGCTCGCGGCTCGGGCCGGGCAGCGTCACACCGGAACGGCTTGACCCTCGGTGTTCGGCCTGCCTAGCGTGCCCCCGGGCAGTGGAGACGATCAGGCACCGCGCCCCTTTCGGAGGACGAGGATGAGCAGCACGCGAACCGACCGCGGTGATCACCGCGGTCGATCGGCGCTGCTCACCAGCTCCCGCCGGCACATCGACCAGATGCGCGGCTGCACCACCACGCGCTGTCGCTGACGCGTCGATCTAGTACGCGGCCGGCTGTGCCGCCCCCTCGCCGCCCCCTCGTCGTACCCGGCCGTGCCCGGCCGGACTCACCTTCTGACAAGGACTTCCCATGACACGCCTGCCCCGTGTGGCGGTCGCGCTCCTCGCTCTCACGCTCCCCCTCGCCGCCTGCGCGGACCGCGGAGAGGCGTCCTCCCCGGCCGACGCCGACACCGTCTCCTTCGGCGTCTCCGGACCGGTGACCGGCCCGAACGCCGAGTACGGCCGGCTCTGGAAACAGGGATTCGACCTGGCCCTGGACAAGGTCAACGCCGAGGGCGGGATCGACGGCAAGAAGGTCGCGCTCAAGTGGGAGGACTCCCAGTCCGACCCCAAGCAGACGGTGCCGATCGCGCAGAAGTTCGTGGACGACTCCTCGATCATCGCCGAGCTCGGCGACTTCTCCTCGCCCGCGTCGATGGCCGCGTCGTCGGTGTACCAGGACGCCGGGCTCGTCCAGTACGGGTTCACCAACTCCCACCCGGACTTCACCAAGGGCGGCGACCACATCTGGTCCCCCTCCCTCACGCAGGAGACGCTGCAGAGCGCCAACGCAGGCTTCGTCGCGAAGTACGCCAAGAAGATCGCCGTGGTCTACCAGGAGACGGATTGGGGCAAGTCGGCGTTCTCGCTGTTCTCGGCTGCCGCCGCGCAGCAGGGACTGACCATCACCTACTCGTCGGCGTTCCTGCCCGACTCGACCGACTTCCGGCCGATCCTGATCAACGCGCGCGACTCGGCGCCCGACGCGCTGGTGCACCTGGGATACGGACCCGACGGCGCGCTCATCGTGAAACAGCTGCGCGACGTCGGGTTCACCGGCCGGTTCTTCGGCGGGCAGAACACCCCGGAGTTCATCTCCCTGGCCGGGCCGGCCGCCGAGGGCGACATCGTCACCGGCGCGTTCCTCGTCGACGACCCGCGGCCCGAGGTCCAGGAGTTCGTCAAGGCGTTCCGCGACAGGTACGGCGAGGAGCCGGGCGACTTCAACGTCTACGCCTACGACGCGCTGATCACGCTGGTCACGGCCGCCCGGAACGGTGGCGCCACCCGCGAGGGGGTTCAGAAGGGACTTCTGGAGACCACCGATTTCCCCTCGATCCAGTTCGGCACGCTGTCGTTCAACGACGAGCGCAGGCCGGATAACCCGAGGGTCCGCGAGCTCGTGCTGCAGGGCGGCAAGTTCGTGCTGGGCTCGTAGTGTTCGACACCCTCATCGCCGGGCTGGTCCACGGCAACGCCTACGCCCTGGTGGCCGTCGGGCTCTCGTTGATCTTCGGCGTCACCCACGTGGCGAACTTCGCCCACGGCTCGGTGTTCGCCGTCGGATCGATGGCGGGCTGGTGGTTCCTCGCCGAGCTCGGCCTGCCGCTGTGGGCGGCCGTGCTCGCCGTGCTGGCCGTGACCGGGCTGCTCGGGCTCCTGATCAACGTCCTGGCGGTGCGGCCCCTTGCCAAGTCGCCGCCGATCGCCGCGCTGCTCGCGACCGTCGCGGTGTCGCTCGTCATCGACAACCTGTCCCAGCTGGTGTTCGGGCCGCGGGTGCGCCCGTTCCCGCCCGCGCTGCCGACCAACGACCTCCAGCTCGGCGGGCTGCGGATCGGGACGTCCGACGTGGTGATGTTCGCGATCACGATCGCGGTGATGGCCGGGCTCGCGGCCTACCTGAAGTTCGGCCGCTCGGGCCGGGCGATCCGGGCCACCGCCCAGGACCCCGACGCCGCGCTGCAGATGGGGATCCCGGTCGCGCGGATCCAGCACCTGGCGTTCGTCATCGCCTCGGCGCTCGGCGGGCTGGCCGGCGTGTTCGTCGGCATGTACACCTCCAACGTCTCCCCCACCTCGGGCACGGCGGCCGGGCTCACGGCGTTCGTCGCCGCCACGCTCGGCGGGCTCGGCTCGATGGTCGGCGCGGTGCTCGGCGGGTTCCTGCTGGGCGTCGTGGAGGCGTTCGGGATCTCGCTGTGGGGCGACGGTGTGCGGGACCTGATCACCTTCGGCGTACTGCTGCTGGTGCTGATCGTGCGGCCCGGCGGCCTGCTCGGGAAGGTCCCCGCGATCGCGAACGAACCAATGACCGGCACGTTCCTCTCCGGCGGGCGGGAGATCCGGCTGCGCTGGTGGATCACGCTGCCCGTGCTCGGCCTGGCGGTGGCGCTTCCGCAGCTGGTCGACCGCTACACGATCACGGTGGCCGCCACGGTGGCGGTGTACGCGATCATCGCCGCCTCGATGACGCTGGTGTCCGGGTCGGCGGGGCAGATCACCATCGGCCAGGCCGGACCGATCGCGATCGGCGCCTACACCTCGGCCATCCTCACCACGATCACCGGCTGGTCCTACTGGCCCGCCCTCCTCGCCTCCGGTCTGCTCGCGGCGGTCGTCGCCGGGGCACTCACCGGCCCGGCGTGGCGGCTGCGCGGCCACTACGTCGCCATCGCCACGCTCGGCGTCGGATCGGTGGCCGTCGCGGTGATCCGCAACTGGGAGTCGCTCACCCGGGGCGCCTACGGGATCCGCGGCATCCCCGCGCCGGTGCTGTTCGGCGAGAAGCTCAACTCCGCGATCGAGTTCTACCTACTCAGCCTCGCGTTGCTGGTGCTCACCCTCGTCGTGGTCACGCGGGTCCGCGCCTCCCACCTCGGCACCGTGCTCGCCGCCGTCGGCGCCGACGAGGTCGCGGCCCGCTCGTCGGGCGTGCGGATCCGGGACTACAAGGCCCTCGCCTACGCCGTGTCGGCGTTCTTCGCCGGGATCGGCGGCTCGCTGCTGGCCGTGCAGTACACCTACATCGAGCCGAGCGTCTTCAACCTCCCGATGTCGCTGCTCGCGCTCACGATCATCGTGCTGGGCGGGCTGTACTCACCGGTCGGCGCGGTGCTGGGGGCGCTCGTCCTCGTCGGGGTGCCCGAACTCCTGCGCCTGGCACCGGACGTGCGGATCCTCGGCTACGGCGTGGTGCTGCTGCTGGTCATCCGGTTCCGGCCGCAGGGCCTGTGGGTGCGGACCGCCTGATGACCGACAGATCCGAGATCGTGCTCCGGGTGGCCAACCTGCGCCGGACGTTCGATGGCGTCACCGCGGTCGACGGCGTCTCGTTCGATGTCCACGCCGGCGAGGTGGTGTCGATCATCGGGCCGAACGGCTCGGGCAAGACCACCACGCTCAACCTCGTCGCTGGTCTGCTGCGCCCCGATGCGGGCGCGATCGAGCTCGCCGGCCGGCGGATCGAGCACGCCTCGCCGGAGCAGATCGCCGACGCCGGGCTGGGGCGCACGTTCCAGAACGGGCGCGTCTTCGGCGGGCTGACGGTCGCACAGAACGTCGAGGTCGGGATGCATCCCCGGCTGGCCTCGGCCCGCCCGCTGCGTGGCCTCCTGCGGTTCCCGGTGCTGCGCTGGATCCCGCTGCTGGCCGAGCTGGTGCTCGCCCTCGTGCCGACGCCGGCGGTCCGCCGGGAGCGCCGCGAGATCACCGAGCAGGTCGACGCCCAGCTGCGCCGGTTCTCCGACCGGCTCGCGCCGCGCCACGACGAGCTCGCCTACCGGCTCTCCTACGCCAACCGCCGACGGACCGAGATCGCCAGGGCACTCGCCGCAGACCCGCGCCTGCTGCTGCTCGACGAGCCCACCGCGGGGATGAACCCGACCGAGACCGCCGAGGTCCTCGACCAGCTACTCGCCCTCAAGGCGGCCGGCCAGACGATCCTGCTCGTCGAGCACAAGCTCGACCTCGTGATGACGCTCTCCGACCGGGTCCTCGTCATGGACGACGGCGCGCTCATCGCCCAGGGAGCCCCAGCCGACGTACGGACGAACCCGGCCGTGGTCGAGGCCTACCTCGGCCGGCGCAGCGAGCGGAGCGGCGTCCGATGACCGAGCTTGCGAGCGAATCAATGTCACAGCGCCCGCGCGAAGCGCCGGCCGAGCGCCGGCGAGCCCGTGCGATGAGTAGCCCGCTCCTCGAGCTGGACGGGATCGACGTGTTCTACGGCCCCGCCCAGGCCCTTGAAGCCGTGGGGCTGCACGTCGGCCCCGGGGAGATCGTGTCGCTGCTCGGCGGCAACGCGTCGGGCAAGTCGACCACGATGAAGACGATCCTCGGGCTCGTGCGCCCGCGGGCCGGGAGCGTCCGGCTGGACGGCGCCGACATCACCCGGACGTCCACCCCGCGCCGGATCCGGGCGGGCATCGCCTCGGTGCCCGAGGCCAGGCGGGTGTTCGGGCAGATGACCGTGACCGAGAACCTCCTGGCCGGCGCCTACACCCGCCACAACCGCCGCGAGATCGCCGCCGACCTCGACCGGATGTACGCGCAGTTCCCGCGGCTGGCGCAGCGCCGCCGCCAGGCCGCCGGCACGCTCTCCGGCGGCGAGCAGCAGATGCTCGCCTTCGCCAGGGCGCTGATGAGCAGACCGCGGCTGATCTGCATGGACGAGCCCACGATGGGCCTGTCCCCGCTGCTGGTCGACCAGGTGCTCGACGAGATCGTCCGGCTCAACGCCGAGTTCGGGGTCGCCGTGCTCATGGTCGAGCAGCAGGCCCAGCTCGCGCTCTCGATCGCACACCGCGGATACGTGCTCGCCACCGGCCGGATCGTGCTGTCCGGAACCGCAGCTGACCTGCTCGACGATCCGGCGGTGCAGGAGGCCTACCTCGGACGGGACGGAAGATCGTGACCAAACGGCTTGGACTGTTCACTCGCCTGCTCGACCCCGGCTATCCGCCCGCGGAGGTCTATCACCACACTCTCGAGCAGTTCGCGGTGGCCGAGCGGCTCGGGTTCGACATCGGCTGGGTCGCCCAGCACCACTTCGACCCCGAGGAAGGCGGGCTGCCGTCGCCGCTGGTGTTCCTGGCGTCGGTCGCCGCCCGCACCGAACGCATCCGGCTCGGCACCGGGATCATCACGGTGGCCCTCGAAGACCCGGTCCGCGTGGCCGAGGACGCCGCCGTGCTGGACACGCTGTCCGGCGGCCGGCTGGAGCTCGGGCTCGGCTCCGGCGGCAGCACGGACGCGTTCACCGTCTTCGGGCGCGACCCCGCCGCCCGCGCCGACCTCTACTCCGACGCCGTGGCCCGGCTGCTCGACGCCCTCGCCGGCCGGCAACTCGGCGAGAACGGCGCCCGCCTGCACCCCGACGGCACCCGGCTGCTCGACGACATCTGGCACGCCACGTTCTCCCGGCACGGCGGCACCCGCGCCGGTACCGCGGGCGCCGCGCTGCTGCTATCGCGCACCCAGCCACGTACCGAGGATGCGCCGCACGCGACGCTGGCGCAGATCCAGCAGCCGATCGTGGCCGCGCACGCCGCCGCGCTGCCGCCCGGCGTGCGGCCGCGGGTCGGCGCGTCCCGGTCGGTGCTGGTGGGCCGCGACGGCGATCGGGTCCGATCGCTCGCGCGGGCAGGCCTGGTCCGGTTCACCGACTACCTGCGGCGCGTCGGGCAGCCGGTACCCGCAGGCGACGCGGACGCCCTGCTCGCCGCGTTCGACGTGCACGTCGGCACGCCCGAGCAGGTGATCGCCTCGCTCTCGGCGGACCCGGTGGTCGTCGGCGCAACCGACCTGATCTTCCAGGTCCATCCGGCCGATCCCGGTCAGGACGCCACGCTCGAATCGATCGAGCTGGTCGCCGAGGAGGTGGCACCCGCGCTCGGCTGGGTGCCCGCAGCCGCTGGCGCACACTCATGACGCTCGCCCCGGCACTCACCGACGGACGCGGGTTCGGGCCGGTCGAACCCTCGCTGGATCACCTCGTCTACGCCGTCCCCGACCTCGACGCCGCGACCCGGGCGTTCCGCGCGGCTACCGGCGTTGATCCCGCACCGGGCGGCCGTCACCTGGGCCGCGGCACCCGCAACGTCCTGGTCGGCTTACGGACCACCAGCTACCTGGAGATCATCGGACCCGATCCGGAGAACCCGGCCGACCCCGGCGTCGCGATGCCGTTCGGCCTGGACACACTCGACGAGCCCCGGCTGGTCACCTGGGCCGTGCACCCCGCCGACCTCGCCGCCGCTGCGTCGGCGTCCGCGGGCGCGGGTGCCGATCTTGGCGAGATCTGGCCGCTGTCGCGCCGCACGCCCGACGGAGTGCTGCTGGAGTGGCGGCTCGCGTCGGCGCACCCGGCGCCCCTGGACGGCGTCACCCCGTTCCTCATCGACTGGGGCGCCACCCCGCACCCGGCGCCGGCCCTGCCGCGGCTGACGCTCCGCGGCCTGTCCGCCACCCACCCCGACCCGGACGCCGTCGCTGCTGTGCTCCGCGCGCTCGACGTTCAGCTGGCCGTCGAGCCGGGGCCGCCGAGCCTTGCGGCGCTGATCGACACCCCGCGCGGCCTGCTCGTCCTGTCCTGATCGCTCGTTCGAAGGGAGAAGCTCGTGACGAGTACCAGTCCGACCGACGAGATCGACCGCCTGCTCGGCACCAACGCCGCGGCGGTCCGCCCGATGCGGGAGGCGCGGCCCGCCGCCGTCAACCACGCCCAGGGTGCATACGACGCGCTGTTCGACCCACCCGATCCGCGCGGGGTGAGCGTCGCGCACCGGCACGCGATCGCGCTGCGGGTCGCTGCCCTCGCCGAGCAACCCGCGCTCGCCGACCGGCACAGGGCCGAACTCCCGACTGCGCTGGCGGGCGCAGCCGAGAACGCCGAAGCCACCGGTGACCCGGTCCTGGACGCGCTCCTGACCCATACCGACCTGCTGACGACCCGCCCTGCCGAGGCGACCCGCGAGGATCTCGCGGCCCTGCGCGCGTTCGGCCTGGACACCACCGACATCGTCACCGCGTCACAGCTGATCGCGTTCGTCAACTTCCAGCTGCGCGCCGCGGCGGGCCTAGAGCTGCTCGCCGGAAAGGAGGCCTGACTTGACCACCACCCCCGCCGACGAGGTTCGGGCGGTAGCCCGCCGCCCCGCCGGCTTCACCCAGGAACGCCTGGACTGGGTGCCCTGGATCGAGCCCATCGCGCTCACCGACGCCACCGAGGACCAGCTCGCCGTGCTGGACGGGTTCCGCGCCGAGTCCCCGTACTTCCGGCTGCTCGCGCGCGACCCGCACGTACTGCGCGAGCGGTCGGCCGTGGACAAGGCGATCTTCTACGGCCACGGTGGCCTGCCCCGCGCCGAGCGAGAGCTCACCGCCACCGTCACCAGCAGGCTCAACGGGTGCGTCTACTGCGCCTCGGTGCACTCGAGCCTGTCCTCGCAGCTGTCCGGCCGGGCCGCGGACGTGCAGCGGCTGCTCGACGAGGGCGTCGAGGTGCGCATCGACGCCCGCCGCGACGCCATCACCGACTTCGCCGCCGCCCTTTCGGCCACGCCGCCAAGGGCGACCGCGGGCCACGTCGCCCGCCTGCGCGAGCTGGGCGTGTCCGACGCCGAGATCAGCGACATCGTGCACGCCGCCGCGTTCTTCTCCTGGGCCAACCGCCTCATGCTCACCCTCGGCGAGCCCGAGGTGCCCGAGGCCTGAATGTGGGGCTTTCGCCTCCGCTGAGCCTGCGCGCCTGATCACGCCGCCGGTCGCCGGGGCGTGAGCCCGCCCGCGACTCCTGCGTACGAACCCGTGCCCGAACGGATTCCGTGGGCACCCCGGAAAGGACCTCCTCCCCATGTCCCGCATCTCGCGCCTAACCCGCACGCTCCTGCTGCTCCTCCCACTCGCCGTGCTCGGCGCGGCGTGCACGGCCCCGGGGTCCACCCCGTCCACGGGTGGTGACTCCGACCAGACCGTCTCCATCGGCGTGACCGACGCGAGCGAGAACTACTGGAACGTCTACAAGACGAAGGCCGCCGCCGAGGGCATTACGGTGAACCTCGTCAACTTCACCGACTACAACCAGCCCAACCCGGCCTTGTCGCAGGGACAGCTGCAGCTCAACCAGTTCCAGCACCTGCAGTACCTCGCCAACTACAACGTCAAGAACAACGACGACCTCGTCCCGATCGGCGCGACGGCGGTCTACCCGCTGCCGCTGTACTCGACGAAGCACACCTCGGTCGAGCAGATCCCGCAGGGCGGTCAGATCGTCATCCCGAACGACCCGACGAACCAGGCGCGTGCGCTGCTGGTCCTGCAGGCGGCCGGACTGGTCACGTTGCGCGACGGCGGCAACTCGCTGTCGACGCCGAACGACATCGAGTCGGCGAAGGTGACGGTCGTCCCGGTCGACGCCGCGCAGACGGCGACGAACCTGCAGAGCGTGGACGCCGCGATCGTCAACAACAACTACGCCACCGCGGCGAACCTGACGGCCCAGCAGCGGATCTTCGCCGACGACCCGAACAGCGAGTCGTCCAAGCCCTACATCAACGCCTTCGTCTCCCGCGCCGAGGGCAAGGACAACCCCGTCTACCTGAGGCTGGCGGCGCTCTACCACGACCCGGAGGTCGAGGCGGCCATCCGCGCCGACCTCGGCGACACCGGCGTCTTCGCGACGAACGACATCGCCGACCTGCAGGCCACGACCGTGAAGATCGAGAACGACATCCGCCGGACGGGTTCCTGAGCCGTGGCACCGCTGATCTCCTTCCGCGGAGTGAGCAAGGCCTTCCCCGGAGGCCGGAGTGGTGAGGTGCGTGCCGTCGACGGCGTCGACCTCGACATCGAGGACGGGGAGATCACCGGCGTCATCGGCCACTCCGGGGCCGGGAAGAGCACCCTCGTCCGCATGATCAACGCACTCGAGCTACCGACCGAGGGCACGGTCACCGTCGGCGGCCGGGTGACCGGATCGCTCGGCGAGCGCGGGCTGCGCGAGCTGCGCGGGGAGGTCGGGATGATCTTCCAGCAGTTCAACCTGTTCTCCTCGCGCACCGTCGCCGGCAACGTCGGCTACCCGCTGCGGATCGCAGGCTGGTCGCGCGAGCGGCGCCGGGAACGGGTGGCCGAGCTGCTGGAATTCGTCGGGATCACCGACAAGGCACGCCAGTTCCCCAACCAGCTGTCCGGCGGGCAGAAGCAGCGGGTGGGCATCGCCCGCGCGCTGGCCACCTCGCCGCGAATCCTGCTCGCTGACGAAGCCACCAGCGCGCTGGACCCGGAGACCACGAAGGACGTCCTCAACTTGCTCAAGCGGATCAACCGGGAGCTGGGCACCACGATCGTCGTCATCACCCACGAAATGGACGTCGTGAGCTCGATCTGCGACACCGTCGCCGTGATGGAGCAGGGCCGGGTGATCGAGCGCGGCCCGGTCTACGACGTGTTCAGCGACCCCCGCGAGCCGGCGACTCGCCGCTTCGTGCACAGCGTGCTGCACGACCGCCCGTCCGACGAGACGCTCGCACGGCTGCGCGAACACTTCCCGGGCCGGATCGTCACCGTGGCGATCCGGGACGACCCGGCCGTCCGGACCGCGGTGTCCGACGTCCTCGCGAGCCACGCCGTGCGCAGCACGATCGTCTACGGCGGCATCCGGGAGCTCGCCGAGAAGCCGTTCGGCAGCATCACCCTCGAGCTCGCCGGGGACGACACCGCCGTCGACGCCCTGATCGCCGAGCTGCGCACGCACACCCACGTCGAGGAACTCACCGCCGCGGTCGACGCCCCCATGGAACAGAAGGCGCGGTCATGACCGACTGGGCGACGCTGTCCCCCGTCCTGTGGCTGTCGTTCCAGCAGACCGTCTACATGGTCTTCTGGACCATGCTCATCGCCGGCGCGCTCGGACTGGCCCTCGGCGTCGCGCTCTATGCCACCCGGCGCGGCGGCCTACTGCAGAACGGCCCGCTGTTCGGCCTGCTCAACGTACTCGTGAACATCGTGCGCCCGATCCCCTTCATCATCTTCATCACCGCGATCGGGCCGCTCACCCTGCTCGTGATGGGCACCACGATCGGCACCCAGTCCGTGCTGTTCCCCATGTCGGCGATGGCGACGTTCGTGATCGGCCGGATCGTCGAACAGAACCTCGTGTCCGTGGACCCCGGCGTGATCGAAGCCGCGCGCGCCATGGGCGCAAGCCGCTTCCGGATCATCTGGAGCGTCCTGATCCCTGAAGCACTCGGACCGCTGATCCTGGGCTACACCTTCATCTTCATCGGCGTCGTGGACATGTCGGCCATGGCCGGCTACGTCGGCGGCGGCGGCCTCGGCGACTTCGCCATCAGCTACGGCTACCAGCAGTTCAACTGGACCGTCACCCTGATCACCGTCGTCATCATCGTCCTGATCGTGCAGCTGGCCCAGCTGATCGGGAACTGGCTCGCACGCAAAGCGCTCCGGAGATGAGAATACATTCTCTTGGACCGACCGCCCGGAGCCTCGCAGTATGACTCCAGATCAGCTGATCAGATTGGCGATCGAGGTCGCAGAGGAAGGCTTGGCTGCGAGCGGGCTGCCCAACGGCGCGGTCGTGGCCATGGGGGATGAAGTCGTCGGGCGGGCTGCACGCAGGAACAGACCCTCATCCGGCGGCTGGTCCACGCCGATCTGCTGGCAATGATTGATGCTGATCAGCGGTTGGGCTGGCGAGAGCGTCGCGGCCCGCTGGTTCTGGCCGTAACCCTGGAACCGTGCCTGATGTGCCTCGGAGCCGCTATGGCGATGGTGTCTCGGAGGTCTGGTACGGACTCGAATCCCCGAGCGACGGCGGGCGCCAACTCGGACGAGGGGTCCTCACGCTGCCTCTGGCGCTGTAGCTCGTGGGCGACGCGGCGGCCTGATCGCTGGGCGAGCCACGCGCGCCACCACAGGAACAGCTCGCTGTCATCCCGCCACGTTGGGTGGCCGCCGCGGTCCAACGAACGCCCGGCAACCCATCGAGCTCGCGGCTCGCCCAGGAAGCTCACATTGGCGCCCTCCCGGCCGCGACCAGTCCCGCCACCGGCGCCACGTAGCGGCGGCTGATCAGCCACCGCCCGTCCTCCTTCGCGAACTGGTCCTGCACCAGCCCGACCACGGTCCAGTCGGCGGGGCGGTGCAGACCGGACGGGGTACGCGTGGCCGCCCAGTGCCACACGGTGACATAGGCCTCCAGGTGCGGCACGCCGTCAACCCAGTCGATCGTGCTCTGCCCGACGACGTGAGCCACCCGCGGTTCGCGCCGAGGGCCGCCCGCCGTCATGAACGCGACGAACTCGTCACGGCCGTGGAAGCGCTGCCTCGGGCCGGGCATGACGTCGTACTCGATGAGCGCGTCCCTCGTGAAGCACGTGACGCCGACTTCCTCGAACTCGTTGAGATCAGTGAGGCGGAAGAAGCGGTAGAACGTCTTGTTGATCTCGCGCTCCGCGGCGATCGTCGCGAGCAGGTCCGGCTCCGCCGGGGCGTCGTTCGAAGAGCTCACCAACATCCCTTCCAGACGAACGGTCTCGCCGGCAGC
Source organism: Pseudonocardia aurantiaca (assembly GCF_039526725.1). Taxonomy (NCBI): domain Bacteria; kingdom Bacillati; phylum Actinomycetota; class Actinomycetes; order Pseudonocardiales; family Pseudonocardiaceae; genus Pseudonocardia; species Pseudonocardia aurantiaca. Next base: position 349,874 of record NZ_BAAAJG010000015.1, read on the forward strand.
TGCGTCTGCAGCGTCGGTGCCACGTCCGTCGCGAACAGTTCAACGCTGCGGGCGCGCTCGGCATCGCTGAGTCCCTCGGCCTCCTGCTGGACGTAGGTCACCTCGTTGCCGAACGCCTCGTGCTGCCGGTACACCTTGTCAAGGACCTGCGCCGGGCTGCCGACCAGGGCGGAGCTGCGGGCGACGAAGACCTCGGCGAACAACGCGCCTGCGCCGGCACGCCGCCGCGTCGAACGTAAACGCCATCCAGCTCTACGAGCCCCTCGGGTTCCGGCTCCGCCGGCGGACGACGTTCGCCGCCTTCCGAGCGCCCACGCTCTCGGAGGCGTCCGCCGCCCCGTCGCTCCCGGCGGAAGCGAGCTGATAGGGCTCACGTCGCGTCGGGCTGCACCGTGCCCTGATGGAAGTAGATGCGCCAGGGCCCGCCGTCGCGACGGCGCCACAGCGAGCTGCGCAGTGCCGTCCGCTCGGGCCGCCGTGTGCGGTACGTGAGGAGGATGACGTCCTCGCCGAGGCGGGTGGCGGCAATGTTGTCCGGGGTCGGCGGCGGAGCCTCGTGATCGGCCATCATGTCGAGGATCGAGTCGCGACCCCATACCCGACCAGAGGCGCCGAACTCGTGGAACTCGCGATCGAGCAGCTCAGCGGCTGCGCTGCGCGTGTGCCGTACAGCCGGGTCCTGGAGACGCAGCTCCCTCTCGACCACGTCCTGGACGTCGGGATCGTCGCTGGTGAAGCCCACGTGCCGATCGTCGACGACGGCCCGCCAGCTTGCACACCGATATCCGCGCCATATTCGGTGTGTGACCGCCCTGTCCGCTCAGGGAGTCGATGCCGGCTGCTGCGCCGAGGCATCCCGCAGGCGGGCCAGCTCGGCACGGGTGACCAGCCCGGCCAGCCGGCCGTCGCGCACCACGACCGCGTGCCGGGCGCCGACGTCGTCGAGCGGGGCGAGCGCCTCGGCCGCGGTCTCGCCGGTCCCGATCGTGACAGGGGGCGCCCCGGCGGGCAGCGGCGCCTCGGACCCGTGCCGCTCCCACGCCGCGACCACCTCGACCGGCTCGAGGAGCGCGGAGAGCTCGGCCAGCGCGGTGGGCAGCCGAGGGTCGCGCCCCGGCAGCACAACGGGCAGCGCCGACTGGTCCCGCCCGTCCCGCAGGACGGACACCGCCTCGCCGAGCGTGCTGCGCGCCGTGACCGTGCGCACCGCGCCGACGACACCGGCGCCGGCGAGCAGTCCAGGGCGGTCGTCGTCTAGGAAGCCGAACCGGCGCAGCCACGACGGCGAGTGGAACTTCGACAGGTAGGACCGCCCGGAGTCGGGCAGGATCGCCACCACGGTGTGCTCCGGTCCCAGGTCGGCCGGCCCGCAGGGCCGCCGCCGTCGCGAGACCGGAGGAGGCGCCGACGAGCGCCCCTTCCTCGCGCGCGAGCCGGCGCATGGTCAGGATCGCCTCCCGGTCGCCCACCACCTCGATCCGGTCCGGGACATCGGTGCGGTATGAGCGCGGCCAGACGTCGTCGACCGTCTCGGGATGGCGGTAGTGCCCGGCGGCTTCGGTGTAGAACGGGCTGCCGTCCCCACCGTTGTAGACCGAGGACGGCGGATCAGTGCCGATCACCCGCACCCGGCCGGCCGGGACCTCCTTCAGGTAGCGGCCGGCGCCGGAGATCGTGCCGCCGGTGCCGATGCTCGCCACGAGGTGGGCGACCGTGCCGCCGGTGTCGGTCCAGATCTCCGGGCCGGTGCCGGTGTGGTGGGCGGCCGGGTTGGCCGGGTTGTCGTACTGGTCGGCGAGCCATCCTCCCGGCGTCTCGGCCGCGATCCGCCGCGCCAGGTTCCGGACGTGCTCGGGGTGCTCGCGGGGCAACCCGGCCGGCGTGAGGACGACCTCGGCGCCGAAAGCGACGAGCGTGTCGACTTCTCCCGGGCCACCGTGTCGGGGAGGACGACCACCACCCGGTACCCGCGGACGGCGGAGACCTGTGCCAGGCCCGCCCCGGTGTTGCCGGACGTCCCCTCGACGATGGTGCCGCCGGGGAGCAGCGCGCCGGACGCCTCCGCCGCGGCGACCATGCTCGACGCGGCCTGATCCTTCACCGACCCGCCCGGCGATCTCGGCGGTGAGCCGGCGCAACCGGACTAGCGGGGTGCCGCCGACGAGGTCGAGCAACGTGTCGTGGACAGGCATCATGGTCCGTTCGGTCGATGGCACGCAGGACGAGTGCGAGCCAATCCGGGGACATGGATTGTTGTCAACGCACAGCAATGCTCCCATTTCTTGAGATGCGAACTCTCAAATGTACGGATTCCCAACGCAGTGCGATTCACATCATACCCGGATTGTCGCTCGCGCGGCCGTGGCCGTACCGTCACTCACCTAACCAGCATTGTTCCGCCCCTGCCGCTGGTTGGCCGGCAATTTGCCGATTTCATGCTGGTGCGCTCCGCCCGCTGTCGCTGCCAGTAGCCGGCGCCCGCACTTTCCTCCCGCCTTTCCGCAGAATTTCCGACTGCGCGACCACCTCGGAGATCGATTTCACCGTGACCTCGACCGTGTCCCTCACCGGGACGCCCACCGGCCCGCGTATCGGCGCGGAGATCGCCGGCGTCGACCTGCACCACCCCGTCGGCCACGCCACCGCCGACCAGCTGCGGGAGGCGCTGCGCATCCACAAGGTTCTCGTGCTCCGCGGGGCAACCCTCTCCCCCGACCAGCACGTGGCGGCCGTCCGGATCTTCGGCGAGCCGTTCGACCACCCCACGGGACGGCGCCACCCGGACAACCCGCTCGTCTACCCGTACCGCGTCGAGCACGCCGGGAAAGCGAGCCACTGACAGATCGGCGGCCTCTGGCGCACCCCGCCGTGCCGGCTGGAGTCGCTGGTCTACGACGAGGTCGCAGGCGGGCCGGTCAGGCCGGCACCGCCGAAGTTGAGGACGACCTGGTGCTCAGCGCGGCGCAAGAGGTCGGCGAGCCCGTGGCTGAACAGGAATCGGGACAGGTAGTAGAGCGCTTCGAGGAACGCCCGGCCCTTCTCCGCATTGCGGCGGACCACCAGCACGTCGTGGCCGCGGTCGAGGTAAGTGCCGGCGAGCGCGCGGCCGATGCCGTCGGTGCCGCCGGTGAGGACAGTCGTCATGGAGCCCCCTCCGCGGCGACGCCGATGCACATAAGCAAGCACCAGTTCCGCTTCGACCGGCACGATGGCATCGTAATTCACATGAACCCCCGAAGCGGGGCAGAATTGCCACGAAATCGTGTCGGAGTCCCCCTTCGGACACGATTTTGCAGCGTACTAGCTACCTTTGACAAACCAGTGTTCAAGTGCACTTGAACCGCCGCGGGCGCGCGTGCGGTGCGCACGATCGTCCGTCCCGTAGTGCCGCCTGCCCTCCCCGACCGCCAGAACCCAGCCGCTGCCTTCAATAAAGGGCTCTCTCGCTCCATATCAATTATGAGCTTGGGCGCACCCGTCGAAGAGGCACGACTGGCGGAGCCGTCCGTCGGACATGCCGAACGCAGCGGGTGTGTTCTGCTGAACGACACGACTCCGCGGCGCAATTCCGCAGCCCGATTGCTCGGCAAGACACAGCACGGCGTGCGAACCGCCGAGAGCGCCTCCGTGCGCCCGTCTGCACTACCGCCCTACAGCAACTGCGTCGTCGTCTCCCCCAGCATGGACGTGGGCGCAGGGCTGACTTGCGCAGACGGCCTCGCGGACCTCTCCGCCGCTCACGGCGTCGCCATCGACTGAGGCGCGGCCGTACCGCGTCGCTCAAACACTCTTGGCGGACCAACCGGTCGACGGAGAGCAATGACGGACGGTTTCGAACCACCCGCCTTGCGGCGACCGACCGCTCATGGCTGACACGCTCCGTTCCCATCGGCAGCACCGTAGGCGCCATCCCGGCGCAGGTGCGACCTCGCCATGCAGGCCACCGACATCGAGCACGATCTGCACTGGGCGCACGGCCTCAAGAATCCACCCAGCGAAATCCTCGACATCCCAGATCCGGCAGCCATCTCACACACCAGCCGACACCACGCGACCGCGGCGCGACCCCTTGACTCCCGCCACCGTCACCTACCGACACAGCCAGCCCTCACCGTCCGCTGCGCCCAACAACCCCGAACAAGCCCGAAGTGACCGAAACCACAGCGGCGACCTGGAGCAGAACGTGACCCCATTTCGCCCCGCCCGACACCATGCTCCAGATTTGCTCCAGTTGGGCATGAATCACTGTCCGCCAGACCGAGCAGCAAAATCATTTCCGACGCGCTACAAGATCACTCAACGACCTATTTCCGCAGGTAGAAACGCTGATGGGCGGCTCCCTCATACTGAGAGAACCGCCCATCACGCCGTCGGGACGACAGGATTTGAACCTGCGACCCCTTGACCCCCAGTTCGGGGAAAAAAGCGTTTCCGCACGTCAGGCTCGTTGTGCCTCCTATGGTTACGGGTAGGACGTGCGGGTGCGAGCAGGGCGTTCATGGAGCGTGGTTCCCGGGCGGTTCCCAGGAGTGAGTGCGTCGGCAGCTGTGAGCCGCCCCCGCGCTGCACCCTCTGCATACGTCGAAAGGGCGGCGTTGGGGGCCGGTAGATGACGCGCTTACGGAGCTCCTCGCCGCGGGTCCGTCCGCCCCGGCATGGGAGTGGGTTCCACCCTGCCGGACGCGGCGCTGCAAAGCCGGCCTACCGGCTCGCTCTGCTCGGGACTTCGGGGAGAACTGCGGGGGGAGGAAAGGGAGGTGCGCGTTGCTACGCCGGCCTTGTATCAGAGCCCGTCGGCATGGGGAAGGTCTCGATCTTCGCGTTTGTCAGCGAACTGCGTGATGATGTCATCGAGACATCGAGACGTCCGAAAATGCCGGTTATGGTCGCTGCCGTCGGCAGCTCCGGCGTATCCGTCACCGGCATTCTGCCGAGCGCCCCTTTGCGTGTACGTCGAGCTGCGAACCGGCTTCAACTGCCCGGCGGCAACGCCAGCACCTCCTCGACCAAGCTTTGCGGCAGCCGGGCGCGTCGGGCGATCTCGGCCACGCTGATGTTCCGGATGACGTCCGTCACGCTCGACCGATGGAAATTCGCGATGTCGTTCAGCACCTCGTCGACCCTCTCCCGCGCAGGCTCCGAGGGAGGTGCGATCCTCTGGACGAGCTGTCGGGCGCCGCCATTCGGCGCCGAGGAGATGCATCTGGCCGTCGTCGGGGCGACACCGTTCGGCGACCAACTCCCGTTCACGCTCGGCGTTGCGCTGGCGCTGGCGCTGGCGCTGGCGCTGGACGAACTTTCGGGCCTTTGCCCACGCCCAGGCGTCGGACACATGCGCGAGGTGACAGCGTTCTCGGCACCCACAGGCTCAGCACCCACCCCTTGCCCGACGTCGACACCGACCGACACACCGGACAGCGCGCCGCGTCCGGATCATCGGTGACCAGCTGCACGACCCTGACCCCGAGCCCGGTGAGCACGACACGCTCGACCGCCAGGACCTCGAGTCCCCACAGGCACGACGCCCCATCGCTACGGTCAACCACGGCCCGTGGCTCTACTCTCGCTGCTCCAGAACACAGCGAGGATCAAGGAGTCATGGGCCGCCCTCGTTCAGGCGCGCCGGACGGACTACAACCTCAGGTTGCCCGGTCAAGATCGGCGAGCCCGTTTACGCGGCCACAACTCGGGCTGGCCGGCGGTAGCGTCGGGGTGGTCGAAGACCGAGCGCAGCAACACGCGAACCCGGCCAGCTGGCCGGCTATCCAGTCCACGCACTTCGGGCAGCGGAGACTGGCCGTCTCAGGCGATGCCCCCCGCCGCGGTCACCCTCTCGACCACCACGGGAGTACCGACGAGCCATCCACCGTCGACGGCGACGACTTCTCCGCAGAGGTGGTCGGACAGGCCACAGGAGAGGAAGAGGATGGTGTCGGCGATCTGCTGGGCGGTCGCCCACTTGCCGTTGGGCGTCTGCGCCTCCAGTGCCCGGCGTATCGGTGCGTCGTAGATCGCCGTCATGTCGGTCTCGACGAATCCGGGTGCCACCGCGTTGACGTTGATCCCGTGCGGTGCGTAGTCGATCCCCGCCTGGCGCGTCAGGTTCACCATGGCGCCCTTGGCCGCGCAATAGCCGGCGAAGCCGGGATTGGCCCGCAGCCCGCTGATCGAGGCAACGTTGATCACCTTGCCGCCGCGTCCGGCCGGCACCATGTGACGGAGTGCGGCGCGCATGCAGAAGAACGTGCCGTCCACGTTCACGGAGAACAGCGAGCGCCAGGCGTCGTCGGACGTCTCGGTCACCGAGCCCGGCGACAGGACGCCCGCGTTGTTCACGAGGATGTCGATGCCGTGGCGGGCGGCCACGTCGTCGAACACCGCGTCGACCGCGGCGGAGGACGACACGTCGAGCAGCAGCGACTCGGCTCGCCCGCCGGCCGCACGGATCAGGTCGGAGGTCGAGGCGCCGTCCGTGCGGAGCGCGTCGCTGCGGTCGGCGACCACCACCGTGCTGCCGGCGCGCGCCAGGGTGAGCGCGGTCGCGCGGCCGATCCCGCGGGACCCTCCGGTCACCAGGGCCGTCTTTCCGGACAGGTCGATCATCAAGGGGATCCTTCTTCTCGGGGTGTCAGGCGCACGGCAGCGCGCCCTCGACGAGCCGGGCGCCGAGCCGGCTGAGCACATCCACCCCGCGCAGCAGGTCGTCGTCGTGCGTGAGCTCGCGCTCGTTGTGCGAGACGCCCTCCACGCTCGGGACGAACAGCAGGACGGTGGGCACGAGCGTGTTCAGCGGGATCGCGTCGTGACCGGCCATGGTCTGCATGCGGTGGGTGGTGGCGCCGCCGTCCTCCGCAACGGTCTCCGCGAGGTCGACCCCCGCGGCCCGGAAGGGACGCGCGTGCCGGAGCGACGACCGCGCGACCTCGACCTCCACCCCGGTCCGCGCGCCGATCCCGGCCATCCGCTCGAGCAGCAGCGCGTGGGCCTGCTCGACCAGGTCGGCGTCGGCGGAGCGCACGTCGAGGCTCAGCCGCACCTCGCTCGGCACGACGACCGGCGAGTTGGGGTGCACGGTCATCCGGCCGACCGCCGTGAGCAGCGCCCCCTCGGGGAACTCGTCGACGACGTCGCGGGCGAGGCAGACGATGCGCGAGGCGCCCACGAGGGCGTCGTGGCGGTCGGCCATCACGGTGGCACCGGTGTGCGACTGGGTGCCGTGGACGACGATCTCGTACTTGCGTGCCGCCCAGTTCGACTCGACGAGGCCGATGTCGGCTCCCAGGCGTTCGAGCACCCGTCCCTGCTCGATGTGGATCTCCGCGTAGCAGGCCGCCTGCGGTGCAGTGCCGTCACCGAGGAAGCCGATCGAGCGCAGCGCCTCCTCCACGCTCGTGCCGTCGAGGTCACGGGTCGCGAGGACGTCGTCGACGGCCATGCCGCCGCAGTACGCGGTGCTGCCCATGATGCTCGGCGTGAAGCGGCTGCCCTCCTCGTTGAACCAATCGACGACCGCGATGTTGAGGCGGGGCGTCAACGCGCCGGCGGCGACGTCGGCGACGATCCGGCGGGCGGCGTGGGCGGCGGCGAGCACGCCGTAGGCCCCGTCGAACCGCCCGGCCGTGGGCTGGGAGTCCAGGTGGGAGCCCATGAGGACGAACGGCGCGCCGGGCACCCATTCCACGGTGCCGAAGATGTTGCCGACCCGGTCGACGGTGACGGCGAACCCGTTGTCCGTCAGCCATTCGACGAGCCAGCGGCGGGCCTGCCCGTCCGTCTCCGTCGCCGCCTGCCGATCCACCCCTCCCCCCGGAGTGGCTCCGAGGGAGGACAGGACCGTGAAGTCCTCGAGGACGTCCTGCTGGTTCACGTGCGTACCTCTCGTCGCTGTGCGGTCACCGGTGCCATCGGGATCAGGCGACCTGCGGCGTCGCCGCGGTCACGCCGGCCCGTGTCGCCGGCGCGCGTCGCTTCGCCGCCTCGAAGAGCTCGGCCACGCGCTTGCGCTCGTCCTCGGACTGCCCCGTGAGCGCGGAGACCGCGAGGAAGACCAGGAGGTTGACCGCGAAACCGATGATGCCGCCGGTGATGCTGCCCAGGACGCGGATGTCGTCCGGGAAGACGAGCGTGAGCGCGCCTGCCACCACGAAGCCGGCGACCATGCCGGCCGTGGCGCCGTACTTGTTGCCGCCGCGCCAGAAGATGCCGAGGAACAACGGTACCCCGAGCTGGACGATGCCCTGGTAGGAGATCTGGGCGAGCAGCTGGAGCCGGTCCATGCTGAAGGTCAGGTAGGCGACCACCCCGGCCAGCGCCATGAACACGACCATGCTGCCCTTCGCGATGGTCGTCAGCTGGTGGTCGGAGAGCTTGCGCTTTCCGCTGTTGACGATGTCGTTGGCGATCTGCAGCCCACAGACCTGCACCGCGCCGTCGATGTGGCCCATCGAGGCCGCGAAGACGATGACCACCGCGAGGCCGAGCAGCCAGGTCCCGCCGAACTGGTTCAGCAGCGTGAACCAGCCGTGCTGCGGGTCGGCGAGGACCTCGGGAACGCGCGTCCCGGCGATGCCGACGAGCATGAGGAGGGTGTAGAAGCCCCCCGAGATGAGGATCGTCCGGACCGTCCCGGCCTTCACCGCGCGCACGCCGGAGGCGGTGTAGATGCGCTGGAAGCTCGTCGGCCAGCACAGGGAGCCGACGACGCCGGTGAAGATGAGGCTGAAGATGTACCAGGGCCCGTAGGCGCCACCGTCACCCGGCAGGCGCAGGATCGCGTCGCCGACCCGGGAGAGGTCTCCGAGACTGATCGGGGAGCCGGCGACGCCGGACAGCAACACGACACAGACGAGGGCCGACACCACGTAGGCGACCATCCCCTGGAACAGGTCGGTCATGATGAGCCCGCGCATGCCCATCTTCACGGTCCAGAACTGCCGCACGACGATGACGGCGAGGCCGATGACCAGGCACGCCGTCACCGACCACGCCCCGCCGCTCGCGATCTCGAAGAGCTCGCCCAGTGCCTGCATGCCCAGGACGACCCACGGGAAGAGGGACACGACGCCGATGACGCTCGCGATGCGCTTCACCGCGCCGGAGTCGTAGCGCATGCCGAGCAGGTCCGGCTGGGTGCGGAGGTTGAACTTCTTGCCCCAGCGCCACGCCCGGGTCGCCATCAGGTACATGAACGTGACGCCGAGGGTGGAGTACGCCAGCCCGTAGAGGCCGAAGACGCCGGCGCCGGCGGCGAGCCCGAAGAAGGCGATGAAGGTCGAGCCCGGCCACCACGAGTTCACGTAGGACATCGCGACGTACCAGGGCCCGTAGCTGCGGCCGCCGACGGCGTACTCGTTGAAGCTCGGCCGGGAGGTCTGCTGCGTGACGTACAGGATGACGATGACGATGGCGTAGAACACCGCCAGCATGCTCAGCATGATGATCATGCGCTGGTCCCGACGGGGTGCGCCACGGGTGCGTCGGGCGTAGCGTCGAATTCCTCGTCGAGCTCACCCCGCACGTCCTCGATGGCGTACTTCGCCCACAGCGCCAGGCCGATGAGTGCGGCGTCGGCGATCCAGTAGGCGATGGCAACGGGGATCCCCAGGACGCTTGCGCGCACACCACTCGCGGCCAGGTACAGCGGGGGGAACAGCGCCATGAGCAGGCTGACGGCGTAGACGATGCCGAAGGCGGTCTCGATCGCCGCCGACGGCAGGCTTCTGATGTAGGACTTCACGGGTCTACCTCATGGTCGATCGCACCGGCGTGTGGGTCGTCCGCGGCCGTCATCTCGACGAGCAGCGCCGCGGCATGGCCGAAGCCGTCCGGTTGGGGTCGGTTTGCGGGGGACGCCCACGGGGTGGCGGTCGCGTGGGCGCTGGCCGGAATCCTCGAAGGCCATTGCAGCCTGGGCGCGGACCATTTCTGGTGCTGCGGCGCTTCTTTGCGAGCGCGTAAAAGGTTCAGCAGGCTTCGAGACCTGACGAGCGGGCGGTGGTGGAACGGACCCGGCCCGCCGGGTTGCTGGTCTGCACGGTCAGCCGCGTCCGATCCGAGCGGAAGAGGTCGATCGAGTACTCGAAGGGAGTCCCGTCCGAGTCGAAGGCCATCCGGGTGAGCTTCAGGAGCGGGTCCCCGTCCGAGAGCCCGAGCAGCGCGGCCACCTGCGGAGGAGCAGCAGCCGCCTCGATCATCTCCTCGACCTGCCCTACGGTCACGCCGAACCGCGTCTCGAAGAGCTGGTACATCGACCCCTCAAGGTTGCTCTCGATCAGCGCGGGAAAACGCCGGGAGCTGACGTACATCCGCTCCAGGGAGAGGCTGTCCCCGTCGGCGAACCGGACCCGGAGGATGGACGCGACCAGCTCCGTGCCCGCCAGGTGCAGGAACCGCGCCACCGGAGCGGGCGCCGGCTCCAGCGAGGCGGCGATGACCCGCGTACCGGTGGTGAAGCCCTGCGACTTGAGCATGTCGGGGACGCTGCTCACCCGGTTCAGGCTGCGCTGCACCTTGCGCCCGCTGCCCATCACCGTGACCTGTTCCGGCCCCTTGCACGTGTCCACGCCGTTGAGGAACGCGCCGCCCGCGCGGCCCTGTACCCGCCGGATCATCCCGCGGTCCTCCAGGTCGGCCAGCGCCCGGCGCACGGTGGTCCGTGACGCGCTGAGCCGCGCCGCAAGCTCCCGCTCGGACGGGAGCTTGGGCTGCGCCCGCGCGACCATCTCCTCGGCCAGCCGCAGGATTGCCTGGTGGACCTCTTCGTAGGACACGGGATCCTCACGCCTTCGCACTGGCCGGCACGGTGGACCCGCCTATGCTCCCGCGAGTAGCGCACAACCAATCACGTCTGCGAAGACCTTTAACGGGGACGTAACCGCGAACCACATCGACCAGAAATGGTCTGGAGCGAACGTCGTGGGAGCCGAAGTCGGCCCCGGCGCGGAGGCCACCGGCTGCCACCGACCCCTCTCAGGACGGCCCCGTGGACCCTCTGCTCTCCATGTCCAGTTCTCAGCTCCGCACGGGATTCGCGAGCGGAGCCCTCACCCCGCTCGACGCCCTCGACGCGACGCTCGCCCAGATCGACGCGGTGAACGGTGACCTCAAGGCCATCGTTGCCGTCGACCGCGAGCGCGCGACCCGAGCGGCGGAGGCCGCGGGGCGGAGGTGGGCCGCCGGCCGGCCGTCCTCGGTCCTCGACGGGATCCCGGTCACGGTCAAGGACAGCGTCCGGACCGTCGGGCTCCCGTGGCGGCATGGGACCGCCGCCAACGACGGTCTGCCCGACTGCGACGGCGACTCGCCACCCGCCGCGAGGTTGAAGGAGGCGGGCGCGGTGATCGTCGGCAAGACGGCGATGCCGGACTTCGGGATGCTGGCGTCCGGCGTGAGCTCCCTGTACGGCATCACCCGCAACCCCTGGGACCTCAAGACCAGCCCCGGCGGCTCCAGCGCCGGAGCGGGCGCGTCCCTCGCGGCCGGCATCGGCTGGGGGTCGGTCGGGTCCGACATCGCCGGATCCGTGCGGCTGCCTGCCGGGCACTGCGGGCTCGTGGCCCTCAAGCCGACGCAGGGCCGTATCCCGCACCTGCCCTCGAGCACGGTCCGCTCGGCCGGGCCCATCGCCCGGACCGTCGCCGAGGCCGCGGAGCTGTACTCCGTGATCGCCGGGTTCGACGCGCGTGACGAGCTGGCGCTCCCGCCAGAGGCTTTCGACCCCGGGGACGACCTGCGCGCCCGCGCGGAGATCCGCGGTGCGCGCGTGGGCGTCCTCCTCGACATGGGCTACGGCTACCGGGCGGTCGACGAGGTCGCCGACGTGGTCAGGCGGGCCGCCGAGACGCTCGCGGCGGGCGGGGCGTCGGTCGAGCAGGTCCCTCCCCCCTTCGAGGAGGATCCGTACCCGGCGCTCGACGCCCTCTTCCAGGTGCGCGCGCGGACCGAGTGGGAAGCATTCGGCGAGCGTGACCGCAGGAGGGTCCTGCCCCAGCTCGTCGCGTGGTCGGAAGGCGCGAACCGGCTGTCGGCCACCGACCTGGAACGCGCGGTCGGAGCTGTCGGACGCTCCCGAGACCGCATCGCCCGGCACCTCGCCGGCTACGACCTGGTGCTCGCGCCCGTCATCCCGGTTGTGTCGTTCCCGGCCGAGAGCGTGGGCCTCGAACCCGAACGACCGCTGGCCCACTCCGGCTACACCTGCTGGTTCAACCAGACCGGCCAGCCCGCGGCGGCGCTGTGCTTCGGCATGTCCGGGGGTCGTCCCGTCGGCGTCCAGGTGGTGGGCCGCCGCTTCGCCGACCAGCGGGTGCTCGCCGTGACGCGCTGGCTCGAGGAGCACCGGGGCTTCGAACCCGATTGGCCGCTCGTGCCCCGCGGCACCGCCGTGCCCGTCGCCGTCTGACTCCGGTCCACGCAGCAGAACATGAGGAGGTAGCTCATGACCACCGCCGTCGACCCGCGGCTGATCAGGCCCGCACCACCGACGATGGCGAGCCCGAGCTGGTGGGGCGCCGATTCGGAGCGGCACCGGGTGCTGCCCGGCCCGGAGACCGGACAGGGCGCGTTCGTCAAGGTCATGCGGCCCGCCGCAGCGGCGTATGTCGACCTGTCCACCGCCTTCGCCGCCGCTGCGGCCGCCGGCGAGGCAGGGATCGGGCCGCGGGTGCTGAGTACCTCCGTTGCGTCGCGCACCCTCGCCCTCGAGGACCTCACCGGGCGGGCGAAGACCGCGACCCTCGACGACTTCCTCGATCCCGGCGTCGTCCACCGCTACCTCACGCTGCGCACCGCGGTGCACCGCCTGCCGGTTCGGGAGGCGCGCCGGGCGTCGGTCTTCGACGACATCCACGGCCTCGCCGCGCTCACCGCGCACCGAGGGGCCACACTTCCCGGCGACCTGCCGTGGATGCTGCGCGTCCTGCAGGCGGCCGAGGAGCGGATCGTCGCGACCGGTTTCGACGTGGCGTTCTGCCACGGCGACGGCAACGTCTCCAACGTCCTGCTCGACTCGGAAGGGCGGCCCTACCTGGTCGACTGGGACAGCGCCGCTGTCATGGACCCGCTGCAGGACATCGGGGCCGTCCTCGCCGAGCTGGCGCCCTCGGACGACGACGCGCGCGATCTCTTCGAGATCGCCTGGGGCAGCTGGGACGCCGCGCTCTTCGACCGGGCGCGCGCCTATGGAGCCGCCGACGCGGTGCGCTGGGGGCTGCTCGGCGCCTACGTGGACAGCGTCGACCCCGGAACCCTGGAGTACTCGAAGTTCTCCGACTGGCAGTTCCTGCGGGCCCGGTGGTCATTGGCCGACCCGCACTTCGACGACCGCCTGCGGCACCTCTGAGGAGAGCGACATGACAAGCGTGGACCAGGCAGGGCCTCCGACGGACGTGCCGGCTCCGGCCGCTGCCGAGCCGGACGGCACGGATGCCCCGGACACCGCTGACGCCCTGCGGCGCGCCGTGCGGTCGGTGCCGGGGTGGGAGGACCGCGAGTTCGCCGCGACGCCGGTCTTCGGCGGTCTGCAGAACAGCAACTGGCTGGTGCGGTTCGACGACGAGGACCAGCGCTACTTCGTCAAGGTGCCCGGGGCCGGCACGGAGTCGTTCATCGACCGGGGCAACGCCCACACCGCCGGAGAGCTGGCCGCCCGCGCCGGCATCAGCCCGCGGATCATCGACTTCCAGCCGGAGACGGGCGTCGAGATCGTCGAGTTCCTGGAAGGGCACCGGGCCTGCACCAACGGCGACATGAAGTCGTGGGACGTCGCCCGTGCCGTCACCGGGCTGTTCCGGACCTTTCACGGCGTCGGCGCGCTGCCGGTCACCAAGACCGTCTTCGACATGATCGACGAGCACCTGGAGCAGGTGCGAGACCTCGCGGTCGTGCTGCCGGCCAACACGTCGGTCCTGCTGCGCGAGGCGCGGGCGGCGCGCGCGGCGCTCGAGGCGTCGGGCCTGGACATCGTGCCGTGCCACAACGACCCGATGCCGGGGAACTTCCTCACCTGCCCGGACGGTCCGATGAAGCTCATCGACTTCGAGTTCTCGTCCAACAACGAGCGCGCCTACGACCTCGCGCTCATCCTGGCGGAGTTCTTCTACGACGAGCCCCGGAGCATGGCCTGCATCGAGGAGTTCTACGGTGCCGCCGCCTGGGACGTCGTCTCCCGCGTCCGCGTCTGCGTGGCGCTCGCCGATGTGAAATGGGGCCTGTGGGGCTGCGTGAACCAGCAGCTCAACGACAGCTGGGACTACGACTACCACAAGTACGGCACGTGGAAGCTCGCCCGCGCCCGCGCCGTCATGGCAGACCCGCGGTGGCCGCAGTGGCTCGCCGCGCTGTGAGGGCGCGCCCGCACCCCGAACCACCGGCCGCGCAAGGGCCGTCCACCGCCACGACCAGCTCTGAAGGACCGACATGACGCGATCGACGATCCTCGACGGCAACAGCTTCTCCAGCGCCGACGCAGGACTCCTGCCGAGCGAGGACCGCGAGCTGCTCGAGCGTCGCCGACGGGTCCTCGGACCCAGCTACCGGCTGTTCTACCGCCGGCCCCTGCACCTCGTGCGAGGTTCCGGGACGCGCGTCTACGACGCCGACGGCCGGGAGTACCTCGACGCCTACAACAACGTCGCCAGCATCGGCCACGGGCACCCAGCGGTGGTCGAGGCGGTGCACCGGCAGATGCGCACTCTCAACACCCACTCCCGCTACCTGCAGCACGAGATCCTCGACTACGCCGAGCAGCTGCTCGCGACGTTCCCCGCCGCGCTCGACACAGTGATGTTCACCAACAGCGGTTCGGAGGCCAACGACCTGGCCCTGCGCGTCGCCCGGCACGCGACCGGCGGCACGGGCGTCGTGGTGACCGCCGAGGCCTACCACGGGACGACCTCCCTCGTCGCGGACGTGTCGCCCGCGATGGGCCGTGAACACCCCCTCGGCTCGTTCACCACGCTGGTCCCCGCTCCCGACGCCTACCGGCGGGGCGGGGGCGCACAGTTGGGCGAGTGGTTCGCCGGCGAGATCACGGCAGCCTTCGGGCGGCTCCGCAGCAGCGGAGTCCGCCCCGCGGCGTTCCTCGCCGACACGATCTTCGCCTCCGACGGGGTCCTGTCCGACCCCGCCGTGCTCGGCCCCGCGGTCCGGGCCGTCCACCAGGAGGGCGCGCTCTTCATCGCCGACGAGGTGCAGCCGGGTTTCGCCAGGACGGGGGCCTCCTTCTGGGGGTTCGCGCGGCACGGGGTGGTTCCCGACCTAGTGAGCCTCGGCAAGCCCATGGGCAACGGCGTTCCCGTCGCCGGGATGGTGGGCAGGAGCGAGATCGTCGACCGCTTCGGCTCCGAGATCCCCTACTTCAACACCTTTGGTGGCAGCTCGGTGCCGATCGCGGCCGCCCAGGCGGTGCTCGACGTCATCCAGCGCGAGAACCTGGCAGCGCGCGCGGAGGCGCTGGGGGACGTGCTCCGCGACGGCGTGCGCGCCCACGCCCGGCGCCATCCCGCGATCGGTGACGTCCGAGGAGCAGGGCTCTTCTTGGGAGTCGAGATCGTGTCCGACCGCGAACGGCGCACCCCGGACAGCGCCCTCGCCCTCGCGGTCGTCAACACCCTGCGCGACCTCGGAGTGCTGGTCTCGGTGGCCGGCCCGCACAACAACGTCCTCAAGGTGCGCCCGCTGCTGGTCTACTCCGACGCGGACGTCGCCCTGTTCCTGGACCGTCTCGACGAGGCGCTCACGCTCGGCTCGGCCGCGGTCCCCCTGTGAGCCGCGGCCCGGCCGGTGTCCTCTGGGACATGGACGGAACGGTCGTCGACACCGAGCTGTACTACATCGAGAGCCTGACCTCGATCGTCGCCGCACACGGCGGGGTGCTCGGCGAGGAGGACCACCACGCGGTCGTGGGCGCGAACCTGTGGGACATGGCAACGATCGCGATCCGCGCCGGTGCTCGGCGCCCCGCGGCGGAGATCGTCGAGGAGATCGTGGCGGAGGTGGCCCTGCGGCTCCGGGACGGCATCCCGTGGCGGCCGGGAGCGCTCGACCTTCTCGCCGCGCTTCGCACCTCCCGCGTCCCCACGGCGCTCGTCACGATGGCGTTCCGCAGCTCCGCGGTCGAGGTGGTGCGCGGCATCCCCTTCCCGGCCTTCGACGTCGTCGTCACCGGGGAGGACGTGTCCCGGGGCAAGCCGGACCCCGAGGCCTATCTCCTGGCGGCGGCGCTCCTCGGCGTGGACGTCGCCGAGTGCGTCGTCATCGAGGACTCCCCACCCGGCGTGGCAGCCGGCGTCGCCGCCGGGGCATCGGTCGTCGCGGTGCCGTGCTACGTCGATCTCCCCGCGAGCGAGGCGTACACGACGTGGGACTCCCTCGTCGGCAAGGACCATGCCGCGCTCGTCGCGGAGTTCCGTGGGCGCAGGTCGCCCGACCGGCCCGACTCAGCCGACCGGCTCCCGGCCTGACGGGACCCGAATCGAACCGGAGGAGAACAACGTGGACCACGAAGACATCGCCTGGCTCTCGGCCACGGAGCTCGCCGCGAAGGTGCGCGCCGGGGATCTCACCTCCACCGAGGTGGCCGAGGCGATGACAGACCGCATCGAGTCGGTCAATCCGGCGCTGAACGCGTTCGTCACCTACGACCGCGACCGGATCGTGGCTGACGGGGCCGAGCTCGACCGCAAGCGGCACGCCGGCGAGGACCTCGGCCCGCTCCACGGGGTCCCCTTCTCGATCAAGATGCTCACGGCGGTCGACGGACTCCCCTTCACGAGCGCGATGAAGCCGTTCGAGCACGTCGTCGCCACGCGCGACGCTGCCGTGGTCCGGCGGATGAAGGAGGCGGGTGGCCTCTTCCTGGGCAAGACCAACTCGCCGGAGGCCGGGTATTACGGCGGCACCGACAACCACCTCTACGGCCCGACCCAGAACCCATGGGCGCCGGGACACACGGCAGGCGGTTCCAGCGGCGGTGCGGCCGCGGCCGTGGCGAGCGGGCTGGGCCCTCTCGCCGAGGGTGGGGACGGCGCGGGATCCGTGCGCATCCCCGCCGCCATGTGCGGTGTCGTGGGCCTCAAGCCCTCACTCGGGCGGATCCCCCACACACTCCTGGAAGCGCGGCACCTCACCTGGGTGTTCCACGGGCCGATCACCCGCAGCGTCGGGGACGCGGCGCTCATGCTCGAGGTCGTGTCCGGGTTCGACGCCGAGGACCCGATGAGCCTTCCGGCGGAGCCGGTGTCCTACGCCGAGGAGATCGGGAAGGACGTCGACGGTTGGCGGGTCGCCTACTCCCACGATCTCGGCCTCGGCTACGTCGACCCCGAGGTTGCCCGGATCTGCCGGGAGGCAGCCGGTGCATTCGAGGAGCTCGGCGCCACGGTCGTCGAGGCCACGCCGCCGTGGCCGAACCCCGAGAAGGCCATGTGGGAGGGGATCTGGATCCCCGGCTACGCCACCGAGTACGACCTCCTCGATTGGGAGGGCGTGCGCGGGCAGGTCGACGACGAGCTCATCGAGATCATGCGCCAGGCGGAGAAGCTCACCGCCGTCGACGTGGCACGTGCAGACGTCTTCCGCGGCCGGATGTACGACACGTTCACCACCTTCATGCGGGACTACGACATCCTCATGTCGCCAACGCTCGCGAGCGCCGCGTTCCCGCTCGAGCAGTTCGCCCCGTCGTGGCTGGAGGGTGAGTCGCTGCAGCGCCGGCTCCTGGGCTGGCTGCTGACCTACCCGTTCAACATGCTCACCAGCCCCGCGATCACCGTGCCCGCAGGGTTCACCGCGGACGGCCGGCCGGTGGGGCTGCAGATCGCCGGTCGGCACCGCGCCGACGCGGCGGTCCTGCGGGCCGCCGCCAACTTCGAGGGTGCCCGGCCCTGGGCGGGCCACAGGCCGCCGCCGCTCCCCGCTTCCGCCTAACGCCGACAGCGCGACGCCGGACACTGCTCGTCACCTCCTGCCCTGCCACAATGTTCGCCACCTTTGCCGAGGACGACAGATGACTCTGATGCACGGAACGAGCCGGGACGTTGCCCGGCCCCATGCCCCGGCCGACGTGCTGGCTTCGCTCACGGCCGACGAGATCAGGACCGTGAAGTCCGTCGTGACCGAGACCGGCACCACCGACGCGAACACCCGGTTCGTCTACGTTGGCCTCATCGAGCCGGCGAAGCGTGAGGTGCTGGCCTACGAGGGTGGCAACGCACCGGAGTCCGACCGGGTCGCGCGCGTCATGCTGCTGAACCTGGGCACGGGCGAGGCTCGTGACCTCAGGGTCTCCGTCGGGTGCCGGACGGTCGTGCAGGACGTAGTGGTGGACGGTTCTACCGGTCAGCTCCCGATCCTCGAGGAGGAGTTCGACCGCGTAGGCCCGATCCTCACCGCCGACCCCGCGTGGCGCAAAGCGCTCGAGGATCGCGGCGTCGACCCCGACAAGACGGTGTCAGTGCCCCTGTCCCCGGGGTACTACGGTCTGCCCGGCGAGGACGGCGCTCGCATCATCCGCGTCTTCGCCTTCGTCCAGCAGGACCCGACGGACAACATCTGGGCTCATCCCGTGGACGGGTTGTGCGCCTACGTCGATCCCATCGCCGGGACCGTGCTGGACATCGTCGACTACCGACGTTTCCCAGTTCCCATGGAATCGGCGGACTTCCACAAGGCCGACTACCGCGGGGAACGGACGCGCCACCTCACGCCCATCGAGATCACCCAGCCCGAGGGACCGTCCTTTACCGTCGACCGTTCGAGACTCGAATGGGCCGGCTGGAAGGTATCGGTTTCCTTCGACGCCCGCGAGGGGCTGATCCTCCGCCAGCTCAGCTTCGCGGACAATGGTGTGGACCGGCCGGTGATGTACCGGGGTTCGATCGCCGAGATGGTGGTTCCCTATGCGGACCCCTCCCCGAGCCGCTACTGGCAGAACTACTTCGACACCGGCGAGTACCTGCTCGGCCGCTTCGCCAACGCGCTCCGGCTCGGCTGCGACTGCCTCGGCGAGATCCACTACTTCGACGCGGTCATCGCCGACGAGCTCGGCGATCCGAAGACCATCAAGAACGCCATCTGCATCCACGAGGAGGACTTCGGCACCCTCTGGAAACACAGCGACCTGTGGAGCGGCGCCTACGACGTCAGGCGCCAGCGCAGGCTCGTCATCAGCTTCTTCACCACGGTCGGCAACTACGACTACGGCTTCTACTGGTACCTGTACCTGGACGGCACCATCGAGTGCGAGGCCAAGCTCACCGGCATCCTCTTCCCCTCGGCGTACCCCGAGGAAGGTTCACGCTTCGCCTCCGAGGTCGCGAGGGGTGTGGGGGCGCCCTACCACCAGCACCTCTTCTGCGCCCGCCTCGACATGACCGTGGACGGCGTCGAGAACTCCGTCGTCGAGATCGACGTCGAGCGGCTCCCCGTGGGACCGGACAACCCCTACGGCAACGCCTTCACCGATAAGCACACCCTGATCCGCCGGGAGTCGGAAGGCGGCCGCCTCGCCGACGCCTCCAAGGGGCGGACCTGGCATGTGATCAACCCCGGCAAGACGAACGCCGTCGGACGGCCCACCGGATACGCCCTGTACCCCACCCAGACGCCTACCTTGCTTGCCGACCCCTCGGCCGGAATCACCTCACGGGCCACCTACTGCACAAAGCACCTCTGGGTGAGCGCGTACGACCCCGAGGAGCGGTACCCCGCCGGCGATCTCGTCAACCAGAACCCCGGCGGCGACGGGCTGCCGAAATACATGGCCGCCGACCGGAACCTGGAGAACACCGACGTCGTGCTCTGGCACACCTTCGGCCTGACCCACTTCCCCCGCCCGGAGGACTGGCCCGTCATGCCGGTGGACTACGCGAAATTCACGTTGAAGCCGTACGGCTTCTTCAACAAAAACCCCGCCCTCGACGTGCCTGAGACCGTGGGGTCCCACTGCACTGACCCGGCCAGTGGGACCCATCACGCCTGCCAGTAGCCCGGATATTTTGGCGCCGCGATCGCCGGAGCTCGCCGCCCAGGGCGCCCGCGTCGCGGTCGCCGACCTGTCGAAGGACGCGGCCCACGAGGCGGCCGCTGATGTGCGCGCCGGCGGCCCGGACGTCATCGCGGTACCGGTCGACGTCACCTCCAGCGCCGAGGTCGACGACTTTCGCGGAGCCCGAGCGCCAGCTCGGCGCCATTGACGTCGACCCCGAGCGCGGCGGCGTGCTCGACCACCCTGTGGGTGCCCAGAACTCGGCCGACGAACGTGACCTGCGGGTTCGACACCCACCACGGCTCGGCATGATCGCCTGGTGGCGCTCCGGCTGACGTACCTGATCGTATCCCGGCTGCTGGGCTGGATGGTGTTGCTCGCCCGCACCGACACGGACAAGGACATCGAGATCCTCGTGCTGCGCCACCAGCTCGCCGTACTGAACCGCCAGACCCGGCGAGCTCGATTCTCCTGGGCCGACCGGGCACTGATCGCCGCTCTCGTCCACCGACTCCCCCGCCACCGCCGGATCGGTCTTCTCATTACGCCAGCCACGATCCTGCGCTGGCACCGAAAGCTCGCAGCCGGCCGCTGGACCACCAACCACCGCCGGCCCGGTCGACCGCCCATCCCAGCCGGCCTCCGGGCACTGGCGCTGCGCCTGGCCACCGAGAACCCGACCTGGGGCTACCGGCGCGTGCACGGCGAACTCGCCGGCCTCGGCTACCAGATCGGCGCATCCACCGTGTGGAAGATCCTCAAGGCCGCCGGCGTCGACCCCTCGCCACGGCGGGCCGGGCCCTCCTGGACCGAGTTCCTGCGGGCCCAGGCCCGCGGGATCCTGGCCTGCGGCTTGTTCCACCTCGACACCATCCCCCTGACCCGGCTCTACGCGTTCTGCGTGGTCGAGCACGCCACCCGCCAGGTACACATCCTCGGTGTCACAGCCCATCCGACCGGGACATGGCTGACCCAACAAGCGCGGAACCTCGCGATGGATCTCGACGATGCCGGCAAGCGCTTTCGGTTCCTCATCCGCGACCGCGACGCGAAGTTCACCGCCATGTTCGACGCCGTGTTCGCGAGCGCCCGAATCCAGATGATCAAGACTCCGGTCCGGGCGCCACGGGCGAACGCCATCGCCGAGCGATTCGTGGGCAGCATCCGCCGCGAACTCCTCGACCGGATCCTCATCGTCAACCAGCGCCACGCAGTCTCTGTCATGGCCGAGTACGAGGGCTACTTCAACCACCATCGCCCACACCGCGCACTGGCACAGGCCGCTCCCCTGCGTGCGCTCCCGGAACACCGCCCGCACGGCCTCACCCGCGTCCGCCGCCACGACCGGCTCGGCGGACTCCTCCACGAATATCGGCAGGTCGCATGACATGAGCCGAGTTTCGGGCACCCACAGCCCCAGGTAGCCCTTGTTCAGGAGGTCCTGGTGAAGGATTTTGGCGCTGTGCTCACCTCCCTCCCAGCGCTGTTGCAGGTGGTCGAGGTAAGGGAGGTCCATACCTCAAATCACCTTGTTCCCAAGGCCAGGATATCGACCAGGAGTTCGAGCGGAGAAGTTTGTCGTTGACGAGCCGTTTTCATCCTGTCTCTGTGGGGTGAAATGGGAGGTCAGTAAGGGTGCGCAACGAGACGAGGCTCCTGGTCGTTGCGGTGGTGTTCTCTACGCACCACGCATCGTCCGAGGAGCCTCGCTTGGTCCCGTATCGTGCCACGCTCGACGTCCGGCATGAACTGCTCGAGCACGTTTCCTGGCTCATCTACGCACGAAGGTGTGAACTCCGTTCGCGATGGTGGAAGCTGAGATGCTTCCAGCAGACCCTGTTCGCACTGGTGCACCTGCGCAAGAACGAGACGCTACCCGTCCTGGCAGCCGACTTCGGCATCGCGACAGCCACTGCCTGGCGCTACGTCGATGAGACCCTCGACGTCCTCGCGGCATGGGCGCCTGGCCTGCACGAGGCCCTGACCGGCCTGGGCAAGGGCGACTACGTCATCGTCGACGGCACCCTGATTCCCATCGACCGCATCGCCGCCGACGAGCCGTACTGCTCAAAGAATCACCGCAAACAGCCCGAGCACTACCAGCAGTTCAACCGCGACCACGCCAGACAACGGGCCTTCGCGCAGCTGAAGTCCTGGCGAATCCTCCGACGAGCCAGATGCTCCACCCGCCGCATCAGCACCATCGTTCAAGCCGTTCACACGCTGCTGACCTGTGACTATTCAGGATGAAAACGGCTCACCAAGCTTCTTCGAGTTGACCACTGATCAGGTGACGGTCCCCGAAGCGCAACGAGCGAGGCCCCCGGGCTGTTGATCGAGATGTCTGACATCTCAACCACGCTGCTCGTGGGCCTCGTTGGTCATCTATCCTGCCGCACTCGACCTGCCTCATGCGCTCGTGGAGTGGGTGACGATGCTCGTTGTCACCCGTGAGGGGGACCGGCGTTGCAAGCTCCGCCCGTCTCAGCGCGCGATGGTGGCACTGGTGTACCTGCGCGAACACACCACCCTGGCGAAGCTCACTGCCGGGTTCGGGATCAGCGAATCCACCGCCCACTCCTACACCAGCGCAGTCATCCGCCTGCTCGCCGAACGCGCGCCGGGTCTGCTGGAAGGCCTGTGCGAGGCCGATGCGGACTTCGTCCTGCTGGACGGCACACTCACCGAGTACGACCGGGTCGGCGACGGACGGGCCGACTACACGCACAAGCACTGATGGCACGGGGTGAACGTGGCAGATCTTCCACAGATCCCGATGCAGCCCCAACCACACGACGTCCATCACCAAAACCACCCTCACCCTGGAGAGGCAACGCTGAAGAAGCCCACTGAACGATCATTCGAAATTCTTCATCGACAGCCAAGTCGTCGTGAGGTGCTGAGCGGCCGATCAGTCACGGCCACCAACGGCAGAGCGTTTCCAATGTTTCGTATGTGGTCCCGCTGAGTCAGGCTTCGCGTCAGTTGGAGGTGTTCCTTTGCCGGTGCTGGATACAGAAGAGCCGTCCTCTTGTGTGCCGCACAACCGATGCGTCAGAACGGTGCTGCGCCTTCTCGCAGCGTCAAGGAAGAAAGCCGCTGCAAAAGCGCCCACCATCGGTGCTATCAAGTAGACCCATAGGAATGAGTACTGGCCAGAAAAAAGAGCTGGTCCAAGCTGGCGCACTGGGTTCATCGAAGCTCCTGTGACATTACCCAGCAGCACGATCGCCGCGCCGGTCAGCAGCCCCGCTAGCCACGGGACCAGAGGCGCGAGTCGAGGCGACTGCAAAAAGTACCCGACTGCATAGATGACGATGCCAGTACTTATTGCCTCAACCGCAAACAATCCGGCCGAAGTCCACCCGGCTGCGGGTTGCAGTACCGCAAAGGTCACGGGGGGCTCCTCAGTGGTCGCTCCCCATACATACCGAGCGGCTACCACTCCGGCTACTGACCCTCCGAACTGTGCTATGACGTAGGGAAAGACCATGTGACCAGGAAAGACACCGAAACGCCACATGGCAAAGGAGATTGCTGGATTCATGTGACCACCGCTGATTCGGCCGGGCCGACTCAAGATGAGAACGGAAATGAGTAGGCCCACACTCAGGCCGACAATCAACAGACGCCAGTGCCCTTCGCTCACCTTGCTGGAAATAAAAGATGGTCCCACAACCCACCGGATGATGCTGGTGGCTCCGAACAGCAAGAAGAATGACAGGATTCCCTCCAGGGCGCTGTGGCTCGCAATCGCCCCGGGGGAGAGAGTCGTCTGTCGGCGACCTGTGAACGCCGCCTCTCTCCAACTTTTACCTGCTTGCTTCTGCATGGAGCCCCTCCGCCATGGAATGTGACTGTGTGGACGTGGACATCGTGAGCTCCAAAAGATTTCGGACTGGCAATTTTCGACATCATCGAGCTGGCCGCAAGTACGGTGCTGGGCTTCTGTTCAACTGAAACGAGTTGGTCAGTGGGTTGTCCGCTTCCGTGAACTGTTGCCGGCAGGGGCGAAGGACCGAATGGCGCGCTCACCATCCGACATTCCCTGCCGACTCTTTCCGCTTAATCACGGGCCATTGGATCCTGGTTTTCCGCGACCAGGTGACGTTCGATCCTGGCACCGATTGGGCTCGCCAAAAGCCTGCCGGCTCACCGTCACCTCGACGAGACGTTCAGGTACGTCAATGCCTTCGGGTGATCACTCGCCCTAGAAAGTCGCGAATCAAAGTTGCGATCTCTGGCCCGTGGGATTCGAGGGCGAAGTGGCCGGCGTCGAGGAGGTGAAGCTCCGCGTTGGGGAGGTCGCGCGGTCCTGGGTGTATGCAATGAGAATATCTGCGAATGATGTGAAGCCTTCCATGTAGGCATTGCCAGATTGGACGACGAGTGCTGTGACACGGTCAGGGTTGCGGCTGGCGATACGCAGTCCGATGGGGGCTCCGTAGTCTTGAATGTAGAGAGCGAAATTCAGCTCGAAAGTGATGTGGGTGAGATTTTCGAACGAGTACTCAAATTCATCGACGGAGGGGGCATCGGAGAACCCGTATCCGATGTGATCGGGGGCGATGACATGATAGTGGTCCGCCAGTTCGGGAATCAGGTTCAGGAACATGTGGGACGAGGCGGGGAAACCATGCAGGAGCACAACGGCCGGAGCGTCCGGGTCGCCTGCTTCGCGGTAAAATACTTTTCGCCCGTCTACAGTGGCGAAGCGGTGCTTCACCAAGTTGTTTTCGGTCATGACGCCTCCTTGGAGAGTCGAGTCGTTTCTGCTTCCGGGGCGGATAGATTTTCTGTCCCGGTCTTGAAGTTAGGCTGGTGCAGTGGACGGCCAGTGACCGATCTGTGAATCAAACAGACCGGCGCAGACGCATCAGAGGTACGAGCTTGATTTCTAACGTCCGGTGTCGAACGGCTCATCCAAACTTGATCACCCGGTTCGGTAACTGCCTTGCTGTGCGGCGATGGGCCGCTGAGGTCGCCAGCCGAGCTGTCGCCGGTGGGCGAACACCGCTGCGGTCACGCAGGCCTCTGTGCCGCGGTGGCCCGTGAACGCAGCGATGCCGATCGGCTGCGCTGGGCACTGACCGAAGTGCCCCTACCGAGGGCTGCCGATGGCCGACTCGTCCTGGCCATCTATGTCACCTGATGGCTGCGGCCCGACGCCCACCTCACCCCAGCGGATCCTGTGCCACACCTACGGCTGCGGTAAAGACCACCGCACCCTGGTCTCAGAAGCCGTATCTCAACCGATCATGGAACGTGCGGGTCGAACAGGTTTCCCGCCGGGGTGATTTTCCCGTTGTACGCGCATGAAGACAAAGCCTCTCGGTAGCTCGGGGATGCGAATCTGACCGAGCAGTGCCGGGAGGCCCTGGTGTCGTTGTTGTACGCGTCCGGACCCGTTCAGTTCAACTCGGCTGCTCCATCGTGTGATTGCCTCGCGCATGTGTACGGCAACGCATCCCTCCGACATGTCGGACGCGGAATGGGCGGCCATCCGGCCTTTGCTGCCGGTGCCGGCCTGGCTCCAGGGCAGAGGTGGGCAGCCCGAGGGCTACTGCCACCGCCAGCTGCTGGACGCGATCCGCTACCTGGTCGCGGGCGGGGATCTCCTGGCGGGCGATGCCTTCGGACTTCCCCGACTGGGGCCGGGTCTACGCCTTCTTCCGCCGCTGGCGCGACCAAGGGCTGATCACAGAGTTCCACGACCGGCTGCGCGGACGGGTGCGTGAGCGGGAGGGCCGTGAGGCGGAGCCGACGGCCGGGATCATCGATGCGCGGTCGGTGAAGGCCGCGGCCTCGGTGCCGTCCGTCTCACGCGGCTACGACGGCGGGAAGAAAGTGGGCGGCCGCAAGCGGCACATCGTGACCGACTGCCTCGGCCTGCTCCTGGTCATCGCGGTCACCGCCGCGAACATCGGCGACCGCGACGCCGCGACGGGCCTGCTGACCCGGCTGCGCCGCATGCACCGCGACATCACCCTCGTCTGGGCCGACGGCGGCTACACCGGCGGCCTCGTCGACTGGTGCCGGCAGAAACTCGCGCTCACTCTTCAGGTCGTCAAGCGCACCGACGACATGGAGGGGTTCGTGGTGCTGCCCAGGCGCTGGGTGGCAGAGCGCACGTTCGCGTGGCTGATGCATTCGCGCCGACTGGCCCGGGACTACGAGACGTTGCCGGCCAGCAGCCAGGCAATGATCCGGTGGTCGATGGTCACGCGGATGAGCCGGCGCCTGGGACGGCCACGGGCCGCCGGCCGGCGCTGAACATCCCCGACGTCTCCTGCACGAGCCACCCGCGCTCCGCCAGCCGCCTGGCTTTCGAGCGCACCCCCTCGACCTTCGCCGACGTCGTCTGAAGGCCCAACTCCACCGCGATCTCCCTGGCCTTCAGCGGTCCCTGGCCCGTCGGCTGCCGCTCGTCGAGCACGCCCAGGATCCGCTGGTAGTCCGGCGTCAGCACCGTCACCGGCAATCCTTCGCGCCAAGGTGGCACGATCGAGCCCGGCACCGGCGCGGGCGAGGGCACGGTTCTCTGCTCAGCCTCGGTCCCGGTCACGGCGGTGGTCTCGGCAGCCGAGGCTGCCAGGGCCTCGACCAGCTCTTCCCGCGCGATCACCCGCCGATCCAGCTCGATCTCGGCGGCCTCCAACACCCCAGCCAACCGGGCGACTTCCTCCCGCAGCCCTTCCACCCGCACACGGGTCGCTGTCTCCCGCGCCTCCAGCATTCCCAGCACCGACGCCATCGCGCATCCCTCGCTCACGGAGCGGAAACAAGACGCCGCATGCCTCCCTCACCACGAGCGAAACCATGCCTGATGCAATGAAGGAGCGGGGCCTCCGCTCCTCGTGACTCCCGGCTCATGCTCGGGGTGCTCACACCATCGATTCGAGGAGGCCCCTGTGAGCGAACAGTACGCGGGACGGCAGATCGTCGGGATGGATCTGCACCGGCGCCGGTCGGTGCTGGTGCGGATGACCGAGGCGGGCGAGCGGTTGGAGACGGTGCGGATCTCCAACGACCCGGAGTACCTACGGCAGGTGATGACCCGCGCCGGCGAAGCACCCGAGGTGGTGCTGGAGGCCACGTACGGCTGGTACTGGGCGGCGGACACGCTCGCCGAGCTCGGCGCGACCGGTGCACCTGGCCCACCCGCTGGGGGTGAAGATGTTCTCCTATCGGCGGGTGAAGAACGACGAGCTTGACGCTGGGGACCTGGCCGACCTGCTGCGGATGGGCCGCCTGCCCGAGGCGTGGATCGCGCCACCCGCCACGCGGGAGCTGCGCGGCTGGGTGCGGCACCGCGCGAAGCTGGTCGGGCTGCGGTCGAACCTGAAGTGCCAGGTCCACGCGGTGCTTGCCGGCGCTGGGGTGCAGGTGCCGATGAGTGACCTGTTCGGCCCGGGCGGGCAGCAGCTGCTCACCAGGACCCGGCTCGTGGTCGAGTCGCGTTCCCGGGTCGACTCACTGCTGCAAATGATCACCGCGCTGGACTTCGAGATCGACACCTTCGCGCGGCTGCTCGGCGGGCGGCTGCGCACCAACCCCGGATACACCGCGATCCAGGCCATACCCGGGGTCGGGCCGCTACTCGCGGCGGTGTTCGTCGCCGAGATCGGCGACATCACCCGGTTCACCCGCCCGCAGCAGCTGGCCTCGTGGGCCGGGCTGACCCCGAAGCATCACGAGTCCGACACCACCGTGCACCGCGGCCGGATCACCAAGCAGGGCTCCCGGCTGGTCCGCTGGGCCGCGGTGGAGGCCGTGCAACGCGTGTCCGGCCACACCCGCCGGATCCTAGCTGGCTGATTTCTGTGCGCTGCCTTGTCGACAACGGGACCAGGTGACGGGCGATATTCCTGGTAGAGGGCCTCCCCGGTCGTGATCTGTCGGCTGAGAACGGCCCCGCCTTCTTCAGGTCGAGAACTTAGGCGTGCCCGGTGAACGAAGAGTGGAGAGGTTCTGGACGCCGACGCCCATGGCGTTGTGCTGGCCGACGCGGGCGAGGAGCCGGTCGGCGCGTTGCGTGAAGAGATGCGCTCCCTGCCGAAGTGCCACGGTGCGGGCCCGGTCGGCCAGGTCCGCGGCGGCGCGGTTGTTGCCGCTGGCTTGTTCCAGTTGTGCGCGTACGAGGATGATCAGTGCCTCCGCGGAACGCTGGCCGTAGCGTTCGAGGTACTCCTCGGCGCTGTCGAGCGCTGCCGCGGCCTTCTCCAGCGAGCCCGCGGCGATGCGCATCTCACCCAGCAGCGCGTACCAGGTCGAGACACAGGTGCGGGCGGGGCTGGCCAGGTGGGTGCGAATGAGATGCTCGGCTTCGTCCGCGGCGGCTGCTGGGCTCTGTCCCGCGGTCGCCAGCGCCCAGCACCGGGCCAGGCGCAGGTAGGTGCCGAGGGAGCCGAAGGAGAAGTGCGGGTCGGCGGCGATCCCGCGCTCGGCCGCGCGCAGAGCCCAGTCGGGGTCGCCGATCACCGAGGCGGTCCGGGCCTCGAAGGAGGTCGCGGTGGTGACGGCGTACGGGTCATCACCTGCCGCCTTCACCAGGGTGCCGAGCACTGCGCGCGCTTGGTCCGTCCGTCCGTGGTAACCCGCGATCTCCGCGAACATCCCAGCGGTCATCAACCGCACTCCGCTGCGCACGGGATCGTACTCGGCATCGTCGTGGTCGGAAAGGATGTCGGAGCTCAGCGCGCTCAGCCGTTGGAAGGACACATCGATGTTTCCGAGGCACCATTCGTGGATGCCGCCGCGGCCCCGCCATAGCACCGTACGACCGGGTCCTGGGAGGTATTGCCCAACTCGTCGAGCCGACGGGCAAGGGGACTGCTGCGGTCCAGATCGAGGGCCTGGCCGTGCGCGGTCCAGCGGGAGAAGAGGAACCCGGCCACCTCGCGGTCGCGCCCGAGGCGCTGCGCGACCTGCTCCGCCCGCTCCAACAAGCTGATGGAGGCCGTGCCGTACATCGAACGCATCCCGACGACCGCGATCAGTTGCGAGAGAGCCCCGAGCTCCAGCTCGGGAAGCGACGCCTTGCGCGTCAGCTCCACCGCCGACGCGAGGTGGTGCTCGGCCGCCCCCAACGCCGTCTTCGCCTTGGCTTGAGCACCGGCCCGGACCAGGGCCGCGACGGTACGAGCCGGGTTCGCCACCGGCCCCGCGGTCCACAGGTGGTGTGCCAGCCGTTCGGCGACGGACTCGTCGCTCAGGCCGACCTCCTCGATGGCGTCCGCGATGGAGCCGTGCAGCGCTGCGGCGCGACCGGGTGGGATCGCCTCCGACACGACCTGACGCACGAGGTCGTGGGTGAAGCGATAGGAGAACGGGTCGCCGGGCGTCGGGCCGACCAGACCGAGGCTGCGGACGGGTTCCAGGCGCTCAAGGCAGGAACCCACGTCGAGTGAGGCCGTCCGGGCGAGCAGGACGAGTTCTACGCTCCGGCCGACCAGTGCCGCGATCCCCAGCAGTTCCTGTGTGTCACTGTCCAGTACGGCGAGGCGGTCGCGTACGACGTCGCGCACCGTTACCGGGACGGTGCTGCGCAACACTGTCTCCATCGTGACCTCGCCGTCGGCGGCCCACAGCCGGCCCAGCTCCTGGACGAAGAAAGGGTTGCCCGCCGTGCGGGTGCGGACCGAGCTGGCCACGTCAGGGGCGAGTCGGACACCGGTTTCGAGGTGAATGAGCTCGGCCACCTCAGCGGTGTTCAAGGGACCGACCAGGAGCCGTCGATGACCGGTCGCGCGACTGGCGGCGGCCAGCGTCCGGACCAGCTCAAAGCCGGGCGAAGGGCCTCGGTTGCGAAGAGAGGCGACGACAGCTGTACCTGCGGGAAGGCGGGAGACGACATGATCCAGGAGCTGGAGCGAACTCGTGTCCGCCCACTGGAGGTCATCGAGCATCAGCACGACCGGTCGCGCGGCGGCCGCCTCGGCGATCAGGTCGACTACCTGTTCCAGCAGGCGGAACCGGGCGTTGCCGTCCGGGATCGCCGGTGCGGTCGGCCTCTCCGCACGGGAACCGATGAGGTGGCCGAGATCGCGAGTTGCCCACTGCTCCCGCCGTTCCTGTGGCATGACGTCGAAGAGGCTGGACACCGTCTCGACCCATGGCCACATCGTCGGCCTGCCCTCGCCCTCAAGGCAGTGACCCCAGACCACAAGGGCACCACGATCCTCGGCGTGGTCGGCGATCTCCTCCATGAGGCGGCTCTTCCCGACCCCGGGCTCGCCCTCCAGCAGTACCACTGCCGTGCTGTTCCCCAGGGCCGGCTCGACAGCACGTCGCAGCGCCGCCAGCTCGTCCGACCGACCGACGAGTCGGTCGACGTCGCCCGGCGGGGGAGTCTGCGAGATCGCCGGCAGTGAGGGGGTCGGCCTGCCCGAAGGCGCGGCGACCAAGTCCTCGGCGACCGGGGTCCGGGTCGAGGGAGCTCGAGGAGCAGGGGTCTGGGGCGCAGGGGTCTGGGGCGCAGGGGTCTGGGGTGCGGGGGTCTGGGTGAGAACCCGTTGGTGGGCGGCTTTGAGATCCGGTCCGGGGTCTATCCCGAGATCGTCGGCGAGGCGTCCGCGCAGGGCGTCGAAGACAGCCAGGGCTTCCGCCTGCCGACCCGCGCCGCCCAGCACGGTGATGAGACTGGCCTGTACCGATTCGTGCAGCGGGGCCATCGTGGCAGCCAGGTGCAGGGCCGGCAGTACGCGCGCGGGCTGCCCGAGTGTCAGCGCGACGTCGGCCGCCTCCATGCAGGCCTGGAAGTACTCGTCGTTTAGGCCCGCGAAGATCGGTGCGGCCACGGGTCCATGGGTCCACCCATCGCCGGCCGGGCCGCTCCACAGGCGGAGTGCGTCGAGATAGTGCCCCAGTGCCGCGGCATCGTGCTCGTCCGCCCGCGCTTTCCGGGCAGCGCCGGACTGCTGCCGGAACCTGGCGAGGTCGAGAAGGTCCGCTCCGGCCGTGCACAGGTAACCGTTGCCCCGCCTCAGCAGGTAGGCGCCCGTTTCCCGAGGGGGCAGGTCGGGCTCCAGCAGACGTCGTATCGAGCCGACGTACTTGTGGATCACGTTGAGGGCGCTGGCGGGCGCGTCCTCACCCCAGATCAGGTCGATCAGCTCGCCGATGCCCGTCGGCCGGCCTCCGCGAGCGAGGAGCAGAGCCAGCAGATACGCCTGCTGGCGTGGCCCGGCTTGCAGCTCACTTTCGCCCCGCCACAGCCGCAGCGGCCCCAGCACCTGAAGGCGCAGGGTGCCCCTGAACGGAAGCCCTCTCGCCTCGTCGATGTCTCTGGGAACGACGAGCATTGATGTCATGTCCGACCCCCTCGGTGGTTCCGCTCCGGGCCCACCACTCGCCTTTGCGCAGGGTCGGAGTTGCGCTAGCATGATTACACACAGACTCTAACTGCTGGAGTACCACTCTAGCCAGTCCCAATTTTCGAGCAGGTGGGGCACGGTGACGGACGGACAACACCTCCGCGCGACGTTCAGGCAGGGCGACACCGACGCCGTGAGCCGCATGGCGGACGCAGAGGTCGAGCGCTCGCGCGCGGCAGGTGATCCGGCCGGCGAGGTCGAGGGGCTGTACGGCCTTGCCAGGGTCGCCCTGCGCGGCGGGGACCTGGAGCAAGCCGCCGATCTCGCGAAACATGCCCTGGCCGTCGCACAGCGTGCGGGTGAGCGTCGCTTGGAGGAGCGGCCGCGCCATGTGCTCGCCGCCGTGGCCCGGTTGTCGGGCGACCACGAGCGGGCGCGGGACCTCTACGAGGCCAGCATCGAACTCAACCGGGTCCTCGGACAGGACGAGCACGTGCACTCCGAGTACCACAATCTGGCCCTTGTCGAGTTGCACCTCGGCAATGTGGAGCGCGCACGTCAACTGATCGCGGAGAGCCGCGAGCGTGTCTTCCGGGCGGGCTACCGGGACTTCCTGCCCTACCTGGGACTCGCCGGTGCGGCCCTCGCGTCGGAGGACGGGGACATGCCACTGGCCGCGCGGCTGATCGGGTTCACCGACCAGGCCTTCGCGGACCTCGGCCAGGTCCCCGACCCCGATGACGCACGCGAACTGGACGGGATCCGGATCCGTGTCTCGGCCGTCCTGGAGCGCGACGCGTTCGAGTCCGAGTGCGCGACCGGCGCCGCCTGGACCTTGATGAGAGCATTCGGCCGTACATGGCCCGGCGACACAGGTCGCTGCCCGGACGAGGAGTGAGACGTTGTCAGGCCAAGCCCCGAGCCGTCGCGACGAGTACGCCATGATGACCCGGCAAGAAGTCGTCAGGGCCGCGCGGAATCTGTTTGCCGCGCCCGGCTACGCACAGACCACGGTCGAGAAGATCGCCCGCGAGGCGCGTGTCTCCCCTGCCACTGTCTACGCCCAGTGCGGGGGCAAGGAGGGGCTTCTCCGGACCTTGATGGACATCTGGACGACGAGCCCGACGGTGGGACGGATCATCTCCGACGCGGCGGCCGCGTCCCCAGGCCGTACCAAGCTGGAGGTGCTGGCCGAGGGGTACGCCAGGCACGCCGCTGAGGCCGGCGACATCATGCGCATCGTCGAGCGCGCGGCACCCGTCTCCCCAGCCGCCCAGGAATTCCTCGACGTCGCCGATGCGCGTCACATCGAGGCGCTGGAGACGATCGTCGAGGGCATCGCCGGCGATGGCGACCTGGCCGAGGGACTCTCGGTCGAGGACGCATCGAGGATCATCTTCTTCCACTTCCGCAATCCTCAGTTCGTCCTCGCCGTGGAGACGTTCGGGTGGGGCGTCGACCGCGCGACACGGTGGCTCGTGGACCGGGTCGCGGCCGCGATTCTCAAGGGCTGACGCCGGACGGGCGCCTCGTTCCGTGGCGATTTCACAAGTCGTCCACAGCGGGTCCGTACGTTGCAGTGATCATCCCTCAGGGAAATGGCATACCGGGCGAAGGTGGCACAAAACATGGTCACGATTCATCACCGGTACGCCATGGTCGACGGCCACCAGATCTTCTACCGAGAAGCCGGGCCGAGGGACCGGCCCACCCTGGTGCTCCTTCACGGCTTCCCCGCCAGTTCTCTGATGTTTCGGCACCTCCTCCCACGGCTGGCGGACCGCTGGCACCTCGTGGCACCCGACCATGTCGGTTTCGGACTCTCCGACGCGCCGACGACTGAGGAGTTCGCGTACTCCTTCGACGCGCTCACCGATATCACGGAAACCCTTCTCGCCCAGCTCGGCATCGAGCGGTACTGCCTGTTCGTCCACGACCACGGCGCGCCGATCGGGTGGAGGCTCACACTGAGGGCACCGGCCGCGGTCAGGGCGATCATCACCCAGAACGGCAACGCGTACGACGAAGGATTACAACCGGAGTTCTTCACGGCGGTACGCGACTACTGGCGCGAGCAGAACCCGCGGACCGAGGCAGGCGTTCGTCAGGCGCTCACCCTGGAGCTGACCCGCTGGCGGTACCTCACGGGCGTGAGCGACGAGACCTTGGTCGACCCCACCACCTGGATCCACGATCACGACCTGCTGTCGCGGCCCGACAACGACCGCGTGCAACTCGCGTTGTTCCTGGACTATGCCACCAACCTGGCGCTGTACCCCAAGGTGCAGTGCCACTTCCGTGAGCGGCAGATTCCGCTGCTCGCCATCTGGGGAAAAGGCGACCCGATCTTCGGACCCGCCGGGGCGCTCGCTTTCACCACCGACCTGCCGGACGCCGAGGTCCACTTGGTGGCCGGCGGCCACTTCCTGCTCGAGAGCGCCCTCGACGAGGTCGTGCCTCTCGTCCGGTCATTTCTGGGCAAGCACTTCTGACGCGCACGCACCGGTCGGCGCGGTTCACAGATCGGTCACTGGTCGTCCACCGCGCCTCTCTAGCGTCGGAGGCGATGAGAGGAGCTCCCATGAGGAGCGACTGACATCGCACGGAAGCGCCGGACGGTGCGTTCCAGCTACCGCCAGTGGCGGTTCACCAGAGGAGAAGCCATGTCCAACACGCCCACCGTGGTCCTGGTCCACGGAGCTTTCGCCGACGCGTCCAGCTACGCCCGCGTCGTCACCGAACTGCTCGCCGACGGCACCCGGGTAGCGGTTCCCGCCGTACCCAACCGCGGCCTCGCTGGCGACGCGGCGTACATCGCCTCCGTCGTCCGGCAGATCGAAGGACCCGTTCTCCTTGTCGGACACTCCTACGGCGGGGCCGTGATCACCGTCGCAGGCCGCGAGGACAACGTGGTGGGGCTGGTCTACCTGGCCGCCTACGTCCTCGACGAGGGCGAGAGCCTCGGCGAGTTCCAGAGCCGCTTCCCCGCCTCACCGCTGGCCGACGCCCTCGTCTACACGCCCTTCCCCGTCGAGGGCTCCGACGAGCCGGGCA
Source organism: Pseudonocardia aurantiaca (assembly GCF_039526725.1). Taxonomy (NCBI): domain Bacteria; kingdom Bacillati; phylum Actinomycetota; class Actinomycetes; order Pseudonocardiales; family Pseudonocardiaceae; genus Pseudonocardia; species Pseudonocardia aurantiaca. The sequence goes on from NZ_BAAAJG010000015.1 coordinate 384,227, forward strand.
CCGATGTCTCGGTGGACATCGCCAGGTTCCCGGAGATCTTCGCCGCCGATGTGGACCAGGCCCTCACGCGCGTCCTGGCCGTTTCCCAGCGACCGCTCGCCGGGGCCGCCTTCGGCGAGCCGGCCGGCACGGCCGCCTGGAAGGACCAGCCCGCGTGGGGGATCGTCGCGTCCTCCGACAAGGCCATCAACCCCGACGTCCAGCGGTACGGCTACGAGCGCGCCCAGGTCAAGTTCACCGAGGTCGACTCCTCGCACCTGGTGATGCACGCACACCCCGCGGAGGTCGTCAGGGTGATCCGCGAGGCGCTCGCCTCCGTGACCGTGTGACATCACCGGCACCCGATCGAGCGGCGCCACCACCGGGAGGCCGTGGCTCGCCGGGAGGCATCCGGCCGGTCGATCGACGACCGCGGCAAGTGGAAGTACCCCGCAGCACGTAGAGGGTGGTTACGCCCCGACGCATTCCCCGTACGTCCCGAACGCGTGGCACAGATGACCCGCTCCGCCGCCAAAGCGACCGAGTCCCCGCCGTCGGGCTGTTCCCGGGAGCGACGCGCGAAGCAGTGTCGGCCTCAAGCTCGACCGATTCCGGGGCCGCATGGGCGACGGGGAGGGAAATCCCTCTCAGCGCACGGTTCCCGAGCGGTGCCACGACGCGGTCCTGTGACGACGCGAGGCTCACCGGTGAAAAGGGCGATGCCACAGCGCCCGAGGTCCGGCTCGGGAACAGAAATCGACAGATGACGCACCCTACTGAGGAGACGCTATGACCGACAGCAAGTCAGTGGTTCAGCACCGCACCGCCACCGTGAACGGACGCAAGGTCTTCTACCGTGAGGCAGGCGATCCGGCCGCTCCGGCCGTTGTGCTCCTGCACGGTTTCCCTGCCTCGTCCCACATGTTCCGGAACCTGATTCCCGAACTGGCGGACCGCTACCACGTCATCGCTCCCGATCACATGGGATACGGGTTCTCCGACGCACCCCCTGTCGACGAGTTCGAGTACTCGTTTGAGAACCTGACCACCATCACGCTGGAGCTGCTCGACCAACTCGGTCTCCAGAAGTTCGCCCTCTACATTCAGGACTACGGGGCTCCCATCGGGCTGCGCATCGCCAGCCGCAACCCCGACCGGGTCACAGCGCTCCTTGTCCAGTCGGGGAGCAATAGTCAAGACCTGTGGATGAAAGATCTTTTAGGCGGCTTCCGGTTGGTGGTGGTCGTCGGGTCGTTCCACGAGCGTGCCGTTGACGAACGTGGCGCCGGCCCGGACGAGTGCGACCAGGTGCGGGCCGTTGACCGCCCGCCAGCGGTCCTGGGCGGCCTCGATGAGCTTGAACGCCATCGCCAGACCAGCTGCCCGCGAGCCCGGCCCTCGGGTGATCTTCGTCCGGTGCCTGACCGTGGCGAAGGTCGACTCGATCGGGTTCGTGGTGCGCAGGTGGATCCAGTGCTCGGCGGGGAAGTCGTAGAACGCCAGCAGCACCCCGACATCGTCGGTGATCTTCGCGATGGCCTTGCCGAACTTGGCGCCGTAGGCGGCCTCGAACGCGTGGACGGCGTCGAGGGCGTGGCGGCGGTCCTCGGCGTTCCAGATCTCGGCCAGGGCCTTCTTCGCTCCCGGGTGCGCGGACTTCGGCAGCGCACCGAGGACATTGGCGATCTTGTGGAACCAGCAGCGCTGCTCCCTGGTGTCGGGGAAGACCTCGCGCAGCGCGCCCCAGAATCCGAGCGCGCCGTCGCCGACCGCGAGCACCGGGGCGCGCATGCCGCGCCGGGCGCAGTCACGCAGCAGATCCGCCCAGCTCTCGGTCGATTCTCGGTAGCCGTCGGTGAGGGCGACGAGTTCCTTGCGCCCGTCGGCGCGCACTCCAACGAGCACGAGCAGGCACAGCTTGTGCTCCTCGAGGCGGATGTTGACGTGGATCCCGTCGGCCCACAGGTAGACGTAGTCCACGTCCGACAGGTCGCGGGCGGCGAAACTGCGTTGCTCGGTCTTCCAGGTCTCGGTCAGCTTCGTGATCACCGGCCCGGACAGCCCGGCCGTCGACCCGAGGAACTGGCCCAGCGCGGGCACGAAGTCGCCGGAGGACAGGCCGTGCAGGTAGAGCAACGGCAACACCTCGGTAATCTTCGGAGTCTTGCGGCACCACGGCGGCAGGATCGCCGAGGAGAACCGGGCCCGTTCGCCGGTGTCGGGGTCGACGCGGCGGTCGTTCACCCGCGGCACGGTGACCTTGACCGCCCCGGCCGAGGTCAGGACCTCGCGGGGCTGGTGGCTGCCGTTGCGCACTACGAGCCGGCGCCCGTTGGCGTCGCGTTCGGCGCTGAACTGGGCGATGTAGTCGTCGACCTCGGCCTGCAGGGCCTCGGCCAGCATCCGGCGGGCCCCTTCGCGGACCAGATCGTCGATCAACGACGAGCCAGGCGAACCATCGCGGTTCCGGCGGGGGTCATCGGCGTCGGCAGCTCCAGGAACTACGGTGAGCACGGGTCGTACCCTTCCGACCGGCGTTGGCCCGCCGGTCTTGCTTGAGAGCCTCAAGATCACCGGGAGGGTACGGCCCCTCCAGGTCATCCACAGGTTTCAAGCATTGCTCGTTGCTTGAGCCCGGCCTCCCCGAAGCGCGGGTCCCAGCAGTGGTTGTAGGTGAGCTTGTCGGGGTGGGCCGAGGCCAGCGCGAACGCCTCCTCGGTCTGCCCGAAGCCGTTGTTGTAGAACTCCCCGAGCAGTGCCGGCTGGAAGATCGCGTGGTCGACGTACCCGTCCTCGAACAGGTCCTTCATCAGCCGGTTGCCGCCCTGGTAGAGGTAGTCCTCGTACGGCCACACCTCCGACTCTGGGCTGAGGTTGCGGTGGTAGTCGTAGAAGCAGTCGATGAACTGCTTGCCGTGGATGTTGCGCTGGTTTTCCGGTCGGGCGTCCCACAGCGCGACGTGGGCGTCGACGATGAAGTAGTCCACGCCGTCCTTCGAGTACATCGTTGGCTCCTCGCTCCCGCGGCTCCGTCGACCGCGTTGGGCCGAGACGCTAGGCAGCCGCTCGACCCCTCGGGAGTGATCACCGTCTCAACCTGAGACGGGGGTTCCCCGGCTGGTCCGGGCGGCTGTGCGAGAGTCGACGGAGACCCGGCCTCCGAGGAGGTGCGTGATAGTGAGCTCTCCCCAGCAGGGGGACGTGGGTGCATCGGGGCCGCCCGCGTCTCCGCGGCTGTCTGCCTCCTGGCGGCGCAGCGAGGTCTACGGCGCGCCCCACGACGCCGTCAGCCCGGCCTTCACCGGCTCGGTCGACAACGAGTCGCTGTTCTTCGACTGCGGGCGGCAGGTTCTCGGCGGTCTGCACGAGTCGTTGGCGGGAGAGCCGGTCAGCATCATGCTCACCAACGCCGACGGCGTGGTGCTGGTCCGCTTCTGCGCCGAGCGGGCGCTCGTCGCGGCGCTCGACGACACGTACCTCGCGCCCGGCTTCGCCTTCTCCGAACGCGAGGCTGGAACCAACGGCCTGGGGCTGGCGCTCGCCGACCGCGCTCCCTCCCTGGTGCGCGGCGCCGAGCACTACTGCACGTCCCTGCGCAGCTACACCTGCGCCGCCGTACCCGTGACCGACCCGGTGAACGGTCGCCTGCTCGGCAGCGTCAACCTGACGACGTGGTCGGACAAGTCCGACGCGCTGCTGCTGCCGCTCACGCAGGCCGCGGCCGGGCACACGGCCGCGCTGATGTTGGCAAGGGGCCGCGGCGCGGAGCCGCGGCCGGCGCCGCGCGGCGAGGTGTTCCGGGTGTACACCCCGCCGGGGGAGGACGCCGCCCCGAACCTGTCGGAGGCGTGGGTCGCCGCCGCGCGCGAGCTCGAGGCGGCGCTGGCGGCGGGGGCGTCGGTCGGCGTGGTCGGCGAGGCGGGCGTGGGCAAGGCTGCCCTGCTGACCGAAGCGCTGCGGCGGGTCCGGGGCCAGCACCGGATCCTGCACGTCCGGCCGCCGGACGCCCGCGGTGCCGACGCGTGGCTCGCGCTCTGGACCCCCGAGCTGGGGAAGCCGGACACGAGCGTGATCGCCGGCCGGGTGGACGCCCTGCCCTCATGGGCGGCGGACGAGCTTGCCATGATCGTGGCGCAACGCGAGCGCGGCAGCCTCGCCGTCACCGCACTCGACGCCGGCGCCGTGCCGGCGGCCCTGTCCCGGCTCGTCGACCTGGTCGTCGAGCTCGCGCCGCTACGGCACCGCCGGCAGGATGTGCTGCCGCTGACCATTCACTTCGCCCGGCGGATGACCGGGCGCGCAGTCCACTTCACCCCGGCCGCCGCGCAGGCCCTGAACTCCTACGACTGGCCCGGCAACGCGGAACAGCTCCGGCGGGTCGTGCGGGACGCGGCGAATCGGGCGAGCGTCGTCGATGTCCGGCACCTTGCGCCCGAGGTCCTGTGTTCCACCGGGCGGGTGCTCAGCCGGATCGAGACGGTCGAGCGCGACGAGATCGTCCGGTGCCTGGCCGAGCCGGGCATGACCGTGACCCGGGCGGCAGAACGGCTCGGCATCAGCCGAGCCACCGCCTACCGCAGGGTCGCGCACTACGGGATCCGGATCCCCGACTGAACGACGTGCTCAGCGGATGTGCGCGGCGGCCCCCAGTACCGCGAGGCCGCGCCACGTAGGCCCGTGCCTGCTACGTGGCGAACGCGTGGTCTCTCACGGCTGACCACAACGCTGGCAACAACGCGAGGAGCTGAGACCGACGTGCTCACGGAGCCGCCGACCCCGGGCGAGCAGATGCATCGGCGTTGACCAGGGGGCCTCTCTTCTCGGGGATGCGGGACGGCCGTGCGTCGGGACTGCGCAGGCCGTAGCCCAGCCGGTAGGACAGCGTCTTCGCGGCTTCGATGGCGACGGGGGCGAGCGCCTCGAGCTCCGCCAGTCCGGCGCGCGCAGCCGGGATGCTGATGCTCAGCGCGGCGGCGACGCTCCCGGTGTGGTCGTAAACGGGTACCGCGAGGGCAACGACGCCCACGACGCGCTCTTGGAGCGACACCGCGTACCCCTTCTCGACGATGCGGTCGAGCTCCTGCCGAAACTCGGGCAGGGAGATCGGGCTGCCGTCGGCGGCTTTCAGGCGTGACCGGAGGACCCGCTGTCGCAGCTCCTCGTCGGCGAAGGCCAGGAGGACCTTGCCCGGCGCGCCTTGGTGCGCGGGGCGTGGAGCGCCGAGATCGGTGTAGGTGCGTCGAAGGGCCTGTGTACTTTCGACCTGCGCAACGGTGCGCCGGGCCGGTGTGTCGTCGAGGACGTGCAGCGACGGTCTCCCCGCTCTGGTCCCGCAGCCAGGTCATAACGGGTTCGGCCTGACGGTCGAGCCAACGTGGGAGCGCCGGGGAACAGCGGCCGGGGCGCCGGATCGTAGAACCCCTGCCCGAGTTCGCTCGGGACGTTAGGGAGCGGACCTCGCCAGTGTCAACGCTCAGCACCGACTGTTCCGCCTTCGGTTCCACGACGCCGAGATCCTTGACCAACGACCGACCTTCACATACGCGCCAGTTCGTGGCGGCTCATCCCGCATTTCAGAACGAGTCCCGAGGGCGTTCGTGGGTCCGGCCGCTCGCCGAAGCTTGCAGCCCGTGTTCGCCGGCTGTACCTCGACACCGAGCTGCCGCACACCCGAGCGTCGACGGCATCGTGCGCATACACGGCCCGACCGACGCAGTACCGGTGCTGGGCCGCACCGAGCGACTCGACGCGTACGCCGCCGCGTTGCCACCGGGACGGCCGCGCACGTCCACGACTTCGACCACGTCGACGACACTGCCGCGGGCCAGCCCTGCTGCTGGGCGCAGTACTCGCCCTGCAATTGCTCGACGACAAGGACCAGAACACCCTTGCCGCGCTGCCGGTCACCCCGATCCCGCCCAGCACCTACCCCGGCCTACCGCGCGGCCGTCACGACGGAGCCGTCGACACCTCGTGCAAGGCATGAGCGCAGTGCACGGCGATCGGCGAGAGGCTCGACGAGGCTGAGGAGATATCCCTCCGGCGGCCCGTGTGGGTCATATGCTGGGAACGGCCAGGCGCGAACTGGCCGAGGCGGCGGTGGGTCGAGGTGGTCGTCGTCGCGACGCCGGGCGGTTTGTCCCGCATGTGAGTGATGCAGGGTACCCCTGCCACGTGAGGTGGCACGACCGGGTCGCGATCGGCCATCAAGGAGGAAACATGCCTGAGGGCACCGTGAAGTGGTTCAACGGGGAAAAGGGCTTCGGCTTCATCGCCCCCGACGACGGCGGGAAGGACGTTTTCGTTCATTACTCGGCTATCCAGGGCAGTGGGTTCAAGTCGTTGGAGGAGGGCCAGCGGGTGTCCTTCGAGACCAGCCAGGGTCAGAAGGGACCCCAGGCGGACAACGTCCGCGTCGTCTGACCACGACGTCGGTCGGCTGGGCGAGCCGACGGGCTGGCCAGAGTGTTGAGGTGGTGGTCGGGGCCGAGGATGCACTCGCGGTCGGTGAGGATGTGTTGGTTGAGATCGGCGGCGTGTTCGTGCTGGCTGAGCTCGCGGAGTGGCCACCGCAGAGGGTGCTGCGGCTGCGCAGGGTCATGGGATGGCCGCGGCCCCGGTAGCGGTCAGTCCGACGCGGCCATGTCATCTACGTTCCGGGTCGAGTGGCGCGTCGAGCGGCTACCTGCGTCGAAGCATTGACCGTGTCAGTGGTCCCGTGTCTCAGCGCGGCCGCTGCGGCCACGCTCATCGCGCTGCGCGGACAGTAGTCGGCCGGGTTCGTCGTACCCGCCGGCGCGGTGGGCCTGCCACTCGTCGGATGCGCGGCCGAGCTCGACAGCGTGGGCCAGGCGCAGTGTGGCGGTGAGCCACAGCAGGATGTCGTGTAGCCGCAGCCGGGTCGGCCGGTCGCCGATCAGCGTCGCGGTGGCGGCCTCCATCGCCGCGAAGGCCGTGTCGTTAGCGCGCAGCTCACGCAGGACCACCGCCTCCACACCGCTGTCGCCCTCCTCGGTGTGGGGGAGCAGGGAGCGGCGGGTGGTGCGGGTGAGGTGCGGGATGAGCTCGGGATGGCGGTGGTGCAGCGCCGCGGAAACGTGCTCGGGGTGTTCCCCGCTGGTCCGCCCGATTTCGCGCAGGGCGGCGCCGACCGTGCCCGGCTCGCCGAGCACTGACAGCTCCTCGTCGGGCAGCTCCCAGAAGGCCCGGCCGCAGGCCTGGTCGGAGGCGGCGTCGGCAAGCGGGCGCACACGGGCGAGGGCGTCGTGGACGGCTAGCCAGCCGGCCGGGTCGAGCCGGCCGTGTAGCCCCTCGCTGATCAGGACGTCGGTGTCACCGGCCGGGCCTATCGGCTGGGCGTCGAACCGTGCCCAGCCGAACGCCGGCAGCTGGACCCACCGGCCCTGTGGCGAGTCGGGGGACCGGAAGCGCAGCGGGCGGCGTCCTCGCGCGTAGCCCAGGACGGCAGCCAGTGCGGTGTCGAAGGGCATCGGGTCGGGCCCGGTACTGGGCAGCTGCAGCGCCGGTCCGTTGTCTTGCGCTGCTGCGTCGCCCACCATGTCATCGTGCCGGACGCGCCACCTAACGAGCGCTCGACTTGACGCGGTGATCGAGTGTCGAAGTCGTTCGTCGTCGTAGGCGCGCGGTTAGGAGGCGGATAGCAAGCCACCGCACTGCGCTGGCAGGACGGCCCTGGCCATTGTGTCCCCAGGCTCAACGCCGGCGGGTCAGCTGTCCAGCACGCGGGCCAGCCGGTCGGCTGGCAACGGCGGCGCGGGATGATAGCCGAACACCTGTTGGCTCGCCGAGACCCTGCCCGCGTAGTCGATAGTGAACTGGAGCCCACCGCCAGCGAGGGCAACATCTGGCCCGCAGAGGCTCTCGCCCGCGGGCTTCGACCGCCCCGCCAAGTCTGGGTGCTCGCAAGGATCGCCGAATGCCGCGTCGAGGCAGGGCTGCCGTCTCGGTCCCCGGGCACCTCGACCTGCCTGCGGGCGGCGGCCCGATCGGTGCGCTTACTTGAAGCTGGCGCTCTTGATCGACTCGACGATCTGGCGCTGGAAGAAGAAGAACATCAGCAGCATCGGCACCGCGGCCACGGTCGCGGCGGCGAGGGTGTAATTCCAGTTGCCGGCGTACTGCTGCTGGAACCCCGCGATGCCGACCTGGACGGTGCGCAGGTCCGGGTCGGAGGTGATCGTCAACGGCCAGACGAACGCGTTCCAGTTGGCCAGGAAGAAGAACACGGCCAGCGCCGAGAGGATCGGGCGGGACAGCGGCAGGATCACGTGCCAGTACACCCGCCAGTAGCTCGCGCCGTCGAGCAGCGCGGCCTCCTCGAGTTCCGCGGGCATCGAGATATAGAACTGGCGGAGCAGGAAGATCCCGAAGGCGTTGAAGATCGCCGGGATGATCAGCCCGCCGTAGCTGTCCACCAGGCCGAGCGTCCGGACCACCGCGAACGTCGGCACCATCACCACCGGAAGGCTCACCAGCAGCGTCGAGAAGATCACGAGGAAAACGGCCTCGCGGCCGGGGAAGCGCAGCCGGGCCAGCGCGTACGCGGCCATCGAGTGGAACCACAGGGCCAGCACCGTGATCACGCCGGCGACGAACGCGCTGTTCAGCAGGTACCGCGCGAACGGGACCTCGGTGAAGACGTATACGTAGTTCTCCAGGGTGGGCTGCTGCGGCAGCAGCGTCGGCGCGGTGACCTCGGCCTTGGGCTTGAGCGAGCCGAGCACCATCACCAGGAGCGGCAGGACGGTGCCGATGCCGAGCACGAGGCCCAGCGCCAGCAGCGCTGCGTTGCGCCGGCTCCACCGCGTACGCGGAGCCGGCCTGCCGTGCCGTCGTTCCGCCGCGGCCACGGTGGGTGCGGCCGGCTCCAGCAGCTGGTCAGTCGTCGGCATGGCTGAACCGCCCTCCGTGGGTGAGGAAGAACATCAGGGCTGACCAGAGCAGCAGCGCCACCAGCAGGACCGAGCCGATCGCGGCCGCGTAGCCGTACTCGCCGAACAGAAAGGCCTGCTCGTACACGAAAAAGATCAGCACAGATGTCGCGCTCGCCGGGCCGCCCTGGGTAAGGACGTACACCAGGTCGAGGCCCCCGGTGACGACCGCGATCGTGCTGGTCAGGATCACGAAGAAGCTGGTGGGCGCCAGCAGCGGCAGCGTGATGCCGCGGAACTGCTGCCACGCGCTCGCCCCGTCCACCCGCGCAACCTCGTACAGCTCTCCCGGGATGTCTTGCAGGCCGGCCAGGAACATGATCATGTAGTAGCCCATCTGGAACCAGATGGTGATCGCGATGACGGCCGCGAGCGCCAGGCCGGGCGAGCCGAGAATCGACACGCCTTCCAGGCCCACGAACGCGAGCGCGCGGGAGACCACGCCGACCTTGTCGGTGAGCATGAACTGCCAGATCATGCCGACCACGACGAGGCTGATCACGTACGGCAGGAAGAGCGCGCTGCGCACGACGCCCACGCCGGGGAAGCGCTCCTTGACCAGCACGGCGAGCGCGAGGCTGACGACGAACATCACCGGCACGACCACGACCACGTAGACCGCCGTCACCCGCAGGCTCGACCAGAATTGCGGGTCCTGGGCCATCCGGACGTAGTTGTCCACCCCGATGAACCGGAGGTGGCCGAACCCGTCCAGGGAGAAGAAGGCGAGCCCGATCGCCAGGAACATCGGAACAACCACGAAGACCAGCAGGCCGAGCGAGTCCGGGAGCAGGAAGAGGAACGCGGCCCGGCGCTCGCGCTTCTGCATCGTCGAGAGTGGTCGGCGGTCAGCGCCCACGCGCCCGGCCGTCCGGTTCAGCGAGAGCGCGGTCATACCAGCGTCCCTCCCTCGTAGGTCTGGAGGAAGCTCTCGATCGCGTCCTGCGCCACCTGGGCCTGCACGCGCGCGTCACCCCCGGCCAGCTGGACCGACTGGATCGTGTTGGACAGGGCCTTGTAGAGCACCGGTGGGTAGCGTGGCTCGCCGCGGCTGGTGGAGACCAGCTCGCGCACAGCGGCGCGGGCCGGGTCGGCGTAGGACGGCAGCTGCTCGCTGGCGGCGGACACCGACCTGCGCGCGGGGAGGTTCGACTTGGCGCGGTAGTTCCAGTCCGCGCCGCGCGCGATGCTCTCCGCGCTCATGCTGCCGATGGACTCGACGACGAACCGCGCCGCCGCGTCGGAGTTCCGTCCCCGGTTGTTGACGGCCCATGCCCAGCCGCCCGCGACCGTGATCTGCCGGCCGCCCGGGGGCAGCGGCAGCGGGAACACCCCGTACCGGTGGTCGGGCGCCTGCAGTTGGAACTCCGAGATCGACCACGGCCCGCGCTGCCACATCGCCGCGAGGCCCTGGGTGAACGCCGTGACGATCTCGCCGCCTGCGGGGAGCGTGCGCGGCGCGACGCCGCGGGCGATGCTCGCGGCGAAGAGTTCCAGCGCGGCCACCACGGCGTCCGAGGCGATCCGGGGCTTCTGAGTGATCGGGTCGACCACCTCGCCGCCGCCCTGCCACACCCACGGGTAGAACGTGAAGTTCTGGTAGTAGCCCGGAGTGGTCTCCAGCACCAGCCCGGAGCGCCGAGGGGTGGTGAGCCGCTCGGCGACGTCGAGCATCTGGTCCCACGTTGCGGGCAGGTCGCCCTCCGACAGGCCGGCCTCCTCGAAAGCCGCCACGTCGTAGTAGATGGAAAGCGGATCGACCTCCATCGGCAGGGCGTAGATCCCCTCGCCGACGATCCGCGTGGCAAGCGTCTCCGGGTAGAAGTCGTCGAACGCTTCCTGCGTCAGGTACGGCTTGAAGTCGACCAGGACCCCGCCGTTGTAGTAGCGCAGGAACTCTCCGGGGGAGATCAGAAAGATGTCGGGTCCGTTCTCGGCCGCGAACGCCGTGGCGATGCGCGGGTTCATCGGGTTGACGTAGTCGGGCACGAACACCGGCATGACCTGCTCGGGGTGGTTCGCGTTCCAGTGGTCGATCGCGGACTGGAACCACTTGCTCTGCTCGACGATCTCCGGGTCGCCCTGCTCCTGCGGGGCGTAATAGTTCCAGAACTGCAGCGGCTCCGGTCGCCCGCTTCCCGAGCAGCCGGTGAGACCGAGCCCCAGGCCGGCGGCCCCCAGCGCGGCGGCCCCCGCGAGCAGCTGCCGCCGGCCGAACCGGGGCGGCATGCCGGGTCGACCCGGGCGCTCTCCGGGACCGGCAAAGGCATTCCTGGTCCGTGACGTCATCGTCCTCCGACCGCCGCAAATCGATTCACGGTGCGTGAGCTTGGCCCCCCAGCGCCGGACACTGACGGTGTGGGGTCAGTGATCTTGGTCTGGCGGTGTGGGCTGCTTCGTAGTACACCGGCGAGAGCATTCCGATACTGGAATGGCGTCTGCGTGGGTTGTACCGGCATTCTACCCACTCGAATATCGCGCTGGCAAGCTGGGCGCGGGTCTTCCATGTCTTTGAGTCGAGCATCGAGTTGCCTGGTGCCCCAGAACGACTCCGTCATGGAGTTGTCGTAGCATTCGCCGACCGATCCCATCGACGTGCCGAGGCCGGCTTCGAGGATGCGCTGCCCGAATGCCCAGGATGTGTATTGCGACCCGTGGTCGGAATGCAGGACCGCTGAATGCGGTTCGGGTCGGCGGCGGCTGATCGCCATGCCGAGTGCGTCGACGACCAGGGCGATACGCATGTTGTCATCGATCGACCAGCCCACGCTCGGCCGCGAGTAGGCGTCGAGCACCGCGGCGCAGTACAACCTTCCCCTCCAGCGTGTGCTGCTCGGTGATGTCGGTACACCAGAGCTCATTCGGGCCGTCCACGACGAAGTCACGATCGCGGCCACCCGTACGTTCCCCGTGATTCTTGGTCGATGTGGACTTTTTCTATATGTTTGAGCAGCAACTCGTTCTCCTGCTCCCGGGCAGACTTCACCCCGGCACGCCATTCGTAGAAGTCCTGGCGGCGCACGCCCAGAACCCGGCAGGTCACCGCGACGTCGAATCCGTCGTCGGCGAGTTCACGGACCAGCGGGAAAACTGCTTTGGGAGGACGTTCTTCCGCGCGAAATAGGCGGCACGCTTCAGGATCTCGTTCTCGACCTCCAAGCGGCGCCATTCACGGCGCAGCTCGGCCAGCTCGCGTTTCTCGTCGCTGCTCAACCGCGACGAGCTGGAGTGCTCGTCGGCGTCGGCCTGGGCCAGCCAGTTCCGAAGACACGACTCGCTGATCGACAGCTGCTTGGCCACCGCGGCGACTGGCTGATCGCCCTGGCGGGCCAACTCGACGGCTCGACGGCGGAACTCAGGCGGGTGGGGAGCGGCACAGCGGTATCCGTCCTGATGTGGCCGCGGCCACATCAGGACAGGTGTCCGGTCCCACGGGCCAAGCTCAGCCCGACGCTCAGATGCTGCGCCGGCCGCGGCGCTCGCCGACCCGGTCGCGGATCTGCCGAGCCGGGTATGTCCGGGCACCCGTTGCACGGCCTCCACCGCGGCCCAACGGACCAGGCGGGAGCCTTGCTTGGTGATCCGGCCGCGGTGCAGGACTCGTGGTGGGTCGGGGTCAGCCCGTGTAGCGCGCCAAAATCCTTCACTCAGCGTGTGACCTGGGGTTCGAGTGCGGTTCAGGCGGCTCGTCGGTACGCCTCGGTCGAGGCGAGCGGATGTCGCAGGCGAGTGCGAACTCGAGTCCGCCGCCAACGCTGGCTCCGCTGATCGCGGCGATGACGGGCATCCGGAGTGCTTCGATGCGGTTGAGCATGCCGCTGAACTCGCCGATGTAGTCGGCGAGCTGTTCGTCGGTGAGGGCCTGGTCCTCGCGGAGGTTGGCGCCCGAGGTGAATGCCCGGCCGGTGCCGGTGATGACGACGGCGCGGACGTCGTCGTCGCCTTCGATGAGGTCGAGGGCGCGCGGCGAACAACCAGCGGCTCTGGGCCGCACTCTGCTCAGTGCTCGGCCGGCCCGACCTCGAGAGTGACGCACGGTTCGCGGTCAACGCCGACCGGATGCGCCACCGTGACGAGCTGACCGCCGAGCTGGAGTCGGCGCTCACGAAACGGCAGAGCGACGAGCTCGTCGCGTCTCTGCTGGACGCCGGGGTGCCGGCAGCGCCGATCCAGGACTACCGGCAAGCGTGCGACGACCCTCACACGACGGCGAGGGGCATGGTCGTCACGATGGAGCATCCGGTCGAGGGCAAGGTCATCGGTCTCGGCATCCCGGTGAAGATGAGTGCGACCCCGGGCGCCATCCGACGTGCGGCACCGATGTTGGGACAGCACACCGACGAGGTTCTTGCGGAGGCGGGGTTCAGCGCGGAGCAGAGCAGCAGCCTGCGTAGTAGCGGCGCCGTGGCGTGAGCCGGTCCTCGGCTCAGTGCGCCGTCGGAGCCGAGCACCGGCTCGGGCTCCGGCGGTGTGGGTGCCCGAAAACCGGCTTAGGTCATGCGACCTGCTGATACTCGTGGAGGAGGCCTCCGAGCCGATCGTGCCTTCGGACGTCGCTGGTCGCGGGTGGCGGGTGGCGGGTGGCGGGTGGCGGGTGCGATGGTGGCGAGCGCAGGGGAGCGGCCCGACGGAGTGTGCGGTGCGGTCGATGAGAGTTGTGAAGTCGGCCCGAGGCGCGGTTCCGGTCTTCGACCGGCCCGTTTCCTCGGACCGCATCCCGAGCCGCCGGCCCGCATGCGTTGGACAACCTGCCCGGCGGTACTGGCGAGGTGTCGCCCCCGGTCGGTCGATCGTCGGTGGGCGGCGCACGAGCCGGGTGTCGGCACGAGGCCATCCGCGCCTAGGTTGGCCGGGTGAAGGCGATGCTGCTGGAGAACATCCACCCGGTCGCGGCGGCGGCGTTCCGGCGTGCGGGCTTCGAGGTCGACGTGCGTTCGGCCTCGCTGAGCGAGGACGAGCTCGTCGCGGAGCTGCCGGGGGTGTCGGTGCTCGGGATCCGGTCCAACACGACCGTCACGCCGGCGGTGCTCGAGGCGGGGAAGGACCTCCTGGCGGTGGGGTGCTTCTGCATCGGAACCAACCAGGTGGATCTGGAGAGTGCGGCCGCCCGGGGTTTGGCGGTGTTCAACGCGCCGTACTCCAACACCCGCAGTGTCGTCGAGCTGGTGCTGGGCGAGATCGTTGCGTTGGCCCGCCGGCTCACGGAGAAGACGCAGCGGATGCACGAGGGTGTGTGGGACAAGTCGGCGAGGGGCAGCCACGAGGTCCGCGGTCGCACGCTGGGCATCGTCGGCTACGGCAACATCGGCACCCAGCTGTCCAACGTCGCCGAAGCCATCGGCATGCGGGTGATCTTCTTCGACACCTCTGACCGCTTGGCACACGGCAACGCGCGTCGGGTCGGGTCGTTGGAGGAGTTGCTGGCCGAGGCGGACGTGGTGACCATCCACGTCGACGGCAGGCCCGGCAACGCGGGGCTCTTCGGCGCCGAGCGGTTCGCGATGATGAAGCCGGGGGCGGTGTTTATCAACGCCTCCCGCGGAATGGTGGTCGACGACGCCGCGCTGCACGACCACATCCGGTCCGGGCACCTGTCCGGCGCCGCCATCGACGTCTTCCCGCTTGAGCCGAAGGCACAGGGCGACCCGTTCGACTCGCCATTGCGGGGCCTTGACAATGTCATCCTCACCCCGCACGTCGGCGGCTCGACGCAGGAGGCGCAGGAGGAGATCGGGCATTTCGTCGCGAACAAGCTGCTCGGGTTCGTCGAGGCGGGGAGCACGGCGCTTTCGGTCAACCTTCCGCAGGTGTCTCCGCCGCATCCCCAGGGCGCGTTCAGGCTGGGGTATCTGCACGAGAACCTGCCCGGCGTGTTGGCCGAGATCAACCGGTTGCTCGCAGACGCCGGGGTGAATGTGGTCGGCCAGTCGCTGTCGACCCGCGGTGGTCACGGGTACGTCCTGACCGACACCGGCACCGTGCTGTCGGACGCCACCCTGTCCGTCCTGCGCCAGTCGCCGCAGACGGTCTGGTTGCGTTCCTGGCGGCTCTGACGCGTGGAACGCCGATCGCCGCAGGTCACAGGCTCAGGCCGACTTCTGGAACCCCACTCGGTACACGGAGGGTGAAACTCCCTCCGGCCGCCCGACCCTGCCCTACCAGCAGCGACCCTACAACCCGCGAATCACGATCCACTTGACCACCGAGAGGTGCCAAGATTCGACAGTCCCGCCGGTCGCTGTCACAGCCCGAGGGCCTGCTTGCGCCGCTCGATCAGCCGCCAGATCATCGGTGTGAAGATGAGCTGCATTGCGAGATCCATCTTGCCGCCGGGGCAGACAATGGTGTTGGCGCGCGACATGAACGAGTCGTGCAGCATCGAGAGGAGGTATGAGAAGTCGATGCCGCGCGGATCGGCGAAGCGGATGACGAGCATCGACTCGTCCGCCGTCGGGATGGTCCGGGCGATGAACGGGTTGGAAGTGTCGACAACGGGCACGCGTTGGAAGTTGACATGCGTGCGCGAGAACTGCGGGCAGATGTAGTTCACGAAGTCGGGCATGCGACGCAGAATCGTTTCGGTCACCGCCTCGGCGGAATAGCCCCGCAACGCCTTGTCGCGCAGCAGCTTCTGGATCCACTCCAGGTTGATCACCGGTACGACGCCGATCGACAGGTCCACATGCTGGGCGGTGTCCACCGTGTCGGTGGCAACAGCGCCGTGCAGTCCTTCGTAGAACAGCAGGTCGGTATCGGCCGGCACATCGACCCAGGGTGTGAACGTACCGGGAGGCTGTCCGTAGGGCGCCGCCTCCTCATCGTCGTGCAGGTACTTGCGCACGCGGCCGCAACCGTTCTCGCCGTACTGCCGAAACAGGTCCTCGAGCTCCTCGAACAGGTTCGCCTCGGGGCCGAAGTGGCTGAAGCTGTGGTCACCGTGGTCGAACGCCTCGGCCATCCTGGCCTTCATCTCGGTGCGGTCGTAGCGGTGGAAGCTGTCACCCTCGATGAGCGCCGCGTTCACATGCTCGCGCCGGAAGATCTGCTCGAAGGTGCGCATCACCGACGTCGTCCCGGCACCCGACGAGCCAGTGATGGCGATGATCGGATGCTGAGCCGACATGGCCTGGCCCCCTTCGCTCAACCGTTGGTGCGGAACAGGCCGCGCGCGCCGTAGAGCGGCGCGTAGCGCTCGACCACGTTGTAGTCGCGGTGGTATTCCTCGATGCGCTCGACCTCGTCGCGCGCACCGAAGATGAACGCGATCCGCTGGTGCAGCTCGTCCGGGGTGACGTCAAGAATCCGCTCGCGCCCGGTGCTCGCGAGGCCGCCCGCCTCCTCGATGAGGAAAGCCACTGGATTGGCCTCATAGAGCAGGCGCAGCCGACCCGGCTTCGCCGAGTCCTTCGTGTCGAGCGGATAGAGGAACACACCGCCGCGCGTCAGGATGCGGTGCGTCTCCGCGACAAGTGAGGCGACCCAGCGCATGTTGAAGTCCTTGCCCCGCGGGCCCGTGCTACCGGCAAGGCACTCGTCGACATAGCGCGTCACCGCCGGCTCCCAGAAGCGGCTGTTCGAGGCGTTGATCGCGAACTCGCTGGCGGCGGCCGGGAGCTGGATCGCCGGATGGGTCAGGATGAACTCACCGAGCTGGGGCTCCAGCGTGAAGCCGTGCACGCCGGTTCCGACGGTCATGACGATCATCGTGGAAGGGCCGTAGATCGCATATCCGGCGCAGACCTGCTGCGACCCGGGCTGCAGGAAATGACCCGCAGTAGCGCTCGCGCCCGGTTTCGGCGCACGCAGGATCGAGAAGATGCTGCCAACCGCGACGTTGACGTCGATGTTCGACGAGCCGTCGAGCGGATCGAACAACAGCAAATACTTTCCCCGCGGGTAGCGGTCCGGGATGGGATAGGGCGCCTCCAGCTCCTCGGAGACCATCCCGGCGACGAGGCCGCCCCATTCGTTGGCGCGCAGGAACAGCTCGTTCGCGATCAGGTCGAGCTTCTGTTGGGTCTCTCCCTGGACGTTGATCGTCGACACGGCGCCGAGCACATCGCCGAGCGCCCCGTAGGCGACCCGCTTGGCGATCGCCTTGCAGGCGAGCGCAACATCGAGGATGAGCGAGTTCAGTTCCCCGCTCGCGCCCGGATGGCGGCGCCGCTCCTCGATCAGGAACTGGGTGAGCGTCGTGCGGTCGGTGAGCATGTCGCGCCCCCTCACGCTCGTGGTACAGACAGGCTAGACGGGATGTAGCTCCTGGTCGGTCCGCTCGCCACGGACCGCTGCGGCGTTCGCCGCTACCCGCTGCGCCAGCGCGTCCTGGGCGGCCGACAGCTTGCCCGAATCGCCCCGCCAGGCCTGCAATGCCGGGTCGACGAGTGCGCGCCCGAAGGAGAACGTGAGTGGCCACCTGGTCTGGTGGGCCTGCATGGCGGCGAGGTTCGCGGTCGCCCGCTCCGGCGACTGCCCGCCGGAGAGGAACGCCACTCCTGCGAGGTCGTCGGGCAGCGCACGGAGCCCGGCCGCAGTCGCCTCCGCTACCTGCTTCGGGCTGGACCGCTCGGCATGGTCGGTTCCTTCGATCACCATGTTCGGCTTCAGCACGATGCCGGCAAAGTCCACGCCGAAATCCGCCAGTTCGGCGAGCACCGCTGCGCTCACCGCGCTGGTCACCTCGGCGTCCTTCTCGATGGAGTGATCCCCGTCCATCATCACCTCGGGCTCCACGATCGGCACGATCCCGGCCTCCTGGCAGGCGGCCGCATAGCGGGCCAGCGCGTGCGCGTTCGCCCGGATACCGGTCTCCGTCGGCAGGTCCGATGTGATCGTGTAGACCGCGCGCCATTTGGCGAACGCGGCGCCCATCTGGGCGTACTCGGCGAGCCGGGCGGGCAGGTTGTCCAGCCCCTCGGTCACCTGCTCACCGGGCAGCCCGGGACAGGGCTTCGATCCGGTGTCGACCTTGATACCGGGCAGCAGGCCCAGCTCACATAACGCCTCGGGAAACCCGCGGCCGTCCGCGAAGCGCTGGCGGAGCGTCTCGTCGCACAGGATCACACCGCTGATTCCATCCGAAAGCCCTGCCGTGCTGACCAGCAGCTCGCGGTAGTCTCGCCGATTCTCCTCGGTCTGCGCGGCGCCCACCTTGTCCAGCCGCTTGTTCATCGTGCCGATGCTCTCGTCGGCCGCCAGAATGCCTTTCCCAGGCGCGACCATGGCGGCAGCGACCTGCCTGCATCGGCTCGTCGCATCGCTCTGCCCTTGGG
This sequence comes from Pseudonocardia aurantiaca, assembly GCF_039526725.1. NCBI lineage: Bacteria > Bacillati > Actinomycetota > Actinomycetes > Pseudonocardiales > Pseudonocardiaceae > Pseudonocardia > Pseudonocardia aurantiaca. The sequence goes on from NZ_BAAAJG010000015.1 coordinate 402,429, forward strand.
CTGTCTCGCTGCGCTCGCTCATTAGTCCTCCTCCTCGTCTGGTTCCGGGCCTTCACCGGCGAACACCCGGCTGCCGAGAAAGTCCGCCGGCTTCAGCGTCACCAGGTCGTCGAGGCCCACCTGCCCGCCCGCGGCGATCAGCCGGTTGGCGTGCCGCAGTCGGGCCCGTTCGAGGGCGTTGCGCACACTGCGGGCGTTGGCGAAGCGCGGGCGGGCCATCCGCCTCTCCAGGTACTCCCGGAACACTGGCACGGCTTCCTCGTCGAACCGGTAACCGTCGCGTTCCAGCATTTTCTCCGCGATCACGAACAGCTCGTCGATCGTGTAGTCCGGGAAATCGATGTGATGCGCAATCCGCGATCCGAATCCCGGGTTGGCAGCGAAGAAGGTATCCATCCGGTCGGCATAACCGGCAAGCACCACGACCAGGTCGTCGCGGTTGTTCTCCATCACCTGGAGCAGGATCTCGATCGATTCCTGCCCGTAGTCCCGCTCGTTCTCGACCTTGTAGAGGTAGTAGGCCTCGTCGATGAAGAGCACCCCGCCCATCGCCCGTTTGAGCACGTCCTTGGTCTTGGGCGCGGTGTGCCCCACATATTGGCCGACCAGGTCGTCCCGGGTGACGGTGACCAGGTGCCCCTTGCGGGAGTAGCCCAACCGGTGCAGCAGATCGGCCATCCTCAACGCGACGGTCGTCTTACCGGTGCCCGGGCTGCCGGTGAAGCTCATGTGCAGCGACGGCCGGTTGCCCTCCAAGCCGAACCTCCGGCGTTGCATGTCGATCAGCAGCAGAGCGGCCAACTCCCGGATCCGGGTCTTGACCATGTCCAACCCGACGAGCTCGTTGTCCAGCCCGGTGAGCACCTCCTCGATGCCCGAGTCGGCCTGCGCGGCGGACAAGTCCACCTGTGCCCCCGGCGGCAGCTGTTCGGCTTCCTCGCTGCCGCCGGAGGTCCCGGCGGCCGGGGCGCTCGCAATGCCTGCCCCGGTGGGCCGGGCCGTGGAAGAACTCTGCCGGCCCTTGTCTCTGGCTTTCGACGTGCCTGCGTCGGACGTCATCGGGTCGGGCTTCGTCGGGACGGACTCCGCCCCTGAGCGGCCCATGGCGAAGCTCGGACGCGCGGGTGCGTCCGAGCTATCGGAGTACGGCCCGTTCGGGTCTGACTTCTTCGGGTCCGACACCCTCAACTCCCGTTCGACTCCCCGCGATACCGCTCGCCGGTCGGACGGTCCACCACGTACGCGCGGGTGGTGTACCGGATCACCCGGTCGTGGTCCTCCTGGCGGTCCAGCCGGAATCCGGGCTCGGGCTCCGGGCGTTGGACGATGAAGGACAGCGCGGTGGTCTGCCGACCGAGGCTCGCGTCGTACGCGTTGAGCTTGACGTAGCAGTCCGGGTGCGCCTTGCGGCAGGCATTGACCTCCATCAGTACCCCGGCCGCGTCGGCCAGGTCGAACATCGGAAGGCCCCACATCTCCCAGTAGATGTTGCGCGGGTGCGGGTCGTCGGTGAACTCGATCGACAGCGGCCAGCCGTTCTCCAGGCAGTACTCGATCTGCTTGGTGATCTCGTCGTCGGTGAAATCGGGCAGGTAGGAGAACGTGCCCTGAGTGATGCGCATGCGGGTTGCCCTCCTCAGACGCTGGTCGGCGTCACGACGACGTCGGGGACGTCGGTCGACTCGTAGTTGAAGGAGATGTCGCCCCAGGTCGCCAGCGCGACCTCCAGTTCGCGGCTCTTCTTCGCCGCCGCCTTGAGGATGTCGTCACCCTCGGCCAGGTAGTCCCGGCCCTCGTTCCTCGCCTTGATCATCGCCTCGGTAGCGATCCGGTTCGCCGCGGCCCCGGCCGCGATACCCATCGGGTGCCCGATCGTGCCACCACCGAACTGAAGCACCACGTCCTCGCCGAGGTAATGCAGCAGCTGAGGCATCTGGCCGGCGTGGATACCACCGGAGGCGACCGGCATGACCCCAGGCAGGGAAGCCCAGTCCTGGTCGAAATACAACCCCTTCGCCGGGTCGGCGGCCACGTGGCCCAGCCGCAGCGTGTCGTAGAAGCCTGCGGTGGTATTGGGATCGCCCTCCAGCTTGCCGACCACGGTGCCAGCATGGATGTGGTCCACCCCGGCCAGCCGCATCCACTTGGCGATCACCCGGAAACTCACGCCATGGTTCTTCTGCCGGGTGTAGGTGCCGTGTCCGGCCCGGTGCAGGTGCAGGATCATGCTGTTCGCCCTGGCCCAGTTGGCCATCGACTGGATCGCGGTGTAGCCGATCGTCAAGTCCATCATAACGATGATGCTGCCGATCTCCCTGGCGAAATCGGCCCGCTCGTACATCTCCTCCATCGTCGCGGCGGTGACGTTGAGGTAGTGGCCCTTGATCTCCCCCGTCTCCGCCTGCGCCCGGTTGACCCCCTCCATGCAGAACAGGAAGCGATCCCGCCAGCGCATGAACGGCTGGGAGTTGATGTTCTCATCGTCCTTGGTGAAGTCCAGCCCACCGCGCAGCGCCTCGTAGACCACCCGACCGTAGTTGCGCGCCGACAGCCCGAGCTTCGGCTTGGTGGTGGCGCCGAGCAGCGGCCGGCCGAACTTGTTGAGCCACTCCCGCTCCATCACGATGCCGTGCGCTGGGCCCTGGAACGTCTTGACGTAGTGCGGGGGGATCCGCATGTCCTCCAGCCGCAAAGCCTTGAGCGCCTTGAACCCGAACACGTTGCCGATGATCGACGACGTGAGGTTGGCGATCGAGCCTTCCTCGAACAGGTCGAGGTCGTAGGCGATGTGGGCGATGTACTGGCCCGGGGTGTTGGGTACGGCATCCACGCGGTAGCACTTGGCCTGATAGTGCTCGTGCGCAGTCAACCGATCGGTCCACACCACCGTCCAAGTGGCCGTGGACGACTCGCCCGCGACGGCCGCCCCCGCTTCCTCCGATGCCACCCCCTCCTGGGGAGTGATCCGAAAAGCGCACAGAACGTCTGAGTCCTTCGGCAGGTAGTCTGGCTCCCAGAAACCCATCTCGGCATAAGGAATGACCCCTGCGCTCCAGCGATCCGCCATGGGTTTGAATTCTACCGAGACCTGCCTCCGCGGTCCATCAAAGTCTTGGTCTCGATCTTTCGTAACGCTCGTGCTGTGATCTTTGAGGTTCGCCTCGAACCGTGGAGACTTTGGTTGTTGTGATCTTGTTCCTTCCGGTTCTCCGTTTCTATGACAGCGCCGGAGCGCAGGGGTTGTCCAGGTGGAGCCCCCCGTCGGGCCGCCAGGCCCGGCGAGGAACGACCTGGCCGAGCCCGAGCACCGGGCGATACAGGAGAAACCAAGAACCGGGAACATCTCAGGCCACCGTCGCGGTAGCCAGCTCCACCGTCGCGGTAGCCAGCTCGTAGTTGATCGGCGAGAGCATCCGGCAGGCCGAGTGCCGCCGTTCGCGGTTGTAGTAGTCGATCCAGGCCGCGACCCGGGTCCCGGGCTTCGGCCTTGGTGGCGAAGCGTTCGAGTGAGCGCACGAATTGCGGTCGGAGGGGCTCGTGTCGGGTCGCACAGGCGAGATCATCTCCGTGATCGACCAGCCGGGTTCAGCAGCTTCCAGCTGCTTGGACGGCTGAGTCGTCTGGTCCGCCGACGCGGGCGAGACTCAGGCTCAGCGGCGGCCAACCGGGGCTGCCCGGAACGACCTGCATGAATCGGCAGGCAACAGACGAGGGCTCCAGCCCAGGCCCGAGGAGCGGCGCCGAAGTTGGGATCGACGCGGGATCCTTCGTCGCGAGCGCGCAGACATTGACCCGTTATGGGTGGAGCAATCCTGGAGCACACCATCGAGCCAGACCGCGCTGGACATACCTGAACTGCCGTGAACTGCACCGGGTTATGCAGGCGATTCTCGGTTTCTGCAGGTCAATGCGTTGCCGTGACCGTACTGGGGGTCAAGGGGGTCGCAGGTTCAAATCCTGTCGTCCCGACGGCACGATGGGCGGTTCCCTGATGATGGGGAGCCGCCCTTCGGCGTTTCTAGCTGCGGAAACAATCCGCGGATGCTCGTGGGGTGGGCGTTCGTCCCCGCTCAGCATGATCTACAGCGCCTGGAGCTCCACGTCGTCCCAGTAGGTGCGTCGCGCAGGACCGCGGTCGTGATCCGACCACCCGGGGGCCGGTAAAGAGGCGGGCATCCCTGCGGCCGTTGGCAGCCTCGATACGGCGCAGGACGAGAGGCCGGATCTCCTCGATCAGAGGCACGATGCGAGCGCGTTCCGGGAACCCCCGCGAGTCGCACCCTGAATGCCCGCGAGTCGCGCTCTGGGTGCCCCCGAGTCGCGCCGCGGGCGGTACACCTGGACGACGGACCGGGACTGGCCGCACAGGTCGCGATCAACGGGACGCTCGGCGCAGCCGGGGTCGGCGCCTCAGCTCCGGGTCACCGTGGCCTCGATCAGGCCGTAAGGACGGTCGGCGGCGTAGAACACCTCGTTCGGGTTCTCCAGGCCGAACGGGGAGAGGTCCACCACGAAGTGGTGCTTGTTCGGCGCCTGCGCGCGCGCAGGCTGATCTCCGCGATCGCCGGGTGCGCCTCCAGCGCGGCCCGGCCCATCGTCGGGCTGCGTGACGGCGGTCGCGAGCACGATCGCTCCCCCCGTCGGGCTGATGCTCGGGTCGGCGAGGTGAGTCGCCGAGATGTGCAGATCGAGCTCGTCGCCGACGGCCTCGCCGCTTCGCGTCCACACGATGGCGCCTGCTGCGGGCGACATCGCGTTCGCGTCCGCGGGCGCGAAATGGGGTCAGGATCTGCTCCAGGGTTCCGGCGTGGTTTGCGTCACTTTGGGTCGGTTCGGGTCGGTTCGGGTCACATGGGGACGGGTGGCGCGGTGGTCATGCCGGCCGGAATTCGGGCTGCGGCTGCAGGAGTGGCTGGTTGCGAAAGCGCTGATCAGACGCCGTGACAGGGTTCTCGGCACCCAAAGGGTCAGCTCGGGCTGGGTTGTCCGGTTGCGGGGTCGAGGACGTAGGTCCCCTTGTTGGGGGCATCACCGCGGCCGTTGCCGGACCCGTGGGTGGGTGTGAAGTCGAACAAGCCGTCGAGGCTGCCGGCCTTGGCGTCCGTGCTGCCGGGGATGCGGGGGAGGTGCCAGTTGTCCTCGACGAACCGGACAGCCGAGGACTGGTCGGTCAGGGTGTGGTCGACGGTGTTGGACCTCGTCCACGGCGAGATCACGATCAAGGGCAGGCGCGGTCCGTAGCCGCAGCGGCCTTGCTGGCCGGCCACGGGAGCACCCGAGCCGCACGCGCCGGGCCCGGTCAGGGCGTCCGCGATGGAGGCCGACGGGTTGCGCACGCCGCTGTAGGCGTGGTCGTACCAGCCGTCCGAGTCGTCGTAGGTGATGACGACCGCGGTGCTCGACCAGGCCGGGGTCTTCTGGAGGGCGTTGATCGTGTCGACGATGAACCGCTGCTCGTCGATCGGGTCGGAGTAGTCGGGGTGGCCGTCCTGATAGCTGCCGGCCTTGAGGAAGCTGACTGCGGGCAGCGCCGTGGGCGGGAGGTCGCCCTTCCCGATGGCCCCGACGAGCTGGTCGAAGTCGGTCATGTCGTACTGGTGGTTGGGGGTGTCGAACTGCGGTGTGCCGTTCGCGGTGTGCTGGGTGTCCGTGCCGATCGCCCGCAGTGCCTGCGTGGGGACGGTGCCGTCCGGGCTGGTGGGCAGCGTCAGGTGGTGTGGGTTGGCGGTCGAGGCGTAGTACTGGAACGGCTGGTGGTGCGGGATGTAGTCGTCCTTGTAGCCGTACTGACCGGTGCCGGGAGCCAGCGGAGCGGTCAGCCCTGCGCCGACCGGGTGCACGGCGTTGCAGATTCCCTGGTTCGACGAGTGCGGCACCGCGGCGTTGAGGTTCGCCGTCGCGAACTCGTCGGGCAGGAACGTCGATGTCTGTTGTTGTGCGTGGCCGGTGGCGGCTGCGGCGTCGGCGAAGCTGGTCGTGGGGCGGAACCCGCCCTCGAACCAGCCCCACGACAGGCCTGCTGCGTTGAGCTCGTCACCGATGTTGCGCCCGGTCATCGCGACGGCGCGGCGGGTCGAGCAGTCGTCCCAGTAGGGCTGGGCGTCGCCGGTCAACGAGTAGCCACCGGCGCCGTCGGGAGTGAGGTCGGCGTTCGGGGCGGTGGCGCTGGCGATCGAGGGGTTGTGCGAAGTGTGGGCCATGTCGACGCCGCCGGTGCTGCCCGCGACCAGGTTGAGGGCGCCGGGCGAGGACGGCCCGAAGGTCGTGCCGTAGGAGCTGTCGCTCATCGCGTAGTGCTGGGCGTAGTTCCACAGCGCGGTGACGGTGTTGCCGTCGTAGTAGTTCATGACATCGCTCGCCAGGCACGGCGCGCCGGTCGGGCTGGTGCCCTCCGCGGTGCCGACCGTCTGCGGGAAGCGGTCCATCTTCCCGTTGTCGAAGGCCTTCTGTTCGTCGGTGTAGTCATGATCCTGACCGCAGGTGAGGACGTCGCCGATGGCGGTGGGGTCGTACCGGCGAGGGTTTGTGCCGTTCGGGTTGGCGGTGAGGAGCCGGTCGGTCAGCCCGTCGACCTTCGGGGTGCCGTCGTTGGCGGTGAGTCGCTGGCCGGAGGTGTTCGCCGCCGTGGGGTAGGTGCCGAAGTAGTGGTCGAAGGACACGTTCTCCTGGTAGATGACCACCAGATGCTGGATCGGGGTCGCCGTGTCCGGTTTCGGGACCGCTGCGGCGGTGCCGACGCCGACGGTGGCGAGTCCGAGTACCGCGGTGACGCCGGCGGTAGCCAGGGCTTTCGTCCTGCTCAACGACATAGCGAGCCTCTCGCCGTGGGTGGGAGCCATAGTGGACTGCTATGGAACGGCTTGTACGGAATAGACGCGAAACGCGGCTGGCGGTGAACGGGGCATTCGTGCCCTCTGGCCGGGTCGGCCCGCACGCCGAGCGGTCGGCGGAAGGCCGCCGGCTGGGATGATGCCCCAGATGAGGAACCGCACGGTGACATTCATTCGGGACATCATTCCAGGTGGGCAGATGCTCCGCCAGAAACTGATGTGCGCCACGTTGTACACGATCAACCCGTAGGTCACCACGAACCAGGGGATCGCGAACAACAGCAGCCCCCACCCGGCGGAACTGGTCGACCGCATCACCCCACCCGAGTATGGCGCACGACTCGCCGGCCGGATGCCCGACGCGGGGCTGGAGCTTGCTGTACGGCGCCCGGCATGCCTACTTCCTGGAGCACCGCCCCGAGGCGAGCGCAGCGGTGCTGCGGTTCCTCGCCGGGCGATCCCGGCCGCGCTGAGCCGTCGACGTCAGCCACGGGCAGTTCTGGCACGCGATCCCCGACGGACTGGCGGTGCCGGGCAAGCGCCTGCGGGTCGACCGATATGCGGTCGGTGAGATGATCGCCGCTTATCTGCTCAGGGGAAGCTTCTGTCCTCAGCGTGTCCTTTGTCGGAGGTCGCCGATTCAGCGCCGAGAGTAGGTGCCGTCGCGCTTCTCGAAGAACGCGCGCAATGCTTTCTGGTGATCTTCGGTTCGGTACATCTCGATGAACTTGGTCGTCTGGAGCGACTGGCCCTGTTCGAAGTTCAGCTCGCAGGCCTGGGTGACGGCTGCCTTCGCGGCCTTGACGGACAGCAGCGCACGAGTGGCGATTCGCTGTGCCTTCGCGAGTGCGGCAGGCAGCAATGCGTTGGGCTCGTGCACCTCGGTGACCAGTCCCGGGACTGACCCCAACCTCCGCGCTCCTCCGCGGCTCATCACAGATGACCGCACGTGGGCACACGGAGGGAGACAGAGGCCGAGCTGACGTTCCTCACGAGGGACAGCGGCCTGCTGCACTACTGCGTGTCCGCGGCCCTGCCGCCCGGCTCCGTCGCGCTGGTCTACGAGGGGGACGTGCAAGTCGAGGACGACCTCGCCGACGCGCTCGACCGGCTGATGACCGAACGGCTCGACGCCGAATGACGCCCCGGGAGGCACCCCCTATGACCGTCCATGCACCGGCCCCTCGCGCGCCGCGCGCTGCGGCGAGGAAGCGGCGCGCGCTCGCCGCCGTGGCCGGGTTCGTGCTCGTCACGACGGTTGGCGCCGGCCTCTACCTGACCGTCGCCGGCTCCCCGGAGACCGAGATCCGCACGGTTGCCGGCGCCTTCGCCACCGCCGTCGACCGGGAGGACTACCCGAGCCTGCTCGGTGTGCTCTGCGTGCAGGAGGCCGCCGGCATTGTCGAGGACGACGACTACGACCCCACCGCCGAGCCGGTCGCGCCGAGCGCGCCGGGCGAACCCGTCGTCACCGACGTGCTGGTCGACGACGAGGGTGAGACCGCCACGGCGCGGGCCGCGCTGCCCGGCCGGTCCCCGGTCACGATCCATCTGCGCCGCGAGGGCGAGCGCTGGACGGTCTGCCACTCGTGACACGGACCGCCCCGTGACACGGGTGTGGCGGGCCGGTAGCGGGACGTTGCGCAACGCAAGATTCGGGAGACCAGCCGGAGGGCACGCACGAGCTGGGCCGCGGGAACGGGTGTCGGCGCCGATGCGGACGAAGTTCGGCCCGGCATCCTGGACCGCCGCGGGCGAGGTCGTGGCGGGTGATCAGGGTGCGGGCATGATGGATCCAGCGTTGACGCCGTTGTGAAGGTCGGGTTGACATCACCTTGTCCGGCCACCAGCCTCGGTAACATCGCTCGGATCAGAATCTGACACGAGCGTGAGGGACATGTGCGATGCCGGATGCACTCGTCCTGGTGACCGGAGCCGGCGGCGGTGTCGGTGGCGTGGGCCGTTCGGTCGTGGCGATGCTCAGAGAGCGTGACATGCCGGTGCGGGCGATGGTCCACCACGACGACGAGCGCGCCGACGCGCTGCGTTCGCTGGGTGCCCAGGTAGTGGTCGGCGACCTCACCATGCCCGGCGATGTCGTACGGGCCATAGAGGATGTCGGCCGAATGCTGTTCAGCATGAGCGTGTCGCTGTCCTTCCTGGAGGCGACGGCGACGGTCGCCACGGTTGCCCGCGCCAAGGGCGCCCTCGAGGCGCTGGTGAACATCTCCCAGATGACGGTGTCGCAGATGACCCCGGTGAGCACCGAGGAGTCCCACCAGCAGCGCCTGCACTACTTGTCCGAACAGGTCCTGAACTGGTCCGGCCTTCCGGTCGTACACATCCGGCCCACGGTCTTCCTGGACAACCCGTTTTTCACCACGCTTGCCATCCCGACGATCGCCGAGAACGGAACCCTCCGGCTCCCCTTCGGTAGCGGACGCACGTCGCCGGTCGCTGCCGGTGATGTCGCCCGGGTGGTTACCGCTGTCCTGCTCGATCCGGCTCGCCATATCGGGCAGGTGCACGAACTCACGGGGCCACGGTCGCAGGACATGAACGGCATTGCGCAGGAGTACTCCCGCGCACTCGGCCGGGAGGTGACCTACGAGGATGTGCCGGCTGATCTCTGGGCCGAGCACGTCGCGGCCCACGGCGGGCTCTCCCCGCACGTGATGGAGCACCTCATCACCATGACCCGTCTGCAACGCGAGAACCGCTATGACCGGTCGACCCGCACCGTCGAGGAGATCACCGGGGCTCCTGCCCAGTCGGTCGAGGGGTTCGTCGCCGAACGCGCCGAGATGTTCACCCGTCCGTCCCGCTGACGAAGAGGGCCGTCGGGTGGAGCGGGTGGGTGAGGTTTCGCATCAGATCGCTCTCGGACTGCATGATGCGCGAGACCGAGAACGACCCCAACCGCCTCGCCGTCTGCGCGGTCATCACTTCCGTAATCCTTGACGAGACGGAGGAGCCCACGATGACCACGCATTCCGAGACCCGCCGGCTGCTGCCCGTACACGGCCTCGGCGGCGCGGCGGCCGCGCTGATCGCGGTGGCCGCGATCGCGCGCGCGGCGACCGTCACGAACGCTGGCTGGACCCGCTACGGCGCCATGCAGCGCGTCGAGGGCGGGGTCGGGTTGGGGGGATATGCCGATTCCATCCGGGCCATCAAGGCCAGCATCATCGGCATGGGGCTCGCGGCCATCGTGCTGCTTGTGGCCGGGGTGGTGTTCCTCCTCTGGCTGTACCGGGCCAGGGTGAATGCCGAGATGCTCGCCGTGCGACCGCAGCGGCTCGGCCGCGGATGGACGGTCGGCGCGTGGTTCGTCCCGATTGGCAACATCGTGTTGCCTCCGCTGGTCGTTGCCGATGTTTGGAGAGCCAGCAGTGGGCGGTCGAGCGGTCTGGTGGGCGCGTGGTGGACGGCGGTGCTTGGCGCCTGGGCGCTCGACGTGTACGGCACGGTCAGTGGCGTCTACACGAAGGTCGCCGCGGTGGCCTTCACGATCGAGGCCGCCGTCACGCTGATCGCGGCTGGCCTGCTGATGGCGATCATCCGGGAGATCTCCCGGGCACAGAGTGTCGGGTTCCAGAACTCGGCCACTGGTGCTGATCTGCGGTTTTAGGCTGCTCGTCCGTGCTCGTTGATCAGGCCTCCAAGGACCGCTGCCCCGACGGGTCGCAGCGCGCGGGGTTAGGGGAAGTCACGGCGGCACGGTAGCGGTGATCACCGACAACAACTCGGCGATCGAACCCGGCCACCCGCCGTTGGGGCTTGATACGTTTCACACACGCTGACCCGAGGGAGCCGCGACGATGCCGTCTGCCGAGCCGACCGCCCGGACGCTGCGAGAGCGCTTCGCCGCCCCGCCGCCGGACAGCCGCGTGATGATGCGCTGGTGGTGGTTCGGACCCTTCGTCGAGGAGGCCGAGCTCGCCCGCGAGCTGGAGGTCATGGCGGCGGCCGGGATCGGCGGCGTCGAGGTCTGCTCGACGTACCCGCTGTCGACGTCCGAGGCGGACCGGGCGGCGGGCGGCTTCCTGTCCGAGCGGTTCCTGTCCCGGCTGCGGTTCGCCGCCGAGACGGCATCGCGGCTCGGCCTGCGCTTCGACGTCACGATCGGCAGCGGGTGGTCGTTCGGCGGCCCGCACATCACGGACGAGACGGCCGCGCGGCAGCTGCGGTGGGACATGCGCGAGGTGCCGCCACGCGCCGCCCGGATCCCCGTCGCACAGCCGTGGCCCGGTGACCAGATCGTCGCCGCATACATCGGCGACGGCTCCGTGCAGGAACCGCCCGGGCGGTGGCGGCAGTTGCCGGTCAGGGACGGCGCCGTCGAGATTCCGGACGGGTCCGGGCCGCGCGTCGTCCTTCTCGCTCTGTCGAGCCCGACCGGCCAGAACGTCAAGCGGGCGGCCCTCGGCGCGGAGGGCCCGGTGCTCGACCACCTCAGCCGGACGGCGACCGAAACGCACCTGCGCGCCGTCGCCGACCCCATCCTCGCCGCGGTCCCGAGCGAGCTCGTGACCGCGGTCTTCTGCGACAGCCTCGAGGTGTACGGCGCGGACTGGACGCCGGCGCTGCCGGAGGAGTTCCGTGCCCGCCGGGGCTACGACCTCCTGCCCGAGCTACCGCTGCTGCACACCCACGGCGAGGGTTCGGAGCGGGTCCGCGCCGACGTCGTGACAACGCTCGGCGAGCTCTACGAGGAGAACTTCGTCGCCGTGGTGCGTGAATGGGCGCGGCGGCACGGCGTCCTGTTCCGCATCCAGAGCTACGGCCAGCCGCCCGGCGCGCTGAGCGCGTACCGGCACGCGGACCTGCCCGAGGGGGAGGGCTGGGGGTGGCGGTCGGTCACGCAGACGAAGTGGGCCACGTCGGCGGCGCACCTGTACCAGCGGCCGGTCGTCTCGTCGGAGACCTGGACCTGGGTGCACTCGCCGTCGCTGGCCGCGACGCCGCTCGATCTGGTCGGTGAGGCGCACGAACACCTGCTCCTGGGCGTCAACCAGCTCATCGGGCACGGCTGGCCGTACTCGCCGCCCGGTGCGCAGCCGCCCGGCTGGATCTTCTACGCGGCCGGTGCGCTCAGCGACGTGAACCCGTGGTGGCCGGCCATGCCCGCGCTCGCGAGCTACCTGCACCGCCTGTGCTGGCTGCTGCAGCAGGGTCACCCGGTCGTCGACGTCGCGCTCTACGCGCCCAGCCGCGACGCCGCGCTGCGCTTCGAACCCGGCACGCGCGGCTACCTCGACCTGTGGCGCGCGACCCGCGGGCACATCGGCGACGAGCTTCCTGCGGCGTTGCGTGAGGCCGGGTACGACTACGACCTCGTCGACGACACCGCGCTGCGTGAGGCCGACTGGAGCCGGTACCGCGTCGTCGTCCTCCCGTTCGCCCGGGACCTGCCGGCGGACACGGCGCGGCTGCTCGAGAAGCACGCCGCGGCGGGCGGTGCCGTCGTCACCGTGGGTGGCGCTGTCAAGCGGGACGGCTGGGTCGCCGTGGACGACGTCGCCGCGTTGCTGCCTGCGCTCGCCACGGTGGTGCCTCCGGACGCCCCGACGAGCCCCGCGACGCCGGACGTCGGCGTCGTGCACCGCCGTGCCGGGGAGGTCGACGTCTACCTCGTGGTGAACACCGGCCCGCACCCGCAGTCCTTCGCGCTGCGCACCCGCGACGGCGCCGCGGCGGTCGAGCGGTGGGACGCGCGCACCGGACGGGCGCAGCGGGTCGACGTCGTCGACGGCGGGGTGCCGCTCGACCTGCAGCCCTACGAGGCCGCCGTCCTCGTCGCACTGCCCGCACCCGACCCGGACGTCCCGGCCGCATCGGCGGACGGCGCTGCCGACGCCGTCGAGCTCACTGGGCCGTGGACCGTCGCGTACGCCGACGCTCCCGATGAGCGGGCCGACGTGGTGCTGCCGCACCGGTGGGAGGACGACCCTGGGCGGGCCGACTACTCGGGCGGCGCCTCCTACGAGACGACCGTGATCGTCGACGGCGACGGGCTCGGCAGGCGCGTGCTGCTCGACCTCGGTCCGGTGAGCGCCGAGGCACGCGACGTCCCCGGCGAGCCGGCACTGCGCGGAGCGTCGTACCGGGCGGAAGTCGCCGCACCGGTGGGCGAGGTCGCCCAGGTGATCGTGAACGACGTCGACTGCGGCTGGGCGTGGGCGCCGCCCTACGCCGTCGACGTCACCGACGCGCTGCGCGCAGGCGAGAACACCGTCGTCGTGCGTGTCTTCGGCACCGGGCTCGGCGCGCTGCGGACTAACACCGAGCTCGCCGCCACCGTCGACGCGGTGACCTCCATCGACGGTAAGCGGTTCACGATGCAGGACCTGGAGCTCGCGCAGCGGCCGACGACGTCGGGGCTACGGGCGGTGCCGTCGCTGCGGTTCCGGCAGCGGTAGAGCTGGGCCGCGTCAGGAGAACTCGGGCGGCGGGGTGCCGGTCAGCCACGCGAGCTCGTTGTCGCGGACGAACACCGACAGCGTGTCCGCGGCCGGCAACGGCCAGGGGTGGAAGGCCTCCAGGGCCGCCAGCAGCGCGGCCCCGGTCTCCGGTGTGGGATCGGTCAGCACGCGGGACATGAGGTCGAGGTAGTCCTCCGGGAGCCGGTCGAGCGTCCGGAGGGTCTCCTCGAGGTACTTCGGCCCCCGGAACAGCACGCGGTGTTGCGCCAGCAGGGCTCGGCCCGCGGCCGTCACCAGATGGACGGCGGCGTGGTGGCGCAGGAAGGTGTTGCCGAGTTTCGCGCCCTGCGGCAGGAAGTACTCCCCGTACAGCCGGGCCTGGGCGATGAACGAGACCACCCGCGCCTCCCACGCGCCGTCCGGGACGACGGGGACGCGCGCGACGAGATCATCGAGGTTGTCGCTGCACGACCAGGCCACGCGTGCTCCGGCGAAGGACGCTCGCACCGGGTCGTCACCGCGCTCGGCAGCCACCGCGAGGTAGTGCTCCGTGGCGACCTTCACGTCGACGTACCCGCCTGGGTACGTGGCGACGTCCCGACGGACGTAGCTCAGCCGGTTCCGCTCGCCCGCGCGGGCGAACGCCTCGTCGGTGGCGACGAGGTACACGTCGACGTCGGAGTCCGCGCGCTCGGTGCCCCGGGCGACCGACCCCACGACGACGACACCCGCGGCGTCCGGCTCGCCGCGGACGTCGGCGACGAACGCCGCGAGTGTCTCCTCGTGGTGGCGCACCCTCAGGCCTCGACGAGGCGCCGGGGCGCGCGGTGGACAGGGGTGCTCCACCTGCCGGTGTATCCCGAGGATCGGGGGTTGCCTCCCCGGGGGCTCGCGATCACCGGATGGAACGTTTCATCCCGCACGGCGGCCCCGGGTCACGCCGGCGAGGGCCTCGGCGACCTCGGTCTGGACGACCGGGGGAATCCGCCGCATCACGTCGACGAGCCGGCTGCCGCGCACCCACCGGGTGGTGTCGCGGAACTCGCGCGCCTGCTCCTCGTCGTACTCGCGCAGGGTGCCCATGACGGCCGCGTACGCGGCCGGGTCGTCGACGATGTCGGCGAGCTCGGAGTCGAGCGAGACGGCGCCGTCGGGCGCGGACCGGCCGTTCACGGCGACCGTCCAGGAGTGCGATCCCGAGCCGACGACCAGCGGGTCCGACCCGTCGGGCAGGTGCACGGTGGCGATGGTGCCGGCCGGCACCACCGCGGTCACGACGACGCCGCCGGCGGTTCGCTCCCAGCCGGCGGCCGCGCGCCCGTACGGCGTCTCGTGCGCGACCCGGGCGAAGTCGAGCCCGGCGATCGGATGCGGCGCGATCCGCAGCTCCCGGTACCCGGGCGCGGCGGGTGCCAGGCCGGCGACCGTGCGGTGCATCCAGTCGGCGATCGCGCCGAACGCGTAGTGGTTGAACGACGTCATCTGGCCCGGGTTGATCGAACCGTCCCCGAGCATGCTGTCCCAGCGCTCCCACACCGTGGTCGCCCCCATCGTCACGGGGTAGAGCCACGACGGGTTCTCGGTCTGCAGCAGCAGCCGGCCCGCGACGTCGACGTGCCCCGTGCTCGTCAGCGCGTCGCAGACGATCGGGGTGCCGACGAAGCCGGTGGCCACCCGGTACCCGGCCGCGCGCACCAGGTCGGCAAGCCGGTCTCCCATCTGCCCGCGCATCTGCGGGTCGGTGGCGATGCCGTACTCGAGGGCCATCGCGTACGCGGTCTGGGTGTCCGAGAGCATCCGCCCGGCGCCCGTGACGTACTCGCGCAGGAAGGCGGTGCGCACCTCCTCGGCGATGTGCCGGTAACGCTCGGCGTCGTCGGTGTACCCGAGCAGCGCCGCGGTGCGGGCGAGGATGTCGGTGGACCGGAAGACGTGGGCGCTCGCGACGACGTCGGGGTCGGTCTTCGCCTCTCCCGGCCGCTGGGGCGGCGCGGCCGGGTCGAGCCAGTCGCCGAACTGGAACTTCCCCTCCCAGAGCCGGCGTTCGCCCGCGAGCCCGAGGATCGTCTCCACCCACGAGCGCATGCTCGGGTACTGGTCGACGAGCACCTGCCGGTCGCCGTAGCGCTCGTGGAGCACCGCCGGGACCACCGTGGCGGCGTCTCCCCAGGCGGCCGCGGGGATGGGCCTGCCGAGGACGTGCGGCACGACGAACGGCACGATGCCGCCCGCCGCTTCCTGCTCGAGTGCGAGGTCCTGCAGCCAGCTCGCCAGGAAGCCGTTGCAGTCGAAGAGGTCGGTGGCGGTCGGCGCGAAGACCTGGATGTCGCCGGTCCAGCCGAGCCGCTCGTCGCGTTGCGGGCAGTCGGTGGGGACGTGCAGGAAGTTGCCGCGCATCCCCCAGACGATGTTCGCGTGTAGCTGCTGCAGCTGTTCGTGGGAGCACTCGAACTCGCCGGAGCGGCGCATGTCGCTGCTCACGGCGACGGCGACGACGTCGGACGGGTCGAGCTCGCCGGGCCAGCCGTCGATCTGCGCGTAGCGGAACCCGTGGAACGTCGACCACGGCTCCCACGTCTCCTCGCCCGTACCGGCGAGTGTGAACGTGTCGGTGGCCTCGGCCGCGCGCAGCGGTCGCGTGCCGAGCTCACCGTTCTCGAGGACCTCGGCGTGCTTCAGTGTGATCGTGGTTCCGGCCTCGCCGCGCGCGGTGAGGCGCAGCCAACCGACGAGGTTCTGACCGAAGTCGAGCACCGTCTTGCCACTCGGTGTCGTGATGACCTCCCGGACCGGTAGCTCGGCGACGCGGCGGGCGCCCGGAGAGCGGCGCGCCTGCGGCACCGGGAAGACCCCGTCGACCCGCACCGGCGACCAGGCGTGGTCGTCGAAGCCAGGGCTCGACCAGCCCGCGGGCTCGCGCCGCGCGTCGAAGCGCTCGCCGAGATAGATCCCGCTGCGCGTCGTCGGCCCGTCGCCGCTCGCCCGCCAGCCCTCGCCGCTGGCGATCGTCTCGCTCGTGCCGTCGGTGTAGTCCAGGATGATCTGCGCCGCGACCGCGGGCTGCTCGCCGTAGACGCGCGCGGCAGTGTCCCGGAAGCCGAAGCGTTCGGTCCACCACCCGCCTGCCAGGCGGACGCCGACGGCGTTCTCCCCGTCGACGAGGAGATCGGTGACGTCGGTCGTCTCGTGCACCAGGCGCCACTGGTACGCGGTCCAGCCCGGCTTCAGCACCTCGTCGTCGACGTCGCGCCCGTTGACCGCGACCTGGTAGACGCCGCGCGCGGTCGCGAACAGGCGCGCCCGCCGTACCGGGCGGTCGACGGTGAAGGCGTGCCGCACGAGTACCGGTTGCGCCGTGTGCTGCGGGTCGGCGAGGCCGACCATCCGCGCGCTCCACTGACCGTCGGCGAGGAAGCCGGCGACGACGGGCTGTGGCTCGCTCCACGCGGACGTCCCACCGTCGGCGCCGGTGACCCGCACCCGGACGGCGACCTCGTCGCCGTCAGCCAGCGGCTCGAAGGGCCAGTCGACGAGCACCGAGTCGGGGCCGTCGAGCCGGACGGTCGTCGCGTCCCCGCCATCGGTGGGCGTGAGCTCCACCTCGGCGGACGCCTGCCGCCAGTCCGGCACGTCGGTCTCGATCACCCAGGACAGGCGCGGCGTCGGTGTGGGGACCGTGCTGCGGTCGGTGGCGTGCTCGGCGGTGGTGCGGATGACGCGGGTCGACGGCGCAGCGGTCACGGACGTCCTTCCTGGACGGATCAACGGAGGGGAGTGGGCTGCTTTGCTCAGCCCTTCACGGCGCCGGAGGTCATCCCGGCGACGATCTGGCGGTTGAAGAAGATGAACATGACGAGCGGTGGAATCGTGATGAGCAGGATGTCCATGAAGAGCAGGTTGTAGCTCGTCTGGAACTGGCTCTGGAAGTTGTAGAGCGTGAGTTGCACGGTGGGATTGCCGGGGAGGAAGTAGAGGGGGTTGACGAAGTCGTTGAAGACCTGCACCGCCTGCACGACGATCACCGTGACGACCACCGGCTTCAGCAGCGGCAGGATGATCCGGAAGAACACCCGCAGGGGGCCCGCGCCGTCGATGATGGCGGCCTCGTCGATCTCCCGCGGAATCGTCGAGATGAAGGCCCGGAAGAGCAGGATCGAGAACGACAGACCGAACGCCACCTCGACGAGAATGAGCCCGAGCATGGTGTCGAACAGGCTGATCCCCTGGAGCACCCAGATCGTCGGGACCACTGCCGGTGGGATGATGAGCCCGGAGAGCACGAGGAAGTTGATGAACGGGTTCCAGCGCGTCTTCCGCCGCTGCAGCACGAACGCCACCATCGCGGAGAGCACCACGATGCCGGCCACGCTGGCGACCGTCAGGACGGTGCTGTTGATGAAGGCGATCACGAGCATCAGATCGCGCGCCTGAATCACTTCGACGAGGTTGTCGACGAAGGCGATCTCGGTGGGCCAGGAGAACTCGAGGAGGTTGGCCTCCTGCCGCGTCTTCAGCGACGTGAGCAGGATGAACGCGAACGGGACGACGAAGATGACGCCGGTGAGGACGAGGCCGAGCGTGCTGGCCCAATAGCGGTAGGTGCGGTTCACATCTCCACCTCTCGCCGGTTGAGGAAGAGAGTCAGCGGCAGGACGATCGCCGTGACGACCACGAACAGCACCACGTTGCCCGCGGTGGAGATTCCGTAGAAGCCGGCCTGGTACTGCTTGTAGATCACGGACGCGATCACGTCGGAGGTGTAGCCCGGCCCACCGCGCGTCATCGCCCAGATGAGCTCGAAGGATCGCAGTCCTCCGATGAGCGACAGGATGATCACCGTGGCGGTGGCGGGCTGAGCCAGCGGGAGAATGATGTGCCGGAAGTTCTGCCACGGCCCGGCCCCGTCGACCCTCGCGGCCTCGTGGTACTCCTGCGGGATCGAGACGATGCCGGCGATGTAGATGACGGTCGCCAGGCCGACACCCTTCCAGACGTCGACCCCGGCGATCGAAAGCAGCGCGAGGTCGGGATCGGTGAGCCAGCCCGGCCCGTCGATTCCCAGCAGGGCAAGGGAGTCGTTGATGAGCCCTTCCTGCGGATCCATGAGGACCTGGAACGCGATACCGACACCGACGGTGCTCACGAGCACAGGGAAGAAGATCACCGACCGCAGGAATCCGCGGGCGATGATCTGCGACGTCAGGAACACCGCGAGGAGCAGGCCCAGCACCACCTTCGCCCCGGACGTGACGAAGGCGTAGATCATCGTGTTCACCAGGCCGGTGACGAGCTGTGGCTGCTCGAAGAACGTGACGAAGTTGTCGAAGCCGATGAACTCGGTGTCGAAAAGCGTCCATCGCGTGAGGCTGAAGTAGAGAGACGCGAACGTGGGCACCAGGAACAGCACCGAGTAGACGATCGCCGCCGGGAGATAGAACCAGTGCGGGTAGGGGCTCTTCCGCTTGCCGCCCGCCTTGACGGGTCGGGCGCTGCGGCCGGGCGGCGCCGCAGGTTCGACCATCGTGTTCGTCGCCATCGTGCGCCTCCCTGCGCGGGTCCGGGCGCCGAGCCGGCTCGTCGGGCGAGCGGCTCGGCGGGGTCTGCCGGCTTTCAGCGCGGCCCGGTCACCAGCCCTCGAGGCCGAGCTGCTGGGCCTGCTGAGCGACGTCCTGGTCGTAGAGAGCCGCGGCGTCCTCCGCGGAGCGGATGCCCGAGCCGACCTCCACCGTCAGGTTCTCGAGGTTCGGCCCCTTCACGGGTGAGAGGAACTCCAGCGCCGGGCTCGCGGCGCCGCGGCTGAGGTATCCCTGGATGTCCTGCACAGCCGGCGGCACATCAGCGGGGAGGTCGCAGCCCTGCACCACGTACGGGCCCGTCGGCGTTGCAGCCTCGGTCATCGCCTGGCAGCCGGCGGGGCTGGCGATGAAGGCCAGGAAACGCAGCGCCGCGTCGCGCACCGGGCCCTGCGTCGTCTGCGGTGTGTACGCCGCGTTGGGCGTCCAGACGGTGAGGCCGTTCGTCGCCGCGTCGGGGCCCGGCAGCGCGAAGACGCCGATGTTGTCGACCGCGTCCGCGTGGCTGGCGACAAGCTCGCCGATCGCGCTGGTGAGGATCGGGTAGTGCACGCCCGTGCCCTCGGCCAGCATCCGCAGCCCGTCGTTGTAGGTGGCGGACGCGAAGTCCTCGTTCATGTAACCGGCGTCGTGCACCGCCTGCTGGTGCTGGAAGCCCCGCAATGCCGCCGCGGACGTCGCGTACTTCACCCGGCCGGCCGTGTACTGCTCGGGGAAGCTCGGCTCGCTCTGCAGGACGTTGCGGAAGTCGCCGAGGACGAACAGCTGCGAGGTCCAGGTCTCCCGGTAGGTCTGGATCACCGGCGCGGCGTCGGTACGCTCGGCGATCACCGCGTTGTTGGCCATGAACTCGTCCCAGGTCTGAGGGACCTTGAGACCGAGCTGCGCGTAGACGCTCTTGTTGTACATGACTGCGCCGGCCTGGACGGTGCCGACCGGGGTGCCGAAGACCTGGCCGTTCCCCGACACTGCGTCGACGAACGTCTTGTCGAGGTCCTTGGTCCACGGCTGGTCGGTGACCGGCACGAGGGTCTGCGCCGGGTTGAGGGCCTGCAGGAGTGACCCGGAGTTGTACACGAAGACGTCCGCCATGTCCCCGGTCGCGAGTCGCGTCTTCACGAGGTTGTCGCCCTCGGTGCCTTGAGGGCGCTGCTCGACCTGGACGGTCACGCCAGCGTTGTCGGCCATGAAGGCTTTGGCCAGGCCCTCGGCGATTGCGATGTCCTCGGGGCCGTTGCCGGTGAGGAACGACAGCGTGACGCCCTCTCCGTTGCCCCCGCTGGAGCCGAGACTGCCGGCACTGCAGCCGGTGGCGACGACGGCAGCCGTCGCGAGGGCGACGAGCGCCCGCGTGCGATGGGACGTGGGCTTGCGCATCGTTTGACCTCTTTGTCAGACGTGGCTGCGTCTTGAATCGTTTCAGACGTGTGGGGATGCTAGGGGCGCACCTGTCCAACGGTCAAGACGTGGTCACGCAGCGCACTGCCGCCGCAGCCTGCCGCCGCAGCCTGCCGCCGCAGCCTGGCGCAGTGGGCCTGGCGCTCAGCACCCGAGTCGAGTCCCGACGTACTAGCAACGAGTGCCGCTTCCCCGGGCAGGTCGAGGACGCCAAGGCTGCCGTCCGCTGCTTCCGCTGTCATGCCGACAGCTGAATCTCGCGCCGCAGGCGATCGCCGCGTGGGCACCTTGTCCTGCAGGGAGTAGTACGAGCCTGGTCTGCGCAGATCCATCACCGAACCCGAGCCGAGCCCCAGCTCGAAGCGGCCGCCGGAAGCCTCCTGGAGCGTCACCGCCTGCTTCGCGCGCACCACGCCTGCCACGGCGTTCCCATGAGCCGAGATCGATGCTCAATGGTTGCTTGCGCCGACTCGAAGGGAGTTGATCACCTCGGTGGTCGGGCTGATGTCCAGAGGACAACTGTGCGCCTTGTCGTCGATAACGGTCAGCCGTGGCGCCGTCCGGACGGCTGCCGGCCAGAGTGTGCCGTCGGGGCTGCTGGGCACACCGGTCCGGGCGAACTCCGTCCAGGCGTGCGCGAGTGTGGCGGACACGTGGGCGTCCACCTCGTCGTAGTCCTCGGCCGGGAGGAGGCGGCCGAACACGTAGGGGAGCTCGGAACTGTGGAACGCGAGCATGCCCGTCCGGCGGTTGCCGGGGGAGACGTGGACGAAACGGTAGGCGTAGGTCGTGCGGCCCAGATTGGTGAAGCGCAGGTAGGAGGCCAGTGCCGGCTCCGTCCACATGGCACCGGTGAACAACTCCGCCAATGCTTCGTACGGACTGCCCGTGAGCCGGCCCAGGATGTCGTCGGCCCGCTGTCCGCCGAGGACGGTGGCCATTCTCGCCAGCGTGGCGGGCGTGTAGAGCTCGGCTGGATTCACCGTGCCGGGCGGCGCTCCGTAGGGGCCACGGGGCGTGATGAAGAATCGTGCCTCGTCCCCGGTGTGGCCGAACAGCACCGGAACATCCGCATCCCAGCAGGACAGATCCGGGCCGACGACCTGGTTGTCCTCGGTGGGGCACCAGACCAGGTTGCCCGGCGTGTGCACCTCGCCGGGCGGTGGCGTGGTGCCTGACAGCAGGCGGGACGCCTGTCGCACCTGGTCCGCCGGCACCTGGCGCAGATGCTCGATGGCGCTGCCACCCAGCTGCTCGAACAACCGGGTACTGGCCTCGACGACGCGCTCGCGCGCCGAATGGGGCAGGGCCGCGGGCGGTTCGAAGCCCGCGCTTTGCAGGATGGCGCGGTGAAACAAGCCCCGGGCGGTGGGCGTGGCGAGAAGGGTGCGCACCGCGCTTGCGCCGGCGGACTGGCCGAAGATGGTGACGTTGTCGGGGTCGCCGCCGAAGGCGGTGATGTTGCGGGACACCCAGTCGAGCGCCGCGACCCAGTCCCGGACGGCGGCGTTCCCGCCAGCATCGGGGTGGTCCAGGAAGCCGAACGCACCGAGCCGGTAGTTGAACGACACATAGGTCACACCACGTTGGGCGATGGACGTGCCGTGGTAATCCGGCATCGACCCGGCCCCGTTGAGGAAGCCGCCGCCATGGATCCAGACCATGACCGGCCGCCGCGCCTGTGGGTCGAGGCTCGGGGTCCAGACGTTGAGGTAGAGACAGTCCTCGCTCTGTTGCGCCCCGAGAATCGCGCCGTTGTCCGCGGTCTGGATCGCGGCGTTGCCGAAGGACGTCGCGTCACGCACACCGTCCCACGCCGCGGGCGGCCGCGGTGCGGCCCAGCGCAGGTTCCCCACGGGCGGGGCGGCGTAGGGCACGCCCAGGAACCGGAACACCCCCCGCCGCTGGTTGCCTTCGAGGACGCCTTGTTCGACACGGATTCGAGTCATGGCGTCTGCCCCGGGTCGGCGACGAAACCACCGTGTTCGATGGCGAAGACCGCGCAGGCTTCGTCGTTGGCGGGGTTGTCGCCGCTGATGCCGACCGCGGCAAGGACGGCACCCTCGCTGTCGCGGACGAGCACCCCGCCCGGCACCGGCACGACACGACCTTCGGACAGGGCGGCGAGTGCGGTGTAGAACGCCGGCGCGGTGGCCGCGCGTTCGGCCAGCGCGCGGCTGCCGAGTCCCATGCCCAGGGCTCCCCATGCCTTCGCCTGCGCGATCTGTGGGCGCAGGATCGCGCTGCCGTCCTGCCGTTTGAGCACCAACAGGTGCCCGCCCGGGTCGAGCGCGGCCACCGTCAGCGGTGCGCATCCGAGCGCGGCGCCCTGGCGGAGCGCGTCGTCGACCATCGTCGAGGCTTGCCCGAGTGACAGCATCTCAGCTCGACTGCCCGGCCGGCTCACGGTCCTCCGCGGGAAACTCGTCCAGGTCGTATTCCTGCGACTCGGTCGTGGGCAGCACCACCGGGGGAAGGCCGATCAGGAACAACTCCAGGGGCGAGGACCCGGCGGCCAGGTCCAGCGTCTCGCCCGCGTCGGCCTGGATCGCGGTCAGGTAGCCGATCTGGTCGCAATCGCATTCGCCGTCGCCGGAGAGCACGGTGAGCAGGCGGCGGGCCTTCGGGTCGGCGGACGACCATCGGGCCCCGGGCTGGAGCTTGATCATCTCGACCCACACGGCGCGCTCCGAGAACGCGCCCAGCCACTTGTGATCCACGCCCTTGGTTCCCTCGACGGGAAGCCAGTTGAACCGCTTCGGGTCCGCGACGACGGGATGCGTGTACCGCGGGCGGGCATACTTCAGGTGCTCGCCGAA
Organism: Pseudonocardia aurantiaca; assembly: GCF_039526725.1. Lineage (NCBI taxonomy): Bacteria > Bacillati > Actinomycetota > Actinomycetes > Pseudonocardiales > Pseudonocardiaceae > Pseudonocardia > Pseudonocardia aurantiaca. Next base: position 425,474 of record NZ_BAAAJG010000015.1, read on the forward strand.
GACGTGCTCCCAGATGGTGGTCAGGCCCCATTGCCGGGTGCCGTCCGGGCGGACGTAGAACGGGCCGTCGAAGCTGCCCCCGGCCTCGATCAGTTCTTGCCTCGCCTGGCGGCGTTGCTCGATGCTCATGAAGCCGTAGCCGGACGAGCCGCCGAACTGCAGGGTCAGGCCGAGTGGCTCGCCGGGCGCCATGCCTTTCATCGGCGATTCCTGGGGTCCGTAGGACAGTCCCTCGGGGAAGTAGCCGACCTGGCCCTCCTTGAGTACTACGCCGCGTCCGTAGGTCGTGTTGTCGCCGACCAGCGGCAGCCGGATCTGGTCGAAGTTGTGCCGGTGGCGCGGCATCGACCACTCGTCCTGCTGCTTGGCGAGTACGTACATGAAGTTGTCCGGTGGGCCGGGCTCGCCCTTGAGGAGGTGCTGGAAGTACAGGGTGCCGCTGGGGTGGTCCTTGATCCAGTTGTCCTTGTCGAAGTGGACGATCTTCATCGGTTCCTCCAGTGATCGGTCAGTTCGCGGTCGAGCTGAGCCTGGCGTTGAGCAGGCCGGCCAGCAGATGCGCGTAACCGGGGTCCGTGATCTGGATCTTCTTCGCCTGCGGGGTCGACAGGACCAGGCGTGCCGCGTGCGCGGAGTGCGCGTCGACGGCCTCGGCCGCCCGCTGCGGGGAGCGGCTCTCCACGGCCTCGACGATCGCGAGCCGGTCCGCGTGCAGGCCTCCGGCGACCCGCCGCAATTCGGACACGCGCCCGCCGCTCAACTTGGCGGCCAACTCGACCTGGACGTCGGCGAGTAGGCGGCACAACGGGATGAGCAACGCGTTATGGGAGATCTCCGGCAGCCGCCGCATGAAGGCCCCGAGGTCCTCGATCGTGCGGTTGATGTCGTCGATCACCGCCAGCTTCTCGGCCGCCTCCCGAAGCGAGGCGATCTCGGCGTCGGTCGCCTCCTGGGCGGCCAGTTGGGCGGCGTATCTGTTCAGGGCGCCGAGCAGGCCGAGTACTTCGCGCGCACCGACGCGTTCCAGCCGCACCACGGAGGCGATGGACATGCCGATCATGGTGTCGGGTTCGGCGGTGACGAACGAGCCGGCACCGTGACGGACGTCGATAAGCCCGATGGTGGCCAGGACGCGAACCGACTCTCGGATCGTCGCGCCGCTGACGCCGTACTGCTCGGCCAGTTCCCGCTCCGCCGGCAGCCGCGAGCCGTTCGGCAATTCGCCGCTGAAAATGCGTTCCCGCAGATTGTCGACGATCCGGTCGGCGATCCGGCTGCGCCCGATCCTGTGGTCGGCCCCGCTGCTTGATGACTCGTGCGACACGTCGCTCGACGCTAGGTCACCAGGGAGCCGCTGTCAACTGGTAACCAAGACACTAGGTGACTCGGTGTCAATGTGTTAGCCTGGCCGCCCGAAATCGACGAGGAGCCGCCGTGGAGTACCTGCCCGAAGGCGAGAAGTCCAGCCCTGTCGGCCAGGAACCGTGGGCGTTGGCCCGCAACGAGTTGCGTCGACTACACGGTGCTGGGCCTGCACCTGCTGGAGACCTACGGCACCACCTACACCGCCCGCGACGTCGCGGCCGAGTGGCTGTCCCGCTTCCCCGTGCACCAGCTCTTCACCGCCGAACGCGCGACCTGCCAGAACCTGGTCCGCGAAGTGTCGCTGGCAGAGGCGGGGGAGCACCACAACCCGTACCGGGAGTGGATCGGCGCGCTGATCCGCGCCGACATCTTCGGTTTCGCCGCACCCGGGCAGCCACGCAAGGCCGCTCTGCTGTCCTACTAGGACGCCGCGTTGAGCCATCGGGCCATCGGGATCTACGGTGCGATATGGGCCGCTGCCCTGATCTTTTCATCGTTCATCGCCGCCACCCCGGCGGAATCCGTTGCGGAGTCTCTGCGGCACGTGCCCGCCACCTCCCGCCTTGGCATCGAGATCCAGACCGTGCTGGAGCAGTTCCGCGGCGGCATGGCCTGGGAGAAGTGCCTGGACGACCTGCACGCGCGGCACTCCGGCATGAGTTGGGTGCACACCATCAACAACGCCGGCGCACTCACCGCGGCCCTGCTGTGGGGTGAGGGGAGGTTCGGCGAGACGGTCGGGGCTGGCAGTGCAGACCGGGCTGGACACCGACTCGATCGGCGCCACAGCAGGAGCGTGGGCCGGAGCGTTCCTGGGCCTGTCCGGTCTGCCCGACGCCCTCGTGGACCCCCTCGAAGCCCGCTGCCGCAGCGCGGTCTTCGGCTTCGCCGACCTCGCCATCTCGTCGCTCGCCGAGCGGACCCTCGCGATCGTCGAGGCCCACCCGGCATAGGGCGTACCGGTCATCCACCCATTCCGGCGGTTCTCGCCGAATCTGGAATCTACCCGGGTAGAAGACAAGGAAGTCACCAGATGAGCCAGGACGTACCCCTGCCCCTCAACGCAGAGACCCCCTCGGGCACCGCCGCCGGCGCCGCGCCCGTGCGGCCCGGCAAGCTCTTCACTCCCAGCCTTGCCCTGTTCAACTTCGGCGCCTCCGTGGCGGTCCTCACGCCCGTCCGGCTCACGCTGGCGCTGAAGGTCCAGGAGATCGTCGGAGACCAGGCGAAGGCGGGCGCCTTGGGGCTGGTCACGGCCGTCGGCGCGGTGCTCGCGATCATCTGCAGCCCGCTCGCGGGGCGCCTGTCGGACCGCACGACCTCGCGGTTCGGCATGCGCCGGCCGTGGATCATCGGTGGTGCGACCGGCGGCGTGCTGTGCCTGCTGCTGATCGGCGCGGCAGACTCGCTGTGGATGGTGGTGTTGGGCTGGTGCCTCGCGGAGGTCTTCATCAACTCCGCAACGGCCGCCGCCACCGCGACCGTCGCCGACCAGGTCGCACCCGAACGCCGTGGGCGCGTCTCCGGGATCGTCGGATTCGGCCTGCCGGCTGCGGTACTGACCGGCTCGGTCATCGTGAACACGTTCACGAGCAGCATCGCCCGGTTCGTCGTTCCCGGTGCTCTGATGCTGGTGTTCGCGGTGTTCCTCGTCCTGAGCCTGTCCGACCGCAGGCTCCAGGAGCGCCCGGCGAGGCTCGACCTGAAGGAGTTCGCGACCTCCTTCGTGTTCAACCCGCGGCGCAACCCGGACTTCGGCTGGCTGTGGATCGGCCGGTTCGCGGTCATGTTCGGCAGCAGCGGAGTCCAGACCTATCAGGTCTATCTGCTCGTTGACCGGTTCGGACTGACCGGCTCGGCCCTCACGGGCGTCATCGTGCTGGCGAACACGGGAGCCGCGATCGCCATGATCGTGTCCAGCTACCTCATGGGCACGCTCTCCGACCGCCTCGGTCGCAGGAAGCCGTTCGTCGCGGCGGGTTCTGTGTTCATCGCGCTGGGGCTCGCCATGATCGCCTTCGCGCCCGATCCGTCGCTGGTGATCGCCGCCGGACCGGTCGTCGGCTTCGGCGCCGCCGGCTTCCTCGCAGTCGATCTCGCGCTGGCCACCCAGGTCCTCCCGGACCGCGGCAACACCGCCAAGGACCTCGGCGTGCTGGTGATCACCAACGGACTCCCGCAGTCCATCGTGCCGGTCATCGCGCCGGCCGTCATCGCCCTGGGCACCGCGTCGATCAGCGGTTACTCCCTGCTCTACATCCTCGGTGCGATGAGCGCGGTGCTCGGAGCGGCCTGCGTCTACCGCATCAAGGGTGTTCGCTGACCGGCCGGTGCCACATCTAGGACGATCACCCCTCGGCGCCGATCTTGCGGGCCGAGCCCGTCCCCTTCGACCCGCCACAACCACGACCATCCCAGGAGCCTCCATGAACACCAGCACGCCGCCGGTGGCCATGACGTCAGCGGGCGCGGTGCGCGGCCGCAACGAGGACGGCCTCTCCGTCTTCCGCGGCATCCCGTTCGCCCAGGCGCCGGTCGGCGAGGCCCGCTTCGCGGCGCCCCGCCCCGCCTTGCCTTGGAACGGCGTGCGAGACACCCTCGAGTTCGGCCCGCCACCTCCGCAGACGCCCATGCGACCGGGCACCCCCGTGGGCCCGGAAGGTGCGGAGGACTCACCGGAGTGGCTGACGGTGAACGTGTGGACGCACGCGCCCGATCCGGCTGCGCGGCGCCCGGTGATGGTGTGGATCTACGGCGGTGGCTACCAATCCGGCTTCTCGGCAGCTCCCGTCTACAACGGTCGCCGGCTCGTCAATGAGCGGGACGTGGTCGTCGTGACGTTCAACTACCGCGTCGGCATGGAGGGGTTCGCCCGGCTCCAGGATGCCCCGGCCAACCGCGGCCTGCTCGACCAGGTCGCTGCCCTGCGCTGGGTCCAGGAGAACATCGGCGCGTTCGGCGGCGACCCGGACCAGGTCACGGTTTTCGGCGAGTCCGCCGGTGCCGGATCCATCGCGGCGCTCCTGGCCATGCCCAGCGCCAAGGGCCTGTTCCGGCGAGCCATCCTGCAGAGCATGCCCGGCACCTTCTTCTCCGACGCACTGGCGACGGACATCGCGGCCGCCCTTGTGCAGGACCTCGGCCTGCGTCCGACGGCTGCCGACCTCTCCGCCGTCGACCCGCACAAGCTCGCTGGTGCCCCTGCGGCGTTGCGGCTCTCGATGCCGCGGCATGAGGACCGGTGGGGGCCGGTTGCGCACACCGTCACGCCTTTCTCCCCGGTCGTGGACGGCGAGGTGCTGCCGCAGGCACCCTGGAGTGCCTTGGCGAGCGGCGCCGCGCGCGAGGTGCCTCTGATCGTCGGCCACAATCGCGACGAGTTCCGGTTGTTCCTCGCGGCCAGCGGACGGCTGGGCCGGATCACAGCCGAGCAGGCCGCCACGGCGTTGCGTGTGTTCGGGCCAGGGCCGGAGCCGGAATCGGCCTACCGGGCCGCATTCCCCGGCGCGTCCGACGAGCAGCTGTGGGAACTCGTCCAGTCCGACTGGACCTTCCGCATGCCCGCACTCCACCTCGCGCACGCCCAGATCGCCGGCGGCGGGCGCGCCCACGTGTACGAGCTCACCTGGCCTGCCCCGGCGAACGGGGGCCTTCTGGGTGCCTGCCACGCACTGGACGTACCCCTCACCTTCGGCGAGTTCGGCGATTTCGGCGGAATCAGCCTCGACCTGTTCGAACCCGAGCCCTCGCCCGAGGTCGAAACCCTCTCCGCGCGGATACGTTCAGCCTGGACGGCCTTCGCCGTTGAGGACTCCCCGGGCTGGCCCGCCTACGACCCCGACCAGCGCCTGGTCCAGCTCCTGGACACCGAGGTATCGACCACGGCCTACCCGGAGGAAGCCTCACATCGCTTGTGGCAGCACCACACCTTCGACGTGCTTCCTCTGCTAGCCGAGGGACGGTGACGTCTTGCGCCAAGCCGCCCTCACCGCTGCGCAGTCGTCGTCGCTCACCATGCTGCTCCACGACGTGCGACGCGTGGCGGGCGTGGACCTCACCGTGGGCACTCTCATGGCCGCCGACACCGACCACTTCGTCATCGACCGGCTCGTGGGCGTCACCACCGAGGGCCTACGCAACCTGCGCGTCGCCGTCGGCGCGGGGCTGGGCGGCAAGGCGATGCTCCTGGCCAAGCCGGTGCAGGTCCAGGACTACTGCCACGCGGGAGGGATCACCCACGACTACGACGCTGCCGTGCGCCGCGAGCAGATCCGCGCCGCCTTCGCAGTCCCGGTCCGGGTGCCCCAGGGTCCTCGGGGCGTGATCTGGGGCGCGCTACGCCACGAGCACGTCTTCGGCGACCGCGTCATCGGCGACGTCATGACCGTCGTGCGCGCCCTCGAGCGGGACCTGGCCGAAGACCTGGCCTTGAACCGGCGCCTGGAATACCTGCGGGCCGCTGCCGGAGGGACCAGGGGCGACGGTCGTGCGGCCGGGGACCCGGTGGCGAGCGTGGCCGAGCGCCGCCGGCTCGTCGGCATCTGCTCGGAACTCGTGCACATCGCGTCCACGACGGACGGACACCAACGGCAGCAGATCGACGCCCTCGTCCGGCGCCTGACCGACGAGGCACTGGGGGACGCAGCGCGGGTCGGACTCACCGCGCGGGAACGGGAGGTCATCGGCGAGGTCGCACACGGCGCGACGAACCAGGAGATCGCCGCGAAGCTCGGGATCGGCGCCGAGACCGTGAAGTCGAGCCTCACGTCGAGCATGCGCAAGCTCGGCGTGTCCAACCGTGCTGCCCTGGTGGCCGCCGCTCTCTGCCAGGAAACCCGTTGCGCCGCATGCGCCCCCCATTCGGGGGGCACATGCAGGTGAGGTGTTGCCGTGGCGCCGGTCCGCACCCACGCTGACCCCGGTGAGAAACGATCTTGACCGTTCCCCGACGCCCGAAGCACCGGAAGCAGGCGGGACGAGGTCGCGGGGTACCCGTCTCGGGCGCATCGCTCGCGGCGCGCTCCTGGTGGCGGCTGCGTGCGTCGCCATCTTCGTCCTGTTCGGACAGCTCTCGGCGATCCTGCCCGTCGGCTGGTGGTCGCCTGTCCTGTCCACCCTGGCGCTCCAGCAGCCCGTGCTCAGCCTCTCCGTGATCCGGGACGTTTACGGCTCGTGGCTCATCGTGCTGGCGGCCCTGGCCCTGGTCGTTGGACTGGTTGAGCTGCGCCGTCGCGGCCGGCGGCGGCTGCCCGCCACCGTCTCGGCGCTGAGCGGACTTGCCATGGTGCTGGTTCTGATCACCACCACCGTGCAGATCCTCTCGGTACACGGCGCGACCGGCCAGTGGTACGTGTTCTCGCCGACCACCCCGGCGAGCTCCGTCGGCCGGGGACCAGACAAGACCGTCGCGTACGCCACGCTGGGCGGACAGCAGTTGCGGGCGGACCTGTACCTGCCGAAGACGTCGTCGACGGCCCCGCTGGTCGTCAGCATCCACGGCGGCGGCTTCATCGCGGGCAGCCGCGGTCCGACGCCGTACCTGAGTTGGCTGGCGGACAACGGATACGCGGTCCTCGACGTCGACTATCGGCTGGGCACCGCGACCGAGCACACCTGGAACACCGCCGACGCCGACGTCGCCTGCGCCATGACCTGGGCCACCGCACACGCCTCCGAGTACCGCTGGGACCTGGACAAGGTCGCCACCTTCGGCGGGTCAGCGGGCGGCAACCTGGCCATCAACGTCGCCTACAAGATCGACGCGGGCACCCTGACGCCCAGTTGCGGCTCCGCGGCACAACTGCCGCGGGTGAAGGCCGTGATCGCCTCGTACCCTGTGGTCGACATGACGGTCTCCGTGGGCGAGACCGCGTTCGGCGAGCAGGTCAGTGACTGGTACGTCGGCGGCACCCCGGCCCAGTACCCGCAGCGCTACCAGGCCATCGACTCCGCCAACCAGATCACCCCGGCCGCCCCGCCGACCCTGATCCTCCAGGGCGGCCGGGACCACCTCGTCTTCGCCGACCACACGAAGGCGTTCGCCGACGAGCTGACCGCAGCCGGCGTCACCAACCGCTATGTCGAGCTTCCCTTCCTGGAGCACGCGTACGACGGGACCTCCCTCAACATCGGCACGAAGGCCACGCGAGGGCTGATGTTGCCATGGCTCCAGAAGTACGTCGGGGATGGATGACCGTCCCTGTCCTGTGCCTGCCGTCGACCTGTGCCCGGGAGGGTTTCAGCGGCGGCGGGCGGACGGGTGCAGCGAAGGGCTGACCCAGCCGTCGTCGGCCGGGTTGAGGGTGAGGCCGGGCGGCACGATCGCGTCGATGCGGTCCAGGACGTCGCCGGACAGGACGACGTCGGCCGCGGTGAGCTGCGACTCGAGATGGTCCATGGTGCGCGGGCCGATGATCGCGGTGGTGATGGATGGGTGGCGCAGGACGAACGCGATGGCCATCTCGATCAGGCGGCGTCGTGCCGAAGAAGCATCGCAGCGGCGGTTCATCGGTATCCACGAGCGTCAGCACGGCTGCGGCGGACGCCCGCGGGTCACCGGGGGTTCCGATCCTCTTGCGGCGCTGCTGCTGCACCTGTGCGTGGTAGTCGAGGTACGCCGGCAACTGCTGGGACGTGCTCGACGAGGAGCCGGCGCAGTCGGTGGCGAACCCACCGGGCTCGATCAGCGTGACCTTGCCGAATTGCGCCACCCCGCTGGGCCAGCGTGCCGGGAAGGGTCGGGTGGCCCGGGGGGTGGATCCCCCGGGCCACCCGACCTCAGACCCGTACGCGTCAACCCAGGCCGTCGGCGCCGACCGTGGGAACCGCCGCGACGGCCGACTCATCGAGCACGGTGTCAGCGGTGGGCTGCACGGCCCCGTCGAGGTCGAGGACAGGGGTGGCTTCCTTGTACCAGGACTCGATGACCGCGTTTCCCCAGAAGTCGCGGCGCCGGTCGTCGTGGACGCTCCAGCGGTAGGTCTGGTGGTCGGGGTCGCCGGTGTAGTAATCGGAGGTGTAGATCTCGACGCGGTGCCCGTCGGGGTCACGGAGGTAGACGTAGAAGGCGTTGGAGACGCCGTGGCGGCCGGGACCGCGCTCGATGTGCTGCTGGAGGTTGAGCGCGCCGAGGACATCGGCGACGTGGAGCACCTGGTGGGAATCGTGGGTCGCCATGCCGAGGTGGTGTAGCCGGGGACCGGCGCCGCTGGTGAAGGCGACGTCGTGGACGGTCTGCTTGCGGTACATCCAGGCTGCGTACAGCTCGTGCTCGTCGCCCTCGATGGTCTCGGAACAGCCGAAGCCGAGCGCGGTGTAGTGGGCGTAGGCGGCGGGGATGTCTGGGGTGCAGATGTTGAAGTGGTCGAGGCGCGCTATGTGCGCGCCACGGTGCAGGTCGTAGCGCTGGATGAGCCGCTCGCCGCGCTCGATGGAGTGGAAGAACTCGACGGGGAAGCCGAGCGGGTCCAGCACCCGCACGGCATCACCCACGCCGGGGGTGCCCTTACCGGCCGTGACGCGCCGGACCGAGTGGCCGTGGAACCTGAAGTACGCCTCTGCCTTGTCAACGTCCGCCGGGGTACGCACCCGGTAGGCGAGGTGGTGCAGGGCCGCCTGCCGGCCCTGCACCAGGACCAGGTTGTGGTGGGTGAGCTCGTCGTAGCCGCGCAGGCAGAGGGTTCCGGCATCCTCCTGCTCGACGTGCAGGCCCAGCAGGTCCACCCAGAACCCGCGGGCACGCGCCAGGTCGGTGACGACCAGCTGGGCGTAGGCGGACCGGACGACATCGGGCGGCTCGGGGCCGACAGCGCGGTTCATTTCTGCCCGCCCTTCCCGAACGCCGGGGTGTGAACCGGGCCGAGGGCAAGATGGACGATCTTGAAGTCGGTGTAGAAGTCGATGCTGCGGGCACCGCCCTCGCGGCCGATCCCTGAGGCTTTCACGCCGCCGAACGGGGTGCGCAGATCACGTATGTTGTGGGAATTGATCCAGACCATGCCCGACTGGACGGCGTGCGCGATGCGATGGCCGCGGGTCAGGTTGCTGGTCCAGACGTAGGCCGCCAGGCCGTACCGGGTGGCGTTTGCAAGCTCCACCGCTTCCTCCTCGGTGTCGAACGGGGCAACCGCGACGACCGGGCCGAAGATCTCTTCCTGGAAGATGCGGGCGTCGCGTGGCACGTCGGCGAACACCGTGGGCTGCAGGTAATTGCCCTCGGACAGGTGGGCAGGTGCGCACCCGCCTGCGAGCAGCGTTGCCTCCATGCGGCCGGTCTCCACGTAGTCCAGGACGCGGGCGTAGTGCTCGGGATGGACCAGCGCGCCGACCTCGGTAGCGGGGTCGGCGGGCGGCCCGACCACGGTAGCGGCAGCGCGCTGCGCCAGCCGCGCGGAGAACTCCTCGTAGACGGGACGCTCGACCAGGACGCGAGAGCCTGCGGTGCAGCGTTCGCCGTTGAGAGAGAAGACGCCGAAGACGACGGAGTCCAGCGCCGCATCCAGGTCGGCGTCGGCGAAGACGACGACGGGCGACTTGCCTCCCAGTTCCATCGAGGTGGTCTTCAGGTTCGATGCGGAGGAACGGATGATGTGACTGCCGGTCCCGGTGGAGCCGGTGAAGGAGATCAGCGGCGCGTTCGGGTGCTCGACCAGCGCCTGCCCGGCCTCCTCGCCGATCCCGTGCACGATGTTGACGACTCCGGCGGGCACCCCGGCTTCGGTGAAGATCTCCGGCCACAGCGACGCCGACAGCGGCGTCCACTCCGCGGGCTTGAGGACGACGGTGCAGCCGGCCGCTATGGCCGGAGCCAGTTTCCAGCTCTCCAGCATGAACGGGGTGTTCCACGGGGTGATGAGCCCGGCGACCCCCACAGGCTGGCGGACAACGTAGCTGATCTGCTCGCTGCCCTGCCGGAAGGCCTCCTCGCCCAACGTGACGATCACATCGGCGAAGTAGCGAAAGTTCTCCGCTGCGCGGCGGGCCTGGCCACGCGCCTGCGTAACCGGCAGGCCGGTGTCGAAGGTCTCGAACGCGGCGAGGCGGTCATGCCGCGTCTCGATGGCGTCGGCGACGCGATTCAGGATGGTGGCACGGGCCCGGTTGCCGACCGCCGCCCAGGCGGGAAAGGCAGCGCTCGCCGCGGCGACGGCACGGTCGATGTCGGCCGCGTTGCCGCGCGCGGCGCGCGCGTAAGGGATGTTGCTGACCGGGTCTGCGACGTCGAAGGTGCGGCCGTCAGAGGCGTCGGCGTACTCCCCGCCGATCCAGTGCGGGATGCGATCCGGAAGGCCCTCCAGTGCGGTCGAGGCGACAGCGGTTTCCGACGTGCTCACCTGGCGGCTCCTATCTGCTCGGTCAGTTCGCCGCCCAGGCTGAGCAACTGACGGATGCGGTCCAGCCCGGCCGGGGTCGGCTCGGTGAGCGGTGGTCTCACGGAAGGCGACGAGATCCGGCCCTGCTGGGCGAGGACCCACTTGACGGGCGCCGGGTTGGTCTCCACGAACAGCAAGTCCACCAGCGGGTGCAGCGCGTAATGAATGTCGCGGGCCGCGTCGAACTCGCCCGCCTGCCACAACTCATACATCCGGGCCACCGCGCCGGGTGCGAGGTTCGCCACCGCGGAGACGAACCCGGCCCCGCCCAGTGCCAGCAGCGGCAGGCACAGCAGCTCGATCCCGGACCACACCAGCAGGTCGCGCCCGCAGGCGTGCAGCACGCGGGAGAAGTGCTCGAAGTCCCTGGTGGTCTCCTTGACTCCGACGAAGTTGTCGAAGTCGGCGAACAGCCGCCGGACGGTGTCGGGGTCGAGGTCGACGGCGGTGCGCGACGGGACGTTGTAGGCGACGATCGGCAGGTCCGGGAACTCCATGGCGACCGTCGCGTACCAGCGGTACAGAGCCTCCTGCGTCGGCCGCGCATAGTACGGGGTGATCACCAGCGCAGCGTCCGCGCCCAGGTCCCGCGCGGCAGCGGTGATCTCCAGCGTCTCGTCCAGCTTGTGTGAACCGGTGCCGGGCAGGAACGGCACCCGGTCGGCGATCTCGGCCGCAACTGTGCGCATGGCGGCGATGCGTTCGGCAGTCGACTGCGCGCTGGGTTCGCCGGTGGAGCCGCCGAGAGAGATTCCGTGCGACCCGGACTCCAGCTGAAACCGGACAAGGCCGCGCAGCGAGTCATGATCGACCGCGCCGTCAGCGGTGAACGGCGTGATGACGGGGGCGATTGACCCCCTGATCTGCGCCGGATCCGATCGGTACTTCATCCGTGCTGCTCCTTCCGTCCGATCACTGGTCCCCGGTGCCTTCCGCTGTTCGCGTCCCGTGCGTTCCCTGGCCCGCGAGCCAGCGCTGGTACGCGGCCCGCCATCGGTCCCCCAGCGGGTACAGCCCGCCAATGGCTTCGCCGGCCTTGACCTGTTCGGCGATGAACCTTTCCTGACGCTCCTGCTCCACCGCCGCGGCGACCACCTCCGCGGCGATGTCGGCCGGCAGCACGACCACCCCGTCGTCGTCGCCGATCACCAGGTCGCCGGGAACCACGGTCGCGCCGCCGCACGCGACCACCGCGTCGATCTCCCACGGCACATGCCGTCGGCCGAGCACCGCCGGGTGGCTGGCCGCGCAGAAGACAGGGATGTCCAGTTCCCGCAGGGCGGCGCTGTCCCGTGCAGCGCCGTCGGTGACGATCCCGGCCGCGCCGCGGACCTGAGCGCGCAGCGCCAGGATGTCGCCGATCGTGCCCGCGTCGCGGGCGCCGCGCGCCTCGATGATCAGTACCTCGTCCGGGCCGACCTGCTCGATAGCGCGCTTCTGCGCGTTCATCCCGGTGCCGTGGGCGGCGAACAGGTCCTCGCGTAGCGGGACGTAACGCAGGGTGCGGGCCACCCCTGCGAGCCGCGATCCAGGCCGCACCGGGTGCACCCCGTCGATCACCGTGCTCGGCAGGCCGCGGGCGCGGAGCTGGCTGGCCAGCGTCGCGGTCGCGACGGTGCGCAGTTCCTCGGTCAGCAGACCGACCGCGGGCGTCGGTGGCCGGCCGTAGGCTTCGGCGGCGGTCTGCTCGTCAGCCCGAGGCATCGCGCCGTAGCCAGGCAGCTCACCATCGGCGGCGGCCACGGCGGTGCGCAGCCGGCCGGTCGACCGGCCACTGCCGTCCACCTCTACCTCGACGATGTCGCCGGGCTGCAGCACCGACGAGCCCGCCGGCGTTCCGGTGAGGATGAGGTCCCCGGGGTACAGCGTCATCAGCCGGGACAGGTCGGCCACGAGCTGCCCGAAGGGGAACAGCAGGTTGGCGGTGTCATCCTGCTGGGCCAGCTCGCCGTTCACCCAGGTGCGCAGCCGCAGCGCTGCCGGGTCGAGGTCACGCGCATCGATCAGTTCCGGACCGACCGGGGTGAAGCCGTCCGCCCCCTTGGACCGCAGATTGGAGCCGCGGTCGGCATACCGCAGATCGTAGAGGCCGAGATCGTTGGCTGCCGTCACCCAGCGGACCCGGCCCCAGCCCTGCTCCGGCGACACACTCCGGGTGCGCTCGCCGATCACCAGGGCGATCTCTCCCTCGAACGCCAGCAGTTCGCACCCCGCCGGCCGGACCACCTGATCGCCGGACCCCGCCAGCGATGACGGTGGCTTGAGGAAGTACGACGGGAACTCCGGCACGCGCCCGCGCTGCTCGGCACGGGACCGGTAGTTGAGATGAACCGCGATGATCTTACTTGGCGCCGTGGGTAGAACCATGGTCATGAACGAAAACATATACGATGTTACGCACCATCGCACCGGATGCTTGGGGCGTGCGGTGCCCGGCCGGCCCGCGCCGCCCGGGGCAGTCGCCGTTCAGGCGAGGCAGCACGATGGTTCTGCAGGACCCGAAGCGGGCTGTACCGTCAACGGCAACATATATGATGGATGTGTGGCACGAGAACAGACAGCCAAGGCCCGGGACCCTCTCGCGGAGACCGGCGAAGCGGCGGGCCCGGCCGCCCCGTCGAAGTCCGAGCGGGCGTACCGGCTGATCAAGGAGCGCATCGAGGACGGCACTTACGGGCCCGGGTTCCGTCTCGTCCTCGACCAACTCGCCCGTGAGCTGTCGGTCAGCGCGGTGCCGGTGCGCGAGGCGGTCCGCCGCTTGGAGTCCGAAGGATACGTCGTCTTCACCCGCAACCTCGGCGCCAGTGTGGCCAGCATCGACCCGGATCAGTACCGGCACACCATGCAGGTGCTGGCGATCGTCGAGGCAGCCGCGACCGCGCTTGCTGCGCCGCACCTGACGGCGCGGACGCTGCGCGACGCGCGCCGGGTCAACGAGCGGATGCGGGCCAGCATCGAGGCGTTCGATCCCGTCGCGTTCACGCAACTCAATGAGGAGTTCCACAAGTTGCTGTGCAGCGCCTGCCCCAACCCGCGCCTGTGCGGGCTGGTGGAGCGGGAATGGAGCCAGATGGCGCTGATCCGCCGGTCCGCGTTCGTCTTCGTCCCCCGACGGGCCCACACGTCCGTGGCCGAGCATGACCAGCTCCTCGATCTCATCGAGTCCCATGCTTCGGAGCAGAAGATCGAGCGGGCGGCACGCGCCCACAAGCTCGCCACGCTCGACGCGTTCATCCAGCGCCGGCCATAGCGTGACCCCGATATCGGTAAGGCGACACCGGTCGCTGTAGGGGACATCCGCCTCCTTGTGCCGGTGAGGCGGATCTTCCGGGCCGCGGGATTCGCGTACCTCGCAAGCCGGGCTTCGGTGTTCCCGCGGGGCGTGCGAGCGCTGCGAGCCGGGCCCCGCCGGGTCTTCCTGGCCGTCGGCGGCGAGGCCTTGAGGCGTACTCGACAAGTCCTTGACACGTATATCAAATCATATACGATGCTCAGCGATGATCTGCCGCAGCCAGCTGCGGTGCGTCAGCCCCCGGCCCGGGGCAGCCGCGGCATCGGCTAGCCGGGTGCCGCTGGCACGTACACCCGGAACGGAGGGGCCTGACCGATGGGGGACCGCTACTACAGCACGAGCACGGCATTCCTCGAAGCACTGGCCGAAGCCGGCGTTCGCTACATGTTCGCGAATCTCGGCAGCGATCATCCCGGCCTGATCGAGGCGCTGGCACAGGCTCGTGCCGAGGGCCGTCAGGCGGAGCTTCCGGAGCTGATCGTGTGCCCGCACGAGACCGTGGCGCTCAGTGCGGCGCACGCCTACGCCGCCGTCTCCGGCGAGCCGCAGGCGGTGCTCGTGCACGTCGACTCGGGGACGCAGAACCTCGGCGGGGCGGTCGGCAACGCGTCGCGCGGACGTGCTCCCGTCCTGATCTTCGCCGGCTCGGCCCCGTACACGATCGAGGGCGAGCTGCCCGGCAGCAGGAACGAGTTCATCCACTGGATCCAGGACGTGCATGACCAGCGCGGCATCCTGCGCAACTACACCAAGTACGACAACGAGATCCGCACTGGCCGCAACGTCAAGCAGCTCGTGTACCGCGCCCTGCAGATCGCGCGCAGCGAGCCGGCCGGGCCCGTCTACCTCGTCGGCCCGCGCGAGGTGATGGAAGAGCAGATCGAGCCGTGTACGCCTGATCCCGGTCAGTACACGCCGGTCGCGCCCGGGGCGCTGAGCCCCGACGTCACCGCCGAAATCGCCCGGGCCATGGCCCGGGCCCGCCATCCGCTGATCGTCACCGGCTATCTCGGCCGGGACACCGCCGCCGTCGCCGAGCTCGTGGCTCTGTGCGAGCTGCTGGCCATCCCGGTCATCGAGTCGGCGCCCAGCCACGTCAACTTCCCCGCCGATCATCCGATGCACTGCGGCTACCAGTGGACCACCACAGACCAGAACCCGCTGCTCGCCGAAGCCGACGTGATCCTGGTGGTCGACTGTGACGTGCCATGGATCCACGTCACCAGCAAGCCATCACCAGACGCCGAGATCTACTGCGTGGACATCGACCCGCTGAAGTCGCAGATGCCGATGTGGCACATCCCGGCCCGCCGTTTCGCCGCGGCCGGCTCGCGCCTGGCCCTGGGACAGATCGCCGCCTTCGTTCAGGACAATGATCTGGTCGATGCGGCGGTGGTGACGCAGCGCCGGGCCGACGTAACGGCGGTACATGACGCGCAGCGGGCCGCCCGGGACCAGCGCGAGCGGCAGGGCAGCGGCATGATCACCCCGCAGTACCTGACCGCCTGCGTGCGCGACGCGCTCGCCGGTGACGATGCTCTGTTCCTGACCGAGGCCATCACCAACTACCCGGTGGTCGCCGAGCACCTGCGGGCCAGCCGCCCCGGGTCGCTGATCGGCAGCGGCGGAGGCTCGCTCGGCTGGGCCGGCGGCGGGGCGATCGGCGCGAAGCTCGCCGCGCCGGAACGCACGGTGGTGTGCCTGGTCGGTGACGGCAGCTATCTCTTCGGGGTGCCCTCGTCGGCGCAGTGGGTGGCGCGGCGCTACGGCACTCCGGCGCTGACGGTGATCTTCAACAACCGGGGCTGGAATGCGCCGAAGCAGTCGGCGCTGGCGGTCCACCCGAAGGGCGCGGCGGCGCAGGCGGACGACTTCAACGTCAGCTTCGAGCCCGCAGCCGACCTTCCCGGCATAGCGCATGCGGCCGGCGGCGCGTACGCCGTGAACGTCTCGGACCCGGCGGAGCTTCCCCAGGCGTTGAAGGACGCGCTCGCCGTGGTGCACGACGGTCGCTCCGCGGTGGTCGCCGCCCACCTGCCGGGGGTCTGAACCGGCCGACCGCCGGTGCGACGCGCGGGACGCGTCCTGGATGTACCTAGCCGATGATGCGAGGGAGGTGGTCCGGTGAGCCGGTCCATAGATCGTGCAGCGATTGATCGGGTGCTCAAGGGCGCTGTGGATGCCGGCGCGGTACCGCACGTCGCCGCGATCGCCGCGGACGCCGATGGCGTCTTCTACGAGGCCGGCTTCGGACCGCGTGTGGCCGGTCAAGGCGGTGAGGTCACGGCCGGCACCGAGTTCGCACTCATGTCGATGACCAAGATGGTCGTCACCGTGGCCGCGCTGCAGCTGGCGGATCAGGGCAGCCTCGACCTCGACGCTCCGGTCGACACCTACTGTCCCGAGTTCGCCGAGGTCAAGGTGCTGGAAGGCTTCGAAGGGGACACACCGCGACTGCGCGCGCCGGCAAGCCGGGCCACTGTCCGGCACCTGGTCACCCACACCTCCGGTCTCGCCTACTGGTTCTGGAACGAGGACATCGCCAAGTACGAGAAGGTCGGCGGCCGGCCCGACGTCGTGCCCGGCCGGCTCGAGGCGTTCAAGGTGCCGATGGTCGCCGACCCAGGCAGCAGGTTCGTCTACGGCGTCAACACCGACTGGCTCGGACGCGTGGTCGAGGCCGTCGCCGGCAAGGGACTCGACGTTGTGGTCAAGGACGGCGTCACCGGGCCGCTCGGCATGGACAACACGTCGGTCGCACTGACAG
This sequence comes from Pseudonocardia aurantiaca, assembly GCF_039526725.1. Lineage (NCBI taxonomy): Bacteria > Bacillati > Actinomycetota > Actinomycetes > Pseudonocardiales > Pseudonocardiaceae > Pseudonocardia > Pseudonocardia aurantiaca. Next base: position 442,269 of record NZ_BAAAJG010000015.1, read on the forward strand.
CCGAGCAGACGGACACCTTCGCCCCTGTGCACGTCAAGGACGACAGCGGCAACTGGTCCGACGCCGGCGACATCATCAACCGCACCGACCCGGACTGGTGGGCCGACGGCCACGGCCTGTACTCGACGCCGCGCGACTTCGCCAGGTTCGAGCAGGCCCTGCTGCGCGGCGGCGAGTTGAATGGCACCCGGATCCTCAACGGCAAGACGGTCGACGAGGTGTTCTGCAACCAGATCGGCGAGCTCGACTTCCCGGCCGAAATCCCGACCGCCGACCCGGTTTCCAGCGGCCCGCTCAACCTCGGCCCCGGCTACAAATGGGGCTACGGGCTCCTGCTCAACACCGCCGACCTGCCCGGTCGCCGCCGGGCCTGCACCGGCGCGTGGGCCGGGCTGTTCAACACGCACTTCTGGATCGACCGCACCAGTGGAATCTGCGCCTCGATCTACAGCAACTCGCTGCCCTTCATCACCCCGGCGGCGCTCCAGCTTTACCTGGACTACGAGACGGCGCTTTACGCGGCACTTTAGCTCGTTCCGCCGCGCGCCTATGTAGCCGGGAACGACATGGAACCGGCAGCGGGGTCTTCGGGTGCCGGGACCTCTCGATCTCCTCGCTCGCCGAGCGGACGCTCGCGATCGCCAAGGCTCATACGGCCTCGTTTCTGCGGCCCGAGCACCCGGCCGATCCATTCGTATCTTGCCTGATTCGCTGCGATTCAAACGGTGCCGGAATCTACCCGGTAGAACGACAAGGAGGTCGTAAATATGACCGCTGAGAACCCCCCGCGCCAGGAGACCGGAACCCTGGCAGGGAGCACGGGAGCCCGCTCACTCGCGGGCCCTGGCAGACTCTTCACCCCGGGCTTGGCCCTATACAACTTCGGCTGGGCCATGGCGATCCTCACGCCTGTCATGCTCACGCTGCCGCTGAAGGTCCAGGACCTGGTCGGCAGCGAAGACGCGGCGGGCGCCTTCGGGTTGGTCACCGCGATAGGCGCCGTCGTCGCGATGATCTGCACCCCGCTGGGGGGACGTCTGTCGGACCGCACCACCTCCCGGTTCGGCATGCGGCGGCCCTGGATCATCGGGGGGGCGATCGGCGGTCTGCTGAGCCTGCTGCTGATCGCCGTGGCGGACTCGCTGTGGATGGTGATACTGGGCTGGGTCCTCACCGAGATCTTCTTCAACACCGCGTGGTCGGCCGCCAACGCGACAGTGGCGGACCAGGTCCCGCCCGAACGGCGGGGACTCGTCTCCGGGGTCGTCGGAACCGGCCTTCCGCTGGCGCTGCTGGTCGGATCGGTCGCCGTCAACGCATTCAGCGGCTATGTCCTCCGATTCGGCGTCCCCGCCGTGCTCTTGGTCATCTTCGCGTCGTTGTTCGTCCTGACCCTGCGGGACCGCAGGCTGGACCAGCGCCCGGCGAAGCTCAGCCTGAAGGAGTTCGCGCTCTCGTTCGTGTTCAACCCGCGCCGGAACCCCGACTTCGGCTGGCTGTGGATCGGCCGGTTCGCGATCATGTTCAGCTACAGCGGGATCCAGACCTACCTGGTCTTCTTGCTCAGTAGCCGACTCGGCCTGGAGGGCGGCGAGCTCACCGGCACGATCGTGCTCGCCAACCTCGGCTCCGCGATCGCCATGATCGCCTCCAGCTTCTTCATCGGCGCGCTGTCCGACCGCTTCCGTCGCCGGAAGGTGTTCGCCGCCGGCGGCTCCCTCATCATCGCGCTGGCCCTCGCGATGATCGCCTTCGCTCCCGACACGGCGATGATCATCGCCGCCAGCACCATCCTCGGCTTCGGTACCGGGGGCTTCTTCGCGGTCGACTTCGCCCTCGCCACCGAACTTCTCCCGGAGAGCAGCGACACCGGCAAGGACCTCGGAGTGTGGGCGATCACCAACGCGCTCCCGCAGTCCATCGCGCCCGCCATCGCGCCGGGAATCATCGCCTTGGGCACCACGGCGATCAGCGGTTACTCCCTGCTCTATCTCGTCGGCGCGGGGGTCGCAGTTCTCGGTGCCGTCTTCATCTACCGCATCAAGGGGGCCCGCTGAACGGATGACGTGGCCCGAAACGCCCCGCCCCAAGCGGCGCTCCGGCATGGCGCGCCGGTTGGGGCGGCCCACCCAATACATGAAGGAGAGGACATGGAGTACACGCACCTAGGCCGCACGGGCCTGCAGGTAAGCCGGCTGTGCCTGGGGTCGGTAAATTTCGGCCCGTACACCAGTGAGGCCGACTCCTTTGCGATCATGGATCGGGCTCATGAGCTCGGCGTCAACTTCTTCGACACGGCCAATGTGTACGGCGGGGCCGCGGGGAAGGGCGTGAGTGAGACGATCATCGGCAACTGGTTTGCGCAGGGCGGTGGCCGCAGGGAGCGGACCGTGCTGGCGACGAAGCTGTATCACCCGATGGGTGACTGGCCGAATGAGGGGCGGCTGTCGGCTCTCAGCATCCGGCGGGCGTGTGAGGCCTCGCTGCGCCGGCTGCAGACCGACTACATCGACCTTTACCAGATGCATCACGTGGACCGGGAGGCCCCGTGGGATGAGATCTGGGAGAGCATGGAGACCCTGCGGTCGCAGGGAAAGATTCTCTATGCGGGATCGTCCAACTTCGCCGGATGGCACATCGCCAAGGCGCAGGAGGCCGCGAAGGCGCGTCACTTCCTCGGCCTGGTCAGCGAGCAGTCGCTTTACAACCTCCTCGAGCGCACTGTCGAGCTCGAGGTCCTCCCTGCAGCGGAGGACTACGGCCTCGGCGTGATGACATGGTCGCCGCTGCAGGTCGGCCTGCTCGGCGGCGTGCTGAAGAAGGAAAGCGAAGGCCAGCGCCGGTTTCAGGACAAGAACAGGGAACTACTGGAAAGCAAGCGGCCGCAGATCGAGGCCTATGAGGCGTTCTGCACGGAACTCGGCGCAGAGCCTGCCTCGGTCGCCTTGGGCTGGCTGCTCACCCGGCCCCAGGTCACGGCCCCCATCATCGGGCCTCGCACCATGGCTCACCTGGAGAGTGCCCTGGACTCGCTGAACGTCCATCTCGACGAGAAGGCCCTGGCGCGCCTGGACGAGATCTTTCCCGGCCACCAGCCGGCCCCGGAGGACTACGCCTGGTAGACCGCTCATTCCGCCCGCGGCGCACCACCACCGCCGCGGGCGGGTGAGTGAGCGGCGGGCGGTATGCCCATGATCTGGGACCACCACAGCGACGGTGCTTGCGGCCCGGCGCGCAGCCCGTGGCGGAGCCGCAGCGGGCGGCTGCGCGATGTACAAGAGCCTGTGCCCGAGCCGCGACTGGCTGCCGAACTCCCGGACGTCGAGCAGATGGTGCTGTCTCCGTAGGGTGCCGGCTCCGCCGGTGACGGCGATCCGCCCGTCGGCCATGTCCGCCGCTCCTGAACTGTCGTCAGACAACAGGTGCGACGTGCGTCACTGACCGACGAGCCGGAGGAACCGAGCGACATCTACTGGATCAATCATCGTCGCTGGTGGGAGGCTTACGTTCTACACTGGCTTCGCCGCAACGTCAACTTTCTGGGGAGCTATTGACGCTCCTCGACCCGCGCACTTACGGTGAGCGCGACCACAAGCTGACGTCAGACGTCAGCGTGCCGCTCTGGTCTCGACGAGGAGAACCGGTCATGGCCACCCCGCTCCACGCCCGCTGCGCCCTGCCTGCCGGGCCCGCGCGTTCTCGGGTCCGGCCGCGCGGACGAAAGAGCGTGCGGTCGGCACGCCAGGCCCGACGGCATGATTCGCGGCGTCCATGTGGCCGGAAGGAGCGCGTGATGACTGCGCAGGAGCCGGACTACACCTTCGAGCCGGTCGGGGCCGGCCGCGGCTTTGAGCGGGTCGTGAGCAGCCTGCGTGGCGCCATCGTCCGCGGTGATCTCCCGGTGGGACGGCGACTCCCGGCCGAACCCGACCTGGCCGCCCAGCTCGGCGTCTCGAGGCCGATGCTGCGCGAGGCGTTGAAGGCGCTCGAGCTCTCGGGATACCTGGAGGTGCGGCGGGGCTACGGCGGCGGCCGTTTCGTGGCGGAGCCGGAGGCCGAGGAGTTCCACGCGATCACCGCCGCGCCCCTGTCCACGATGGACGTGGAACCGCGGCACGTGATGGACGTGCGGCTGGCGATCGAGCCCATGGCCGCCCGGTTGGCGGCGCAGGCCTACGACGCCGGGGACCTTGGCCGTGCCCTGCGCAAGCTGGGCGCGGCCGGATCGCGGCCCGGGCGCGTGGTTGATGCGCTGGTGCACTTCCATGTGTCGCTGGTGGAGGCCTCGGCCAATCCGGTCTTCGTCGCGGTCTTCGAGAGCTTGCGCAGCCCCCTGACGCTGACCTTGGGCGAGCGGGTCCGGGACCGGGCGTGGTGCCAGTCGGTGCGCGATCCGCTGGCCCACATCATGCGACTGCTCGACGACGGCGAGCCCGGGGCGGCCGAGCGGGCCGTCCGCCGCTACCTCCTGGACTTCGAGGACGACCGCAAGCAGCAGGAGGACTGATGACGGACACGTCCCTCCAGTTGGTCGGCGGCGCGCCCGACGGCCGCCTGTTCAACCCTGTGGTCGAGTCGCTGCCGCGGGAGCGGGTGCGCGCGCTGCAGTTCGAGCGGCTGCGGGCGCAACTGGCGTACGTCGCCGCCAGGTCCCCGTTCTACGCCGAGCTGTGGTCGGCGAGCGGGTTCGATCCCGCGGCGGTCGCCTCCCTCGCCGACTTCGACGCCCCTTTCACGACGAAGGAGATGCTGCGCGACAGTCAGCTCGACGCGCCAGCGCTCGGCCGGCACGCGGGCGTGCCGATGTACGAGGTCGTCCGGATCCACGCGTCGAGCGGCACGACCGGCCGGCCCAGCTACGTCGGTATCACCCACCGGGATCTGGAGGACTGGACCGAGGTCGTGGCCCGCGCCCTGTACTCCGAGGGGATGCGCTCCGACGATGTCGTCATCCACGCCTTCGGCCTGGGCTTCTTCGTCGGAGGCCTCCCGCTGAAGGACGCCACCGAGCGCATCGGGGCCACCTTCGTGCCCATCGGCACGAGCGGCAGCGACCGGGTGGTGCAGAGCATCCGCGACCTGGGCGCGACGGTGCTGATGTCGACCCCCTCGTACGCGACCTACCTGGCGGAGTACTGCCGCAACCGGCTCCACCTGGACCCACGCTCTCTCGGCTTGCGCAAGCTGTTGCTCGGGGCCGAGCCCGGGGCGTCGATCCCGGGCGTCCGCGCGCAGCTCGAGTCCGACTTCGGGGCCAAGGTCGGTGACGGGATGGGCAACGCGGACGTGTTCCCCATCTACCTCGCGTCCTGTCCGGAGCAGGACGGCCTGCACATCTGCGCCGAAGACCAGTTGCTCACCGAGATCGTGGACCCGGAGACGGGCGAGCGGCTCGAATGGCTCGACGGTGCGGAGGGCGAACTCGTCGTCACTCACCTGCACCGCGAGTGCGTGCCCCTGGTCCGCTTCCGCGTGCGTGACCGGGTGCTGGTACGGACCGATCCGTGCCCGTGTGGCCGGTCGAGTCCGCGCCTGTACTGCGTCGGCCGGACCGACGACCTGCTGTTCGTCGCCGGCGTGAACGTCTGGCCGAGCGCGATCAAGGACGTCGTGACGTCCATGCAGCCCCGGACGACCGGGGCCATGCAGATCCTGCTGCCCGACGCCGGGCCCCTGGTCCGTCCGCCGCTGCGGGTGCAGGTCGAGTACGGGCCCGACGAGGAGGACCTCGACGGCCTGCGGACCGCGGTCGAGCAGGCGCTGCGGGACAAGTTGGTCGTCAAGGCCGCGGTGGAACTCGTGCCACCCAACGCCCTCCCTCGATGGGAGATGAAGGCCCAGTTGGTCAGGAGAAGGAGGTCGGCGTGCTGAAGGAGGTGATGAGGACGTGCTGAACTTCGACATCGACACCGGCGGAACCATGACCGACGGCCTGGTGAGCGGCGACGGCATGGTGTTCTCGGTCAAGGTGGAGACCACCCCGCATGACGTGACGATCGCGTTCATGAACGTGCTCGAGGCCGCGCGCGAACGGGTCGGCGCGGCGACCCTGCGCGACCTCCTCGACGAGGTGGCGCTGATCCGGTGGTCCTCGACTATCACCTCGAACGTGCTCGCGCAGAAGAGCGGCCCCAAGCTGGGGCTGCTGGTCAGCGCCGGCCACGAGGACGACCTATACACGACGGCCGACGAGGCGGCCACGGTCGTCGGCCCGCTGATCGACCGGGAGAACATCACCGGGATCAGCGCCGACGCCGACGACGATGAGGTCCGGGTCGCGGTCAAGGGCCTGTTCGACAAGGGCATCCGGCGTATCAACATCTCGCTGCAGGGAGCGTTCGAGGACAACTCCCGCGAACACAAGATCGTCTCGATGATCGACGCCCAGTACCCGGACCACTACCTGGGCTCGATCCCCGCCCTGCCGGCCAGTGAGATCCTGCTGCGCCCGGACGACGCCACCCGGACGTTCGTCTCCCTGATCAACGCCTACGTGCACCCGTCGCTGGCCACCACGCTCTACCGGGCCGAGGAGTCGCTCAGGCAGGAGCATTCGTGGCGGGGCAACGTCCTGGTCGGTCACATCAACGGCGGTGTGGCACGGATCGGCAAGACCACCGCGTTCGACACCATCGAGTCCGGACCGCTGTTCGGTACGCACGCCAGCGCGCACGAGGCGAGCCGGTTGGGCGACGCCCGCGTCCTTGCGATCGACGTCGGCGGCACCACCGCGAAGGCCTCGGCCGTCGACGCGGGACGGGTCGTCGACCGGGACGAGGGACATCTGTTCGGCATCCCCGTCCGCACCAACCTTCCGCTGCTCCGCTCGATCGCCCTCGGCGGCGGGTCGGTCGCCCGCGCCAAGGACGGCACGGTCACCCTGGGCCCGGACTCGATGGGTGCGGCACCCGGCCCGGCCTGCTACGGCCTTGGCGGGCGGGGCGCCACCACCACCGACGCGTTCGTCCTGCTCGGCTACCTGTCGCCGACCGCCTTCCTCGACGGGCGCCGCACGCTCGACCTCGACGCGGCCCGCGACGCGATCGCCCGCGCCGTCGGCGACCCACTCGGCATCTCGGTGGAGGACGCCGCGAGGCGCATCGTCGACGCCGCATTCGACATGACGGCCGAGCTCGCCCGGGAGACCGCGGCCGAGATGGGTTGGGATCCGGCCGACACCGCGCTATACGCCTTCGGCGGCAACGGCCCGCTGTTCGCCACCGGGGTGGCGGACCGCATCGGCGCCCGGACCGTGCGGTTGTTCGGCTTCGGGCACGTGCTGTCCGCCTACGGCTCGGCGATCTCCGACGTCGTGCACGTCTACGAGTCGGCGGTGAACTCCGACGACGCGGCACGGGCCGCGGCGGAACGGCTGACCGAGGAGGCCCGCCGGGACCTGCGCGGCGAGGGCTTCGACCCCGACACCGCCATCCTGCACTGGGAGGTCCGCGGGTCAGACGGCTCGCGCGCCACCGCCGAGGGTGCGGTCGACGCCGCACTCCGCGGCCACAGCAGCCTCGTGCGGCTCACCGCGCGCTCACCCCTACCCAGCCTGGCCAAGGTCGAGGCCGGGTCCCCCGCTGAGCGTGCGGAGACGGGAGAGCGTGGCGGTATCCCGACCCACAGCTGGGCTTCGGTGGCGGGCTCGACGGTGCCCGGCCCTGCGCTCGTCGACGGCGGCAGCTTCACCTGGCTCGTCGGAGAAGGCTGGTCACTGGAGGTCGACCCGCACGGCGACGCCGTCGCGACCAGAGGAGAACGTTGATGGCGAAGATCCACCTGGCGGAGTACCTGGACCTCGACGTCGAGTCAGAGCGCTGGTCCTGCCACTCCTGCGGGCACGACATCGGCGACGCCCGGGACAACTACAAGAAGGGCCTGCTCATCTACGAGCGCGACCCCGGTGAGGTCCATCCGCCCCTGATCGAGGGGGAGTACACCTTCGCGCCCAATCCGGAGTGGATCCGGATTCTCGAGTTCTACTGCCCCGGGTGCGGCCGCCAGGTCGAGACCGAGTACCTGCCGCCCGGCCACCCTGTCACTCACGACACCGAGATCGATCTGGACAGCCTCAAGCAGAAGCTCGCCGCCGGTGAGCTGCGCGTCGACGAGCACGGCAAGCTGGAGGTGACCACGTGAGCGCCGCGAGACGGAAGTCGATCGACATCGACGTGGGTGGGACCTTCACCGACCTGGTCCTGACCTGGAGCGACCGGCGGATCACCGCAAAGGCGCCCACCACTCCCTACGATCTGTCGGTCGGGTTCCTCGACGTGCTCGGCGACGGCGCCGAGCAGCTGGCGATGAGCATCGACGAGCTGCTGCCGCAGATCGAGCTGGTCCGCTACTCGACGACGGTTGCGATGAACCGGCTCATCGAGCGCAAGGGGCCGCGACTGGGCCTGCTCACCACCGAGGGCCACGAGGACGCGATCCTGATCGGCCGCGGCGCTCAGTGGACGGACGGCACCCGGATCTCCGAGCGACGCAACGTCGCGGTGCAGAACAAGCCGGCCCCGCTGGTCACCAGGGACATGATTGCCGGGGTGCGGGAGCGGGTCGACTCGTTCGGGCAGGTACTGCGTCCGCTCGACGATGACGACGTCCGTCGCAAGCTGCGCAAGCTGGTCGACGGCGGGGCGCGCGCGATCGCGGTGTCCCTGCTGTGGAGCTTCGCCAACCCCGCACACGAGCGCCGCATCCGCGAGATCATCCGCGAGGAGTACCGCAGCTACCACGTGGGCTACCTGCCCGTCGTTCTCTCCCACGAGGTGGTCGGCAAGGTCGGCGAGTACGAGCGCACCATGACCGCGATCCTCGACGCCTACCTGCAGAGTTCCATCAAGGCCGAGATGGAGACGACCTGGGATCAGCTGCGCGAGCACGGCTACCGCGGCAGTTTTCTGCTCACGCACAACACCGGCGGTTCTGCCGAGATCTTCAAGACCACCGCGTCGCGCACCTACAACGGTGGCCCCATCTCGGGGCTGATGGGCAGCTACCACATCGGCAAGGCGCTCGGGTACCGCAACGTCATCGCCTCTGACGTCGGCGGCACCAGCTTCGACCTCGGAATGGTCGTCGACGCGTCGGTCCGCTCCTACGAGTTCCGTCCCATCATCGACAAGTGGATGGTCGGGATCTCGATGCTGCAGTCCACGACGATGGGTGCCGGCGGGGGGTCCATCGCCTGGATCAACGAGCTGTTGGGCGGCCGCCTCGAGGTCGGCCCCCGGTCGGCGGGCTCGTACCCCGGTCCGGTCTGCTACGACCTCGGCGGCAGCGAGCCCACCACGACCGACGCCGACGTCGTCCTCGGCTACATCTCCCCGGACGGCTACTTCGACGGCCGGATGCCGCTGAACAGCAAGAAGGCGGTCGACGCGATCGAGACCAAGATCGCCAAGCCCCTCGGGCTGACCACAGACGAGGCCGCGGCCCTGATCCGCCGGATCGTGGAGCAGAACATGGCCTCGGCGATCAAACGCGAGGTCCACCTGCGCGGCTACCACCCCGAGGACTTCGTGCTCTTCGCCTTCGGCGGGGGCGGCCCGACGCACGTCGCCGGCTACGGCGCGGACATCCCGACCTCGGTGATCTTCCCGCAGGCGCCGGTGTTCTCGGCCTTGGGCAGCTCGGTCATGGACATCATGCACGTGTACGAGCAGTCCAGGCGCCTGCTGTTCCTCAACGGCATGACCCAGCAGTTCACCGAGGACTACGAGGCCTACAACGCGCCGATCCGCGAGATGGTCGCCCAGGCCAAGGCCGACCTGACCTCCGAGGGACTCGACGCCGAGACCGCGGTGTTCACCGTCGAGCTGGACATGCTCTACGGCGGCCAGGTGCAGGTGAAGCGGGTCGCCTCCCCGCTCCTGCAGATCAACTCGGTCGAGGACGCCCAACGCGTGTACGACGATTTCGAGAAGGAGTACTCCGAGGCGTTCAGCCCGCACGTGGTCAACAAGCCCGGCGGGGCCTACATCGAGAACATCGTCGTCAAGGCCACGGTGCCGACCGAGAAGCTCGAGCTGCCGGTGTACGAGCTCGGGGCTGCGGATCCGTCGGCCGCGCGGACGGGCAGCCGCAACGCCTACTGGCCCGAGCTCGGCGAGCGCACCGACACCCCGGTGTTCGCGTTCGACCAGCTGACCCCCGGCAACCGGATCGAGGGCCCGGCGCTCGTCGAGGCCCACTTCACCACCATCGTCATCCCACCCGGCAAGAGCCTGTCCATCGACAGGCACGGCCTCGGGCTGCTGCAGAACGCGGACGCCGCCGGGGCGGACACGCCGCAGGCGGCTCTCGGAGGAGCGAGCGCATGAGCTACCCCAGCCTCGAAGAGAAGCTCGCAGCCCTCAAGGTCTGCGAGCCCACTGAGTACGAGACGGCCTGCCTCGACAAGGTCGGGACCGGCGCCTACGAGATCGGCGTGCAACGCACCGCGGACATCCTCGATGAGGGCTACGAGGTGTTCATGCGCAGCTCGCGCTCCCAGATGGGAGTCGCGGGGGACTCGATCGTCGCGATATTCACCGCCCAGGGCGACCTGGTCAACGCCTCGGCCGGCACCTACCTGCACGCGGTCATCCCGCCGATCGTGATCAAGTACATCCTGAAGAACTTCGCCGAGAACCCCGGCATCGCGGACGGCGACATCTGGTACACCAACGACGCGCTCTACGGCGGTATCCACAACCCGGACCAGGTCGCGATCATGCCCGTCTACTTCGAGGGCGAGCTGGTGGCGTGGACCGCGGCGCTGTCGCACACCACCGAGACGGGTGCGTGCGAGCCCGGCGGGATGCCGGTGTCGGCCAAGTCGCGCTTCGACGAAGGCATGAACCTGCCCCCGATGAAGATCGGCCACAACCACGTCCTGCGGCATGACGTGATCGAGATGTTCGCGGCGTTCGGCCTCCGCTCGGAGACCAGCGTCACCGTCGACCTGCGCGCGCGGTGCACCACGGCCGACCGGGTGCGGGTCCGGCTGCTGGAGATGTTCGAACGCGAGGGCAAGGACTTCGTCACCGGGCTCTTCCGCCGGATGCTCACCGAGGCCGAGCAGGGCGCCCGCAAGCGCCTCGCATCCTGGCCGGACGGCGTCTACCGGTGCGCGACCTTCTCGGACTCGGCCGGCACCGAGCACGGTCTGATGCGCAACTGCTTCATGACCATGACGAAAAAGGACGACACCCTCCACCTCGACTTCACCGGCACCAGCCCGGAGAACGGCTCCTCCTACAACGCCCACCCCCAGGCCGTCATCGGGCACCTGGCCAACTACATCTACGAGTACGTCTTCCACGACCTGCCGATCTCGTCGGCGACCTTCCAGCCGATCGACTTCACGTTCCCGCCGAACTCGATGCTCTCGCCGGCTCCGAACGCGGCCACGAGCTGCGCCGTCATGGCCGCCACCGGCGCGATGAGCTCCATCGCCAACTGCGTGGGCCGGGCTCGGTTCGGCACGACCGAGTGGCGCCAGGTCACCGCCTCCCTCGGCAACGGCGGCAACGCCTCCGTCCTCGCCGGCGTCTCGCAGTGGGGCATGCCCTTCGCGGACATGCTCGCGTACACGATCAACACCGAGGGGCAGGGCGCGCGCTCGCACTCCGACGGAATCAACGCCTACGGCTTCCCGTGGTGCGCCTTCGGCCGCGCCCCGGACGTGGAGAACATGGAGAACGAGCTGCCCATGCTCGTGCCCTTCTCCCAGCACTGGCCGGACTCCGGCGGTGCCGGCAAGCACCGCGGCGGGGTGGGCACCGCGCAGCTGTGGGTCACCCACCACGTGCCCTACGTCATCTTCATGTCCATCGCCGACAACTCGATCGTGCAGACCCCGCAGCCGCTCTTCGGCGGCTACACCATGTGCACGTGCCCCGGGCTGTCCCTGGAGGGCGTCGACATCCCGGAGCTGCTGCGCGCGGGCGACGAGGGCGCCCTCGACCTGGCCAGCCTGCTCGCGGGCAAGTACGGGGGCCGGATCGTCTCCGACACCTACGCCCGCACCGCGCGGCCGGTGATGGCCGACCAGGTCATCACCCTTGGCATCTCCACCGGCGGGGCCGGCTACGGCGACCCGCTCGACCGCGACCCCGATGCCGTGGAGAAGGACGTCGTCGACGGCCTCATCTCCGACTGGTCGGCCGCGAACGTCTACGCGGTCCGGTTCAACGAGCGGACCGGCCGCGTCGACAAGGAGGCCACGGCCGAGCTCCGGCGTCAGACCCTCGAGGAGCGCAAGGCCCGCGGCAAGAACTGGGACGAGTTCCACGAGGGCTGGTCGCAGCGGAAGCCGCCCGAGGAGGTCCTCGGCCTCTACGGCTCCTGGCCGGACGGTGCCGTCGTCACCCCGCTGATGCGGATGTGACCGCGGTGATGTCGCCGTCATGAGCCTCGCGCCCCGTGCTCGTGCGCAGGCGATAGCGGCGCGGCGGGGCGGCCAGCACACGCTGGCCGTCCCGCTCGCCCTGCGCCTCGCCGCCAAGATCGGGGAACGCCCGTGGGAGGCGTTCCTCACCGACCCCACTCAGCTGGCCAACGGTCTCGGAGATCTGCTCCAGGCCGTGCAGCCCGACGGCGTCGTCGTCACGCTGCCGGAAGTCCTCGCCGACGACGCCGGCGCGCGCCTCGAGGCCGCGCTCGAGGCCACCCGCAGGCTCCGGGCCACCGTCCGCGATGACGCGGTGCTCGTCGCCGTCCTGGCGCCCGGTCCCGGACTGGTCGACACCGTACGGGCCTTCCTCGACGCCGGTCTCGACGGTGTCGTCCTCGATGGTCGGCTCCCGGCTGGGGAGGCCCGCACGATCGGCAACATCACCCGGTTTCACCGCGCCATGGCGCACGTCCTCGGTGCCGACAGCTCGGGGCTGCCCGGCGCCGAGACGGTCCCGCTGGACGCCCCCGTTGCCAAGTCGGGCCTGGTGCTGACGGACGGCGAGGTGCCCGCGGGCGCGGGCGTGCCTCTGGTGCAGGACTGGGTCACCCGCGTCCGCGGCTGAGCCCGCGCCGCGACTCCACGAACGAAGGTCATGCCACCATGCAGTACACCGATGTCGCCATCCCGCTTGGCCACGCCTGGTCCTCGCCGTTCGCGCGGTGGCAGGGTTCGCTGAGCGAGGTGTCCAGCCTCGACCTCGCTGTCGCGGTCACCACCCGTGCCCTGGCCGACCGCAATGTCCACCCCGGCCAGCTCGACGGCATCGTCCTGGGCTGGACGGTTCCGCAACCAGAGATCTTCTACGGCGCTCCGACGCTGGCCGCCCGCATCGGCGGGGCGGGCATCTCCGGCCCGATGGTCGCCCAGGCCTGCGCGACCAGCGTGGCGGCGCTGCACGCCGCCGCGGGGGCCGTCACGGCGGGGGCGGGCACGCAGCTCGTCGTGACGAGCGACCGGACGTCGAACGGGCCGTCACTGTCCTGGCCCTCCCCGTCGGGCATGGGCGGCGCACCGCTGACGGAGCACTGGGTGCTGCACAGCTTCGAGAAGGACCCCTGGGCCGGTGCCTCGATGATCGCCGCGGGCGAAGCCGCCGCGGAGGAGCTCGGCGTGACGCGGGACGAGATCGACGACCTGACCGCCCTGCGGTGGCAGCAGTACACCACGGCCCTCGCCGACGACCGGGCTTTTCAGAAGCGCTACCTGGTGCCGGTCGAGATCGTGCGGAAGAAGAACAGCGTGTCGCTCGATGCGGATGAAGGGGTCCGCCCGAAGGAGCGGGACACGATCGGCAAGCTGCCCCCGGCCACCCCCGACAGCGTGCACACCTTCGCCAGCCAGACCCATCCCGCAGACGGGTGCGCGGGGGCCGTCGTGACGACTGTCGAGGTCGCGCGCGAGATCTCCGGCGGGCAAGGGGTGGCGCGCCTGCTCGGCAGCGGGTTCGCCCGGGTCGGCAAGAGCCGGATGCCGCAGGCTCCCGTCCCGGCCGCCCGCGCCGCCCTCGCCTCGGCGGGCAAGGAGATCGCCGACGTCGCGGCGGTCACCACCCACAACCCGTTCGCGGTCAACGACCTCTACTTCGCCGCCGAGACCGGCTTCCCCGTCGAGAGGATGAACGCCTACGGCTGCAGCCTCGTCTTCGGGCACCCGCAGGCCCCGACCGGTCTGCGGTCGATCACCGAGCTGATCGAGACGCTGCGCCTGCGCGGCGGCGGCGTCGGGCTGTTCACCGGGTGCGCCGCAGGCGACACCGGCGCCGCGCTCGTGGTCGAGGTGGCGGACTGACATGACCCGCGACACCTTCGCGCCACCCCGGATCGTCGGTGAGCAGCGCGCGGACGGGAGCGTCCTGCTCCGACCCACCGAACCCCTCGGCGCCCACGCCGAGCACCTCGGTCAGGAGCTGCGCCGCTACGCCGAGCAGACGCCGGACGCGGTCCTCGTGACCGAACCGTCGCCGGACGGACGACGGGCGCTGACCTACGGTGATGCCTGGGCCACTGCCGAGGCGCTCGCACAAGGGCTGCTCGAACGGGGTGCGCGACCCGATCGGCCGGTCATGCTGCTGTCGGGGAACTCTCTCGAGCACCTGCAGCTCACCCTCGCCTGCTACCTGGCCGGTGTCCCGGCGGTGCCGGCCAGCGTGGCGTACTCACGCGCCACGTCCGACCACGCGCAGCTGCGCGCGATGGCCGAACTGGTCCGGCCGGGCGTCGTCTTCGCCGCCGACCCACGGCAGTTCGGACCGGCACTCGACGCCGTACGCGACACGACACCCGACGTGCACGAGACGGTCGTGCGCGGTGGGCGACCCGGTGCGACGACCTTCGAGGAGCTGGCGCGCACTGTGGCAGGTGCCGAGGCGGCATCGGCCTATGCCGCGATCACCCCCGACACCGTCGCGAAGATTCTGTTCACCTCGGGCTCGACCGGGCGGCCCAAGGGGGTGCTGACGACCCAGCGGATGCTGACCAGCAACCAGCAGATGATGCGGCAGGCCTGGCCCTTCCTGGCAGGGGAGCCGCCGGTGCTCGTCGACTGGCTGCCGTGGAGCCACACCTTCGGCGGCAGCCACAACGTGGGCATGGCGCTGACCAACGGCGGAACGATTCACGTCGACTCCGGCCGACCCGCCCCGGAACTGTTCGAACACACCATAGCCGCGCTCCGGGAGATCGCACCGACGATCTACGTCAACGTGCCGGCGGGCTACGCCATGCTCGTCCCGCGCCTGGAGGCCGACCCTGGTCTCGCCCGCCACTTCTTCTCCAGGCTGCGGCTGCTGTTCTACGCCGCGGCAGCCCTGCCGGAAGCGTTGTGGGACCGGCTGGAACGGCTCGCAGAGCGCCACGCCGACCACGAGGTGCCGTGCACCTCCTCATGGGGGACCACCGAGACCGCTCCCGCCGCCACCTCGGCCCACTGGGGAGGCGCCCGCTGCGGTTGCATCGGCGTCCCGCTCCCCGGAGTGACGCTCAAGCTGGTTCCCACCGAGGACAAGCGCGAAATTCGCATCGCCGGACCGTCCGTCACCCCCGGCTACCTGAACCGCCCTGATTTCACCGCAGCGGCCTTTGACGAGGAGGGCTTCTACCGGACCGGCGACGCTGTCGTGCTCGTCGACGACGTGGATCCGAACCAGGGGCTGATGTTCGACGGTCGGATCGCCGAGGACTTCAAGCTCACGACCGGCACCTGGGTCAGCGTCGCCACGCTCCGCACCCGTCTGCTGTCCGCGGCCCAGGTCCTCAGCGACGCGGTCCTCGCCGGCCACGACCGCAACGAGGTCACGGCTCTCGCGTGGCTGAACATCGCGGAGTCCCGGCTGGTGTGCGGCCTTCCCCCGGACGCAGACGTACCGCGCGACCACCCCGTCCTGCGCAAACACCTCGCCGCTGCCCTCGCCGAGGTGGGTGCCGGGGCCGGCTCGGCCGGTCGTATCGCTCGGCTGCTGCTGTGTGCCGAACCGCCCGATCTCGACGCCGGCGAGATCACCGACAAGGGCTACCTCAACCAGCGTCGTGTCCTCCGTCGTCGGCGCGATCTCGTGGAGCGGCTCTACCGCGACGTCCCGGATGCCGAGGTGATCGCCGCTGCGAACAACCGCAGTTGAGGGAATTCATTCTACGAAATATTGACGGATCACTACGATTTCGTAGAAAATAGGGTGCCAGCGGAGAGGGCGTGCCGAGGCGGCTGAACCGCCGCCGCCGTGTGCGTCGAGTCGACAGAGCTTTCTGGTCTCGGGCGAATGCGTTCTCCAACGCAGCAGATCACTGACGATGTGCGGCCTCGTCGCGAGGTCGCCTTGCATCCGAGATGGGTGGTACGCACATGACAGACTCGAAAGACACTCTCACTGCACCAGGTCAACTGCGGCGAGTGGTTGTGTCGAGCGTCGCCGGCAACATCATCGAGCAGTACGACTTCCTGCTCTACGGATTCATCGCAACCCTGGCGTTCGGGCCGCTCTTCTTCCCGACTTTCTCGCCGTTGGCCGCAACCCTGGCGTCGCTGTCGACGTTCGCGGTCGGCTTCGTGGCCCGGCCGCTCGGGAGCATCGTCTGCGGGCACTACGGGGATCGGATCGGACGCAAGTCCATGCTGGTGATGACCCTGTCCGTCGCCGGCGGTTCGACGTTCCTCATGGGGCTGTTGCCCACCTACGAGTCGATCGGCGGGTGGGCGCCCGTGCTGCTGGTCTCCCTCCGTTTCCTACAAGGGTTCTCGTTCGGTGGCGAGTACGGAGGCGCGGTGCTCATGGTCGCAGAATCGGCTCCCGCCGCCCGGCGCGGCTTCTACTCCGGATTCGTGCCGGCGGGCTCACCCGCAGGCCTCTTCCTCGCCGCGCTCGCCGTCCTGCTGGTGTCCGCGATGCCGCGCGACGCATTCCTGGTCTGGGGCTGGCGGCTGCCATTCCTCTTCTCGATCGTTCTCGTCCTGATCGGACTCATCATCCGACTCACCGTGGACGAGACCCCGGTGTTCGCGGCAGTCCGGTCGACGACGACGACCGAGAAGATGCCCGTGATCGCGGTGCTCAGGCGCAATCCGGGCCGGATCCTCCTGGCCAGCGGTGTGAGCTTCGGCTTCGGCACCCTCCTGTACGTCTCGATCGTCTTCCTCATCACCTACGGAACCGGAACCCTCGGCCTTTCTGCCACGCCGTTCCTCGTGGGCATCCTCGTCGGGTCCGTGGCCATGATCGGAACGATCCTGTGGTCGTGCACCGTCTCGGACCGGGTCGGACGCAGGCCCGTCATCATCGGGGGTGCGATGCTCCTCGCGGTGCTCGCGTTCCCGTTCTTTTGGCTTATCGATTCAGGCTCGGCGCCATTGATCTGGCTCGGCATGGCGATCGTGCTCGCCGCCGGTGGCGCGGTGTACGGTCCGCTCGCCCCGATGATCTCCGAGCTCTTTAGTACCCGGCTCCGCTACAGCGGCGCATCGCTGGGCTACCAGCTCGGTCAAACGATCGGCGGTGGATTCTCCCCCTTGATCGCAGCATGGCTGCTGGCCTGGTCGGGAGGGCAGTCGTGGATCGTCTCGCTGTACCTGCTGCTCGCAGCACTCGTCGCGGCCGCCAGCACGTACTTCCTCGTCGAGACAGCGCGCACCGAGCTGTAACGCCTGCTCGTAGCAGGCTGGAGATGCGGATGAAGCGGCCGCCGAACTGCGCCGGCGGCCCCTCGAACCCTGCCCGGGCCAGAGTTGCTCGGCGTTCACGAGCAGGCGGAGGTGGACGTCGGCCCACCGATCGAGGAGGTCGGCGGCGCCGGCGCGGACGGCGTCGGCGAGCCCGGTCAGGGCTGCGCCGGTACGCATGAGACCGGCGCGGCGGAGTTGTTCGGCGGTGCGCTCGGCCCGCTGTGGCCACGACGGCGGCAGCTGGCGGAGGCCGCGGTGCAGGAGATCGGCGGAGAGGTCGATGGCCTCGTTCACGACGGCGATGAGGGGATCGGTCACCGTCTCCGCCGCTGACCCGATGGTCTGCCCGGTGGCCTCGGCGAAGGCGGGCACGACCACCTCCGTGCCGGCGACGACGGCCGTGGGCTCGATGTCGATCCCGCCACCATGGCGGCGGAGGTGACCTGCGACGAACCGGACCGGACCGGCGTCACCACCGAGCGCGGCCCTCCGTACCCAGGTCTTTGGTCTGGGTCGCGCCGTTGGTACCGATACGGCCGAAGCGCACAGTGATCGTGGCCTCGTCCAGTCCGATCTCCCAGAACTTCTCGCTTCCCTGAGCGACATACTCGAACCCCCGCACAGGCGCCGAGTTTGTCGGAGCATCTCCGGCCGCCGCAATGATCAAATCTGCGTAGGTCAGGCGGCCGGCCAGGGCGTCGGCAGCTCGGAGAACAGGACGAGTTTCTGGGGGCATCAGCGCATCGTGTCGGTTCGCTCTCCTCGCCGCCGCGATCTCAGCGTTGCTCGGGCTCGGCCCGGCTGAACAGCTTCTCCCGGACGAGCCTGCGGTAGTCCTCCACCGAGTTCTCGATGTGCCCGTGCATGGCTCCGGCGGCGGCTTCGGGCTCGCCGCGGAGGATGGCGGCGGCGATGGCGCTGTGCTCCGCTGCGCCCCGTTGCATCGCGTCCCGTGCTTCCCCGATTCCGAAGGCCTTCAGGCGGTGCATCAATCCGAACAAGTTGTCGACGATCGACGCGAGGAAGATGTTGTGGGCAGCGGCGGCGACGGCGGAATGGAACGCCTCATCCGTGGTGAAGAAGGCGACGAAGTCGTCCTCGGCGGCGGCCGTGACCGTGCGCTCCGCGGTGTCGCGGATCCGCTGCGCCTCCTGTGGGGTCGCGCGAAGCGCGGCGAGACGGGCGGTCTCGGCCTCCACCGCGCGTCGGGACTCGTAGATCATCTCGACGTGCTCGAGGTTGTCCAGCAACATCGTTCCCCAGATTTCGCTGGGGAGCTGCTCGCTGGGCTCGGCGACGAAGATGCCGGCGCCGCGGCGGGTCACGAGGTGACCCCGGGCTGAGAGCAGCTTGATCGCCTCGCGAGTCACGGTGTGGCTGACCTCGAGGACGGCGGCCATCGCGCGTTCGGTAGGCAGCCGGTCGCCAGGTTGCAGCCCCTCGCGCTGGATGTACTCGATGATCCGCTCGGCGGCGACCTCGTAACCGGGACGGTAGGTCGACCGGACAGAGCCCACGACATCCTCCCGATCTCTCGCGGTCCGGCGCGGCACGTGCTCGGTCGCTGTTGACCTCAACAACGACCGTCGATGAATAGTACTCATCTTGACGGCCGTTGCCAGCTGTGCCTAGGCTCACGTCTCGATCATTAGCGCTCATCAACGATCTCGGGCTTCAGCCCTGCGAGGCGTCTCCCCTTCATCCCGTCCAGCTGGGAGCCAATGGTGGCGATTTTGCTGAGGGAACGGCACCAGAATCACCGGTCGCCGGGCGTGGCCGACGGCCGTACGCGGCGTCGCCGACGGAGCAGCTCCGTGTGGGCGTGGGCGCTGCTCGTGCCCAGCCTGCTGCTGGTGATAGCCCTCATCGCGTATCCGCTGGCCACCGGGATCTCGCTCAGCCTGCACTCCGTCGTGCTGAACCGCCCCGGCCTCGGCCGCCCGTTCGTCGGCCTGGAGAACTACGCGCGGTTGCTGACGGACCAGACCGTCCGCACGGCCCTGGTCAACACGGTGATCTACGTCGTCGCCGGAGTGGTCAGCCAGATGCTGGTCGGCCTCGGCGCCGCCGTCCTGCTCAACCGGGCCTCGCGGCTCACGTGGGTCGCGCGCACCGCCGTGATGCTGCCCTGGTTCATGCCGCCGGTCGTGGCCGCCTACATGTGGGCATTCATGCTCGACCCGCGGTTCGGGATCCTGACCCGGTTCGCCGGGCTCCTCGGCGTCGACACCGGCGGCCAGGGTGTCTTCGCGGACCCCACCCTCGCCCTGTGGGGTGTACTCCTGGTCGAGCTCTGGCGGTCCTACCCGTTCTTCACGCTGTTCTTCCTGGCCGGGCTCCAGAGCATCCCTGAGGAACTGCGGGACGCCACGGCGGTCGACGGGGCGTCGCGCTGGCAGCATTTCCGCCACGTCACGATGCCGCTGCTGCGGCCGGTCATCCTCGTGGCCAGCCTGCTCGAGGGCATCCGCTTGGCGAACTCGCCCACGCTCATCCTGCTGCTCACCAACGGCGGGCCGGGTGACGCCACCCAGGTCATGTCCCTCTACGCGTTCCAGCAGGCGTACCTGAAGTTCGACTTCGGCTACGCGTCGTCGATCGCGGTCGCGATGCTCGTCCTGATCATCGGCTTCTCGATCGTCTACATCCGCACGGCAGGAGGGGGCAGGGATTGAGCGCATCGACGCGACCGTCGGCACGAGCCCGGAGCCGGTTCAGCCGGCGGGCGGGGGACGCCGGGGTCATCGCCCTCATGGTCTTCGCGCTCTTCCCGATCGCCTGGACCTGCTACACGTCGTTCCGCCCGGAGCAGGACATCATCACCGACCCCACGAGCCTGATCCCCGCCGGACTCACGCTGGACAACTACATCGCCACCTGGCGGCAGACCGACTTCCCCCAGCTGATGTTCAACAGCCTGGTCGTGAGTGCGATGACGGTGGCGATCAGCCTGACGCTCGCGACGTTCGCCGCGTACAGCCTCTCCCGCAGCCGCTTCCGCGGGCGGGGCGCGGTGCTGATGATCTATCTGGGCATCCGCATCATCCCCGGCGTTCTGCTGCTGATCCCGCTGTTCATCGTCATGCAGCAGTTCGGCCTGCTGGACACCCGCCTCGCCCTCGCGCTGACCTACACCACCTTCACGCTCCCGGCCGCCGTGTGGTTCATGAAGGGCTTCTTCGACGCGCTGCCGGTCGACCTGGAGAACGCGGCGCGGGTCGACGGGTGCACGCGGCTGGGGGCGCTGTTCCGGGTGGTCCTGCCGCTCGTGCGGCCCGGGCTCGCGGCCACCGCGATCCTCGTCGCGATCGAGGCCTGGAACGAGGTGCTGTTCGCGCTGCTCCTCACCTCCACCACCGCGTCCCGGACGTGGCCGGTCGGGATGCGGCTGCTGATCGGCGAGTTCCAGCTGCCGTGGGGGCAGCTGACCGCGGCGGCCGTGCTGAGCCTGTTGCCGGTGGTCGTCGCGTTCGCGTTCGCAGGCCGGGCAATGATCGCCGGCCTCACCGCGGGCGGGCTGAAGGACTAGCGGAGCCGGACCGGCCTCGCGCACTCATCACGGTTCATCCTCAGAAGGAGGGTTTCGATGCACAACGGCGTGTCGACCCGCAGGGACTTCCTCCGTCTCATGGCTGCGAGCGGGGCCGGCCTCGCGCTCGCCGGCTGCGTCGCGGAACCGGCGGCGCAGGCGCCCGCCCCATCGGCCGGGACGCTGAACCCGGCCGATGTCAAGGGCGCGCTCAGTTACTGGAACAGCTTCACCGGTGAGGACGAGCGCCGGGGCTTCCAGTCCGTCGTGGACTCCTTCAAGGGGGCCTACCCGAACGTCGACTTCCAGGTCGAAGCGGTGCCCAACGCCGACTTCATGACCAAGTTCACGACGGCGGTCCAGTCGAACAGCGGACCGGACACCGTCATGGCCCTGATGGAACGGTTCCCGGACATGGCGGGGATGAACGGCCTCACCGACCTCACCGGGTTCGCCGACAACTGGGACGGGCTCGGGGAGTTCGACCGGAAGATGCTCGACCCGTTCACGGTGGATGGGAAGCTCTACGCCCTGCCCGCGCTGGCCTTCGTCGACTGGATCTACTACCGCGCCGACTGGTTCGAGGAGGCCGGGATCGCCGCGCCGCCCCGGACGTGGGACGAGTTCCGGCAGGTCGCGAAGGCGATCACGGACCCCGGCAAGGATCGCTACGGCTTCGGGATGCGCGGCGGAGCGGGCGGCGGAGCGGCCATCATCAAGGTGATCAACGCCTACAACGGGCCGCTGACGACGCCCGACGGGAAGACAGCCACCCTCGACCTCGATGCGGCAGTGGCGGCGCTGCGCATCTACACGGGCCTCCTCACCCAGGACCACGCGGTACCGCCGAGCGCGCCCAACGACAGCTACAACCAAGTCTTCCAGTCGTTCCTGACCGGCCGCACGGGGATGCTTCTGCACCACACCGGGTCGCTGCAGTCGGTGCAGAACGCGCTGCGGCCGATGGAGCAGGTCCGCACCATGGTGCTGCCGAAGGCGCAGTTCGAGAGCACCTGGATCCTGCCCGGCGGCAACGGGGTCATGACGAGCACGCACAACCCCGACGCCGCCTTCGCCTGGCTGACGCACTGGGCCAGCCCGCAGCCACAGCTGGACTTCCTGAAGGCGACGGGGTACTGGCCGACGGCGACGGCCGCCCAGAAGGACCCGTTCATCATCGGCAACCCGCTCTACGAGGCCGCCACCCAGGCCGTCTCGATCGGCGGCACGCCGACGTTCTTCCGCGGCTTCCAGGGCTGGATGGACACGGTCGTGCTGGTGGAGACGCAGAACGTCCTCGTCGGCCGCAAGCCGGTCGAGGAGGCGGCCGGAGTCATGGTCGACAGCCTCCGGTCGATCATCGCCGGCAACTCGTGAGGGAGCGTTCGTGAAGATCATCAGTGTTGAGGTTGAGCTGGTCGACCGGCCGGCGGCGCCCACGTTCCGCTGGCGCCAGGGCCTCCCCGGTTCCGAGCCCGCCCACACCGCAGGAGTCCTGCGCATCCGGACCGATGACGGACTCGTGGGCGAGGCGCACACCCGGCGCGGCGTTATCGTCCGTGACCTGGTCGAACGGCGGATCGCCCCGGATCTCGTCGGTGCCGACGCGCTGGAGCGTGAGTTCCTGTGGCATCGGATGTGGGAGCTGGACCGGATCGAGGAGTTCCCCGTCTACGCCCTGGGCCTGGTCGACATCGCGCTCTGGGACCTGGCGGGCAAGGCGGCGGGGCTACCCGTGTGGAAGCTCCTCGGCGGCTTCCGCGCGGCGATCCCGGCGTACGCCAGCACCGTCACGTACGGGTCGGTCGAGGAGTACCTCGACATCGCCGACCAGTGCCTCGAGGCCGGCTACCCCGCCATCAAGCTGCACGCCTGGGGCGACGCGCGCCGCGACGCCGAGCTCGGCCAGAAGTTGCGCGCCCACGTCGGCGACGACGTCCCGCTGATGTACGACGGGTCGGCGGGCTTCGACCTGCCCGATGCGGTGTACCTCGGGCGCGCGTTGGGGGATGCGGGGTTCCTCTGGTACGAGGAGCCGATCCGCGAGTTCAGCGTGACGGCGTACCGGTGGCTCGCGGAGCGCGTCGACATCCCGCTGCACGTCGCCGAGACCTCCGACGGTGCGCACATGAACACCGCCGACTTCATTGCTGCCGGGTGCGCCTCCTTCGTCCGGACGAGCGCGACGTTCAAGGGCGGTGTCACTGGCGCGATGCGTATCGCGCACCTCGCCGAGTCCTTCCGGCTTCGCGCCGAGGTGCACGGAGGCGGGGTGGTGCACCGGCACCTGTGCATGGCGATCCCGAACACCACCTACTACGAGGCCCTCGTCATGGGCAACCCGATCCTGCCCAACCCCGAGGTGGGTCCCGACGGGATGGTCGCCGCCCCGTCCGCGCCCGGCCTGTGGGACGACGCCGCCGAATGAGACGACCTCGTACACGAGGAACGAACACCCGATCGGCCTGAGGGAACGGAGTCCACAGCGTGGCCCAGCGTGACCTGAAGATCCGCCGGCTGACAGTGCGCCGGTTCGAGTGGGAGATGCCCGGTCTCGGGCTGGACTACAACGGCTTCAACAAGGTGTACATGGCGGGAAGCCGCCTGACGCACACCGACCACGTGCTCACGATCGAGACGTCCGACGGGATCACCGGCGAGTACGTGGGCGGCGACTCCGTCGCCTACGCGCAGGTGGCGATGGTCGCGCCGTACCTGATCGGGCGCAGCGCCCTGGAGCGGGAGAAGATCTGGAACGACCTGAAGCGCGCGCTGCGCAAGCACGACCGCTTCGGCATGGGGCCGATCGACATCGCGCTCTGGGACATCGCCGGGAAGGCGTACGGGGCTCCGGTCTACGAGCTCCTCGGCGGGTTCCGGAGCAGCCTGCCGGCGTACGCGTCCACCTACCACGGCGACGAGAACGGTGGCCTCGACAGCCCTGCGGCGTTCGCGGACTTCGCCGTGCGGTGCAAGGAGATGGGCTACCCCGCGTTCAAGATCCACGGATGGGGGAACGGCCCGATGGGGCGTGAGGTGGCGGCCGTCCTGGCGACGCGGGCGGCGGTCGGCGACGACATGGACCTCATGCTGGACCCGGCCTGCGAGTACAACACGTTCGGCGACGCGCTGAAGGTCGGCAGGGCCTGCGACGAGGCCGGGTACTTCTGGATCGAGGACCCGTACAAGGACGGGGGCCTCTCGGCCTTCGCGCACCGGAAGCTGCGCCAGATGATCCGCACGCCGATCCTGCTCGGTGAGCACGTGCGCGGCCTGGAGCTGCACATCGACCAGGTCCTCGCGGACGGGAGCGACTTCGTCCGGGCCGACGCGGATTACGACATGGGGATCACCGGGGTCATGAAGCGTGCTCACGCCGCGGAGGCGCTGGGCCTCGACTGCGAGATCCACGCGCCAGGTCCGGCGCATCGCCACTGCATGGCGGCGATCCGCAACACCAACTACTACGAGCTCGGCCTCGTGGCGCCGCACCTGGACCGCCGCAGCAAGCACTGCCGGGTGTACGCCGACGGGTACTCCGACGACTTGGAATCGGTGGACGAGCACGGGCACGTCCCCGTCCCGCAGAGCCCCGGGCTCGGGGTGGAGATCGACTGGGACTGGGTGACCCGGCACGAGACCGGAGCCGTCGTCTACGAGTAGCAGGGAGCGCTACTGGCCGCCGAGCCGGGACGAAGCCGATCGCGGCCGGTCCGACAGTCCTGCCCGACGGCCGGTTCGCCCTCGTCGCGCAGAACGGGCCGATGCACCGGATCGAGCTGATCGAACGAGCAGGGAACATCGACGCGTCAAATGGACTGTCGGCACCGTTCACTTTGGTCAAACCGTTCCTCGCAGCGACCTCGGAGGGACTGGCGGTGATCGGGGGGCGTCCGATCGCGCGTCACAGATCGCGTTGTTGCGCACACGGCGGACGCAGCATCGACGTCGTCGGCGCCCGGATCCGGTCCCCGAGGGTCGCGGTGGGTTCGGGAAGTGACTTGTCCGAAGAGTCGGCCGTCGGGGTTCGGCGTGCGGGCGGCCCTGGCCGGCCGGAGTCACGTCGAACGCGCTCGATGCGTGTCGCGCTTGACCCCGTTCACCAAACGATGGTTGGTTATCGGCGCCGTGGCACAGGGGTGGGGGGAGCAGGCATGTTCCGTGGTCGTTGGTCGGGCCGCGCGGTACTCGCCGTAGGCGCGGTGCTGGCGGTCTTCGTCCAGGTCTGCTCCGTCATGTCGGCCTCGGCCCACGCCACTGCCTGGGCGGAGACCGAGATCCCGGACTGCCGATCCGTCGAGGTGCCAGTCGCGCTCACTGCGAGAGGCGCCCAGACCGCCCACCTCGCCGGGCAGGTGTGCTACCCGACGACCCACGTCGACACCCTCGAGGGCGCGGTTCAGGTCCTCGTGTCCGGCACCGCGTACGGGCCGTCGTACTGGGACTTCCCCTACCAGCCCGACACGTACTCGTATGTGCGCGCTGCCGCTCGTGCCGGCTTCACGACGTTCACCTTCGACCGGATCGGCATCGGCCGGAGTACCCGTCCGCTCAACACCCAGGTGACGATCGAGTCCAACGCCCACACGATCCACCAGGCCATCACGCAACTACGGGCCGGGTCGGTCGACGGGGTCCGGTACGGCAAGGTGGCGATCGTCGGCCATTCGCTCGGATCGCTGATCGCCTGGTACGAGGCCGGCACGTACCACGACGTCGACGCCGTCGTTGCCTCCGGCATCCTGCACAGCTTCGATCCGCTCGGAGTCACGAAGTTCGTCGCGACCCTCTACCCGGCTGCTCTCGACCCGCGGTTCCTGGGCAGCGTCGTCGACCCCGGCTACCTGACCACCCGGCCCGGCACGCGCGGGAGCTCCTTCTACCACCTCCCCAACACCGATCCCGCCGTCATCGACACCGACGAGGCGCACAAGGAGACAGCCACCGCGGCCGAGGCCGCCGGTGTGTTCGCTCAAGAGCTCCCCGGCGTGTTGCGGCCGGTGAGCCAGGCCGCATGCGCACTGACGCCGACGTTGTGTGACGGAGTGGCGTCGTCGGTCGTCTATGGAGTCACGCGCAACATCACGGTGCCGGTCCTCGGCGTGGTCGGCCAGTACGACGCACTGCTGTGCGGGGGATCGAGCAGCGCGAACCGGTGCAGCGACGTTGCAGCCGTCCGTCAGGACGAGAGCGCCTACTACACGGGCCGCGCACAGCGCTGCCTGACGGTGGCGGAGCTGCCCGACTCCGGTCACAACGTCAATCTCGAACGCAATGCGCAGAGCTGGTTCGACCTCTCCAACGAGTGGTCGCGGTTCACGCTCGAACAGAGCGGCGAGGACGCGAGTTGCTGGTCGGCACCAGGCCAGACCGACGGACTGCAATTTCCCTAGCTGGCTGTAGGTCTTGTCAAGTCGGTCGGTGCGCATGCTGACGGGCCTCGTGTTGAACGAGGCTGTGT
>NZ_BAAAJG010000016.1:0-209000 GCF_039526725.1 Pseudonocardia aurantiaca
CTAGCGCCGGGCAGGGCCGGGCGCCGCCGTCGCGGCCGGACCGGAGCCCAGCACGGCGCCCCGGCGCCGGTCGAGAGCCCGCCCCCCGTCGCCGCGCCCGTGGCCCCCGAACCGCGGACCGAGTTGCCCCCGCCGGCCCCCGTGGCCGCGGCCGCAGCGCCCCCGCCCGGTGACGGCGGTCAGGCGGGCTCCGGATTCACCGAGGACACGATCGTGCGCGCCCGCACCGACCGCCCCGAGGGCGGCTGGCGGGGCCTGCTGTACACGGCCTCGAACGGGCTGATCAACCCGGGGATCGCGCCCGAGGAGCTCGCCCGCCGCGACATGGTGCGCCGGATCCGCCGGCCGCTGCCCGGCCCGCACCAGATCGCCGTCGGCTCGATCAACGGCGGCGTCGGCAAGACCACCGTCGCGGCGTGCCTCGGGCTCGTGCTGGCGGAGAGCCGCGGCGACCGGGTCGTCGCGCTCGATGCCGGCTCCCACGCGGGCACCCTCGCCGAGCGGCTCACCGGCGAGGTGCAGGTGACCGTGCGCGACCTCCTCGGTGACATCGACTCGTTGCGCTCGCTGGCGGACGTCGCCCGCTACACGAGCCTGGCCCGGCGACTGCAGGTGCTGGCGTCAGAGCAGGACCCGGCGATGAGCGCAGCGTTCGACCGTGACGAGTACGAGCGCGTCTGCGCGGTGCTCCGGCGGTTCTACGACATCGTGATCACCGACTCGGGCACCGGACTCGTGCACTCCGCGATGGAGGGCACGCTCGCGCAGTGCGACAGCCTCGTGATCGTCGGGACCCCCAACGCGGACGGGGCCGGGCGCGCGGACAAGACGCTCGACTGGCTCATCGTGCACGGCCACGCCGACCGGGTAGCGGACTCCGTCGTCGTGCTGAGCTGCGACCGCTCCACCAAGCACATCGACACCGAGGCGGTGCGCCGCCACTTCGAGGGGCGCTGCCGCGCGGTGGTCGAGGTGCCGCACGACCCGCACCTCGCCACGGGCGCGCGGATCGACCTCGAGCGCATCCGGCCCGCCACGCACGACGCCTTCCTCACGCTGGCTGCACTGCTGTCCGACCGGTTCGCGCAGCAGGCCGGAAGCCGGCAGACAGGCGCCCAGCCGCCGGCGCAGGCTCAGTCGAGCCGGTAGTCCGGCACCGGTTCCAGCGGGCGGTGCGGTGGCGCGAAGCGGGCGGCGGGCCGGGGTCGGTCCCGCTGGCACCGGCGTTCTCCGCTCCGGCGCCGGGAGGTCCCGCGGGCTTCGCCCCGTTCTACGGGGGGATGATCCCGCCCAGCCTGATGGGCAACAACCCGGCCGGCGCGCAGCTGCGGCAGCGCGCGGCTCAGAACCTCGCCCTGCGGGCCGAGACGGCGCAGCGGTTCAACGCGATCGCCTCGGGCAACCCGTCCGCGGCGCCGGCCGTAGGCGCGGCGTCCGGCCCGGCGGCTCCGGCTGCGGGGTACGGGTACCTGCCTCCGATGGGCGGCGGGATGGCGCCCATGGGCATGGGTGCGGCTGCCGGCGGGCGCGGTGGCAAGCGCGGTCGCAAGCGGATGGTCTCGGAGCCGGCGAGTGTCTGGGGCGCCACCGGACGGGGCACCCGTGGAAAGGCGAAGGAGCAGTCGACCGCCGGCACCGAGGTTGTGGAGGACGCCGACGTGTGGACCGGGGGGCCCACCGACCTCGGCCCCGGGGTGCTCGGCGGTCGCTGAGCAGCAGCAGTCCGGCGTCCGGGTGGGGTCGGTGATCGATGGGTCCCACCCGGACCCTCCTCTATAGCTCCGCGCGTACCCGCGCCAGGCGCTCGTGCCACCATGCGGCCCGCTGCGGGTCGGTGAGCTCGTACTTCTCGAGCAGCGTGGGATCGGGCGCCGGTGGCGTGCGTGGCACCCGCAGGTAACCGTCCACCGAGTGCAGCGCCGCCCCGTCGGCCACGACGTCGCCGTCGAGCAGCGTGAGCGTGCCGAGCCCGCAGGCGAAGTCGAGCTCGGGCAGCGCCCCCGCCAAGGCGAGCTGGGCAGCCAGGCCGACGCTCGTCTCCAGCGCCGACGAGACGACGCACGGCAGCCCGGCTGCCTCGGCCACCCGCAGCGCGCGCCGCACCCCGCCGAGCGGGGTGCACTTGATCACCGCGATGTCGGCGGCGCCGGCGACCGCCACCCGCAGCGGGTCCTCGGCACGCCGGATCGACTCGTCCGCGGCGATCCGCACGTCGACATGCCGGCGCACGGCGGCCAGCTCCTCGATCGTGCCGCAGGGCTGCTCGACGTACTCCAGCCCGCCCGCGGCCTTGTCGAGCAGGCGGATGTGGGTGACGGCCGTGTCGACGTCCCACACGGCGTTGGCGTCCACCCGGACCGCTCCCGCCGGCCCGAGGGCGTCCCGCACGGCCTCGACGCGGGCGAGGTCCTCGCTGAGCGACTCCGGGTGGTCGGCGACCTTGACCTTGGCGGCGCCGCACCCCGATGCGGTGACGATGTCGTGCGCGCGGTGCGGGTCGACCACCGGCACCGTGCAGTTGACCGGGATGCGATCACGCACCGGCTCCGGCCAGCCCACCGTGCACTGCTCCACAGCGGTCGCGAGCCACGCCGCGGATTCGGCGTCTCCGTACTCGGGGAACGGGCAGAACTCGCCCCACCCGGCCGGGCCCTCGATCAGCATCCCCTCGCGCACCGTGATGCCCCGGAACCGGGTGCGCATGGGGATGGCGTGTACGCGGGCGGCGGCGAAGTCGATGCCGCTGGTCGCACTGCTCATGCCGTCAGCGTGCCAGGAGCATCTCCCGCTCGGTGTCGGCGAGGATCGGGGTGGCCGCCACCACCCGGTGGCGGTCGAGAACGCCCAGCTCGCCGGGGCCGATCGAGTCCAGCTCGCCTGCGTCCGGGCGGCCGAGCACAGCGCCGAGCGGGCTCCCGTGGCCCTGGCCGGCGATGACCACGCCGTCGACGGCGGGCCAGAACTCCGACGCGGCGGGCACGCCCGCGGCGACGTGCACCACCGTGCACAGCGGGCGGTCGCCCAGCTCCACGGGAGGCGCCGCGGGCAGGTCCGAGCGGCGATGCGCTGGTCGCCGAGCACGCCCAGCCGGGTGACGGCCGGGCCGAGCGCCGGTAGCACCACCGGCGCCAGCTCGGCGTCGGCGCCGATGAGCACGCCTGCGGGCGGCACGGTGAGCACGGCGGTGACGTCCTCGGCCGCGCGCCATCGCACGGACGGCAGGGCATCGGTGGTGATCATGAGCGCACCTGGTTCACGAGGTCGGCGAGGGAGCGGGCGCCGCCGCCGAGGGGGAGGGTGGCCACCACACCGGCGCTCTGCTCCCCGGCCAGCGGGGTGGCGTGCCCGTCGCGCACCAGCGCGGCCGTGGCCTGCTCGACGAGCTCCCCGTTGGTGGCGACCACCCGCAGTGCGGCGCTCAGGGTGTGGTCGATCGCGTTGGCGGTGACGGACAGCCCGCAACGCGCTCGCCGTGGCTGCTCCCGGCCGGTCCCGCACTCGACCCCCAGGTGGCGGCCCGCGAGTTCACCGGGAGGTAGGAGAGCGGTGCGGATTTCGTGAGGCGCCTACTCTGGATGTCGTGAGTACGCACCACCCCACCCCCGGCCATCCCGACCCGGCGAGCCCGTGGGTCTTCGGTACGCGGGAGCTGGGCAGGCGCCCGGGGAGCATGCGGACCTACCAGCGCACCATCAGTGCTCCCGCCGAGCCCGCGCGGCTCGGGCTCGACACCATCGCGGTGCCTGCGGGCGAGCCGATCGAGCTGGACGTGCGGCTCGAGTCGGTCACCGAGGGCGTCTACATCTCGGGCACGGTGCAGGCAGCGCTGACCGGTGAGTGCGCGCGCTGCCTCGACGAGCTGACCGACGAGGTCGAGGTGGAGGTCTCCGAGCTCTTCGCCTACCCGGACAGCGTCACCGACGAGACCACCGACGAGGACGAGCTGCCCCGCGTGGTCGACGAGATGGTGGACGTCGAGCAGACAGTGCGTGACGCCGTCGTGCTGGCCCTCCCACTGGCTCCGCTGTGCCGCCCCGACTGCCCCGGTCTGTGCCCGGAATGCGGGGAGAAGCGGGCCGACCTCGCGCCCGACCACGGGCATGAGACACTTGACCCTCGATGGGCCGCTCTGCGTGAGCGCCTGTCCGCCGATTAGCGCCCCCCAGGGCCCCCGTACTGCTAGGAGATATGACGTGGCTGTTCCGAAGCGCCGGATGTCGCGGTCGAACACGCGCTCGCGCCGGGCGCAGTGGAAGGCCGCTGCCCCCACCCTCGTCACGTGCTCGAACCGCGCCTGCCGGGCCACCAAGCCGCCGCACATGGCTTGCCCCACCTGTGGCACCTACGACGGCCGCCAGGTCGTCACGCCGGCCTGATCCGCGCCGAATGGCGGATCGCGGCCCGCAGGGGCCCGTGGACGATCGCGGGCCCCTCGTCTCGTCCCTCGGGGTAGAGGTCTCCGAAGACCTGCTCACCCTTGCGTTGACCCACCGGTCCTACGCGTACGAGAACGGCGGGCTGCCCACCAACGAGCGGCTGGAGTTCCTCGGCGACTCGGTGCTGTCGATCGTCGTCACCGAGCGGCTCTACCGCGACCACCCGGAACTCCCCGAGGGGCAGCTGGCCAAGCTGCGCGCCAGCGTCGTCAACATGCACGCGCTGGCGGGTGTGGCTGCCGCACTCGGCGACGACGGCCTCGGTGCGCACCTGTACCTCGGTCGCGGCGAGGAGCTGACCGGCGGGCGCACGAAGGCGAGCATTCTCGCCGACGCCACCGAGGCCCTGATCGGTGCCGTGTACCTGGAGCACGGGCTGGAGACGGCCCGCTACCTGGTCCACCGGCTGTTCCACGCCCTGATGGAGGGTGCGCCGCTGCTCGGCGCCGGGCTCGACTGGAAGACGAGCCTGCAGGAACTGACGGCGTCGGCCGACCTCGGTGTGCCGGAGTACCGCATCACCGAGGACGGACCCGACCACCTCAAGACCTTCACCGCAACGGCCGTTGTGGCCGGCCGCGAGCTGGGCTCCGGCGACGGGCGCACGAAGAAGGAAGCCGAGCAGAAGGCCGCCGAGCTGGCGTGGCGCACGCTCACTGCCGAGGCCGCCGCAGGCGAGCACGCCTCGTCCGGCCCGGCCTGACCGGCTCTCGGATCCAGGCGACGTAGCCGTGCCCGAGCTCCCCGAGGTCGAGGTCGTCCGCCGCGGGCTGGCCGACCACGTGATCGACCGCAAGATCGCCGAGGTCCTCGTCGCGCATCCGCGCGCGGTGCGCAGGCACGTGGCGGGCGGCGCGGACTTCGCCGCGCGGCTGGCCGGCCGCACCATCACCGGTGCCCGCCGCCGCGGCAAGTACCTGTGGCTCGACCTCGACGGCGGCGCCCCGGGCGGCGTGGATGCGGGCTCCGCGTTCGGTCCGCCCGGTGACGCCGTGCTCGCGCATCTCGGCATGAGCGGCCAGATGCTGGTGGCCGACTCCTCGCGGCCTGACGAGAAGCACCTGCGCATCCGCGTCCGCTTCGCCGACGACGGGCCCGAGCTGCGGTTCGTCGACCAGCGGACGTTCGGCGGCCTGTCGGTGCACCCTCTGGTGCCCGCCGCGGGAGGTGGCCTGCTCCCCGAGCCGGTGGCCCACATCGCCCGCGACCCGATGGACCCCGCGTTCGACCTCGACGCCGCCGTCGCCGGCATCCGGCGCCGCCGCACCGGCCTCAAGCGTGCGCTCCTGGACCAGACCGTCGTGTCGGGCATCGGCAACATCTACGCCGACGAGGGCCTCTGGCGCGCCCGCCTGCACTGGGCCCGGCCCACCGAGTCGCTAACGCGCAAGCAGGGGCGGGAGGTGCTCGCGGCCGCCACCGAGGTGATGGCCGAGGCGCTCGCGGCGGGTGGCACGTCCTTCGACGCGCTGTACGTCAACGTGAACGGGGCGTCGGGGTACTTCGACCGCGCGCTCGCGGTATACGGCCAGGCCGACCGTCCCTGCCCGCGATGCGGCACGCCGGTCCGCCGCGACGCGTTCATGAACCGCAGCTCGTTCAGCTGCCCGCGCTGCCAGCCGAAGCCGCGTAACCCACACTCCTGACCAGCCGCACGGCCATTCAACCGGCATCGCGCAGCAGCAGGTCCTCGATCGTCTCCCGGCGCAGCATCGGCACGGCGGCGCCGCTCGCCACCGCGACCACCGGCGGCCGGCCCGTCTGGTTGTAGTTCGAGGCGAGCGAGCTGTGGTAGGCGCCGCTGCACGGCACCGCGAGCAGGTCACCGGCGGCGACGTCGGCGGGCAGGAGCACGTCCTCGGCCAGCACGTCCGAGGACTCGCAGTGCCGCCCGACCACCGTGACGGGCGCGGAGGGCAACCGCACCGGTCGCCCGAAGCGCCGCACCGGGTAGCGAGCGCCGTAGAGAGCGGGGCGCGGGTTGTCGCTCATCCCGCCGTCGACGGCCACGAACGTGCGCCGCAGCCCACGCTTCACCGCCGCCACCCGGTACACGGTCACGCCCGCCCTGGCGACGAGCGCACGCCCCGGCTCCACCGTCAGCCGTGGCACCTCCAGACCGGCGTCGCGGCACTCGGCGGCGACGATCGCAGGCACCGTGCGCCCGAAATAGGTCAGGTCGAACGCGTTCTCGCCCGCGGCGTACGGGACGGCGTGCCCGCCACCGATGTCGAGCTGCGGGAGCTCGACGCCGTGCTCGCGGGCGATCTCGGCGAGGAACGCGACCATCCGCCGCGCGGCTTCGGTGTACCGGCGCACTTCCCGCACCTGCGAGCCGAGGTGGCAGTGCAGCCCGACCAGCTCCAGCTCGGGGCGCGCGAGCACCCGGCGAACGGCGTCGGCGGCAGCTCCCGTGGCGATGGACAGCCCGAACTTCTGATCCTCGGTGCCGGTCGTGAGCCCGGCGTGCGTGCCCGCGTCGACGCCGGGTACGACCCGCAGCAACACCTGCTGGCGGGTGGGCGCGAGCGTCGCCAGCGCGGCGATCTCGTCGAGTGAGTCGATCACGATCCGCCCGACGCCGGCGGCGAACGCGATCTTGAGGTCCTCGTCGGTCTTCACGTTGCCGTGCAGCACCATCCGCGACGCGGGGAAGCCGCCTGCCGCGGCCACCGCGACCTCACCGCCGGAGCAGACGTCGAGCGCGAGTCCTTCCTGGTCGGCCAGCCGGGCCATGGCTTTGCAGAGGAATGCCTTGCCGGCGAAGGCGATCTCCACATCAGGCAGAGCCGCCCGGTAGGCGCGGCAGCGCGAGCGGACGTCGGTGACGTCGAACGCGATCACCGGGGTGCCGAACCGCGCCGCGAGGTGGGCGAGGTCGACGCCGCCGACGAGCAACTGTCCCTCGCACGTGGTGCGGGCCGTCTCCGGCCACAGGCCGGGCTCGAGCCTGCTGGAAAGGCTGGTGCGGAGGGACGGGATTAGATCGGCGAGAGTCACGCGTCTGTTGTGCTCCGCGCCGTGCCGTTCAGGCAGGGTGCTTCGCCGCACCTTGACGACCGCCGGGGCGCCCTTGACGGCGTCCTGATGCGGCTCCGAGGCGGCCGCTCAGAGCCAGCCGCGCCGCTTGAACACGGTGTAGAGCGCGAGGGCGAGCAGCACCATCAGCAGCAGCGCGAAGGGATAGCCGAACGGCCAGCTCAGCTCGGGCATGTTCTTGAAGTTCATCCCGTAGATCGACGCGACCAGGGTGGGGGCGAACAGGATCGCCGCCCACGAGGAGATGCGCTTGACCTGCTCGTTCTGGATGAAACCGGCCTCCGTGATGCGGGCCATCTCCTCGTTCTGACGCTGCGCGACGAGTGCGGCGTTGACCTGGAGGATGTTGGAGAGCAGCTCCCGGAACGCCTCGACGCGCTCCAGCACGCGGGTGGCGTGGTCGGCGACGTCGCGCAGCGCCCTGCGCAGCTCCAGGTCCGACTCGCTGGCCTGCCCCTTCAGGCGGGTCCGCAGCTCGTCGAAGATGTCGCGCAGCGGCTCCACCGCGCGCTGGAACTCGATGACCTCGCGACTGAGCTGGTAGATCCGTTTCGACACGCCCGGGTCGCCGCCGAAGACCTGCACCTCGATCTCGTCGATGTCGTCCTGCAGGCCGTCGAGCACGGGCCCGTAGTCGTCGACGACCTTGTCCAGCACGGCGTAGAGCACGGCCCACGGGCCGTCGTCGAGGAGCCGCGGGTCGGCCTCGAGGCGCTTGCGCACCTCCTTGAGGTCGGGTTCCTCGGCGTGCCGCACGGTGATGACGAAATCGGGGCCGAGGAACAGGTGGATCTCGCCGATCTCCACCACTTCGACGGGATCGACGTACCGCGCGGGGCGCAGCACCACGAAGAGCACGTCGCCGTAGCGCTCCAGCTTGGGCCGCTGGTGGGCGTTGACGGTGTCCTCGACGGCCAGCCCGTGCAGCTCGAACTCCTGGGCGACGGCCTGGATCTCGTCGGGAGTCGGGCGCAGGAGACCGATCCAGCAGAAGCTGTGCCCCTGGTCGGAGCAGGCGCGCAGCTCCTCGAAGGTGTGGTCGAGCGACTCGGGGACGGCGGCCCGGCGGCCATCGACGTAGATCGCGTTGTCGACGACGGACATGCCACCTCCTGCACTCGTGTACTGACCTCCGTGAAGCGTAGCCCGCAGGTTGGCACGCATCGCCGAACTCCTACAGTTGTCGCACTACCGCGCATCGCGTAGTACTGTGCACCGCACAGGAAGGGGGCCGGACATGGACACGAGCCAACTCCTCAAAGGAGTGCTCGACCTGGCGGTGCTGGCCGTGCTGGACCGCGCGGACGGCTACGGCTACGAGGTGGTGCGCGGGCTGCGCGCGGCCGGGCTGGAGGACGTGGGCGACGCGTCGGTCTACGGGACGCTGCGGCGGCTCTACAACGCGGGCCTGCTCACGTCATACGTGGTGCCGAGCGAGGAGGGCCCGCACCGGAAGTACTACAGCCTGAACAGCACCGGTCGCGAGCGGCTGCGGGATACCGCGAAGACATGGCGGGCGTTCGCCGAGACGATGGAAGGTCTGGTGGGGGCGGCATGACCGGCGCCGACGACAACCCGCAGGCGCCGACGGTGCAGGTCGCGCCCGGCCCGGTGGACGAGTACCTGGCAGGGGTGCGGGCCGCGCTGGCCGACCTGCCGGCGCACGAGGTGAGCGAGATCCTCGACGACGTCCGCGCGCACCTCGCCGACCTGACCGATGAGCTGGACGGCGACCCCGACTTCGCCGCGCTCACCGCCCGGCTCGGCACCCCCGCCACCTACGCGGCCGAGCTGCGCGCGGCGGCCGGATACCCCGCACCCCCGGCCGCGGCCGGGCCCGAGCGCCGCGGTGGCGGGACCGCCCGGCTGGCCGTGGCCGGCCTGGTGGCGTCCACGCTGTTCGTGACGTTCGGTGCGCTCGTCGGGCGGCCCGAGATCGTCCTGTTCGGCGCGCTGTTCACTCTGCTCGCGCTGCCGCTGCTGGGGCGCGACGGGCCGCAGGTGTCCAGCGTGGCCGCCCTGGCGCCGGTGCGTCGCTTCCGCGCGTTCCATCCCGGCGCCGGTACGGCCGCGGGATCCGTCGCCGACTTCCTGGCCTCGCTTCAACCGGCCTGGTGGCTGGCCAGGGCGTTCGCTGCTGCGGTGCTGTTGCTCGCCGTGTTCGGCTTCGGCGGGATCGCGGCCGCGCTGCTCACGCTGGTGGCCGCGCCGCTGTCGGTCTGGATCGGTCACCGCACCCGCCGTGACCGGCGCTGGCTGTGGGCGGTCGTGCCCCTCAACGGGCTCGCCGCGGCGGTGCTGCTCACCATGCTTTTCACGGTGGCGTTCGCGGCGGGCGGGTCGACGACCTACGCGTCGCCGTCGGCGTACCAGCCGGGGCTGTGGCAGGACTCCGAGCGGCAGATCCGCGACATCCGGCCCGTCGACTCGGCGGGCAACCCGCTCACGGGTGTGTACCTGTTCGACCAGGACGGCGTCTCGATCGACGTGTCGGGCGGCTCGATGTGTGGCAGCTACGACTCGAAGGGCCTGTTCTTCAGTGACCCGGCGGGGCCGCAGCACCCTTACCCGCGGGGCACGCTGGAATTCGACCCGACCACCGGAGGCTGCGTGCTAGTCCCGCCGGCGCCGCTGGTGGTGGCGGTGCCGTCAGCGGCGCCGACCCCGCGGTCGCAGGGGATTCCCGCCGCGCCTGCCCCGCCGCGCCTGCCGGCGCCCCCCGTCACGGACACACCGCCCCCGACGTCCGCGTCGCCTGCACCGGCCGTCACGGCCCCTGCGCCGCCCACGGGCTGACGACCTCGGCAGGCCCGTTGCGCCACAGCAGTGGCGCCCCGGACTGCTGTGCCGCGGGTCGTGCCGGCGTGCAGGGGGCCGCCGGCACGACCCGACATCGCCGGTCAGGCCCGGCCCTGGCGCCGTCCTCGCAGAACCGTCGCCACGGCGAACGCAAGGGTCGCGGCTCCCGCGACGACCGCGAGCGCGACGAGGTCGGAGCGGCCGCCGCCGAGCACACCGAACCGGTTGAGGACGAAGCCGTCCGCGCACGCCCAGCACAGCGCGGCAGCTCCCAGCGCGCCGGCCGCCGTGCCGAGGGCGGCGAGCGTCGCGGCGGCCGCCGCCGCGAAGACGACGCCCGCGACCGGGGATCCGCCGAACGCCCACGCGACGAGCGCCGCCACCGCGCCCGCGGGCAGGCCGAGCACAGCGCCGACGGGCCCGGGCACGACGAACGGCTTCTCGGCGTTGCAGAACGAGGAGGGAGCAGGTGCAAGCACACCCGCACCGTTGCTCGCCCCGAACGAGCCGCGCACCCGAGCTGACGGGACCCTGACACGCGGCATCGCAACCCTGACATCCCGCCTATCCGGCACCCCGCGGCCGCCACCCGAGCGGGTGAGACCTGCGGCGACGCCCGTAAAAACTGCGTCAGGATCAGCGCAGCGGGGCGTCAAGCCGCCGTCACGGCCGCCCACCGGTCCACCCGATCGAGCGCACGCTGGCGAGCCGATCCGCCGGACGGTCCGGCGGAACTGAGGAGCGCAAAGTGCCCGATCTTCTGTACGCGTTACTGCTGATCGGCGGCTTCGTGTTGCTGGTGCTGACGATGCGGGGGCTCGAACGCCTGTGAACACTGCAGCCATGATCGTCGGCGGGCTGATCGCACTCGGCCTGCTCGTGTACCTGTTCGTAGCCCTGTTGAGGCCGGAGCGCTTCTGATGTCCGACACCCTCGCCGGCCTGCTGCAGGTCGGCGCCCTCGTGCTGCTCCTCGCGCTCGTGTGGAAGCCCTTCGGCGACTACATGGCGCGCGTCTACAGCAGCGAGAAGCACTGGCGGGTGGAACGCGCGCTCTACCGCCTCGTCCGCGTGGATGCCTCCGCCGAGCAGCGGTGGAGCACGTACGCGGCAGGTGTGCTGGGCTTCTCCTTCGTCTCCATCGTGCTGGTCTACCTCCTGCAGCGGTTGCAGCCGTTCCTCCCGCTCGGCTTCGGCCGCGGCGTGAACGGCGACACCGTGCCGGCCGCGATGGCGTTCAACACGGCCGTCTCGTTCGTGACCAACACGAACTGGCAGTCCTACGTCCCGGAGACCGTGCTCGGCGACACCGTCCAGATGGCGGGGCTGACCGTGCAGAACTTCGTCTCCGCCGCCGTCGGCATGGCGGTCGCGATCGCTCTGGTGCGTGGGTTCGCCCGTTCGGGCACCGACCGGATCGGCAACTTCTGGGTCGACCTCACCCGGGGCACGGTCCGCATTCTGCTGCCGATCTCGTTCGTGTTCGCGATCGTCATGGTCGCGATGGGTGTGGTGATGTCGCTGCGCTCCGGCGTCAACATCACCGCCGTGGACGGAACGCAGCACACGCTGCCGCTCGCGCCCGCCGCGTCGCAGGAGGCGATCAAGGAGCTCGGCACGAACGGCGGCGGCATCTACAACGCCAACTCCGCCCACCCGTTCGAGAACCCGAACGCCCTGAGCAACTTCCTCGAGATCTTCCTGCTGCTGGTCATCCCGGTCAGCCTGACCAGAACGTTCGGCACGATGGTGCGCAACACCCGCCAGGGGCTCGTGCTGGTGTCGGTCATGGGCGTCATCTGGGCGGTCTTCGTGGCCCTCGCGTGGCTCTCCGAGAGGTTCCCCAACGGTGCGGCCGCACAGGCGGCAGGCGCGGCGATGGAGGGCAAGGAGGTCCGGCTCGGGATACCGAGCTCGATCCTCTTCGGCGTCTCCACCACCGGCACGTCCACCGGGGCGGTCAACTCCACGCTCGACAGCTACACCGGCGGGGCAGGCGGCATCGCGATGCTCAACATGCTCCTCGGCGAGGTCGCGCCAGGCGGTGTGGGCGCCGGGATCTACGGCATCCTCGTGCTCGCGATCATCGCCGTGTTCCTCGCCGGGCTGATGGTCGGGCGCACCCCGGAGTACCTCGGCAAGAAGCTCGGCCGCGTACAGATCACCACAGCCGCGATCTCCATCCTCGCGATGCCGACGCTCGTGCTGATCGGCGCCGGACTGGCGATCGCGCTCCCCAGCACGCTCAACGCACTGAACAACGGCGGCGAGCACGGCTTCTCCGAGGTGCTCTACGCCTACGCCTCGGCAGCGAACAACAACGGCAGCGCGTTCGCCGGCATCACCGTGACCAGCGACTTCTTCCAGTCGACCCTCGCCATCGCGATGCTGTTCGGCCGATTCGTGCCGATCCTCGCCTCGCTGGCACTGGCCGGTTCGCTCGCCAAGCAGCGCCGGGTCCCGGCCGGGGCGGGCACATTGCCCACCGACGGCGTCCTGTTCGGCGTGCTCGTCGGCGGCACCGTACTGCTGGTCGCGGCACTCACCTTCTTCCCGGCGCTCGCGCTGGGACCCATCGCAGAGGCTCTTTCATGACCATCGACCTGCAGGAACGTCCGACTCCTGCGGCCCCCGCGCCGGTCAGTGCGGGAGCGTTCAGCCCCCAGCAACTCGTCGCGTCCATCCCGGAGGCGCTGCGCAAGCTCGACCCGCGCGCGCAGCTGCGCAACCCGGTCATGTTCGTGGTCTGGGTCGGTTCCGTCGTTGTCACGGTCTTCGCGATCATCCAGCCGAGTGTCTTCTCATGGCTGATCGCGCTGTGGCTGTGGATCACGGTGCTGTTCGCCAACCTCGCCGAGGCCGTGGCCGAGGGCCGGGGCAAGGCGCAGGCCGAGTCGCTGCGACGCACGAAGAGGGAGACGGTGGCCCGCCGGCTGGACGGGTCCGGCGCCGAGGAGCGGGTGGCCGGCACCGATCTCCGGGTCGGCGACCTCGTGGTCGTCGAGGCGGGCGAGCCGATCCCCGGTGACGGCGACGTGGTCGAGGGCATCGCCACCGTCGACGAGTCGGCGATCACCGGCGAGTCGGCTCCGGTGATCCGGGAGGCAGGTGGCGACCGCAGCTCCGTCACCGGCGGCACCACGGTGCTGTCGGACCGGATCGTCGTGCGCATCACGACGAAGCCGGGGGAGACGTTCGTCGACCGGATGATCGCCCTGGTCGAGGGTGCGTCTCGGCAGAAGACGCCCAACGAGATCGCCCTGACGATCCTGCTGGCCGCGCTCACGATCATCTTCCTGCTCGCCGTGGTCGCGGTGGCGCCGATGAGCTCCTACGCAGGCCAGCAGCAGTCGCTGACCGTGCTGACGGCGCTGCTGGTGTGTCTCATCCCGACCACCATCGGCGCGCTGCTCTCGGCGATCGGCATCGCCGGCATGGACCGGCTCGTGCAGCGCAACGTGCTGGCGACGTCGGGCCGCGCCGTCGAGGCCGCCGGTGACATCGACACGCTCCTGCTCGACAAGACCGGCACCATCACGTTCGGCAACCGGCAGGCCACCGAGCTGCTCCCGGTGGGCGGCGCCTCGCTCCGCGAGCTGGCCGAGGCAGCGCGGCTGTCCAGCCTCGCCGACCAGACACCCGAGGGCCGCAGCATCGTGGCGCTGTGCGCGCGTGAGCACGGCCTGCCGGGCGAGGCCACGGCGGCCGAGGCCGTCGCGGAGTTCGTGGCGTTCACGGCCCAGACCCGCATGTCGGGTGTGGACCTCACCGCCAACCTGGGTGGGCTCTCCGTCCGCAAGGGCGCCGCGTCGGCGGTGGTCCGGTGGACGGGCGCGGAAAACCGCGAGGTCGACGCCATCGTCGACGAGATCTCCGACGGCGGCGGCACGCCGCTCGTCGTGGCGGAGGCGGCCTCGCCGCAAGGGGCGGACGCGCGGGTGCTCGGCGTGATCCGGCTCTCCGACGTGGTCAAGCCGGGCATGCGCGAGCGCTTCGCCGAGCTGCGGGCGATGGGCATCCGCACGGTGATGATCACCGGTGACAACCCGCGCACCGCCAAGGCGATCGCCGCCGAGGCCGGTGTGGACGACCACCTCGCCGAGGCCACGCCGGAAGACAAGATGGCGCTGATCAAGAAGGAGCAGGAGGGTGGCCGGCTGGTCGCGATGACCGGCGACGGCACCAACGACGCGCCCGCGCTCGCGCAGGCCGACGTCGGGGTGGCGATGAACACGGGGACGTCCGCGGCCAAGGAGGCCGGGAACATGGTCGACCTCGACTCCGACCCCACCAAGCTGATCGAGATCGTCGAGATCGGCAAGCAGTTGCTCATCACCCGCGGCGCGCTTACCACGTTCAGCATCGCGAACGACCTCGCGAAGTACTTCGCGATCCTGCCCGCCATGTTCGTGGCGATCTACCCGTCGCTCGGGGCGCTCAACATCATGCATCTGGCCACCCCGCAGTCCGCGATCCTCTCGGCGGTGATCTTCAACGCGCTGATCATCGTGGCGCTGATCCCGCTCGCCCTGCGCGGCGTCCGGTACCGGCCCACAACCGCGGCGAACCTGCTGCGGCGCAACCTCCTGATCTACGGCCTCGGCGGTGTGGTCACGCCGTTCATCGGGATCTTCCTCATCGACCTGCTCGTCCGACTCATCCCAGGGATCTGACCCATGACCACCATGCTGTGGCGGCAGACAGCCACCGCAATCCGCCTGCTGATCGCGTTCACGATCATCTGCGGGATCGCCTACCCGCTCCTGGTTTGGGGCGTCGCGCACATCCCGGGTCTCGCGAACCAGGCCGAGGGCTCGATCATCACGAGCGCGAACGGCACGCCGGTCGGATCGTCGCTGATCGGGGTGGACCCCGTCGCCGCCAACCCGGCCGCGGACCCGTACTTCCACACCCGGCCCTCGGCGTCGGCTTCGGACGTCCTCGGCCCGGCCGACACCACCACCTCGGGCGGGTCGAACAAGAGCACCGTCAACCCCGACCTGCTCGCCACGATCGACCAGCGCCGCGCGCTGATCGCCGAGCGGGAGGGCGTGGCCCCGGCGCTCGTGCCGCCGGACGCCGTGACGGCGTCGGGATCCGGGCTCGACCCCGACATCTCCCCGGCGTACGCGCAGCTGCAGGAGGCCCGGGTCGCGCGGGTGACGGGCCTGCCTCTCTCCACCGTCCAGCGCCTCGTCGCTGCGTCGAGCAGCGGACGCATGCTCGGCTTCCTCGGCGAGCCGACGGTCAACGTGACCGAGCTGAACCTCGCGGTGCAGCAGGCGACAGGCTGACGATGCCGACACCGGCCGGGCCGGTCCGTCTCCGGGACCGGTCCGGCCGGCCGCAGCTCCTCGGCGTCGAGCTGGACCTGACGAGGCTCTCAGCGCGAGAGCCTGGTGAGCGCGCGCCGGCTCAGGCCGATAACGTGCCCGGCGACGGCGGCCGGCGGGTGGTCGGGGAGACATCCGCCGTGTGGAGTCGGGCCGGGCCAACCCCCGCTGCCGCGAGGAAGATATGAGAGTGGCCGAGGTCGCGAGGTCACCGTTCGGTTCAGCAACTCGGGCACGTCCGCGACGACCGCCCGGGAGGAGATGGCGTGACCAGGCGCGGTGAGCTGCGGATATACCTCGGGGCCGCTCCCGGCGTCGGCAAGACCTTCGCGATGCTCGGGGAGGCCAGGCGGCGACTCGAACGCGGCACGGACGTCGTCGTCGGCCTCGTGGAGACGCACGGGCGGTCGAAGACCGCCGAGCTGCTCGACGGCCTGGAGGTCGTCCCGCGGCGCCCGCTCGGCACCCACCCCGGGCTCGACGAGATGGACCTCGACGCCGTCCTCGCCCGCAAACCAGAGGTCGTGCTGGTCGACGAGCTGGCCCACACCAACGCGCCCGGCTCGCGCCACCGCAAGCGGTGGAAGGACGTCGAGGAGCTGCTCGAGGCCGGGATCGACGTGCTGACCACCGTCAACGTGCAGCACCTCGAGTCGCTCAACGACGTGGTGGAGCGGATCACCGGCGTGCGCCAGCAGGAGACCGTGCCCGACGAGGTGGTGCGGCGGGCCGAGCAGCTCGAGCTGGTCGACATCACCCCGGAGGCCCTGCGCCGGCGTCTCGCGCACGGCAACGTCTACAACGCCGACAAGGTCGACGCGGCGCTGGCCAACTACTTCCAGCCGGGCAACCTGACCGCGCTGCGGGAGCTCGCCCTGCTGTGGGTGGCCGACGAGGTGGACGTGGCGCTGCAGCGGTACCGCACCGACAAGCGGATCAGCGAGGTGTGGGAGACCAGGGAGCGGGTGGTCGTCGCCCTGACCGGCGACCGGGAGAGCGAGACCGTGCTGCGCCGCGCCGCGCGCATCGCCAAGCGCTCCGGCGCCGCCGACCTGCTCGCCGTGCACGTCCTGCGGGGCGACGGGCTCTCCGGCCCACCTGCCGGGGCGCTGGTGCGGCTGCGGACCCTCGCCGACGACGTCGGAGCGAGCTTCCACACCGTCGTCGGCGACGACGTGCCCGCGGCCCTGCTCGACTTCGCCCGTGGCGCGAACGCCACCCAGCTCGTGATCGGCACGTCCCGGCGCTCCCGCATGGCGCGGCTGTTCGACGAGGGCATCGGAGCTCGGGTGATCCAGGAGTCGGGGACGATCGACGTACACATGGTCAGCCACGCCGAGGCGGGCCGCGGGGTGCGGCTCCCGGCGCTGCGCAGCGCGCTACCGGGAATGCGCCGGGTGCTGGGCTGGGTGCTCGCGCTCGCGCTGCCGACGGCGGCGACCCTGCTCGGGGTGCTCCTGCGCGATGTCATCGGCCTCTCCACCGACGTCGTGCTGTTCTTCCTCGCCACGGTGGTCACCGCGCTCGTCGGCGGGCTCGGGCCCGCGCTGCTGGCCGCGGCCGCGGGCGGCCTGCTGCTCAACTTCTTCCTCACCCCGCCGCTGTACTCCTTCACGATCGGCCAGACGGAGAACCTGATCACCGTGCTGGCCATGGCCCTGGTCGGGCTGCTCGTCGCGCTCGTCGTGGACCGGGCGGCGCGGCGGGCGCAGCAGGCCGCGCGCGCACAGGCGGAGGCGGCGCTGCTCGCCTCGTTCGCCCGTACGGTGCTCACCCGCACCGAGCCACTGCCGCGGCTGCTGGAGAAGGTGCGTGAGGCGTTCACGCTGCATTCGGTGGCGCTGCTCGAACGCCGGGACGGGCCGGCGACCGACGAGTGGGACTGCGTCACCTCCTCGGGACCGCTCGGCTGTGCCGCCCCCGAGGAAGCCGACGTCGACGTCGAGATCGAGGAGGACCTGCACCTCATCGGCAGCGGCCGGGCACTGCCGGCAGCCGACCGCCGGTTGCTGGAGGTCGTCGGCGGGCAGGCGCTGCTGGCACTGCGCAGCCAGCGTGCGGCCAGGGACGCCGACGAGTCGCGCCGCCGCGCGGAGGCCACCGAGATCCGCGGTGCCCTGCTCTCGGCGGTCGGTCACGACCTGCGCAGCCCGCTCACCTCGATCAAGGCCGCCGCCGGGAGCCTGCGCGACCCCAACCTGCGGCTCCCGCCCGCCGACCGCCTGGAGCTGACCGCCACCATCGAGGAGTCCGCCGACCGGCTCACCGCACTCGTCGACAACCTGCTCGACTCCTCCCGC
Organism: Pseudonocardia aurantiaca; assembly: GCF_039526725.1. Taxonomy (NCBI): domain Bacteria; kingdom Bacillati; phylum Actinomycetota; class Actinomycetes; order Pseudonocardiales; family Pseudonocardiaceae; genus Pseudonocardia; species Pseudonocardia aurantiaca. The sequence goes on from NZ_BAAAJG010000016.1 coordinate 17,907, forward strand.
CTCGCGGCCGGGGCCGTGACACCGCTGCTGGCACCGGTCGGCTACGACGAGGTGGCGCTCCGGGCGCTAGTGGGGCTGCGGGACGCCGAGCGCGTCAAGCTCGCGATCGACGAGTCGCTGCCCGACGTGCTCGCCGATGCCGGCTTGCTGGAACGGGTGGTCGCGAACGTCGTCGACAACGCGCTGCGGTACGCGGGCGGCGCTCCGGTGGTCCTCCGGGCGAGCGAGTACGCCGACCGCGTCGAGCTGCGGATCGTCGACTCCGGGCCCGGGGTTCCGCGGCACGCGCGGGAGGCTCTCTTCGCCCCGTTCCAGCGGCTCGGGGGGGTTAGCCCGAGCGATCGGGACGGCGCGTCGGGCGTCGGGCTCGGGCTGTCCGTGGCGCGCGGGTTCACGGAGGTGATGGGCGGCACTCTCGCCGCGGAGGACACGCCGGGAGGAGGCCTCACCGTGGTTGTATCCCTTCCGGCGGTGGTGATATGAGCGAGCTCGCGGGCGACGATCGGTACAACCGCCGGTCGAGCGAGCGGGGTTGGTAGGCACAGCGAAGGAATGTGATGAACACGCACCGGGTGCTGGTGGTGGACGACGACCAGCAGATCCTGCGGGCCCTGCGGATCAACCTGACCGCCCACGGGTACCACGTGCTGCTCGCCCCCGACGGCGGCTCCGCGCTGCGGACCGCCGCCAGCGGGCACCCCGACGTCGTCGTGCTCGACCTCGGCCTGCCCGACATGGACGGGGTGGACGTGATCGAGGGCCTGCGCGGCTGGACGACGGTGCCGATCATCGTGCTCTCGGCCCGCACAGGCGGCGCCGAGACGGTCCGGGCCCTTGACGCCGGTGCCGACGACTACGTGACCAAGCCGTTCGGGATGGCCGAGCTGCTCGCCCGGCTGCGGGCGGCCGTCCGGCGGGCCGCGGTCTCGGCCGTGGACGGCGAGTCGGTCGTCGACGCCGGCGACTTCAGCGTCGACCTCGCCGCGAAGCGAGTGGTGGGCGCGGACGGCGCGCAGATCCACCTCACCCCCACCGAGTGGGGTGTGCTGGAGCTGCTCGTGCGCCACCGCGGCAAGCTCGTGGGGCAGCGCGAGCTGCTGCGCGCGGTGTGGGGGCCGAACTACGGCAGCGAGACCAACTACCTACGGGTCTACCTCGCCCAGCTCCGCCGCAAGCTCGAACCGCAGCCCTCCCGCCCCAAGCACCTGATCACCGAGGCGGGGATGGGCTACCGATTCGAGGTCTGACCGGCCGTTCGAGAGCCCGGCGTCAGCGGCCGAAGTCCTGCACCCAGTAGTTGTCGTCGTAGCCGACGCCGATCGTCGTGAAGGCGCAGTTCTCGATGTTGCGGCGGTGCGGCGGCGAGGCCATCCACTCCCGCACCACCTGCTCGGCGCTGGTCTGGCCCTTCGCGATGTTCTCCCCGCCGGGCCGGGGGTGGCCCTCCTGGCGGATGCGGGTGTCGAACCGCGTGCCGTCCTCGCTCTCGTGAGCGAAGTAGTCGTTCTGGGCCATGTCAGTGGCGTGGTGCTGGGCGGACTGGGTGAGCCGGGAGTCCGGCGCGACGTCCGCGCAGCCGGCGTCGCGCCGCTCCTTGTTCGTCAGCTTGATCACGTTGGTGCTGAAGCGGGTCGCGGAGTCGTCGCGCCCCGCTGCATCCGACTCGTCGTCCGATATGTCGCCGGGATCGGTGTGCGCCACGAGCGCCCGCACCGGAACGGCCTCCGGCGTTGTTGTCGGAGGCAGCACCTCGGGGAGTGGGGGGTTCAGGATGGCCGGTGCCGGATCGGCGGGCACTGCCGCGGCGGTGGGGAGCGCCGCCGCGATCGGTGCCGCGGTCCGCCAGGGCGGCCGGGTGGTCGTGGGTGAGGTAGGTGGGGAGTCCTTCGCTTCGCCGAGGAGCGACTGCAACGACGACGGAACCACGGTGGCCGGGGCTGCGACCGCGACGGTGCCTATCAGCATGCTCCCAGTTGCGATGCCTAGGAGGAGCGCCCCGCCGCGTCGTCCAAAGGTGATCACGAGACGGAAACTTAACACCATCGTGCAGACCCGGGTTCACCCGATCGTGGATCTGGCACGCATTCCTCTGACCAGGTACAAAGATCGGATTCCGCAGGTAGAGGGCTCGGTGTCGGGGAGCGTCTACGTGAACGCGGAGGGTGATGGAGCCCCCCGATTGCCGCATCCTGTAGTCCAGCGGGGTGACGCGGCCGGGATCGTAGGTGAACACGTCGCCCACACGACCGGGCGGGTGCCGGGCTGCCTGCACGGATCGCCGGGTCCCGCAGGTAATCTTTCCCGATCCCCTGCCCCGTGGAGTTCCCCCCGTGCACCTCAAGAGCCTGACGTTGAAGGGCTTCAAGTCCTTCGCCTCGGCCACGACGCTGCGCCTGGAACCGGGGATCACGTGCGTCGTCGGCCCGAACGGCTCGGGCAAGTCCAACGTCGTCGACGCGATCAGCTGGGTGCTCGGGGAGCAGGGCGCCAAGGCGTTGCGCGGCGGCAAGATGGAGGACGTCATCTTCGCCGGCACGTCCGGCCGCGCGCCGCTCGGCCGCGCCGAGGTGACGCTCACGATCGACAACTCCGACGGCGCCCTGCCGATCGAGTACTCCGAGGTCTCGATCACGCGGCGGATGTTCCGCGACGGCGCAGGCGAGTACGAGATCAACGGCTCGTCCTGCCGCCTCCTCGACATCCAGGAGCTGCTCTCCGACTCCGGCATCGGACGCGAGATGCACGTGATCGTCGGGCAGGGCCAACTCGACTCGGTGCTGCAGTCCAAGCCGGAGGACCGCCGGGCCTACATCGAGGAGGCCGCGGGCGTCCTCAAGCACCGCAAGCGCAAGGAGAAGGCGCTCCGCAAGCTCGACGCGATGCAGGCCAACCTGACGCGGCTGACCGACCTGACGGCCGAGCTGCGCCGCCAGCTCAAGCCGCTGGGCAGGCAGGCGGAGATCGCGCGCCGCGCGCAGGCCGTGCAGTCCGAGCTGCGGGACGCGCGGCTCCGGCTGGCCGCCGACGACCTCGTGACCTTGCGCGACCAGCTCGCGCGCGAGGAGGCCGATGAGTCCTCCGCCCGCGCCCGCCGGGCCGAGGTGGAGGAGCAGCTCTCGGTGGCGCGCGTCGAGCAGGAGCGGCTGGAGGCCGCCCTCGCGCAGGACGCCCCGCGCCTGGCCGCGGCCCAGGACACCTGGTACCGGCTCTCGGCCCTGGCCGAGCGGCTCGCGGGCACCGTCCGGCTCGCGCAGGAGCGCACCCGCCACCTCGCCGACCCCCAGGAGCGCGCGCCCGGCCGCGACCCCGACCAGCTCGACGCCGAGGCCGACGCCATCGCGGAGCAGGAGGAGGAGCTGGTCGCGGCCGTGTCCGAGGCCCGGACCCGCCTCTCCGAGGTGCTGGAGGAGCGCACCGAGCACGAGCGGACGCTCGCCGCGGCCGAACGCGCCCACATGGCCGCGGTTCGCGCGCTCGCCGACCGCAGGGCCGGGCTCGCCACACTCGCCGGGCGCGCGGAGGCCCTGCGCAGCGGCGCCGCCGCCACCGCCGACGAGATCGACCGGCTGTCAGAGGCCCTCGCCGAGGCCCAGGAGCGCACCGCCGCCGCCGAGGCCGAGCTGGCGCATGCCCGCGACGACCTCGGCGCCCTCGACGACGGCGACACCGGCATCGAGCAGCGCTGCGCCGAGGCCGCCGACGCGCACGCGGGCGCCCGCGCCAGGGTCGCTGAGCTGGCCGGACGGGAGCGCGAGCTGGAGAAGCAGCGCGCGCACTGGCGCGCCCGCGTGGATGCGCTCTCGGTCGGCCTCGCGCGGAAGGACGGCTCCGGCGCGCTGCTGGCCGCCGACGCCCCCGACGGCGTGCTCGGCCCGGTGGCGGGGCTGCTCACGGTGGAGCCGGAGGCGCGCGCCGCGATCGCGGCAGCCCTGGGCGAGCTGGCCGACGCCGTGGCGGTGGAGTCGCCGGAGGCGGCGGTGGCGGCCCTGCGCGTGCTCCGCACCCGTGACGCCGGCCGTGCGGCCCTGGTGGTGGGCGGCTCCGCCGAGGTTCCTGAACCTGGACGGGCCCCCGCGGGGGAGTGGGCCCACACCTTCGTCTCCGGGGCGCTCGCCGGATCCGTGCGACGGCTGCTCGACCGCGTGGTCGTCGTCGACGATCTCGACGCCGCCCACGCCGTGGTCGCCGCGCACCCGGACCTCACCGCCGTCACGAGGGACGGCGACGTGCTCGGCGCCGCCCGGGCGTCCGGCGGGTCGGGCACGGCGGCCAGCTCGCTCGACGTGCAGGCGGCGGTCAACGAGGCCGTCGAGAGCCGGGAGGCGGTGGAGGAGGAGCTGTCGCGGCTGCGCCCGGCGCTGGACGGCGCCAGGGCGGAGGAGGCCGCCCGGCTCACCGACGTCGAGGCGGCGCAGAAGGCCCAGAACGCCGCCGAGTCCCGCCGCAGCGCCGCGTCCGCGCAGCTCAAGGGCTACGAGCAGGCCGTCAGGTCGGCCACCGCCGAGGCGCAACGCCTCCGGGAGCGCCGCGACGCCGTCGAGTCCCGCCGCTCCGACGCCCTGCTGGCGCTGGAGGCCGCCGAGCAGCAGCTCGCCGTGGCCGAGGACGAGCCGGTGGACGACGAGCCGGACACCGAGATCCGCGACGCCGCCGCCGAGTCGCTCGCCGTGGCCCGCGCGGAGGAGGTGGAGGCGCGGCTCACGCTGCGCACCGCGGAGGAGCGCGCCAGGGCGATCGCGGGGCGCGCCGATTCGCTTCGCCGCCAGGCCTCGTCGGAGCGGCAGGCCAGGGCCAGGGCCGCCGCCGCCCGGGAGGCCCGTGAGCGGAGTGCCGCGATCGCCCGGCTCGTCGTCACGGCGGGGGAGACGGCCACCGAGCGGATCGCGCAGTCGCTCGCGGCGGCCGCCCTCGAACGCGACGCCGCCGCGGCCGCCCGCGACTCCCGCGAGCGCGCCCTCGGCGAGGCCAGGACCACCACCGGGCGGCTCTCGGCGCTCATGGACAAGCTCACCGACGCCGTCCATCGCGACGAGGTCGTGCGCGCCCAGAACCGCCTGCGGCTGGAGCAGGTCACCGAGAAGGTCCTCGGCGACCACGGCCTCGCGGTGGAGGACCTGGTCGCCGAGTACGGCCCCGACTCGCCGGTACCGCCGTCCGCGGCCGAGACGGCCGAGTACGAGGCGGCGAAGGAGCGCGGCGAGGACGTCACGGTGCCGCCGCCGATGCCCTACGACCGCCCCACTCAGGAGCGGCGGGCCTCCCGCGCGGAGAAGGACCTCGCGCTGCTGGGCAAGGTCAACCCGCTCGCCCTGGAGGAGTTCGCGGCACTGGAGGAGCGCTACCGGTTCCTCTCCACGCAGCTGGAGGACCTCAAGAACACCCGCCGCGACCTGCTCACCGTGGTGCGCGAGGTGGACGACAAGATCCTCGAGGTCTTCGCCACCGCCTACGCCGACGTCGCCCGCGAGTTCGAGGTCGTGTTCTCCACGCTGTTCCCGGGTGGCGAGGGGCGACTCGTGCTGACCGACCCGGACGACATGCTCACCACCGGCGTCGAGGTCGAGGCGCGCCCGCCGGGCAAGAAGGTCAAGCGCCTGTCGCTGCTCTCCGGGGGCGAGCGGTCCCTGACGGCAATGGCGCTGCTGGTGGCGATCTTCCGCGCCCGGCCGTCGCCGTTCTACATCCTCGACGAGATCGAGGCCGCCCTCGACGACGTCAACCTGCGGCGGCTCATCTCGCTCATGGAGGAGCTGCGCGAGACGAGCCAGCTCATCGTCATCACCCACCAGAAGCCGACGATGGAGGTCGCCGACGCCCTCTACGGCGTCTCCATGCGCGGCGACGGCATCACCACCGTGATCAGCCAGCGGTTGCGCGCGGTGAGCTGAGCGCTGCCTGGCTGCAGGCACGGTCGAGTTCTTGTCACTCGTCGACGACGATTGAAGCAATGGGTGCATCGACGTCGAGTGGCCGAAGAACCACCCCAACCTGCGCGAGGCCGTGCAACTCGCCCAGGCTCACGGCATCCGCTTGGCCATCTCGCTTCCCAAAGGACAACCCCTCCTCGACGATGCACGAGTTTTTCGCCACCATCGAGCGCTGACGCCAGCACGGTGCCCGCGGGCCGGGCATGACAGGCTGGTGCGGTGACCACGGAAACCTTGTGGATCATCGTCGCCGTCGCGGTGGTGGTCCTGCTCGCCGCCGTCGCGCTCGGGCTCGTCCTGCAGCGCAGGCGCCGCATCAGCCTGCGCGAAGCGGAGGAGCGCGAGGGCATCACGGGGACGGCGCCGCGCGCCACCTACCGCACCGACACCGGGTTCGACTTCACGACCGGCGCGCCTCGGGACGACACGTCGCCCCCGCCCGCGCCTACGGCTTCGCCCGCGCCCACTCCCGCACCCCCGCCGGCTCCGGCGCCTGCGCCCGAGCCGGAGGTGGTCGCGCCCGAGTCGCCGCCCGCCGCCGCGGAGCCGTCGACGAACGGGTCCGCGCCGCCCCGCCCGGCACCCGTGACACCGCCGGCACCCGTGACACCGCCGGCACCCGTGACACCGCCGGCACCCGCGGCACCTGCGACGCCGCCGGCACCCGCGACGCCGCCGGCACCCGAGACACCACCCGCACCCGAGACGCCGGCATCTGCGGCGCCGCCCGCGCCTGCCGAGGAGATCGCGCCGGCGGAGGGCCGTCTCGAACGGCTGCGCGGCCGGCTCGCCCGGTCCCGTACCGGCTTCGGCCAGGGCCTGCTCGGCCTGCTCGGCGCCGGTGAGCTGGACGAGGAGTCCTGGGAGGACGTCGAGGCCATGCTCCTGCAGGCCGACCTCGGCCCCGAGATGACCGCCGAGCTGGTCGAGACCCTGCGCACCGAGCTGGCCCGCCGCGCCGTCCGCACCCCTGAGCAGGCGCGACAGCTGCTGCGTGAGGTGCTCACGGACGCGCTGCGCGTCGACGCGGAGCGCTCCGTGCGCGCGCTCCCGCACGGCGGCAGGCCTGCCGTGGTGCTGGTGGTCGGCGTCAACGGCACCGGCAAGACCACCACCACCGGCAAGCTCGCGCGGGTGCTCGTGGCGGGTGGGCGGCAGGTCGTGCTCGGTGCCGCCGACACCTTCCGTGCCGCCGCCGCCGAGCAGCTCGCCACCTGGGGAGAGCGCGCCGGGGCCACCGTAGTGCGCGGACCCGAGGGCGCCGACCCGGCCAGCGTGGCGTTCGACGCGGTCAAGCAGGCTGCCGAGGAGGGCGCCGACGCCGTGCTGCTCGACACCGCGGGCCGGCTGCACACCAAGACCGGGCTGATGGACGAGCTGGGCAAGGTCAAACGTGTGGTGGAGCGGCAGGCGGAAGTGGACGAGGTGCTTCTCGTGCTCGACGCCACCACCGGCCAGAACGGCCTGATCCAGGCCCGCGTGTTCGGCGACGTCGTCGCGATCACGGGTATTGCGCTGACGAAGCTCGACGGCACCGCGAAGGGCGGGATCGTCTTCCGGGTGCAGCGCGATCTGGGGGTGCCGGTGAAGCTGGTGGGACTCGGCGAGGGCCCCGATGACCTGGCGCCGTTCGACCCGGCCGCCTTCGTGGACGCGCTTCTCGGATAAACGCGAGGTCACGTCATGCGGATGTAACTCTGCTGCCCACCTCGTTCACGGCCCGGAAACAACAGTGGACGATGCCGGAAACACGCCGACCCGATGCTTCCCCCGCACCTGCCGCTGGACAGCGGCCGAGAGGGAGGGAGTTGGAGTGGACGCTTTCAACAGCGGCGATACCGCGTGGATGCTTGTTAGCACCGCGCTGGTGCTACTGATGACACCAGGGCTGGCGTTCTTCTACGGAGGAATGGTCCGTAGCAAGAGCGTGCTCAACATGATGATGATGAGCCTCAGCGCGACTGGCCTCGTCGGCGTGCTGTGGGTCCTCTACGGCTACTCCATGTCATTCGGCAACGACGTGGGCGGCGGCCTGCTCGGCGACCCGGGTCAGCACTTCGGGCTGGCCGGCCTCTTCGTCGGGAACTATCTCGCGACGGATTCGGCGCCGGACGTGACCTTCCCGCTCGTGGGCACGATCCCCGCGCTCGTGTTCGTGGCCTTCCAGGCTACGTTCGCGATCATCACGGTGGCGCTGATCTCGGGCGCTGTCGCCGACCGCATGAAGTTCGGTGCGTGGCTGCTGTTCGCCGGCCTGTGGGCGACGATCGTCTACTTCCCCGTGGCCCACTGGGTGTTCTCGTTCGACGGCGTCACCGCCGAGACCGGTGGCTGGATCGCCAACACCCTCAAGGCGATCGACTTCGCCGGTGGTACCGCGGTGCACATCAACGCCGGTGCGGCCGCGCTCGCGCTGGCCCTCGTGATCGGCAAGCGTCAGGGCTGGCCGCGCGAGCCCATGCGTCCGCACAACCTGACGCTGGTCATGCTGGGCGCGGGCCTCCTGTGGTTCGGCTGGTTCGGCTTCAACGCCGGTTCCGCCGTGGGCGCCTCCGGCATCGCCGGCTTCGCGATGATCAACACCCTCGCCGCCACCTGCGCCGCGATGCTCGCCTGGCTCGCGGTCGAGCGGGTGCGGGACGGCAAGCCCACGAGCCTCGGCGCCGCTTCCGGCATCGTCGCGGGCCTCGTCGCGATCACCCCGTCGTGTTCCTCGGTGTCGCCGCTCGGCGCGATCGCCATCGGCATCATCGCCGGTGCGCTCTGCGCGCTGGCCGTCGGCCTGAAGTTCCGCTTCGGCTACGACGACTCGCTCGACGTGGTGGGCGTCCACCTCGTCGGCGGTCTGGCCGGCACCCTGCTCATCGGCTTCTTCGCGGACCCGGGCTCCCCGGCCGCGGTCGCGGGCCTGTTCTACGGCGGCGGCGTCGACCAGCTCTGGCGTCAGGCCGTCGGTGCCTTCGCGGTGCTGATCTACTCGTTCGTCCTGTCGCTGATCCTGGCCCTGATCGTCAAGGCGATCATCGGTCTGCGGATCACCGAGGAGGAGGAGTCCACCGGTATCGACGAGACCGAGCATGCGGAGACCGGCTACGACTTCTCCAGCCACCGCGGCCTCTCGGGCCTCGGCGCTCCCCGTCCGGACGCGGCGACCAACTCGGCTGCCGCGCATGTCTCCGCCGGCGCAGGCAAGGAAGGCTGAGCGATGAAGCTGGTCACCGCGATTGTCAAGCCGTTCGTCCTCGAGGACGTCAAGGGCGCGCTCGAGCAGATCGGCGTCCTGGGCATGACCGTCAGCGAGGTACAGGGCTACGGCCGGCAGAAGGGCCACACCGAGGTCTACCGGGGTGCGGAGTACTCCGTGGACTTCGTGCCGAAGGTCCGGGTGGAGGTCGTCGCCGACGACCTCCTCGCGGACAAGGTGGTCGACGCCGTCGTCGAGGCGGCCCGCACGGGCAAGATCGGTGACGGAAAGGTCTGGGTCACCCCCGTCGAGACGGTGGTGCGCGTACGCACCGGTGAACGCGGAACCGATGCGATCTGAGTCGGCAGCCGCCTGACCGGCGGCTGAGAGGAGGCCCGTTGCACAGCTCGACCGTGCAGCGGGCCTCCCGCCGTCTCAAGTCCGTTCTGTACCTGGCTGTCCCGTTCGTCTTCGATCGGAGGAACGACTCATGATGCTCGTGACCGCCATCGTCAAACCGTTCGCGCTGGGCGACGTCCGCGCCGGCCTTGACAGGCTCGACATCACCGGGATGACTGTGAGCGAGGTCTCCGGGTACGGGAGACAGCGCGGGCACACGGAGATCTACCGAGGTGCGGACTACCACGTCGACCTCGTCCCCAAGGTGCGCGTCGAGCTCGTCGTCGACGACGACATCGTCGAGAAGGTGATCGACACGGTGATCCAGAACGCCCGCGCGGGCAAGATCGGTGACGGGAAGGTGTGGGTCACCCCCGTCGACACGGTGGTGCGGGTTCGCACCGGGGAACGGGGTGCCGACGCGCTGTGAGTGCGGTTTCTGTCTCGTCGGGGGACGCTGGGGACCTGGTGCGGGCCAAAGCGGTGCTGCTCGATCCCGGTGCGACAAAACGCAGGCTCGGACCGGAGCCCCTGCGCACTGCCCTGGTCGATCTCCATGACTTCTGGCTGTCCTCCCGGGCGGCGGCGATCGGGCTCACCGACCGCGCGGCGCTCATCGCCGTCGGCGCGCTTGGCCGTCGCGAGCTGGCGCCGTGGTCCGACCTCGACCTGGTGCTGCTGCACGACGGCCGCAGGGACGTCGAGCGGCTCGCCGAGCAGCTCTGGTATCCGCTGTGGGACGCCGGGATCGGCCTCGACCACTCCGTGCGGACGCCCGGACAGGCCGTGCAGGTGGCCGCCACCGACCTGCGCGCGGCGTTCGGGCTGCTGGAGGCCCGGCACATCGCTGGTGACCCGGCGCTCTCGGACAAGGTCAGGGTCGCGGTGCGCCAGGCCTGGCGGGCCGGGATCAGGGGCCGCTTCGACGAGCTCGCCGACACCGCCCGCGATCGCTGGGCCAAGGTCGGCGACGTCGCCCACCGCGTCGAGCCGGACCTCAAGAACGGGCACGGCGGGCTGCGCGACATCCAGCTCGTCGACGCCCTCGCCGCCGCACAGCTCGTCGACCGGCCCGCCGGGGACGTGCTGGAGGCGCGCCGCCTCCTGCTGGACGTCCGCACCGAGCTGCACCGGCTCGCCGGCCGGGCCCGCGACGTGCTGCGCGCCCAGGACGCCGACGAAGTGGCCGCCACTCTGGAGATCGCCGACCGCTTCGAGCTGGCGAGGGCCCTGTCGGGCGCGGCCCGGTCGGTCGCGTTCGCCGCCGAGGTCGGCCTGCGCTCGGCGCGCAACGCGCTGCCCCGCCGCGGGCTCGCGGCCCTGCGCCGCGCGCCCGTACGCCGCCCCCTTGACAGCGGGGTGGTCGAGCACGTGGGCGAGGTGGCGCTCGCCCGCGACGCCGCCGCGTCCCGCGACCCGGCGCTCGTCCTGCGGGTGGCGGCCACCGCGGCCCGCACCGGGCTGCCGATCGCGGCCGGCACCCTGCACCGGCTCGCCGACACGGCCCCAGAGCTGCGGGAACCGTGGCCGCGGCCGGCGCTCGGCGAGCTGCTGTCGCTGCTCGGCGCGGGCCGCCCGCTCATTGACGTGGTGGAGTCGCTGGACCGCACCGGGCTCTGGGGGCGGCTGTTTCCCGAATGGGGTGCGGTGCGCGACCTGCCACCGCGCGACCGGGCGCACGTGTGGACCGTGGACCGGCACCTCGTGGAAGCCACCGCCCAGGTCGCCCGGCTCACCACCAATGTCGCCCGGCCCGACCTCCTGCTCATCGGCACGCTCCTGCACGACATCGGCAAGGGCCGCAGCGGCGACCACTCCGAGGTGGGGGAGTCGCTCGCGCTCCAGGTGGGGCGCAGGCTCGGGTTCGCCGAGGCCGACGTCGCGGTGCTGGGCCAGGTGGTGCGCCACCACCTGCTGCTCCCGCACACGGCCACCCGCCGCGACCTCGACGACCCCGCCACGATCACGCGGGTGGTCGACACCCTCGACGGCAACGGGCTCGTCCTCGACCTGCTCGAAGCGCTCGCCGAGGCCGACGCGCTGGCCACCGGACCGGGCGTGTGGAGCCCGTGGAAGCAGGTGCTCATCCGCGACCTGGCCGCGCGCTGCCGCGCGCTCCTCGCCGGTGAGCCGCTGCCCGCCCCGGCCGAACCGAGCATCGCCGCGCAGAAGCTCGCGAGCTCCGTCACGGCCGACGGGCGGCCGGCAATCGAGCTCGACGCCAGCGGCGACCCGGCCACCGTCATCGTCGCGGCGCCGGACCGCTCCGGCGCGCTGGCAGCCGCGGCCGGAGTGCTCGCGCTGCACTCGCTCGAGGTGCACGCCGCCGAACTGAACACGGTGGACGGCGTCGCGGTCTTCACGTTCACGGTCTCGCCGCGGTTCGGCGGGCTGCCGGACCCGAAGCTCCTGCGCTCCGACATCGCCAGGGTGATCGACGGGACCCTGCGTCTCGCGGACGCGCTCGCCCGCAAGGAGCGCGACTACGCGCCGATCAGCCCGAGCGGCGAGCCCCCGGCCCCGCCCCGCGTGCTGTGGTTCGACGACGAGGCCACCGGCGCGGTCGTGCTGGAGCTGCGCGGTACCGACCGCATCGGGCTGCTGCATCGGGTGGCCGCGGCGCTGGAGGAGACCGGCGCCGACCTGCGGTGGGCCCGCGCGTCCACCTTGGGCGCCTCGGTGGTGGACGCGTTCTGCCTCGCGGCGGACGGCGGGAAGATCGGCACCAGCGATCGGCGGCGCATCGAGAAGGCGGTCCTGGCGGCGGCCCGGTAGGCGGGCACGGACCTGCACGGACCGGCACGGACGGAACGAACCACCCGTACCGGGCGTTGTTCCAAACGTGACCACCGCACCACGGATCGCCGTTCAGTGGGCCGGCCCGGCGCCGCCGCCGATGGCCGTCGCCCTGTCGGGACGCACGTTGCTCCTGGTGGCCGGGATGCCGGGCGCAGGCAAGTCCACTCTGCTCGCCGGGCTACCCTGCCGAGACGGGGTCGTCGTGCTCGACTCCGACGCGCAGCGGGAGACCGTGCGGCGTGTGCTCGGGTCCCGCTCGTTGCCCTACGGCTGGTACCGGCCGCTCGTGCACCTGCTGCACCGCATCGCGCTGCTCCTCGCCGCGATCTCAGCTGCCCCCACCGTGGTCGTCCACCTGCCCGCCACCGACGCCCGCACACGCGCGGTCGTGGCGTGGCTCGCGACCGTCACCGGACGCACGGCACACCTGCTATGGGTGCACGTCGACCCCGAGGACGCCCGCCGGGGGCAGATCGAGCGCGGCCGCGTCATCCGGGCCGCGTCGTTCGCCGGGCACGCCCGCCGCGCGGAGGCGAGCGTCGCCGAACTGCGCGCCGGGCCGCCGTACGGCTGGGCGAGCGCCACGGTGGTCGAACGCGCCGCGGCGCGCGGCGGCCTGCGGATCATCGACACCGCCACCCGGTAGTCGCCGGGCCCCAGTAGGCTCGGACGGGTGTTCGACACCCTCTCCGAGCGCCTCAGCGGCACCCTCGCCAACCTCCGCGGCAAGGGGCGCCTGTCCGAGGCCGACATCGACGCCACCGCGCGCGAGATCCGCATCGCGCTGCTGGAGGCCGACGTCGCGCTGCCGGTGGTCCGCGGCTTCATCGCGCGGATCAAGGAGCGGGCGAAGGGCGCGGAGGTCTCCGGTGCGCTGAACCCGGCCCAGCAGGTCGTCAAGATCGTCAACGACGAGCTCGTCGTGATCCTCGGCGGCGAGACCAGGCGCATCGCGCTGGCGAAGGAACCGCCGAGCGTGATCATGCTCGCCGGCCTGCAGGGCTCCGGTAAGACCACCCTCGCCGGCAAGCTCGCCAACTGGCTCAAGGGCCAGGGCCACACCCCGCTGCTCGTCGCGGCCGACCTCCAGCGCCCCAACGCGGTCAACCAGCTCCAGATCGTCGGCGAGCGCGCGGGCGTCACCACGTTCGCACCGCATCCGGGCGCGTCAGCGACCGGTCATCAGACACAGCCGGGTAGCGCGGAGCGGGACGGCGTGGGCGACCCGGTCGACGTCGCCCGCCGCGGCGTGCAGCACGCCCGCGACAAGATGTTCGACGTCGTCATCGTCGACACCGCCGGCCGGCTCGGCGTCGACGAGGAGCTGATGCGGCAGGCCGCGGACATCCGCGACGCCATCTCGCCCGACGAGACGCTGTTCGTCGTCGACGCCATGATCGGTCAGGACGCCGTGGCCACGGCCGAGGCGTTCCGCGACGGCGTCGGGTTCACCGGTGTCGTGCTCACCAAGCTCGACGGCGACGCCCGCGGTGGAGCCGCGCTGTCGGTCCGCGAGGTCACCGGCCAGCCGATCCTCTTCGCGTCCAACGGTGAGAAGCTCGCCGACTTCGACGTCTTCCACCCCGACCGGATGGCCAGCCGCATTCTCGGGATGGGCGACCTGCTCACGCTCATCGAGCAGGCCGAGCAGGCGTTCGACCAGGAGCAGACGGCCAAGGCCGCCGCAAAGATGGGCACCGGCGAGCTCACTCTGGAGGACTTCCTCGAGCAGATGCTCGCGGTCCGCAAGATGGGCCCGATCGGCAACATCATCGGCATGCTGCCCGGCGCTGCCCAGATGAAGGACGCGCTCGCGCAGGTCGACGACAAGCAGCTCGACCGCGTGCAGGCCATCATCCGCGGCATGACCCCGGCCGAGCGGGCCGATCCGAAGATCATCAACGGGTCGCGGCGGCTGCGCATCGCCAACGGCTCCGGGGTGTCGGTCAGCGAGGTCAACGACCTGGTCAACCGCTTCTTCGACGCCCGCAAGATGATGAAGCAGATGGCCGGGCAGTTCGGTTTCGGTAGCCGCAGCGCCACGAAGAAGCTCGCCAAGAGCCGCAAGGGCAAGAAGGGCGCCAAGGCGAAGGGCCGCGGCCCGTCGCCCGCCCGCGCGCTGCCACCCGGGATGGGCGGGGGCGGGATGCCCGACCTCTCCGGCCTGCCGCCGTCGCTGCAGCAGCTCCCTCCGGGGCTCGACCAGCTGCCGCCCGGGTTCGACCCGAGCAAGCTCAAGTTCCCCAAGGGGAAGTGACCCGGTGTACCGGCTGCGAGGAGTCCTCCTGCCGGACGAGCGCCACACCGAGCTGTTCGTCGACGCCGAAGGCGTGCTGGTCGACGACCTGCCCGGTGCAGAGACCCTCGTCGACGGCGGCTACATCGTCCCTGGCCTCGTCGACGCGCACTGCCACATCGGGCTCGGTGCCCAGGGTGTCGTCGAGCTGGAGGAGGCCGACGCGCAGGCCCGCACCGACCGCGACTCGGGCGCGCTGCTCCTGCGCGACTGCGGGTCGCCCACCGACACGTCGCCGCTCCAGGTCCGTGCCGACCTCCCGGAGATCATCCGCGCCGGCCGGCACATCGCCCGGCCCAAGCGCTACATCCCCGGTCTCGCCGTCGAGCTGGACGACCCCGCGCTGCTGCCCGAGGTCGTCGCGGAGCAGGCGGCGGCGGGCGACGGCTGGGTCAAACTGGTAGGGGACTGGATCGACCGCGGCGTCGGCGATCTGGCCCCCGTCTGGCCCGACGACGTGCTGGTCGCGGCGATCGAGGCAGCGCACGCGGCCGGTGCCCGGGTCACCGCGCACGTGTTCAGCGCCGACGCCGTCCCCGGGCTGGTGCGCGCCGGCATCGACTGCATCGAGCACGGCACCGGCCTCGGCGACGACATGATCGCGGAGATGGCCGAGCGCGGCACCGCGCTCGTGCCCACGCTCGTCAACGTCGAGACCTTCCCTGGCATCGCCGACGCGGCAGGCAAGTACCCCACCTACGCCGCGCACATGCGCAAGCTCCACGCGGGAGCCGCGGACGTCGTGCGCCGGGCCATCGAGGCCGGGGTGCCGGTCTACGCGGGCACGGACGCAGGCGGCGGCGTCGCGCACGGCCGCATCGCCGACGAGGTGCTCGCCCTGCACAGGGCGGGCATGACCCCATCTGCGGCCCTCGGCGCCGCGAGCTGGGCCGCCCGCCGGTGGCTCGGCCGGCCGGGGCTCCGCGTAGGCGACCGCGCCGACCTGGTGGTCTACCGCAGCGATCCGCGCGCCGACCTGGAGGTACTGCGCGAGCCCGCGCTCGTCATCCTGCGCGGCAGGCCGGTGCACGCGGGCCGCTGACCGGGCCATCTGTGCGACGTCGCGACCGCACGGCCGGTAGCGTCGTTCGGGTGGGAGCAGTACAGCGCGACGGCCTGCCGGACGGAGAACCGACGACGGCCGACGATCCTCCTGGCCTGCCGGGCGGGGAGGGCACCGCGGCGGCCCCGCCGGTGCCCGTCCTGGACGAGGACCGCGGTGATCGGGCGGAACGCCACGTCGACGCCCCGGCTGCGCACGCCGTTCCGCCTGGCCACCCCGCCAACGGGGTGCCCCCGGTGCAGAACGGGTACGCCCCGTTCGGACCCGCGACCACCTACCCGCCCGGCCCGCCGCCCGGCACCCGCCCGCCGCAGCGCTCGGGCGGGCTCCCACCCGTCCCGAAGCGGACGCACCGCTGGGGCCTGGGTGCCTACCTGCTGGCCGAGGCCGTCTTCCTCCTGTCATCGCTTGGGCTCGCCTTCCTCATCGGGCAGTTCGGGGGCCCGTCGGCGGGCGCGCTCGCGCTCGGGATCCTGGTGCCCACCGTGCTGGCGGCCGGAACTGCGCTGCTGATCACCTACCTGCGTGGCAACGGCCCGCGCGTCGACCTCGGCCTCGAGTGGTCCTGGCGCGACGTCGGGCTGGGCGTCGCGTTCGGCATCAGCGGGCTGGTCCTGACCATCCCCGCGTCGCTCGTCTACATCTCGATCGTCGGGCCGGACGCGACGTCCGCCGTCGGCGCGGCGTTCGGCAACGTGCAGGCGGGCCCGGTGCTCGCGCTCGTCGTGCTGCTCGCCGTCGCGGTGGTCGGCCCAGCATGCGAGGAGATCCTCTACCGCGGGCTGCTCTGGGGCGGCGTCGAGAAGCTCGGCGGCCGGTGGGTGGCGTTCGGCGTCTCCACCCTGCTGTTCGCGCTGGCGCACTTCGAGTTCCAGCGCACGCCGCTGCTCCTGGTGGTGGCGATCCCCATCGCGCTGGCCCGGCTCTACACGGGCAGATTGCTCGCCAGCATCGTCGCCCACCAGATCAACAACCTGCTCCCGGCGATCGTTCTGGCGCTCGGGTTGCTCGGCGTCGTGCCGATGGTGTGACGCCGGCCTGAGGGCCCCGTTCCCCGTGAGGGACGGCTCCGTGCACCGGCGAGAGCAGTCGTCTGGCAGAATGGCCGTTCGGCCCCGCGGCTGGCCCTCTACCGTGCCGCGGCCAGACACGTCGAGTGATGCGCAACCCGTAACCCCACGCGGGCCGCGCGGACTCACAAGAGCACACGATCCGCGAGGAGCAACGACCAGCGTGGCCGTCAAGATCAAGCTGATGAGACTGGGCAAGATCCGTCAGCCGTACTACCGCATCGTCGTCGCCGACGCCCGTTCCCGCCGCAGCGGGCGGGCCATCGAGACGATCGGCAAGTACCACCCCAAGAACGAGCCGAGCCTCATCGAGGTCGACTCGGATCGCGCGCAGTACTGGCTGGGTGTGGGCGCGCAGCCCACCGAGCCCGTGCAGCACCTTCTGGAGATCACCGGCGACTGGCAGAAGTTCAAGGGCCTGCCGGGCGCCGAGGGCACCCTGAAGCCGCAGAAGGAGAAGGAAGACAAGCTCGCCCGCTTCCAGGCGGCGCTTGCCGCAGCGGGGCAGGAGCCCACCACCGAGGCCACGACCCCGCGCAAGCGGGGCGACCGCCGCCCGAAGGCCGACGCGGCCGAGGGCGAGGCCGCCGAGGCTCCCGCCGAAGCGTGACCGGACCGGCGAGCGTCATCGAGGAGGTCTCGTGAGTGTCCTGTCAGACGCACTCGATCACCTCGTCCGGGGAATCGTCGACCACCCGGACGACGTGCAGGTCGAGCTCGTCACCACGCGCCGGGGTCGCACGCTGGAAGTGCGCGTGCACCCTGAGGACCTGGGCAAGGTGATCGGTCGCGGCGGTCGCACGGCCACCGCACTGCGCACCGTCGTTGGCGGCATCGGCGGCCGGGGCGTGCGGGTGGATGTCGTCGACACCGACCGGTAGCGGCACCGATCTCCTCGTCGGGATCGCTGTGCGCGCCCACGGGCTGCGCGGTGAGCTGGCCGTCGACGTGCACACGGACTCGCCGGACGAGCGTTTCGCGGTGGGTTCGGTGCTCACGGCCCGCACGGCGTCCGGTGCGCCTGCCGGGGAGCTGACCGTCGAGTCGGCGCGCACGCACTCCGGCCGGTTGCTCGTGCGCTTCGTCGAGGTTCCCGATCGCACGGCCGCCGAGGCTATGCGCGGTACCCGGTTGCTGATCGGCACGGGCGCGCTCCCGCCGCCGGACGACCCGGAGGAGTTCCACGTCCACCAGCTCGAAGGCCTGCGGGCCGAGCTGGAGGACGGCACCGCAGTGGGGACGGTCAGTGACGTAGTGCACGGGCCGGGCGGTGAGCTGCTCGTGCTGGCGCGTCCGGAGCTGCCCGATGCCCTCGTGCCGTTCGTGCGCGCGATCGTGCCCACCGTCGACCTCGACGGCGGCCGCGTCGTGCTGACTCCTCCGGAGGGCCTGCTCGACGCCGACTAGTGCGGTGGCCACGAACGTTGCCGTCGTTCTGGCCCGCGAGGACCCGGCGGACGTTTGTGGCCACCGCACTGGCCCTGTACACCTCCCGAAAAAGGGGCGGCCCTGCTCGACAGGACCGCCCCTTTTTCGTGCGTCTGCTGTCAACTCTGGTTGACAGCCACCGATTGTCAACGTAGGTTGACAGCATGAGTGATGCCACGAAGGTCGCGGCGGCGGCGTCCAGCAGGGACCCCGCCATCGGGCTGGCGGCGGTGGCGTCCCTGCGGGGGCTGCTCGAGTCGCTGGAGGAGCTGCAGGTCAGCAACGCGCGCGCGCAGGGCTGGTCATGGCAGCAGATCGCCGACGTCCTGCGCGTGAGCAGGCAGGCCGTGCACAAGAAGTACCGCCGGTACGGGTTCTGAGGGGACGGACATGTTCGAACGGTTCACTGACAAGGCGCGCGAGGTCGTCGTCGGCGCGCAGGCCGAGGCGCGGGAGCGGAAGGCGGACGAGATACGCACCGAGCACCTGCTCGCGGCGCTGTTCAGAGTGCCGGACAACCTGGCCGTGATCGTCCTCGGAGCGTTCAGCATCGACAAGGACGCGGTGACCGCCGAGATCGACCGGCTCCGGCCGGGCGGGCGGCCGGCCATCGACGCGGAGGCGCTCTCCACGCTCGGCATCGACCTCGACGAGGTGCGCCGCCAGGTGGAGGAGGCGTTCGGCCCGGGGGCGCTGGACCGCACGCGTTCGGCGCTCGGCGGTCGTGGCTGGCGCCTCGGCGGGCACATCCCGTTCGAGCGGACCAGCAAGAAGGCCCTCGAGCTGTCGCTGCGCGAGGCGATCAACCTCAAGCACAACTACATCGGCACCGAACACCTCCTGCTCGGCCTCATGCACGCCGACCCCGGAGCGGCGCACCACATCCTCGTCGGCCTCGGAATGCGACTCGACGCCGCCCGGGTCATCGTCGAGGAGCTGGTGCGGGGCCGGCGCGCCGGCTAGGGCCTTGCGGCAGGGCGGCGACCGCACGCGGCGGGGTGGCTGGCAGCATCGCCGCGTGCGGATCGACGTC
Source organism: Pseudonocardia aurantiaca (assembly GCF_039526725.1). Lineage (NCBI taxonomy): Bacteria > Bacillati > Actinomycetota > Actinomycetes > Pseudonocardiales > Pseudonocardiaceae > Pseudonocardia > Pseudonocardia aurantiaca. The sequence continues at coordinate 37,106 of NZ_BAAAJG010000016.1, forward strand.
GTCACGATCTTCCCGGCCTACCTCGCGCCGCTGCGCGAGGCGCTGCTGGGACGCGCGATCGAGACCGGGCGCATCGACCTCGCCGTGCACGACCTGCGCACCTGGACCCATGACGTCCACCAGGCCGTCGACGACTCCCCGTACGGGGGCGGGCCCGGCATGGTCATGCGCCCCCAGGTCTGGGGTGAGGCGCTCGACGCGGTGCTGGCCATGGACGAGCGCCCGGCCCGGCTCGTCGTCCCCACGCCTGCGGGCGCACCGTTCACGCAGGCCACCGCGCGAGCCTGGGCGGAGCAGCCACGGCTGGTCTTCGCGTGCGGCCGCTACGAGGGCATCGACCAGCGCGTCGTCGACGACGCGGAACGCGCGGGCATGCCCGTCGACGAGGTCAGCATCGGTGACTACGTGCTCGTCGGCGGCGAGGCCGCGGTGCTCGTGATGGTCGAGGCCGTGGTCCGGTTGCTGCCCGGCGTCCTGGGCAACCCGGCGTCGGCGGAGCAGGACTCGTTCTCCGACGGGCTGCTGGAGGGGCCGGCCTACACCCGCCCCGAGACCTGGCGCGGGCTCGCTGTCCCCGACGTCCTGCGCAGCGGCAACCACGCCGCCATCGCCCGCTGGCGGCGCGACCGCGCCCTGGAACGGACCGCGCGGCGCCGGCCCGACCTGCTCGAGGCGCTGCCCGAGGACGCCCTCGACGCGGCCGACCGCGCGTTCCTCGCGGCCCTCGGAGACGGGTGATTTCACCCCGCCGATCGGCATCTGGCACTATGGACGAGTTGCCAGCGCCCGGTACGGGCCTGCCCGGCGCCGAAACCTGACAGTACGAACCGGCGCCCCTGCACGACCGCTCACACGGACCGAGGACGGATCTTCGCGATGAACACCCTGGACGCCCTGGACGCACAGCTGCTGCGCTCCGACATCCCCGCCTTCCGGCCGGGCGACACGCTCAAGGTGCACGTGAAGGTCATCGAGGGCAACCGGTCCCGTGTCCAGGTGTTCCAGGGCGTCGTCATTCGCCGCCAGGGCTCCGGCGCACGCGAGACCTTCACGGTCCGCAAGGTGTCGTTCGGTGTCGGCGTCGAGCGCACCTTCCCGGTGCACTCCCCGAACATCGACAAGATCGAGGTCTTCACCCGCGGCGACGTCCGCCGGGCGAAGCTCTACTACCTCCGTGACCTCCGTGGCAAGGCCGCGAAGATCAAGGAGAAGCGCGAGACCACGCCCGCGTCCTGACCGGCGGAGCGCGGTTGCCGTAGCCTCGTGGGCGTGGCCCCACCCGAGTTCCCCGACGACCGGCAGGGCCGGCCGAGGCGGTACTCACCGGTCGACGGCCGGGAGCTCGCCTCGAACCAGGCCCCGGTCCCGCCGGGTCGGCGTCCGGGCGATCCTGTCAACGGCGGGTTCCCCGACGGTCCGCGTCCCGCTGATCCATTTCCCCCTCAGGAGCGTCGTGCTCCCGACGGCCGTCCCCTGAACGACGAGCGTCCCTACGGCGGGGCGCCCGTCAACGGGGCCGCCCCCATCAGCGCGGCCGCACCGCCCAACGGGATCCCGCCGGGCCGGCAGCAGCCCCTCGCCGGCGGCCCGGGTGCCCGGCCGGGGCAGCCCGGTCGCGTCCCGCCGCGCCATCCCGGCCCGCCGCCCGCCAACGGCCACCGCGTCAACGGCGTTCCGCCTCAGGCCCGGCGGCCGGACCCTGCCGACGACGAGCCGACCGTGGAGCACGGCCGGCTGATCGGCGACGACATCGATGCAGGTCGCGCGTCCGGCGCCCCTGCGTCCGGTGCCCCTGCCTCCGGTGCCCCTGCCTCCGGTGCCCCGGCCTCCGAGGCCGGCGGAGAGGCCCCCGGCCGCCACCGCAGGCGCTTGGGCGCGTCCCCCGACGAACGCCCGGCCGCCGACTACCGCGAGGCCGAGGGGAGCGGGCGCAAGGGCCGCCCCGGCAAGCGCGGGCGCCCGACGTTCTGGAAGGAACTGCCGCTGCTCATCGTGGTGGCGCTGCTCCTGACGTTCCTGATCCAGACGTTCCTCGCGAAGGTCTACGTCATCCCGTCCGGGTCGATGGAGACCACGCTGCACGGCTGCACCGGCTGCAACAACGACCGCGTGCTCGTCGACAAGATCACCTACCGGTTCACCGACCCCGCCCCGGGTGACGTCGTGGTGTTCCGCGGCCCGGACAGTTGGAGCAGCGAGGTCCAGGTACCGCAGCCGACCAACGCGTTCGTGCGGGGTCTGCAGCAGCTCGGCTCGCTCATCGGCCTCGCCCCACCCGACGAGAAGGACTTCGTCAAACGGGTGATCGCCGTGGGCGGCCAGACCGTCTCGTGCTGCGACTCACGCAACCGCGTCATGGTGGACGGCCAGCCGCTCAACGAGCCCTACGTCTACTACCTACCCGAGGCGGGCCCAGCCCGGCAGGCCACGTTCGGGCCCATCACCGTGCCCGCGGGCCAGCTATGGATGATGGGCGACAGCCGTAACAACTCCGCGGACTCCCGCGTGCCCGACCACGGGCCGGTGCCGGTAGCGAACGTGATCGGCAAGGCCAGGTTGATCGTGCTCCCGTTCGACCGGTTCGGCTTGATCCAGACGGTCGACCCGCAGACCACGGCCGTCGGGATGGGCGGGGCCGGGGCGGGAGCCCCGCTCGCGCTCGGACTGCTCGGCACGCTGCCGCTCGCATTCGGCAGGCGGAGGTCGCAGCTACGGGACGCCGCGCTGCAAGAGTTCCTGCCGGAGCCACCACGCCAACGGCCGCTGCGGCAGTGGCCCCGCCGCCGCACCTGACCCGCCCCTCGCACCCCCTGCGCGCACGCCCGCGGCGCGTCTGCCGGAGACTTCTACCTTGATGGCTGCACGACCCGTCCCCCGCCGCGTGCGGGCCCGCCGCCCGGCGCGCCCCACGCTCCCGCCCGAGCTGCGCCCGTCCCGGGCGGTGGTGCGGCGCTCCGCGGGTACCTGGACCCTGCAGAGCACCCTCCACCGACACGGGCTCGGGCCCGTCGCGGGCGTCGACGAGGCCGGTCGCGGTGCCTGCGCGGGCCCGCTCGTCGTCGCGGCGTGCGTGCTGCGGCCGGGCGACGCGAAGCGGCTCGACGGCCTCACCGACTCGAAACTGCTCACCGCGGCCGCCCGCGAGCAGTACTTCGCGCTGGTCACGCGGTGGGCGCAGGACCACGCAATCGTGGTCATCCCGCCGGCGGAGGTCGACCGGCGCGGCGTGCACGTCGCCAACATCGAGGGCATGCGCCGGGCGGTGGCCGGGCTGGCCGCCCGGCCCGGCTACGTGCTCACCGACGGGTTCGCGGTGCGCGGCTTCGGCAGCCCTGCGCTCGCCGTGCCGAAGGGCGACCAGGTCGCGGCGTGCGTGGCGGCGGCGTCGGTGCTGGCCAAGGTCACCAGGGACCGGATCATGGTCGGCCTCGACGCCGAGTTCCCCGAGTACGGCTTCGCCGAGCACAAGGGCTACTGCACGCCGGTGCACGACGAGGCGTTGATCGCGCACGGCCCCAGCCCGGTCCACCGGTTCTCGTTCGTCAACGTCCGCGCCGCCCGCGACGGAACCCTCGTCCGTGGCACAACCGTTACCGATGTGGGTGACGACAACGCCCTGGTTCAGAATGAGGCGTTCGACAATGGGGCGCTCGCCGTCGGGATGTCCGAGGTGAGCAGTGGAGGAGGGGAGATTTCGTGAGCGAGCTTGCGAGCTCACTATTGGGCGCAGCAGCCCCGCGAACGCGGCCGACGAGCGTCAGCGAGGAGGTTTCGTGAGCGCCGAGGATCTCGAGAAGTACGAGACCGAGATGGAGCTCACGCTCTACAAGGAGTACCGGGATATCGTCGCCCAGTTCTCCTACGTCGTGGAGACGGAGCGCCGCTTCTACCTCGCCAATTCGGTCGACGTCGCGGCCCGCAACGCCGACGGGGAGATCTACTTCGAGGTGCGGATGTCCGACGCGTGGGTGTGGGACATGTACCGGCCTGCGCGGTTCGTCAAGAACGTGCGGGTCCTGACGTTCAAGGACGTCAACGTGGAGGAGCTGGACAAGCCCGACCTGCGGCTGCCGGAAGGCAACCAGTTCGGCTCCTGACCCGGACCCCGCTACACCCCCTGACCGACGGTTCCGCCCCCTCTACGCGCCGATCCATCCCCACCGGCCCCCAGCTGTCCACAACTTCGCGATCCGCCCTCCACGAGCCCCCCCGATCGCCGATCGTGGACGCATGGCAGCGAAGGACGTGCTCGGCCGCCGGGGTGAGGACCTCGCGGTGCGGTACCTGGAGCAGCGGGGGCTCCTGATCCTCTCCCGCAACTGGCGGTGCCGGCACGGCGAGCTCGATGTCGTCGCGACCGATGCCAGGCGCCTCGTGGTGTGCGAGGTCAAGACCCGTACGGGCACCGGATTCGGCGAGCCGGCCGAGGCGGTCGACCGGCGCAAGTCGGCCCGCATCCGCCGCGTCACCCAGGTCTGGCTGGCCACCCATCAGGTGCGCTGGTGCGAGGTCCGGTTCGACGTCCTCGCGGTCACCGTGCAGGCTGACCGGCCGGCCGCGGTGAAGCACTACGAGGCGGCGTTCTGATGCCGCTCGCACGGGCGTACTCGGTGGCGCTGCTCGGCGTCGACGGCCACGTCGTGGAGATTGAGGCCGACGTCGGGGGCGGGCTGCCCGGCTTTCATCTCGTCGGGCTGCCCGACGCCGCGCTCCACGAGTCCAAGGACCGCGTGCGTGCGGCAGTGGTCAACTCCGAGCAGGAGTGGCCCAACGAGCGGATCGTGCTGGCGCTGTCGCCTGCCACCCTGCGCAAGGCGGGCAGCGGCTTCGATCTGGCGCTGGCCTGCGCCGTCCTCGGCACGAGCGGGGTGATCGGGCAGGAGGCACTGCACCGCACCGCCCTGCTGGGCGAGCTTGCCCTCGACGGGCGGCTGCGGCCCGTGCGGGGGTTGCTGCCGTGCCTGCTCGCGGCACGGGCAGCCGGGATGCGCCGCGCCGTCGTCCCGGCCGCCATGCTGGCCGAGGCGGCGCTCGTCGACGGCATCGAGGTCCACGGCGCCGCGAGCCTCTCCGACACACTGGCGTTTCTCCACGGCGAGCGGCAGCTGCGCCGCCCCGAGCCGCCGGTGGACGGGCCCGGGCCGGAGCCGCCGGACCTCGCCGACGTCGTCGGGCAGGAGGACGCTCGGCACGCTCTGGAGATCGCGGCGGCGGGCGGCCACCACGTCCTGCTGGTGGGCCCGCCCGGCACGGGCAAGACGATGCTCGCCCAGCGGTTCGCCGGGCTGTTGCCCCGGCTGGCCCCCGGGGAGGCGCTCGCGCTCGCGGCCATCCGGTCGGTGGCCGGGCGGCTGCCGGCGGGCGGGGCACTCAGCACGCTGCCGCCGTTCGTCGCGCCCCACCACTCCAGCTCGATGGCCGCGCTCGTCGGGGGCGGCAGCGGCATGGCCCGTCCGGGCGCCGTCTCGCTCGCACACAGAGGGGTGTTGTTCATCGACGAGGCTCCCGAGTGGGGAGCGAAGATGCTCGACGCCCTGCGGACCCCGCTGGAGGAAGGCGAGGTCAGGCTCTCGCGGGCCGAGGGCACGGTGCACTACCCGGCGCGGTTCCAGCTCGTGCTCGCCGCCAACCCGTGCCCCTGCGCACCCGCGCACGACCGTGACTGCATCTGCCCGTCGATGGCCCGGCGGCGCTACCTCGGACGGATGTCGGGACCACTGCTCGACCGCGTCGACCTGCGGGCCCGGATGTTCCCGGTCATGGCCCTCACCGCCACCTCCGACGGCGCCGAGAGCACCGCGGCGGTGCGGGCCAGGGTGCTCGCAGCGCGCGCCGCCGCCGCGGAGAGGTGGGCCGAGCGGGGCTGGCGCACCAACGCCGAGGTGCCGGGGCCGGTCCTGCGCACGCGCTTCGCTCTGCCCCGCAAAGCGCTGCGGCCGCTCGACGCCGGTCTGCGGGCGGGCGAGCTCACGGCTCGCGGCGCCGACCGCGCGCTCCGGGTGGCCTGGACGCTGGCCGACCTCGCCGGCCGCGACAGTCCCGACGAGGACCTCGTGGCGGCCGCGCTCTATTTCCGTGACCGGAGGGCGGCGTGAACGCCGTCGGCGAGGACGTGCTCATCGCTCGCGCGTACCTCTCGCGGGTGGCCGAGCCACCGGCCCCCGCGCTCGCCCGGCTGGTCGCCGAGGTGGGCCCGCTGGAGGCGGCCGAGCGGGTGCACTCCGGTCACGTCGACGAGCAGGTCGCCGGGGAGACGCGCGCCCGCCGCACCGTCCACCACGAGGTCGCGGATCTCGCCGCCGCGGCGGCCGCGGGGGCGCGGCTTCTCACACCCGAGCATGCCGAGTGGCCCGAGTGGCCTCTGGTCGCCTGCGCGATGAGCGGCCGTCACGAGCTGGCGGCGCCGGTGGCGCTGTGGGTCCGCGGGGCGGGGCGGCTGGGAGAGCTGTGCGAGCAGGCCGTCGCGGTGGTCGGGGCGCGGGCGGCCACGGGTTACGGCGTCCACGTGGCCGGTGAGCTGGGGGCGGGGCTCGCCGACCGCGGCTACACGGTCGTGTCGGGTGCCGCGATCGGGATCGACGGCGCAGCGCACCGGGGCGCACTGGCCGTCCATGGCCCCACCGTGGCCGTGCTCGCCTGCGGCGTGGAGCGCGCCTACCCGGTGGCGCACCAGGCGCTGCTGGAACGGATCGCCGCGGGCGGCCTGGTCGTCAGCGAGTACCCGCCGGGCAGTGTGCCGGGCCGCCACCGATTCCTGGTGCGCAACCGCCTGATCGCGGCGTTGTCGGCCGGCACCGTCGTCGTGGAAGCGGGGCTTCGCAGCGGCGCCCAGCGCACCGCGAGCGACGCCACCGGTCTCGGGCGGCTCGTGATGGCGGTTCCCGGTCCGGTCACCTCGGGCCTGTCGGCAGGGTCCCACCAACTCGTCCGCGACGGAGCCCTGCTGGTCACGCGCACCGAGGAGGTGCTGGAGGCGGTCGGCCGGATCGGCGTCGACCTGGCCGACCGGCACCCGTCCGGGCCCCGGCGGCCGACCGACGATCTCGACCCGGTGTCGGTCCTGGTGCACGACGCCCTCCCGGCCAGAGCCGCCCGGGAAGCGCGCTGGCTCGCGATGGAGGCGGGGGTGCCGATCGGCGCGGTGCGCGCGGCGCTGGTCACCCTGGAGCGGCGGGCGCTCGTCGAGCACCGCGACGGCCGGTGGCGCCGCCGGGCGGCGGCCGGCGCCGACACGCCCGGCGAAACTTGACCGGAGCAGGCGGGCGGCCCACCGTCGAGGGATGTCTCCAGCCCCGGAGCTCGCACCCTCCGTCGCAGTGGTGCTCGCCGAGTTCCTGCGGCACCTGGAACTGGAGCGCGGCCGCTCCCCGCACACCGTCCGCGCCTACCGGAGCGACCTCACCGGGCTCCTGGCCGGGCTCACCGACCTCGGCGAGCTCGACCTGCCCGCGCTGCGTCGCTGGCTCGCGGCGGGGCACGCGGCCGGAGCCGGGCGCTCCACGCTCGCCCGGCGGGCAGCCGCGGCCCGCACCTTCACCGCATGGGCCCGGCGCACCGCCCACACGGAGAGCGACCCCGGTGCCCGGCTGTCGTCACCGCGGCCGCACCACGCCATTCCGGAGGTGCCCACCGCGGCGGAGACGGCCGAGTTGCTGGATGCGGCCACCAGCGGGGCGGCCGAGAGCGAGCCGCTGGCACTGCGCGACCTGCTGATCCTCGAGCTGCTCTACGCCACTGGGGTGCGGGTGGCCGAGCTGTGCGGCCTCGACGTCGACGACATCGACGCGGGCAGGCGGGCGCTGCGCGTCGTCGGCAAGGGCGATCGTGAGCGCACGGTCGTTTACGGGGTGCCGGCCGCGGAGGCGCTGCGCCGGTGGCTCGACACGGGCCGCCCGGTGCTGGCCCGCCCCGGGTCGCCGCCCGCCCTGCTGCTCGGGGCCCGCGGCGGCCGCATCGACCCCAGAGTCGTGCGCGTGGTGGTCCACCGGGCGCTCGCCGCCGTGCCCGGCGCGCCCGACGTCGGCCCGCACGGCCTGCGACACGCCGCCGCGACGCACATGGTCGAGGGCGGCGCAGACCTACGCTACGTACAGGAGTTGCTCGGTCACGCTAAGCTAGCGACCACGCAGCTCTACACGCATGTGACGGTCGATCGTTTGAAGGTGGTACATGAGCAGGCGCACCCCAGGGCCTGACGTCGTAGTGGTCCAGCCTGCGCAGCTCAGAACGCCTTGCGGTACCTCTATCCGCCTTACGACCTGCTCGGCAGCGCCGAGCGCCGCGCCGCGCGTGCGTCCGCTGCGGGCCGCCGTCCGGCACGCGGCAGTCCTCGTTGAACCGCCCGCCGAGATCCCCGCAGCGCCCCAGATCCCCGCGCCCGAGATCCCCGCGCCCGAGATTCGTGAGACCGCCGAGGCCCCCGAGGCAGCGGCTCCCGCGGGTGAGCGTGAGATCGACGGGCTCTGGCGCGCCTACCTGGCCGATCCACGCCGCCCGCTACGCGACCGCCTGGTGGTGCATTACGCCCCGTTGCTTCGAGCCGTCGCCCAGCGTGTGGGCAGCGGCCTGCCCTCCTACGTCGAGCTGGCCGACCTCGTGCAATGCGGCGTCTTCGGCCTCGTCGACGCGGTGGAGCGCTTCGACCCGGCCCGTTGCCCCCGGTTCGAGAGCTACGCCGCCCAGCGCATCCGCGGCGCCATCCTCGACGAGCTGCGGGCCCAGGACTGGGTGCCTCGTAGCGTCCGGGGGCGGGTCCGCGAGCTGGACCGAGCGCAGGAGCGGCTCGAAGGCCGCCTGCTCCGCGCGGCCACCGACCGCGAGCTGGCAGAGGAGCTGGACGTCCCGCTGCACGAGGTGCGCACGCTCGCCCGGCAGCTGCAGATGGTCAGTGTCGAGGCTCTCGACGAGCAGAGCGGCGGCGACTCCGAGCTCCTCGCGGCTGACCCGGACGCCGACCCGATGGACGTGCTGCAGGGGCGCGAGACTCTGCGGCTGCTGGCGGTGGCCGTGGAGCAGCTCGGCGAGCGCGACCGCATGGTGGTGCAGCTCTACTACTACGAGAACCGCACGCTCGCGGAGATCGGCAGGCTCCTCGGCGTGACCGAGTCGCGGGTCTGCCAGCTGCACACGCGGCTGGTCGGACGGCTGCGCGGCCGGATGGAGGAGCTGGCCGCCGGCTGAGCGACTCGGCCACCGGATGACAGGGATCCAGTGTCCCGCGCCGCAAGTCCACCACATATCACATATCTCGACGGCCCAGCTCCCCGCTGGGCGCACCGGCGAACGGCCCGAGTACGCCCGGTACGAGGGCCGCACCCCGGCACACCCAGCGGAAACCTGGATCCGCCGATATACGCACCGGACTTCCGGCGCGGGACACTAGGCCGGTTCAGGGTGCGCCGGCCGCGAGCGGCCACGGATCGGGTACCGGCAGCAGCCGCACCTGCGCCGGCCGAAGCAGCACGAGCGGGTCGAGATACTCGGTGCGGTCCCGGCGCACGCCCCAGTGCAGGCACGTGCCCGGCGCACAGCTCGGGTGGCCCGGTTCGAGCAAGCCGATCACGTCGCCGGCCCGCACGAGGGCACCCGCCGCCACCACCGGGCGCACCGGCTCGTAGGTGCTGCGCAACCCGTCGTCGTGCTGCACCGACACGACACCGCGACCGCCCACCGGACCGGCGAACACGACACTCCCCGCGCGCGCCGCCAGCACCGCCTGCTCGGCCGAGCCTGCGAGATCGGCGCCGCGGTGGCCCGGCCCGTAGGCGTGCGCAGGCCGGCGGAACGGCGCCAGCACAGCGGGCGCGGGCAGGAGCGGCCACGCGTACCGGGCACCCGGCGCAGGCACCCCGGCGCCCGGTGGCGGCGCTGGGCGGCCGAGGTCCGGCGGCTGGTTCGGCAACACAGGCGCCGGCCCGGGTGCTGCTCGGGGCGCCTCCTCTGCCGCCGTGGAGGCGAGACGTGCTGGCGCTTCACGGGCGCCCGCACTCCCTGGTACCGGCAATGCCCACCCAGAGACTGGACCGAGTGCGCTCCCGCCTGGCCCGCTCGCGAGCGCCGCCACCTGCACCACCGTGGGTGTCCCCGCCACAGCCGCCGCCGGGCTGCGCGGCGCGGGCCGGCTGCGAGGGCGATCCGCCGTGGCGGCGCCCGGCGCCGGTGCCACCACGTGGATCGCCTTCTGCTCGTCCGCCCCCGCCCCCGCCCCACCCCCTCCCACCGCCGCCACCAACGCGCACACGAGCCCGGCCACCAGCGCGCCCAGCCCGGCCGCCGACGTCGGCCGCGCGGCTGTTCCGGGCGCCGGCAACAGCGCCCGCCGCCCCGGCCCGGCTGCCGGTAGCTGCCGTGCTGGTGCCGGCCTCGTTGCCGGTGCGCGCCCCTCCCGATGCGCCGGCCGGGGTGGGTGCGCGTCCATGGGTTGAAGAATGCCGGGGGGAGGGGTGGTGGGGCGGGGGAATGCCGAGGCTGTGGATGGGGGAGGGGTGGTGTGGACAGGTGGGGACGCGGCGGCGGGGGGTCCGGGGGTTCGGCGTACACTCGACCTGCGCCTCGGCAGTTGCCGGGGTGACTTCGCGCGCTCGCGTACCCCGCTGGGCACGGCCGGTTTCCGGCTGTGGGGCGGGAACGGTGGACGGGCGGTCCCGCGCAGCAGGTTCCCGCCGCTGCCGGGTCCGGACACCGGCGCGACGCCAGGGCGGTGGCGCCGACCGGCGCTCCGCGAAACCGCGCGCGTGGCCGCCGAGCGTCCACGCCCGAACGAGAGGTGAGCTCCGGCCGTGGCCGTCGTCACCATGAAGCAGTTGCTGGACTCCGGTGTGCACTTCGGGCACCAGACCCGCCGCTGGAACCCGAAGATGAAGCGCTACATCCTCACCGAGCGCAACGGCATCTACATCATCGACCTGCAGCAGACCCTGTCCTACATCGACCGGGCCTACGAGTTCGTCCGCGAGACCGTCGCCCATGGCGGCACGATCATGTTCGTCGGCACGAAGAAGCAGGCGCAGGAGGCCATCGCAGACGAGGCCGGCCGCGTCAACATGCCGTACGTCAACCAGCGCTGGCTGGGCGGAATGCTCACCAACTTCCAGACCGTGCACAAGCGGCTTCAGCGCCTCAAGGAGCTGGAGTCGATGGAGCAGACGGGTGGCTTCGAGGGTCGCACCAAGAAGGAGATCCTCATGCTCACCCGTGAGAAGGACAAGCTCGAGAAGACCCTGGGCGGCATCCGCGACATGTCCAAGGTCCCGAGCGCCGTCTGGGTGGTCGACACCAAGAAGGAGCACATCGCCGTCGGCGAGGCCCGCAAGCTGGGCATCCCGGTCGTGTCGATCCTCGACACCAACTGCGACCCGGACGAGGTCGACTACCCGATCCCGGGCAACGACGACGCCATCCGCTCGGCCGCGCTGCTCACCAAGGTGATCGCGCGCGCCGCCGCCGATGGCCTCATGGCGCGCTCGTCCCGCGGTCGTGGCGACGGCGACGAGAAGCCGGAGGCCGGCGTGGCCACCGACGAGCCGCTGGCCGAGTGGGAGCAGAACCTGCTCGCCAATGGCGCAGGCTCCGACGGTGCCAGCCTCACGGCCGCCGGTGTCCCGAGCGAGGCGCCCAACCCGGCCGCCGAGCCCGCGCCGGCCACCACGAGCAACGGCACCCAGCAGACCGCAGGCTGATCCGCGGCCGCCGGGGACCGGTCTCCCATCGGCCCCCGGCGGCGCTCGCCCGAAACCGCCTGAAGAGAAACGGACGAAAAGGCACCAGCATGGCGAACTACACCGCCGCCGACGTCAAGAAGCTCCGGGAGCTGACCGGGGCCGGGATGATGGACTGCAAGAAGGCGCTCGATGCGTCCGATGGCAACATCGAGGAGGCCGTCGAGGCGCTGCATGAGAAGAGCGCGAAGTCGGTTGACAAGCGCACCGAGCGCACCACCGCCAACGGCCTGGTCGCAGCGTCCGGTGGCACGATGATCGAGCTCAACAGCGAGACCGATTTCGTGGCGAAGAGCCCCGACTTCCAGAAGCTCGCCGACTCCATCCTGCAGGTGGCGATCGACCAGCAGCCCGCCGACCTGGAGGCGCTGAAGGCAGCCCCGCTGGGCGGCGGCACGGTGTCCGACGCGGTGCAGGCGCTCGCCGGGCGGATCGGCGAGAAGCTCGTGATCAAGCAGTACGTGCACATCGACGGGCCCGTGGTGCTCTACCTGCACCGCCGCGCCACCGACCTGCCCCCGGCCATCGGCACGCTCGTCTCTTACGACGGCGCCGACGTCGACGCTGCCCGCAGCGTCGCGATGCACATCGCCGCCGCCGGCCCGCAGTTCACGACCCGCGACGAGGTGCCCGCCGAGGTGGTGGAGGCCACACGCCGGGAGGCGGAGGCCGCTGCCAAGGCGGAGGGCAAGCCCGACGCGATCGTGCCGCGCATCGTCGAGGGCAAGGTCAACAAGTTGTACGCCGACTCGGTGCTGCTCGAGCAGGTCTCGGTACTCGACGAGTCCAAGACGAAGGTGAGGCAGCTGCTCGACGAGGCCGGCATCACGGTGAAGCGGTTCGCCCGCTTCGAGGTCGGCCACGCCTGAGCCTGGCCGGCGGACGGGACGACGACGATATGACCACCCCAGGGATCGGATCCAACGGCCCCCGCCCCGGCTTCCGCCGCGTGCTCCTGAAGCTCGGCGGTGAGATGTTCGGCGGCGGGGGCGTCGGCGTCGATCCGGGGGTCGTCGAGACCGTCGCACGCCAGATCGCCGCGATCGTCGCCACCGGCACTCAGGTGGCGGTGGTGATCGGCGGCGGCAACTTCTTCCGCGGCGAGGAGCTGCAGCAGCGCGGCATGGACCGGGCCCGGGCCGACTACATCGGCATGCTCGGCACCGTCATGAACTGCCTCGCGCTGCAGGACTTCCTCGAACGCGAGCACCACATCGAGACCCGCGTGCAGACCGCCATCACGATGGGCCAGGTCGCCGAGGCCTACATCCCGCGCCGGGCCATCCGGCACCTGGAGAAGGGCCGCGTCGTCATATTCGGCGCCGGTGTGGGTATGCCCTACTTCTCCACCGACACCGCAGGCGCCCAGCGTGCGCTGGAGATCGGCGCCGAGGTGCTGCTGCTCGCGAAGGGAGTCGACGGCGTGTTCACCGCCGATCCCAAGCTCGACCCCGGCGCCAAGCTCTACGACGAGATCACCCACCGCGAGGTGCTGGAGCAGGGGCTCAAGGTGGCCGATGCCACCGCGTTCAGCCTCTGCATGGACAACCGGATGCCCATCATCGTGTTCAACCTCCTGGTGGAGGGCAACATCGCGCGGGCCGTGCGGGGTGAGAGGATCGGCACGCTCGTCAGCACGCCCGACTGGACTGACGAGTCAGGGCAAGGACGAAGGGACAAGCCGTGATCGACGAGACGCTCTTCGACGCCGAGGAGAAGATGGAGAAGGCCGTCGCCGTCGCGAAGGACGATCTCGCCAGCGTCCGCACCGGCCGGGCCACGCCCAACATGTTCGCCCGCGTCGCCGTCGACTACTACGGCGCGATGACGCCCATCAACCAGCTCGCCTCGATCAACGTCCCCGAGGCGCGGATGGCCGTCATCAAGCCCTACGACACCAGCCAGCTCAGGGCGCTCGAAAAGGCCATCCGCGACTCCGACCTGGGTCTCAACCCCAGCAACGACGGCCAGATCATCCGTGTGATCATCCCGCAGCTCTCCGAGGAGCGCCGCCGGGAGATGGTCAAGGTCGCCCGCGGCAAGGGTGAGGACGCCCGCGTCACGATCCGCAACATCCGCCGCAAGGCCATGGAAGAGTTGCACCGCATCGTCCGCGACGGTGAGGCGGGTGAGGACGAGGTCGGGCGCGCGGAGAAGGAGCTCCAGAGCACCACCGACCGCTACGTCCATCAGGTCGACGACCTGGTGAGGCACAAGGAATCCGAGCTCCTCGAAGTCTGAGCCCGGTGACCGCCTCCTCCTCTCCGCACGCCACGGCGATGGCGCCCCCCGCCCGCCGGCAGTCGCGTGCAGGCCGCGACCTCGTCGCCGCCATCTCGGTCGGCGTCGCGATGGCCGCCGTGATCCTCGCGTCGCTGCTCGTCGACCGGTACTTCTTCATCTGCGTGCTCTCGGTGTCCACCCTGGTCGCTACGTGGGAGCTCGCGGGAGCGCTGCGCCGCGGAGCCGATATCAAGGTCCCGCTGGGTGTGCTGCTCGTGGGCGGCCAGGCCATGGTGTGGCTCGCCTGGCCGTTCGGCACGGGCGGCTTGGCCATCGCGTTCGCCGGCACCGCCCTCGCGGTGCTGCTCTGGCGGATGCGCGCCGGTGCCGCCCACTACGTCCGCGACGTCACCGCGGGCCTGTTCGCGGCCGCGTACGTGCCGCTGTTCTGCTCGTTCGCCACGCTCATGGTCGTGGAACCCGACGGCCTCGGGCGGGTGCTCACCTTCCTCATCTGCGGCGTCGCCTCCGACGTCGGCGGTTACGCCGCCGGCGTGCTCCTGGGCCGCCACCCCATGGCCCCCACGATCAGCCCCAAGAAGTCCTGGGAAGGCTTCGGCGGGTCGCAGATCGCGGGCATGCTGGCCGGCGCGCTGTCGGTCTACCTCCTGCTCGGGGGGGCCTGGTGGGCGGGCGCCATCACGGGCGCGGTCCTCGTCGTGTGCGCCACGCTCGGCGACCTCATCGAGTCGATGGTCAAGCGCGACCTCGGCATCAAGGACATGGGCAACCTCCTGCCGGGCCACGGCGGGCTGCTCGACCGGATGGATTCTCTGCTGCCGACCGCCGTCGTCGCCTGGGCCCTGCTCAGCATCGTCGTCCCGTGACGCGGGCGTTCCGCCGCGCCGTCTCCGCCCTCCCGCGGCCCGGCGCTCCCGCGGCTGTCATCCCCAGCCCCAACATCTGGAACTGGCCCGACGTCTACGAGCAGGAGAACCGCGCGCAGGACGCCGACGGCGCCATCTGGGCCGCCCTGCGCGAGGCCGTGCCGTGGGCGGGCGCCGACGTGCTCGACGTCGGCTGCGGCGACGCGTTCCACCTGCCCGTGTTCGCCGCAGAGGCCGCGTCGGTGGTCGGGGTCGAGCCGTACGCGCCGCTCGTCGCGCGGGCCCGCGAACGCATGGGCGACCGCGCCACGGTGATCCGGGCCGGCGCCACCGCGCTGCCCCTCCCGGACACGAGCGTCGACCTCGTCCACGCCCGCACCGCCTACTTCTTCGGCCCCGGCTGCGAACCCGGACTCGCGGAGGCCCAGCGCGTGCTGCGGGCCGGCGGCGCCATCGCGATCGTCGACCTGGACGCGTCCGTGCCTCCCTACGGCCGGTGGATGCGCGCCGACCTGCCCCGATACGACCCCGCCCGGGTTGAGGCCTTCTTCGCCGAGCAGGGCTTCTCGATGCTGCGGCTGCCGACGGTGTGGCGGTTCCCCGACCGCGCGAGCCTCGAGGCGGTGCTGCGCATCGAGTTCTCCCGCGAGGTCGCCGAACGCGCCGTCGCCGAGACCAGCGGGCTCACCGTGCCCGTCGGGTACCGGCTGCACGTGCGGCGCAAGCAGCGCTTCACATCGGTGTGATCAGGACAGCGTGATCAGGACAGCGTGATCTCGCCGTTCGCCACCGTGATCGGCCGGCTGTCCAGGCCCCTCGGGGCCGGCCCGGTCGTCACGTTCCCGTCGAGGGCGAACCTGCTCCCGTGGCACGGGCAGACGATGCTCGTGCCCTCCACGGCGCTCACCGCACAGCCCTGATGCGGGCACGTGGTGGAGAACGCTGCAAAGCTCCCCGGCGTGGCCTGCGAGACAACCACGCCGACCGCGTCGAAGATCCGGGCGCTGCCCACCGGCACGTCGGACACCTGACCCACCGGGGTGCCGGCCGGGTCGTCCGAGCTCACCGGCGTGCCGCCCGGCGTCTCGACGGTCGAGCACCCCGCCACGAGCGCCCCCACCCCGACGGCGGCGGCGCCCGCGCCGAGGACGACGGCCCGGCGGCTCACGGGGACGGAATCGGAAGCGGACATCGGGGATCTCCTGGACGGTGGGGGAGCAGGTGTAACGGACGATCATCGCGAATCCTGGCACGTCACATGTGGGACGGACGTGGGGCGCGGCCGCCCGCACAACATGGATACCGTTGAGGCATGCGTGCGCCGCACCCCTACGTGCCCTACCTCGAACCGCTCGTCGGCGCGGCCTGGTGGACGGTCGGCGCCGCGGCGCTCGATCCCGGCATCGGCACCGTCGTCCTGGCAGGTGGCCTCGGCATCGCCGGGGCGCTCGTGATGGCGCTGCGCAAGCGGTTCGGCTCGGGCGCCCCCCTTCCGCCCGGCGGGCGCACCCGCCTGCTCGTGCTCATCGGCGTCACGACCGCGCTGGTCGCCGGCATCGGCACCGCGCTCGGCTACTTCTCCCAGGGTGAGCTCGGGGTGCCGGTGGCGTGCGCCGTCATCGGCCTGGCGCTCGTGCCGCTCTCCTCCCAGCTCGACGTGAGGGCGTTCGTCGCGCTCGGTGGCGCGCTCATGGTGCTGGGAGCAGCCGGGGTCCTGCTCGCGCTCAACTCCGCAGGCCGGCTCTACCCGCAGGGCGTTGTCGGCCTGATCGCCGGCGCGCTGTTCTGGCTCGCGGGCGCGCACCGCACCGGACTGCTCGCCGAAGCCAGGGGCCACGCCCGCCGCTGACGGCCGACGCCGAATCCCTCCGCCGGGGGAGACGGTTCCCTCCCGACCGGGAAGGCGTGAGCGCGGATCCGGCGGATCGTTCCCGCCGTGGACACCTCGTCAACCAGACCCGCAGCGTCACCACCATCCGCCCGCACCTCCGTCATCCCCGCGCTGGCCGCGATCTGGTCAGCCCTGACCATCGCGCTCGGGCTCTGGTGGTGGGCTGTGCCGGACGCCTACCCGTTTGTCCCCGGCAACCCCGACCCTTTGGGCAGCGCGTTCGACCTCGTACCCGCCGCCGTCGTACCGCCCGCACTCGTGGCGGCGGGCGCGTGGGGCCTGGTAGTTGCCGGACCCGCCCGCCGCGGCGCCGCGCTCGTGATCGTGACGGGCGTCGGTTACGCCCTCCTCTTCGGCCTCGCCGTGCCGGGGCTGCAGCCGGTCACCCTCGCCGGCTACGTGATGGCCATGTTCGGGCCGATCGTGCTGGCGGCAGCGATCGTCGCCGGGGCGTGGCGCCGGCGGGGCGGGCTCACCGCGGTGGCCGTGCTCGTGCTGATCGGCGCCGTAGCCTGGATCAGCGGAATCGCCGACGCCGGCGTGCTCGCCCGCTACGCCGGCGTCGTCATCACCAGCGTGGGCAAGTTCGGCCCGCCCAGCGCGCTGCTCTTCCTCCTGGCCGGGGGCCTGCTCTGGGGCGTTCTCGCGGTCCGGACCGCGCTGGCGCAGCGCGCCGGACGTCCCGCGCCCGCGTGGACGCGCCCCGAGTCGGCGGCCCGCTGGGGGCGGGTCGCGACCCTGGTCGCCGCCGCCTGCGCGCTGCCCTACGGCCTGCAGCGCCTCACTTGGCTGACCCCGTGGCCCGTCGCCGTGAGCGCCGACGAGCTCGCCGCGCAGCCCGAGCTACGGCTGCACGGTCTGCTCCTCGGGCTCGCCGCCCTCGCGGGGGCCCTGCTCACCATCGGGCTGATCTCCCGCTGGGGTGAGGTGTGGCCGCGCTGGGTGCCCGTGGTCCGCGGCCGCCCCGTCCCGGTCGCCGCCGCCGTTGTGCCCGGTGCGATCGTCGCCGCGCTCTTCACCGCAGCGGCGCTTCCCATGACGCTGATGTGGTTCGACGCCGGCGCGCCCTGGGTCGCCGTGTTCTTCCCCTTCCCCGTCTGGGGGCCTGCCCTGGGGGCCGCGGTCCTGGCATACGCGCTGCGCAGGCGGACAGCCCACCTGCCTGAAGTGGGACCTCGCAGGGAGGGGCGTGGCGGTTCACGAGCATGATCCAGGCCGGCTGGGGTGACGTGCTGAAGCAGTTCGCGCAACCGCTGGCACAATCGAAGGGTCATGACCTCCCTTCCTCTCGTCTTCGACGCGCCGAAGCGCGCCACACCGCCGCGCCACCTCGCCGACCTCGACCCGGCCGACCGCCGGGCCGCGGTCGGCGAGCTCGGCCTGCCCGGCTTCCGCGCCGACCAGCTCGCCCGCCACTACTTCGGCCGCCTCACCGCCGACGTCGACGCGATGACGGACCTGCCCGCCGGAGCGCGGGCCACGCTGGGCTCGCTGTTGCCGCCGCTCGTCACCCCCGTGCTCGAGCAGGCCTGCGACAGCGGCACCACCCGCAAGACGCTCTGGAAGGGCCACGACGGCACCCGCGCCGAGTCCGTGCTGATGGGCTACCCGGACCGCGCCACGGTCTGTGTCTCCAGCCAGGCCGGATGCGGCATGGCCTGCCCGTTCTGCGCCACCGGCCAGGGCGGGCTGCAGCGCAACCTCTCCACCGGCGAGATCGTCGAGCAGGTCCGCCAGGCCGCCGCCGCGGCCCGCGACGGGGCGCTCGGCGAGCCCATGCGGCTGTCCAACGTGGTGTTCATGGGCATGGGGGAGCCGCTCGCCAACTACAAGCGTGTGGTCGCCGCGGTCCGCCGGATCACCGCCCCCGCCCCGGACGGGCTCGGCATCTCCGCCCGCGGCGTCACCGTCTCCACGGTCGGGCTCGTGCCCGCGATCGACAAGCTCACCGCCGAGGGCCTGCCCGTCACCCTCGCCGTCTCGCTCCACACGCCCGACGACGAGCTGCGCGACACCCTCGTTCCCGTCAACAACCGGTGGAAGGTCGCGGAGGTGCTCGCCGCCGCGCGCCGCTACGCCCAGGCCACCGGGCGGCGCGTCTCCATCGAGTACGCGCTCATCCGCGACGTCAACGACCAACCGTGGCGGGCCGACCTGCTCGGCACGCTGCTGCGCCAGCAGGTCGGCGCCAAGCGCGTGCACGTCAACCTCATCCCGCTCAACCCCACCCCGGGCAGCGAGTGGGACGCCTCGCCGCGGCGCGTGCAGGACGAGTTCGTGGCGCGCGTCCAGGCCGCAGGCATCGCATGCACCGTGCGCGACACCCGCGGCCGTGAGATCGCCGCCGCCTGCGGGCAGCTCGCGGCGACCCAGGTCTGATCTCCTCTGCGCAGCCTCAGCCGCTGGTCAGCACGTCGGCGATCTTGAAGCTGACCGGCCGCTCCAGCTGCTCGTAGGTGCACGACGCCGGCTCGCGGTCCGGGCGCCAGCGCACGAACTGCGCGGTGTGGCGGAACCGGTTGCCCTCCATGTAGTCGTAGCGCACCTCGACCACGCGCTCCGGGCGCAGCGGCACGAACGACAGGTCCTTGCCCGCGTTCCACCGGCTCGTCTCGTTCTTCCGGGGGGTCCGCTCGCCCTGTTCGTGCGCCGCCCAGTTCCACGGGTGGCCCTCGAACGTCGTGACCAGCGGCTGGAGCTCGGTGAACAACGCCCGCCGCGTCGCCATCGGGAGCGCGCCGACCACACCCACCGAGTTCAGCACACCACGCTCGTCGTAGAGGCCGAGGAGCAACGAGCCGAGCGCGTCGGGGCCCGACTTGTGCACCCGATAGCCGGCGACCACGCAGTCGGCCGTGCGCTCGTGCTTGATCTTGCTCATCACCCGCTTGTCGGGCTGGTAGGTCAGGTCGAGCTTCTTCGCGATCAGCCCGTCGAGCCCGGCGCCCTCGAACTGCTCGAACCACTTCCGGGCCGTGTCGACGTCCCGGGTGACCGGCGTGAGGTGCACCGGAGCGGCCGCGTCGGCGAACGCATCCTCAAGTGCGGCGCGGCGCTCCTCCAACGGCCGGCCGGTGAGGTCCTCGTCGCCGAGTGCGAGCAGGTCGAACGCGATGAAGCTCGCCGGCGTCTGCTCCGAGAGGAGCTTCACGCGGCTCGCCGCCGGGTGGATGCGCTGCTGGAGGGCTTCGAAGTCGAGTGTGTTGCGCGCGGTGTCGGCCACCACGATCTCCCCGTCGACCACGGCGCGCTCCGGGAAGTTCGCGAGGACCGCCTCGACGATCTCCGGGAAGTAGCGAGTCATCGGCCGCTCGTTGCGGCTGCCGATCTCCACCTCGTCGCCGTCTCGGAAGATGATCGACCGGAAGCCGTCCCACTTCGGCTCGTACAGCTGGCCTGCGGGGATGTCGCCGATCGGCTTTGCCAGCATCGGCGCGACGGGCGGCATGACGGGAAGACGCACGCCGACAGTCTGTCGACTCCGGTCGCCGCGGTCGAGCATGAACAGCTCGGCCTCACCGGCTTCTCCGCCGCCCTGCTCAACCGAGCGCCAAGACGAAGCGGGTCAGGAGAGCGGCGAACGTCTCCCGCTCGGCCGGGGTCCAGTCAGCCATGGCGGCGCCGAACCGGGCCTGGCGCGCGGAGTGCACGGCGTCGAGCCGCTCGTGTCCGGACGGGGTGAGGGCGAGGTGCGAGCGCCGTCCGTCGTCCTGGTCGGCCACCCGCCGCAGCAGCCCGGCGTCGACCGCGGCCGCGACGAGCTTGCTGGCCCGCGGCTGGTCGACGTCGAGGGCGGCCGCCACGGCGGTGACACCGAGCGGCTCGGCGGCCGCCTCCACCGCGTCGAGCACCTGTTGCGTGGCGTCGTCCGACGGCGCCACCCCGGCCTCCCGGGCGAGCGTCCGGCGGGACTGCCTGCGCCGGATCGCCACCATCGCGGCTTCGACCGCCACGGCGGGGTCGTCCTTGCGCATGTCGCCTCCTCAGATACATAATCGAGAACATGTACATGTCGAACGACAACAAGCCTATCGGCTGGTGGGTAAAGACGGTCGACCGGCTCCTCGAGGAGTCGTTCCGTCGGGTGCTTGCCGTTGAGGGGCTCAGCCGCCGGCACTGGCAGCTGCTCACCGCGGTCGGCGGCGGAGCGCGCCGGGCCGACCTCGACGCCGCGCTCGCCCCGTTCTGGCCGACCGGTGTCGCCGCGCGGGCCGCGGAGATCGACGGGCTGCTCGCCGACCTCGAGGAGCGCGGCTGGCTCGCCCGGGACGGCGAACAGGTCACGCCGACGCCGGACGGCGAGGTCGCGCGGACCCGGGTGGAGGCCGTGGTGGTGCGCCACCGCGGCCGCGTGCTCGACGGCATCGAGCCCCAGCAGTACCAACAGGTCCTGGCGACACTGGCCCGGATGGCCCACAACCTGGCCTGAACCAGGCCTGAACCGACCTACCCGGTGGTAACGCGGACGGGGGTCGGCTCGACACCGTGGGTGTGCGTCGCTGACGACGAACGGGAGCTCCCCAATGACCGTGCCCCACCAGCAGGCCTACGGACACCGCCCGGCACCACCGCCCCCACCGCGGCCGACCATCTACCAGGTGCCGACCCCGCGTGACAGCGGCGGCATGGTCGCGCTGCGGGTCGTCGCCTACGTCCTCACGTCGCTCGCGAGCCTGCTGTTCATCGTGCTCGTCATCTACGGGTACGTGCAGTATCAGCAGGCGCGAACGGCCCTCCAGGACGCCCTGAGCGGGCTCCAGTCGCCGTCGGTGGCCGTGCCGCAGTTCCCGTCCCAGCCGGGCGGCTGACCACCCGCAGGCAGGGCAGGGGATCATCGGGAGCGTGGCCGTCTCGTTCCCGGAGCCTCCGTGCCCCGCCTGAGCCGGGCGGAGCTGGAGGCGGCCCGCGACCGCACCCTCGACGACGTCCTTCCCGGGCCCGACGACCCGCCGCTGCGGGTGCTGTTCTGCGGGATCAACCCCGGGCTCGTCTCAGCGGCCACCGGCCACCACTTCGCGCGGCCGGGCAACCGGTTCTGGCCCGCGCTGCACGGTGCAGGCTTCACCCCCCGCCTGCTGCTCCCGTCCGAGCAGGACGAGCTGCGGGCCCTCGGCCTCGGCATCACCAACATGGCCGCGCGCGCCACCGCCCGCGCCGACGAGCTGACGGCGGCCGAGATGGTTGCAGGCGGGCAGAAGCTGCGTGCGCTGGTGGCCGAGCACCATCCGGCATGGCTCGCGGTCGTGGGCGTTACCGCCTTCCGTACCGCGTTCGCCGCGCCTCGCGCCGCCGTCGGCCCGCAGGACGAGCGACTCGGCGACACCCGCATCTGGGTTCTGCCCAACCCGAGCGGGCTGAACGCCCACTGGCAGCTCCCGGCCATGGTCGAGGAGTACGCCCGGCTTCGCGCCGCCGCGGCGAGTCCCGACACCCCACCGTGACGCAGGGAGATGCGACTCGCACACCCGAATCCAGCGACTCGCGCACCCCAATCCAGCGACTCGCGGGGGGCCCCGCGAGTCGCTGCAGAAATGCGCGCGAGTCGCTGGATTTGTGCGCGCGAGTTGCGGGCGCACCCAGACCCCGACTCGCGCGCTCCCAGACCCCGACTCGCGTGCACTGATCTCACGCCCCGACTCGCGGGGTGGGTCAGGCGTCCAGGTCCTGGGCCTCGTCGGCGGGTGGGGGCTCCTCCGCGCCGTCGCGGGCGTCGCGGTCGGCCCATTCCAGCAGTTCGTCGATGAGGAACACGGCGTCGTCGATGCCGGCGTGCAGGTCGCCCAGCTCCGCGAACCGCGGCGGGACGGTGGCGATGGTGAAGTCGCGCGGGTCGGCGTCGTCGACCTCGTCCCAGCGGATCGGCGTCGAGACGATCGCCTCGGGTACCCCGCGCACCGAGTAGGCGCTGCGGATCGTGTGGTCGCGGGCGTTCTGGTTGTAGTCGACGAACACCGACGCCGGATTGCGGTCCTTGCGCCACCACGTCAGGTCGACGAGATCGCAGCGCCGGGCCACCTCACGGGCGAACGCGTGCGCCGCCCGGCGGACGTCGGCGAACCCGTGGTCGGGGGCGATCCGCACGTAGACGTGCATGCCCTTGCCCCCCGAGGTCTTCGGCCAGCCCGTGGCACCCAGCTCGTCGAGCACCTCGTGGGCGACGTGGGCGACCCGCCGGACGTCGGCGTAGGTGGCCTGGGGCATCGGGTCGAGGTCGATGCGCCATTCGTCGGGCTTCTCGACGTCGAAACTGCGCGAGTTCCAGGGGTGGAACTCCACCGTCGACATCTGCACCGCCCAGATCACGTCCGCCGGGTGCTGGACGCACAGCTCGTCCGCCGTGCGGTTCCAGCGCGGGAAGTGGATGCGCACGGTCCTGACCCAGTCGGGGGCGCCCTTGGGCAACCGCTTCTGGTGCACCTTCTCGCCGGTGACGCCGGTGGGGAAGCGGTGCAGCATGCACGGCCGGTTCCGCAGCGCACGCACGATCCCGTCCGAGACCGCGATGTAGTACTTCGCGAGGTCGAGCTTGGTCTCCCCGCGGGCCGGGAAGTACACCCGGTCGGGGCTGCTCAGCCGGACGACTCGGTCGCCGACTTCGAGCTCGACAGCGGACCCGGCCATTGGATCGACCCCGGAAGAGTCAGCGCCGCCAGGCGTGACGCTTGCGCACCGAGTGCCGCACCAGCCCGAACGCCATCACGATCGCGATGCCGGTGAGCCAGATGTTCTCGATGTGGCCCTCGTGGTTACCGAAGTTGAACAGCAGCAGGATCACCACGACGGCCCATCCGGCGACGAGCATTCCCCGGGGGAACCCGCCGTGCCAGCCCCACTCGACCGACGGCTCGTCCTCCGGGTCGACCGCAGGTCGCTTCGCCAGCTCTCGGGAAGTCCTCGCCACGCCGTCCTCCTGGTCCGCTTATCTTGCCCACCCCGCCGGCTCCGCTAGCTCCGCCGGCCGCCACACCCCGGATGTGGGCCTTATCGTCGCACAACGCCCGAGCGAGCATGATGAGCAGTGATGAACACTCGATCCGTAGTGGTGCTCGGCTCCACGGGGTCCGTCGGCACCCAGGCGCTCGACGTCATCGCCACCCAGGAGTCGGCGCAGCCCGGCAGCTTCACGGTCGCCGGCCTCGCCGCGGGCGGCGGCGACCTCGAGCTGCTCGCCGCGCAGGCGCGCGCCCATCACGTGCCACGTGTCGCCGTGGCCGCCCCTGCCGCCGCGGCGGCGCTGCGCGAGATGCTGCCGGGCGTCGAGGTGCTCGCCGGCCCGGACGCCGCCGCCGAGCTGGCCGCGACCGCGGGCGCGCACACCGTGCTCAACGGGATCACCGGGTCGGTGGGGCTCGGCCCCACCCTGGCCGCGCTCGGTGCCGGCGCCACGCTGGCGCTCGCCAACAAGGAGTCCCTGGTGGCCGGGGGCGCGCTGGTCACGGGCGCCGCCAAGTCCGGACAGATCGTGCCGGTCGACTCCGAGCACTCCGCCCTCGCCCAGTGCCTGCGTGGAGGCCGGGCCGAGGAGGTGGACCGGCTGGTGCTCACCGCGTCCGGCGGCCCGTTCCGCGGACGCCGTCGCGACGAGCTGGCCGGCGTCACCGTCGCGGAGGCGCTGGCGCACCCCACCTGGGACATGGGGCCGGTCGTCACGATCAACTCGGCCAACCTCGTGAACAAGGGCCTGGAGCTGATCGAGGCGCACCTGCTGTTCGGCGTGCCGTACGAGCGCATCGACGTGGTGGTGCACCCGCAGTCGGTGATCCACTCGATGGTCACGTTCGTCGACGGTTCCACGCTCGCGCAGGCCAGCCCCCCGGACATGAAGCTGCCGATCGCGCTGGCGCTGGGCTGGCCCGACCGGCTGCCCGGCGCCGCCCGTCCGTGCCGGTGGGACGCCCCGCAGAGCTGGACGTTCGAGCCGCTCGACGACGACGCCTTCCCCGGCGTCCGGCTGGCCAGGGCGGCAGGAACGGCAGGCGGATGCCTCCCCGCCGTGCTCAACGCCGCCAACGAGGAGGCGGTCGCCGCGTTCGTTGCGGGCGCGCTTCCCTTCCCCGGCATCTGCAACGTGTTGGAACGTGTGCTCGACGCCGCCGACGGCTGGTCGTCGGATCCCGCTACCGTTGCGGAGGTGCTTGCCGCGGAGGAGTGGGCCCGCGGCCGCGCCCGTGAGCTCGCCGACACCCATGGAGTCACCGCATGATGACCGTGCTCGGGATCGTGATCTTCTTCGTGGGGATCTTGTTCTCGGTCGCCTGGCACGAGCTCGGCCACTTCACCACCGCGCGGTGGTTCGGCATCAAGGTGCCGGAGTTCATGGTCGGGTTCGGTCGGACCATCTGGTCGCGCAAGGTCGGCGAGACGGAGTTCGGCCTGAAGGCCATCCCGCTCGGCGGCTACATCCGAATGATCGGCATGATCCCGCCCGCCAAGGGCGAGACGCTCGGGCGCAGCAGGCGCACCGGCCCGTTCCAGGGCCTGATCGACGACGCCCGCCAGCAGTCGGCGATGGACGTGAAGCCGGAGGACGCGGACCGGCAGTTCTACCTGCGGGCTCCGTGGAAGCGGATCATCGTGATGGCCGCGGGGCCGGTGATGAACCTGATCCTGGCGGTGGTGCTGTTCGCGATTGTGCTGATGGTGATCGGCCTGCCCACCGGGACGACCACAACTGTCAGCGCGGTCTCGGAGTGTGTCGTTCCTGCATCCGCCCAGACGGCCGTGTGCCCTCCCGGCGCGGCCCCGACGCCCGCGGCGATGGCGGGTTTCAAGCCCGGCGACCAGATCGTGGCGTTCAACGGCCAGCAGTTCGGGGATCATGACTGGCCGCGGCTGCAGGAGGCGATCCGCGCGGCGACCGGGACCGTCAGCGTGACCGTCGATCGAAACGGCCAGCTGCTGGAGCTGCACCCGACTCTGATCAGTACCGAGCTGCCCAGCCTCCAGAATCCGCAGCAGTACGTCCAGGGCAGCTTCCTCGGGCTGAGCCCCGTGACGTTCTACCAACCGCAGAGCATCGCCGCGGTCGGCGACCAGATCTCGTTCGTCGTCACTCGCACCGGGCAGGCGATCGTCCAGCTGCCCCAGCGGGTCCCCGGCCTGTTCGGGGCCGTCTTCCTGGGCGAGCAGCGTGACCAGAACGGCCCCGTGGGCATCGTCGGCGCTTCGCGCATCGGCGGCGAGATCCTCGCGATGCAGCAGCCGGCCGTCGTGGAGCTGTCGTTCTTCCTGAACCTGCTCGCCGCGGTCAACATCTCGTTGTTCCTGTTCAACCTGCTGCCGATCCCGCCGCTGGACGGTGGCCAGATCTTCCCGGCCATCTGGGAGGCGATCAAGCGCCGGTTCGCGAAGCTGCGCGGCAAGCCCGACCCCGGGCCGGTCGACGTGGCGAAGCTGATGCCGGTGGCGTACGTGGTGGCGCTGGCGTTCGTCGCGTGGAGCGGCCTGCTGTTCGTCGCGGACATCATCAACCCGGTCACTCTCCAGTGAGCGCATCGAGGACGGCAACCTGATCGAGGTGCTGCTCGAGGATGAGGGTCCGGTCGACGGTCTTCTCTACTTTTGACGCCGCACTACTTCTGACGCCGCAGTGGCGACCGGTAGTCGGAGGGCTGCGCGCGTAGAATCATGGACATGTCACCGACCCGTCCGGTCCGCTGACGTGTCGGAGCCACTGGAAGTCTCCCCGTCCAGCAGCCCTCAGATCCCCGTCGCCCTCACCCCCGGCCGCCCGCTCGCCGTGTTCGACATCGACGGCGTGCTGGCCGACGTCCGCCACCGCCTGCACCACCTCGAAGCGAGCCCCCAGCGCTGGGAACGCTTCTTTCAGGCCGCCGACCGCGACCCCGTGCTCGTCGAGGGCGCCGATCGGCTGCGTGCTGCCCTCGCCGACCACGACGTCATCTACCTGACCGGCCGCCCCGAACGCACCCGACGGCTCACCGAGCGCTGGTTCGCCCGCCACGACCTCCCCACCGGGCCGCTCGTGATGCGCGAGGACGACGACTACCGCCCGGCCCGCTACCTCAAGCGCGATGTGCTGCGGAGGCTCTCGGAGCATCGGGAGATCATCTCGGTGCTCGACGACGACCCGTCCGTCGTGCACGTTCTTGCGGCCGACGGCTGGCCGGTGGAGCTCGCCACGTGGTTGCCGCACTCGTCCACGCTGCGCAGCGCTCAGGAGCGGCAAGGGCGCACCTGAGGGCGCTCGGGGGCCCGAAGGGGTGCACCGGGCCACCGTCGCCTGTGGCCGGTGGACAGCGCGGTGAATACTGGTGTCCGTGAGTGTCTCCCTGGGCATGCCCGCCCCACCTGCACCGACCCTGGCGCCGCGCCGGAAGACCCGGCAGCTGCAGGTCGGGCCGGTCGGAGTCGGATCAGAGCACCCCATCTCGGTGCAGTCCATGACCACCACCCTGACCGCCGACGTCAACGCCACCCTCCAGCAGATCGCCGAGCTCACCGCGGCGGGCTGCGACATCGTCCGTGTCGCCTGCCCGAGCCAGGACGACGCCGAGGCGCTGCCCGCGATCGCGCGGAAGTCGCAGATCCCGGTGATCGCCGACATCCACTTCCAGCCGAAGTACGTGTTCGCCGCCATCGACGCCGGTTGTGCCGCGGTGCGGGTGAACCCCGGCAACATCCGCAAGTTCGACGACCAGGTCAAGGAGATCGCGGCCGCCGCGAAGGACCACGGCACCCCGATCCGCATCGGCGTCAATGCGGGCTCGCTCGACAAGCGGCTCCTGCAGAAGTACGGCAAGGCGACGCCGGAGGCGCTCGCCGAGTCGGCGATGTGGGAGGCGAGCCTGTTCGCCGAGCACGACTTCCACGACATCAAGATCTCGGTCAAGCACAACGACCCGGTAGTCATGGTCCGCGCCTACGAACTGCTCGCTGAGCAGTGCGACTACCCGCTCCACCTCGGCGTCACCGAGGCCGGGCCCGCGTTCCAGGGCACGATCAAGTCGGCCGTCGCGTTCGGGGCGCTCCTGCGCCAGGGCATCGGCGACACGATCCGGGTCTCGCTCTCCGCCCCGCCGGTCGAGGAGATCAAGGTCGGCACCCAGATCCTCCAGTCGCTGAACCTGCGCCCGCGCAAGCTGGAGATCGTCTCCTGCCCGTCGTGCGGGCGCGCCCAGGTGGACGTCTACAAGCTCGCCGACGAGGTCACTGCCGGGCTCACGGGCATGGAGGTGCCGCTGCGCGTCGCCGTCATGGGGTGCGTGGTGAACGGTCCCGGCGAGGCCCGCGAGGCCGACCTCGGTGTCGCCTCCGGCAACGGCAAGGGCCAGATCTTCGTCAAGGGCGAGGTCATCAAGACCGTGCCGGAGCACGCCATCGTCGAGACCCTGATCGAGGAGGCGATGAAGATCGCCGAGTCGATGGAGGGCGAGGGCGAGCCGCAGGTGACGGTCGGCTGACGCAAACATTCGCCGCCGGCGCCGCCGGCGAATCGGGCACAGCTACCAGACCGGGCAGACCGGGTCCGGTCAGGTGAGTCCTCGCCATCCCGTCGTGTGCACTGCGGCGGCGGTCTGGCATCGTTGGGGGGTGCTTCGTCTCGCCGGAGCGCGGCTCCTCGACGATCGGGACCGCGCAGGAGTGCGCGCGGTCCTCGAGAGCGACCCGATCGCGACCTGCATGGTCGCCGCCCGCGTCGAGGTGGCGGGACTCGACCCGTGGCGGCTCGGTGGGGAGCTGTGGGCCGTCGGGAACCGGCTGGACGGGCTCTGCTTCTCGGGCGCCAACCTCGTTCCGCTGCGCGGCGAGCGCGCCGCCGTCCGCAGCTTCGCCGAACGTGCCCGCCGCCACGGGCGCAGCTGCTCCTCCCTCGTCGGCCGCGCCGAGCTCGTGCTGCCCATGTGGGACGACCTGGCCTCGCACTGGGCGCCCGCCCGGGAGGTGCGCGCCGACCAGCCGCTGATGGCGCTGGCCGGGCGGCCCGCGATCGCTCCCGACCCGTACGTGCGGCCGGTGCGTCCCTCGGAGCTGGACCGCTACCTGCCCGCGGCGGTGGCGATGTTCACCGAGGAGGTCGGCATCGACCCGCGGGCCGGGGACGGCGGTGTGGGCTATCGGTCGCGGGTGGCCGAGCTCGTCGCCGCCGGGCGCGCGTTCGCCCGTTTCGAGGGCGACGAGGTCGTGTTCAAGGCCGAGATCGGCGCGCTGTCCTCGCACGTCGGGCAGATCCAGGGCGTCTGGGTGCACCCGGACCGCCGCGGGCACGGCCTCGGTACTGCGGGCACCGCCGCGGTGGTGGAGCGGCTCGCCGCGATGGGCCGCGTGTCGAGCCTCTACGTCAACGGGTTCAACCACGTGGCCCGGTCGGCGTACAAGCGGATCGGCTTCACGCAGGTCGGCAGCTTCGCCACCGTCCTGTTCTGACGCACGTTTCGCATGTTCGGCGCTGTCGGCCGCAAGCGGTGAACCGGCGCACGCTCAGCGGCTGACCGAGTTGTAGCGGCGCACCGCGAGCGGCAGGAACACCGCCACGATCAGCACCGGCCACGCGACCGCGAGCAACAGCGCGTTCTGCGCCGCCCACGACTCGCCCACCAGCTCGGGCACGGCGTTGCCGAACAGCTGCCGGGTGGCGGCCACCGTGGCCGAGAGCGGGTTCCACTCCGCCACCGTGCCGAGCCAGGTGGGCATCTGCGACGGCGAGACGAACGTGTTCGAGATCATCGTCAGCGGGAACAGCAGCGCCCATGTGGCGCCCGCGGCCTCCGGGCTCACGATCAGGCCGAGGAAGATCCCCACCCAGATCATCGCGAACCGGAGCAGGAGCAGCAGCCCGACCGCGGCGAGCGTCGGCAGGAAGCCCGTGTTCGCGCTCCAGCCGACCAGCAGCCCGCACCCGACGAGCACGGCGAGCTCCAGCAGCGAGTTGACCATGTCGGCGGTGCTTCGGCCGATCACCACCGCCGACTGCGCCATCGGCATCGAGCGGAACCGCTCGGTGACCCCGCGGGCCCGGTCGGCGGCCACCACGGAGATCGTGGCGGCCGCTCCGAACATCATCGACTGCGCGAACATGCCGGGCATGAGAAACTCCCGGTAGTCACCCCCGCCGGGCACGACCATCGCGCTGCCGAACACGTACCCGTACAGCATCACGAACATGATCGGGAACGCGAGCCCGGAGAAGATCACCGTGGGGTTGCGGACCCAGTGCACGAGGTCACGGCGGGCGACCGTCCACGAGTCGGACAGCACCCAGCGCAACGATCCTGCGGACTTGGGTGGGGCGGCGGCGAGCGTCGTCATACGGGCACCTCGATCTTCGTCTCGGACAGGGAGCCAGCGGGCCCGGCAGAGTGGCCGGTGAGGCGCAGGAACACCTCGTCGAGCGTGGGACGGCGGACCCCGATGTCCTCCGCCACCAGGCCGTGCCCGTCGAGGGCCACGACGACCCCGGTGAGTGCCGCGACGCGGTCGCGCACGGGTGCGCTGACCCGGCGCATCGGCTCGTCGACCTCCGCCTCGGCGCCGGTGACGCGGGCCAGCAGCGCGGCGGCGGCGGGCAGGTCGGCGGCGTTGCGGAGGGTCACGTCGATCCGGTCACCGCCGATCTCGGACTTCAGCTGCGACGGGCTGCCCTCCGCCACCTTGCGGCCGCCGTCGAGGACGACGATCTGGTCGGCGAGCTGGTCGGCCTCGTCGAGGTACTGGGTCGTCAGCAGGACGGTGGTGCCGCCCGCGACGAGCCCGCGCAGGGCGTTCCAGACCTCGCCGCGGTTGCGCGGGTCGAGGCCGGTGGTGGGCTCGTCGAGGAAGAACACGCGGGGGGCGAGCACGAGGCTGCTCGCGATGTCGAGCCGGCGCCGCATGCCTCCCGAGTAGAGCTTCGCGCGGCGGTTCGCGGCCTCGGTGAGCCCGAACTGCTCCAGCAGCTCGTCCGCGCGGCGGGCGGCGGCGCGCGGGGAGAGGTGGAACAGCCGGCCCCACATGATCAGGTTCTCCCGGCCCGTGAGGATGTCGTCCACCGTGGCTTGCTGGCCGGTGAGGCCGATGTTCCGGCGCACCCGGGCCGGCTCGCGCGCCACGTCGTGGCCCGCCACCTCGGCTCGGCCCGCGTCGGCGCGCAGGAGCGTGGCGAGCACGCGCACTGCCGTCGTCTTGCCCGCGCCGTTCGGGCCGAGCAGCCCGCACACCGTGCCTTCGGGGACGGCCAGGTCGAACCCGTCGAGCGCCTGCTTCCGGCCGAAGCGTTTGCCGAGCCCATCGGTGATCACTGCGTCGCCCACGGACACCTCTTTTCTGCGTACACTGTACTTGTTACTCCGTACACTGTACCCAGTTCTAGGATCAGCGGCAATGCCACGAGATGACGACACGGGTGGGCACGGCCGCGAGGGCGTCCGACGCAGCCTGCAACTGATGTGGGGCACTCCCGAGGAGTCGACGCGCGGCCCGAAGCCGGCGCTGACGGTCGAGCGGATCGTCCGGGCGGCGATCGACATGGCCGACGCCGAAGGCCTCACGGCGCTGTCGATGCGGCGGATCGCGACGGCGCTCGGTGCCGGGGCGATGTCGCTGTACCGCTACGTGCCCAACAAGGGGGTGCTCATCGACCTCATGGTCGACGAGGTCTACCGGGAGGACGTCACCGCCGCGGACGCCGTGAGGGGCGACTGGCGGGAGCGGCTGGAGGCGTTCGCCCGCCAGGAGTGGGCGCTCTACCTGCGCCATCCGTGGATGCTGCAGGTGCCACAGGGCCGTCCGATGCTCGGCCCGAACTCGATGGCCACCACCGACATCTCGCTGCGGGCCGTCGACGACATCGGGTTCACCGAGGACGAGATGTTGGCTGCGGTCGTCACGGTCAGCGCGTTCGTGAGCGGGCTCGCAAAGATGATCATCGAGGGCATGCAGGCCTCCGAGCGCACGGGCATCGCCGACGACGAGTGGTGGGAGATCCAGGGCGAGTTCGTCGGGCCCGCTGTCGTCGCGGGCAAGCTGCCGATGCTCACCAAGGTCGGCGAGGCGGGCGCGTTCAACTCGATGTTCGACAACTTCGAGTTCGGGCTTCGGTGCGTGCTCGACGGCCTGGGGGCGCAGATCGCCGCCCGCCGCGCCACGGCCGCCGATCGCGAGCAGTAGGCCGTCCCTGTCGGACGGGGACCACACCTCGATGTCACATGCGAGGCCTTAGCGTGAGAGCGCAACATTTCAATGCTCATGTATCGAGGAGTCGCCACCCATGATCCGTTCGCTTCCGCCTCCCGTCCGCGACGCCGCTCTGCTGGTGGCCCGGCTCGTGCTCGGCGTGGTGCTCGTCGCGCACGGCTGGCAGAAGGTCGCCACCTACGGCGTCGGCGGCACCGCCGAGAGCTTCGCCGCCATGGGCGTCCCCCTCGCGCCGGTCGCCGCGGTGTTCGCCGCGGTGGTCGAGCTGGCGGGAGGTGCGCTGCTCCTGGTCGGGGCGGCTACGGTGATCGTCGGAGTGCTCGTGGTCGTGGACATGCTGGGAGCCGCGCTCCTCGTCCACATCGGCGCCGGGGTCTTCGTCACCGACGGCGGCTGGGAACTGGTCGGCGTGATCGGCGCCGCGGCACTGGCGCTCGCCGCAGTCGGCTCCGGCCGCTTCAGCGTCGACCACGCCGTCGCGGCGCGCCGTCGCCCGGTCGGCGTCTGACCGAGCAGACGACGAAAGGGCGGGCCGAGCAGCGTCACGCCGCTCGACCCGCCCTTCAACGGCGGTTCGGCCCGGTCAGGCGAAGAGCTTCTCCTGCTCCTCACGCAGCTCGTCGACCAGGCGCCCCGGCGGGAGCGTGACGTCGGCGTAGGTCAGCACCGCGTCCTTGGCGACGTCGTGCTTGAGCACACACCCCTCCGCGATACCCATCGGCAGCAGGCCCTCGGCCCGGGTCACCGCCGTCGACTCGGCCACACCGTAGGTGTCGTAGCCGCCGAGCCCGTCGACGGTCTGGCCGGCCTTGAGGTCGTGCTTGGCCGTCGCGACGACGTCCACGTGCGGGCCGGCGGGCGGCGCCAGCGCGGCGTCGGCGAAGTCGACGGCGCGCACGACCGAGTTCGGCACCTCGAAGTGGCACAGGTGGTAGGGCGTGTAGAAGCTGTAGAGCGGGCCCTTGCCCAGCTTGTAGAGCTCCAGGTAGTGCTGCTGCTTCGGGTCGTCGTGCGTGCCGAGCACGAACACGCCGGGGCCCGGCTTCGACTTCACCACGTAGTCGACGACGCCGCCCAGCTCGCGGAGCTGCTCGACGTCGTAGCGGTCGGTGAGCTCGTCGACGTGGCCCTCGTGGTCCCAGCCGTTCATGCCCCGCTTGGGCACGGTGAGCCCGAACGCGTTGGCGACGATCGCCTGCTCGAAGGAGATCTTCGTGCCGTCGGCGAAGCTCGTGACCATGTAGGGGTCCTGGCCCCAGCGCTCGGCGAACGCCTTCTGGGTGGTGGGCGTGCGGTACTCGTCCTGAAGGCCCTTGATGTTGCCCGCAACGAGCGGGGTGACACCCAGGCCCCGCACGAACCGCATGAGGTTGCCCTGCACACCCGGCTGGTCGCCGTCGCAGCCGGTGAGCACCACACCGGCCGCGCGGGCGCGGTGGGCGAGCAGCGGGCCGACAGTGCCGTCCAGCTCGGCGTTCATCGTGACGACGGGCAGGCCGCGCTCGATGGCCGCCACCGTGACCCGCGCACCGAACTCGACCGCACCGGTGACGTCGACGACGCAGTCCAGGTGCACGGCCTTGAGCAGCTCGAACGCGTCCTCCAGGACGGCCGGGGTGCCGTTCTCGATCGCCGCGTCGAGCTGGGGGGCGTCCTCGACCCGCACCGGCTCCACGCCGGCCTCGGCGTAGGCGCGCTCGGCGTTGGCGAGCGTGCGGTTGGCCACGGCGACGAGCTGCATGCCCGGCACCGAGTTGACGATCTGGTTGGCCAGGCCCCGGCCCATGAACCCGGCGCCGATCATGCCGACGCGGATCGGGCGGCCTTCGGCCTCGCGCTTGCGCAGCGCGGTGTCCAGGATGATCATCGGGCCTCCACCGAGGCCTCCGAGAGCAGCGGCCAGTTCGAGTCCTTCTCGGACACGAGTACCGGCGGGATCGGCCAGTCGATCCCGATCGCCGGGTCGTCCCAGCGCAGGCCGCGCTCGGCGCCCGGCGTGTAGGCGGTGCTGACCTGGTAGATGACCTCCGCCTTGTCGGTCAGCGTGAGGTACGCGTGCGCGAAGTTGCGCGGCACGTACATCGCCGTGCGGTTGTCCTCGGTGAGCTCGGCGCCGAACCACTTCAGGTAGGTCGGCGACTCCGGGCGCAGGTCCACGATCACGTCGTAGATCGCCCCGCGGTAGCACCGGATCAGCTTGGTCTCGGCGTTGGGCTCCAGCTGGTAGTGGAGCCCGCGCAGCGTGCCGGCCTTGTGGTTGAACGAGATGTTGGCCTGCTCGACCAGGGGCTCGAGACCCGCGTCGATGAACTCCTGACGGCAGAACGCCCGCGCGAAGAAACCGCGGTCGTCCTCCAGGAGCTTCAGGTCGACCAGTGCCGAGCCGGGGAGCGGAGTGGTGTGGATCTGCATATCGGGAGGCTCGTCCTCTTCGCGTCGTACGGGAGATCGTCACGTCCGTTCAGAGCCGCGATGGTAGTGGCGGCCCTCCTGACTCCATCCGTCACGGTCGGTGCCGGCGTTACCGGCTGCCGTACTCCGGTGGTGGGACCCACGTTCGGCCGGCTCGGGCAGCGTCGCCCCCGCCAGCAGCGGGTCGAGGGCCGCCCGCAGGTACGAGCAGTCGCCCGGCGGGTGGCTCGTGCCGAGCCGGCACGGCGGTGAGCGGCTGCGGCCCTGGCCGCCCGTCACCGGGACGCGCCCCCGCCGTGGCGCGCGGTCACCGTCGCCGGTCGGCATACTCACCGCTGTGCCGCCCGCTCGCTCGCCCCGCGCTGTCCGGCGGCCGAAGGCACTGGTCGCCCTCGGAGCCGCCCTCACCGTGCTGTGCACGACGGCGGGCTGCGGCCTCTTCGGCGACAGCGGCCCCCAGAACGTCGCCACGGCGTTCCTCGAAGCGTGGAGCGCGGGCGACGACCGCGGCGCCGCCGCCTTGACCGACGACCCCAACTCGGCGGCCGAGCTGCTCGCGAGCACCCGCGACGCGCTCGCGCCGGAAGGCGTGGACGCGCGGCTCGGGCAGGTGCGCACGGCCACCGACCGCGCCACGGCGTCCGTGGACGTCACGTGGCGGCTCGGGCCGGAACGGACCTGGAGCTACCTCGGCGAGCTGGAGCTGCAACCGGCCCCCGACACCGAGGAAGGCTGGCGGGTGCGCTGGGCGCCCACCGTGGTGCACCCGGAACTGGCGGCCGGGCAACAGCTCGCGCTGCGCACCGAGGCGCCCACACCCGCGCCCGTGGTCGACCGCGTCGGGGCGCCGCTGCTCGAGGTCACCCCTGTCGTCACGGTGCTGCTGGACCGGCTCGCCACGGGTGACCTGCCCACCGTCACCGGGGCGCTCGCCCGAGCCCTCACCCCGCTCGACTCCCAGATCACCCAGGCGTCGATCACCGACGGCGCCGCCCGCACGCCCGACGGGCAGGCCTACACCGTCGCGGTGCTGCGCGAGGCCGACTACCAGGGCGTCAAGAACGCCATCTACGACCTGCCCGGCGTCCGGTTCACCACGTCCGAGCGGCTGCTCGCGCCCGACGCCGAGTTCGGGCGCCAGGTGCTCACCGGCGTCCGCACGGAGACGGCGGCGCAGCTCGCCGGGGTGCCCGGGTGGTCGGTGCAGATCGTCGGCGGCAGCGGCGACACCATCCGGACCCTCGCCGAGGAACCCGCCCGGCCGGGCACCACCGTGGCGGTGGGCCTGGACCGAGCCGCGCAGACGGCCGCCGAGGACGCCGTCGAGCCGGTGGCGCAGCAGGCGATGCTCGTGGCGGTGTCGGTGTCCACCGGCGACCTGCTCGCCGTCGCCCAGAACCCCGCCGCGGACGCCGCGGGAGCACCCGCCCTGAGCGGCCGCTACCCGCCCGGGTCGACCTTCAAGATCGTCACGGCTACCGCGGCAGCGGCCGAGGACGGCGTCACCGCCGCAACGGCGGTGGCCTGCCCCGGCACCACCGTGATCGGCGGGCGCATGGTGCCCAACATCGGCCGGTTCGACCTCGGCACCGTGCCGTTCCGCACGGCGTTCGCGAGGTCCTGCAACACCACCTTTGCGCAGCTCGCGGCCCAGCTCGAACCCGCGGCCCTGCCTGCGGCGGCGCTGCGGCTCGGGCTGGGTGCCGACTACCGCGTCCCCGGGCTCACGACGGTCACCGGGTCCGTGCCCGCGTCCGCCGAGACCGTGCAGCGCGCCGAGAACGGCTTCGGGCAGGGCCAGGTTCTCGCGAGCCCGTTCGGGATGGCCCTCGTGGCGGCGTCGGTGGCCAGGGGGGCGCAGGTGGTGCCGCAGCTGATCCGCGGTCACGCCACGGAGGTGCTCGTGCCGCCGACGACCCCCGACCCCGCCCAGCTCGAGCAGCTGCGGCCGATGATGCGCGCCGTCGTCACCGAGGGCTCGGCCACGCGCCTGGCCGGCCTCGGGGAGGTGTACGGCAAGACCGGCACCGCCGAGTTCACCGACGACGGGCGCGCGCACGGCTGGTTCGTCGGGTACCGGGGCGACGTCGCGTTCGCGGTGCTGGTGGTCGACGCCGGCTCGTCAGGGCCTGCGGTGGAGGCGGCCGGGCGGTTCCTGAGCGCGATCGCCTGATCCGATCGCCGCGGGCTCGCCTACTCTGGAGTCATGTCGTCCCGGCGCATCCCCGCGCTCGCCTTCGCCGCCGACGTCGTCGCGGTGGTCGTCTTCGCCGCGGTCGGGCGGATGAGCCACGCTCGCCCCGACGACCTGGTCGGCCTTCTCGGCACCGCAGCACCCTTCCTGGTCGGGCTGGTGGTCGCGTGGGTGGTGCCGGCGGTGCGGGCGAACCCGCAGGGGATGCGCGCCGGGCTGGTCGCGTGGGCCGGCACGGTGGTGCTCGGTTTGGCCCTGCGGGCAGGTTTCACCGGATCGCTCCCGTGGACGTTCGCCCTGGTCACGTTGATCTCCCTCGGCGTGCTGATGCTGGGCTGGCGGGGGCTGACGGCCGCCGTCGCGTACGCGGTGGACCGCCGGGCTCTGCGCTGAGCGCCCACACACCGTTCTCGTGGTCGGTTCGCTCGCTCACGCACCGGTTGCTGCGGCCGCGGACCGGTTGTGGGTACTGCGCGGTCGGAACCGGTGCGTGAGCTGCCTCGGCTGGCCTCAGCGGCGGGTGGACGCGGCGAAGGCGCGGCGGAGGCGGCGGCGGAGGACGGGCTTGGTGGGGGAGTCGCTCATGACCCGAGGATCGCCGAGCGGGGGCTGTCGCGGGGCCGGTTCAGCCGGGCCTGTGGGCAACTCGCGGCATCACGCACCGCTTCTGCCGCCGCACACCAGATCTATCGCTCCCGCACCGGCCGCAAGTGGTGCGTAGGGCAGGGAACTGGTGCGTGAGCGGGCCCACCCCGTGACCGGCGGGGCGGTCCGGCGGCGTGCTTAGACTGGAATCCATGCGCGCCCGCACGCTCCTCATCCCCGGCACCATCTCGCCGGAACGCGACGTCCCGTCCTCCATCCCGCGTCCGGAGTACGTGGGCAAGAAGCGGCCCGCGCGCAGCGACGACCCCTGGGTGCAGACACCTGAGATCATCGAGGGCATGCGCGTGGCCAGCCGGATCGCGGCGCAGGCGCTGCAGGTGGGCGGTGAGGCCGTCAAGCCCGGCGTCACCACCGACGAGGTGGACCGCGTGGTGCACGAGTTCCTCGTCGACCAGGGCGCCTACCCGTCCACCCTGGGCTACAAGGGCTTCCCGAAGTCGTGCTGCACGAGCCTCAACGAGGTGATCTGCCACGGCATCCCGGACTCCACCGTGATCCAGGACGGCGACATCGTCAACATCGACGTCACGGCCTACATCGGAGGTGTGCACGGCGACACCAACGCCACGTTCATCGCCGGCGAGGCGGCGGAGGAGGACCGGCTGCTCGTCGAGCGCACCCGCGAGGCCACGATGCGGGCCATCAAGGCGGTACGCCCGGGGCGCGAGCTCAACGTGGTGGGCCGGGTGATCGAGTCCTACGCCAAGCGGTTCGGCTACGGCGTGGTGCGCGACTTCACCGGCCACGGCATCGGGCGCTCCTTCCACAGCGGCCTGGTGGTGCTGCACTACGACGAGCCAGGAGTCCACACGGTGCTCGAGCCGGGCATGACGTTCACGATCGAGCCGATGATCACCCTCGGCACGATCGACTACGACATCTGGGACGACGGCTGGACCGTCGTCACGAAGGACCGCGCCCGCACCGCGCAGTTCGAGCACACGGTGCTGGTCACGGCCGACGGCGTGGAGATCCTGACCCTGCCCTGAGGCGGCTCACAGTTCGCCGTGGCCCGCGCGGTACTCGCTGGGGCTGCAGCCGTGCACGGTGCGGAACTGGCGCGAGAAGTAGAACGCGTCGGCGTACCCGACTGCCCGGGCGATGTCGCCGATGTCGCTCGACGTCGTGATCAGTAGTTCCCGCGCCCTGGCCATGCGCAGGCGTTTGGTGTACTCGACAACCCCGCCGCCCGTCGCGGCGCGGAACAGCGCGGAGAAGTGCGAGGGGGAGAGCCCTGCGGTGCGGGCGAGGTCCGGCACGCTCACCGACTTCGCGAAGTTGCGCCGCAGGTGCTCCTGGGCCTGCCGGATCGGTTCGGTGCGCTGCCGGCCGCCGCCCACGACGTCCGCGGCGAGTTGGGCCAGCAGCGACCATCCGGCCCCGGCGGCCGAGATGAGGCTCGGGAGCGTCTCGTCCCGCTCGAGGAAGCCGATGGCGTCGTCGATGGTGGAGACGGCGCGGTAGGCGTCGTTCAGCTCGACCAGCGCCTCGGTGCCGTCCTCCGCGACCACCGCGAGGAACGGCGCGAGCTGGGAGCCAGTGGCGTGCAACCACCAGATCGTCCATGGCTCCCGCGGATCGGAGCGGTAGACGTGCGGCACCCGGGGCGGGATCACGAGGGCGTGGCCGGGCGGGACGACGTGGGTCCGCCCTTCGGCCTCGCAGTGCCCGATGCCGTCCGTGCAGACGATGACGAGGGCTTCGGGTGCGCCGCGGGGGCGGTGTCGCCCGTGGTTCGCGGCTCGCGGGAAGTAGCCGGCGTCGGTGACGAGCAGGCCTGACGTCGGCGGCCTGCGCAGCGCCGACCCGACGAGGGGGCGGGGGAGAACACGCAGCCGCTGGCCGGGGAAGCCGTCGGGCAGCACGCCGTCACCGTACGCCGGAACGTGATCGGATCGTCGGATCGTCCAGGCAACTCGGTCGATCCGGCTATGCCGTCGCGGGTGCGCCGCTCGTAGCGTCGCCGCATGTCCAACGGCGGATCGCGACGGCTGCCCCCTCGGCCTGCCGGGCAGGCAGGGGCCGGGGTGGCCGTGTGGCGGGAACCGGTGACGATCGACAGCTACCTGCCGGAGGCGCCCGACCGCTACCCCGCCTACCTCGACCGCCGCGTCTACCAGGGTTCGTCGGGCCGGGTGTACCCGCTGCCGTTCCACGACCGGATCAGCCCGGTGCGTGAGCCCGTCGACTGGGCCGCGGTGCACCTGGAGAACCGCTGGCTGCGGGTGATGGTGCTGCCGGAGCTGGGTGGGCGGATCCACGTGGGGCACGACCGCACCCGCGGCTACGACTTCTTCCACCACAACCCGGTGATCAAGCCGGCGCTCGTGGGGCTGACCGGTCCGTGGATCGCGGGCGGCGTCGAGCTGAACTGGCCGCAGCACCACCGGCCCGCCACGTTCCTGCCCACGGACGTGGAGATCGAGCACGAGCCGGACGGCTCCGTGACCGTGTGGTGCTCCGACCACGACCCGTTCGCCCGGATGAAGGGGATGCACGGGGTGCGGCTGCGCCCCGACCGCGCGACGCTGGAGCTGCGCGTGCGGCTCTACAACCGCAGCGAGCGCACGCAGACGTTCCTGTGGTGGGCCAACGTGGCCGCCCGCGTGCACGGGGACTACCAGTCGTTCTTCCCCCGCGACGTGCACGTTGTCGCCGACCACGCCAAGCGCGCCGTCACCGCCTTCCCCGCCGCCGACGTGCCCTACTACGGCATCGACTACGCCGCCGGCCACGACGAGGTCGGGTACGCCGCCGACGGCGTCGAGGTGCGAAGGGACCGGCTCGACTGGTACCGCAACATCCCGGTGCCGACGTCCTACATGTGCGTCGGCAGCCGGGAGGGGTTCTTCGGCGGCTACGACCACGCCGCACGGGCGGGCTTCGTGCACGTCGCCGACCCCCATACCGCCGTCGGCAAGAAGCAGTGGACGTGGGGCAACGCCGCGTTCGGACGCGCGTGGGACCGCAACCTGAGCGACGACGGCGCGGCCTACGTCGAGCTGATGGCGGGTGTCTTCACCGACAACCAGCCGGACTTCTCGTTCATCGCCCCCGGTGAGACGAAGGTGTTCTCGCAGGTCTGGTACCCGATCCAGGAGATCGGTCCGGTGCACGCCGCCACGGTCGACGCCGCCGTGCGCGTGGACGTCGAGCCTCGCGGCACCGCGCGGGTCGGCGTCGCGGTGACGGCCGAGCGGCCCGGTTGCGTCGTGCGGGTCGAGGACGGCGGGGGAGCGGTGCTCGCCGAGCTGGTCGCGGACGTCGCGCCGGGGCGGCCGCACCGGGCGTCGGTGGAGCTGGGCGCGGAGCGGGCGGCGGGACGGCTGCGCGTGCGTGTGCTGCACGAGGGCGCCGAGCTGGTGGTCTGGGACTCGCTGGTCCCCGGGACCGGCGCGCCGGTGGTGCCCGCGCGGGAGCCCGCCGCGCCCGCGGACGTCGCGAGCGTCGAGGAGCTGGCCACGATCGGCGGGCACCTCGCGCAGTACCGGCACGCCACGCGCTCCCCGGAGCCGTACTGGCGGGAGGCGCTGCGCCGCGACCCCGGGCACGTCGCCAGCGGGCTCGGGCTCGCTGCCGCCGCGTACGGGCGCGGCGAGCTGGCCGAGGCGGAGTCGCTGCTGCGCGCCGCCGTTGCTCGGCTCACGGCGCTGAACGCGAACCCGGCGGACACGACCGCCCTCTACGCCCTCGGTCTCGTGCTGGAGCGGCAGGGCCGCGCCGAGGAGGCCTACGCCGCCTACGCCCGCAGCGCGTGGACCCGCGCCTGGCGCGCGGCGGCGGGGTACCGCATGGCCCGGCTCGACGCCGCCGGAGGCCGCGACGCCGACGCACTGCTCCGGCTCGAGGACGTGCTACGCGTCGAACCGGAGCACCTGCAGGCACGGGCGTTGTGCGCGATCGTGCTGCGCCGCACCGGGGCGGCGGACCGTGCCGGTGAGCTGGCCCGCGCCACGCTCGCGTTCGACCCGCTGGACTCCTGGACCCGGGACGTGCTGGGCCTCCCCGTCACCGCCGACGCGCAGACCTGCCTCGACGTCGCCCTCGAGCACCTCGGTGCGGGCGAGCCCGAGGCGGCGCTGCGGATGCTCGACGTCGCCCTCGCGCGCGAGCCCGGGCGTGCGATCGGGCAGACCGCCGCCGGCCCGCTGCTGCACTACCACCGCGCCGACGTGCTCGACGCGCTCGGACGTGCGGACGC
This sequence comes from Pseudonocardia aurantiaca, assembly GCF_039526725.1. Classification (NCBI taxonomy): domain Bacteria; kingdom Bacillati; phylum Actinomycetota; class Actinomycetes; order Pseudonocardiales; family Pseudonocardiaceae; genus Pseudonocardia; species Pseudonocardia aurantiaca. The sequence goes on from NZ_BAAAJG010000016.1 coordinate 78,429, forward strand.
GGCGCCGGACGCGCGCGCCCTGGCCCGGGCCGCGGACGCCACCTGGTGCTTCCCGTCCCGGCTCGACGACGCGCTGGTGCTGGAGCGGGCCGTCGCCGCCGACGAGCGGGACGCCCGAGCGAGGGCGCTGCTCGGTCACTGGCTCTACGCGCAGGGCCGGGCGGCGGACGCGATCACGATGTGGCAGGCCGCCGCCGAGCTCGACCCCGCCGACCCGGTCGTCTGGCGCAACCTCGGGCTGGCCGCCCACAACCACCTCGCCGACGCCGAGCAGGCCCGTGCGGCGTATGACCGCGCTCTGGCGGCCGCAGACGGCGGCGACGCGCGGCTGCTGTTCGAGAGCGACCAGCTCGACGCGCGCCGCGGCGTGCGCCCCGAACGGCGGCTGGAGCGGCTGCTCGCCGGGCGGGAGCTGGTGGAGTCCCGCGACGACGCGACCGTCGTGCTCGCCCACCTGCTGCTGACCGCGCAGCGGCTCGACGCCGCCAGGTCGCTGCTGCTCGCCCGCGACTTCCAGCCCTGGGAGGGCGGTGAGGGTCAGGTCCTCGGCGTCTGGGACCGGCTCTGCCGCCTCAAGGCTGCGCGGGAGCTCGCGGGAGGCTCGGCGCATAAGGCCGTCGCCCTGGTCGACGCTGCGCTCGACCCGCCCGCGTCCCTCGGCGAGGCCCGCCACCCGCTGGCCAGCACCGCCGCGCTGCACCTGCTGCGCGGCGACGCCCTCTCGGCGGCGGGCGACGGGTCGGGGGCCGAGGCGGCCTGGGAGCTGGCCGCCGCGCAGCAGGGGGACTTCCTCGTCATGAGCACCCAGGTGCACTCCGAGGCGACGTTCTCGTCCGTGCTCGCGCTGCGCAGGCTCGGCCGCGACGCCGAGGCGCAGCGGCTCGCCGACGCACTGCGCGACTTCTGCGCCGAGCTGGCGGCGAACCCGCCCACCGTCGACTACTTCGCGACGTCCCTGCCCTCGATGCTGCTGTTCACCGAGGACGCCGCCGTGGCGCAGCGGCGCCGGGTCGCGTTCCTGCGGGCACAGCTCGACGTCCTCGACGGGGAGCCGCAGAGGGCCGCCGACCGGCTGGCCGGCCTGCTCGCCGAGGATCCCCAGCACGTCGACGCGCTGGAGCTGCTCGGTTCCCTGCGTACCCCGCACCGCACCGCCGTCCACGAGGAGGTCTGAGATGGCTCGCGCCACCACCCCTGAGCGCCTGACGATCACGCTCTGGGACTTCTCCTGGTTCGTTCGCACCGGGCCCGGCGAGCCGTTCGAGGACCTCGACGCGGCCTTCGCCCAAGCCGTCGAGCGCGGCTACAACACCGTGCGGATATGCGCGATGCCGTTCCTGCTGTTCGGCTCGGGGCTCGACTCGTCGGCGCTGCGGCTCGGCCCGCTCGGGGGCGCGTACGCGCAGCGCGTGCGCTGGTACGACGTCGGCGCCCCGACCACGATCGACGCCCGCGAGCACCTGCTCGACCTGTTCCGCGCCGCCCGCAGGCACGACTGCCACGTGATCGTCTCGTCGTGGGAGTACCAGCAGAGCTCGGCGTTCGCGGGCGACCCCGCGTGGTGGGACGCGCTGCGGGCGGTGCCGCCCGCCGAGCGGCCGGAGCGGCTCGCGGCGGCGCACGCCGATCTGATGGACCTGCTCGTCGCGGAGGGCCTCGACGACCGCGTCGCGTTCACCGAGATCCACAACGAGGTGCAGGTCGGCCACCTCACCGACGGGCTGCCCGAGGGCGCCGACGCGGTGGTCGCGCTGCGCCCGTCGCTGGAAGCCGCGGTGGACCTGTTCCACGCCCGCCACCCCGGCCGGGCCTGCACAGTGAACTACGCAGGGGTGCCGCACGCGAGCATGCGCGGGGTCCCTGGGAACGTCGACGTGCTCGTGGTGCACCCCTACGTCTACGGCGTGCTCGGCGCGCTGATCGACGAGTTCGGCATGCGCCGGCCCGTCGAGGGATTCCCGCAGGACGCCGCGGCCGCGCGGCTGCTGCGGCCCGGGGCGCCGCCCGCCGCGGAGTGGACGCTCGCGCCCGAGCACCGGTGGCGGCTCGACGCCACGATCATCTCCCAGGCGGTGGTCTACGTGCACGACTGGGCCGACGCCGCCGCGTTCGACCGCTGGCTCTACGACCACTACGGCGAACACCGCGTCGCGATGGCCGAGAAGCTGCGGTTCTGGCTCGACGTCGCCGCCGACTGGGCGGCCGCGCACGACGTGCCGCTCGTCGTCGGGGAGGGCTGGGTCGGCTACACGCCGCTGCACGGCACGTTCGAGGAGGGCCCGGTGGGCGCGGAGATCTGCCGGTCCGCCGTGGCGCGGGCGCGCGAGGTCGGTGCGTGGGGCACCGTCGTCTGCTCGAACGCCGCCCCGCAGCACCCCATGTGGTCCGACGTGGCGCTGCAGCGCGAGTGCAACGCCCTGTTCACCGCGGCGCCCCTGCCGCCCCTGCTGTCCGGCAAGCCCGTGTCCTGACCCGCCGCGATCCCCCGCCCACCCCGACCGCGCCAACGACGGCGCGCTGGAGGTAGTGATGAGCACTGCGATGTCCCGCACTGCGCTGTCCCGCACGGGGATGTCCCGCACGGGGCTCTCCCGTCGTGGCTTCCTGCTCGGCGCCGCGAGCCTGGGCGCCATCCCTATCCTGTCGAGCTGCGTCGGCTCCGGCAGCGGGGAAGGGCCCGCTGCGAGCGGGGGCGGGGCGACCACCCTCACCCTGCAGTCCTCGATCCAGGACGCGGGCCCCAAGGCCGCGCTGGAGAAGGTCGTCGGCGGCTTCACCGGGCCGCAGACGACCCTGAACTCGGTGGCCACAGAGCAGTTCCGCGCCCAGCTCTCCACCTACCTCTCCAGCGCCACCCCGCCGGACGTCCTGGCCTGGTACGCGGGCTCGGTCGCCAACACCTACGCGGCGGAGGGACTGCTGCTCGACGTCTCGGACCTCTGGGCGCCCGGCGGCGCGTGCGCCGGTTTCTCCGACGCCCTGCGGGCCCTCTCGACGTCCTCCGACGGCAAGGCGATCTTCGTGCCGACGAGCTACTACTGGTGGTCGATCTTCTACAAGAAGTCCGCGTTCGCCGAATGGGGCGTGCGGCCGCCCACGACCTGGGACGACTTCATCGCGCTGTGCGACGACCTCAAGGCCCGCGGGATCCACCCGCTCACCAACGGCATCGGGTCGACTGCGTGGATGTCGGCCGGCTGGTTCGACTACCTGAACCTGCGCATCAACGGGGCCGAGTACCACCGCGCGCTGCTCGCGGGCCAGCACTCGTTCGAGGACCCGCAGGTGACGGCAGTGCTGGAGCAGTACGCCCGGCTGATCCCGTACTTCCACCCCAACCAGACGTCGTGGGACGCGCAGCAGGCCGTCACCCCGATGGTCAACAACGAGGCCGCCATGTACCTCGTCGGCGCGTTCTGCGTGCAGTACTTCCCGCAGGACCAGCAGGACGACCTGGACTTCTTCTCGGTGCCCACCATCGACCCGGCGGTGCCGACGGCCGAGGAGGCCCCCACCGACGGGTTCTTCGCCGCGGCGAACAGCCAGAACCCCGAAGGTGCCAAGGAGTTGCTGTCCTACTTGGCGTCGGCCCCCGCGCAGCAGCAGTACATCACCGACTCCGGCTCGTCGAACCTGCCCACGTCGCCGGACGTCGACACGTCCGGGTTCAGCCCGCTCGTGCAGAAGGGCATCCAGCTGCTCAACTCCACAGCGGAGATCACCCAGTTCTTCAACCGCGACTCCAGCGACGCCCTGCAGACCACGGCCGACGCCGCGCTCACGCAGTTCATCGCCGATCCCTCCGACATCCGCGGCGTGCAACGCCAGTGGCAGCAGGCCGCCCAGCAGGTCTTCTCGTCATGACCACCGTGCAGCAGGCGCCCGCGGGCGCGCCACCGCCTGCCGTGCGCGAGCGCGGCAGGCGGGGCGGCCCGCTGCGGCGGGTGCCGCCGCTGGTGTGGGTGTTCCTGCTGGTGCCCCTCGCCGTCGAGCTGTTCTGGGTGTTCTGGCCCGCGCTCAACAGCTTCTCGCTGTCGTTCACGAGCTGGAAGGGCGTCGGCGCCGCCGAGCCGGTGGGCCTGGAGAACTACCAGCGGCTCGCCGCCGACCCCGTCTTCGGCACCGCGCTGCGCAACAACGTCATCTGGGTGGCCGGGTTCGGCGGGCTGTCGGTGATCGGCGGGCTCGCGCTCGCCGTCGCCCTCAACCGGCCGGGCCGCGGCGTCGGCTTCTACCGCAGCGCGATCTACCTGCCGATGGTCATCTCGCTCGCGGTGACGGGTCTGTTCTGGCGCGTGATGTACCAGCCGGACGGCCCGATCGACGCGGGCCTGGGGGCGGTGGGCCTCGACTGGCTGCAGCGCCAGTGGCTGGCCGACCCCGACACCGCGCTCTACGCGGTGCTGGTGGCCGCGGTGTGGCGGCAGGTCGGCTACATCATGGTGCTCTACCTGGCCGGGCTGAAGGGAACCGACCCGACGCTGGAGGAGGCGGCCGCCGTCGACGGGGCCAACGCCTGGCAGCGCTTCTGGCGGATCGTCATGCCGCAGCTGCGCGGCGTGAACACCGTGGTCTTCGCGGTCACGGTGATCGACTCGCTGCGCACGTTCGACATCGTGTGGGCGATGACGCGCGGCGGCCCGTACAACACCACGCAGCTGCTCTCGACGTACATGTTCCAGCAGGGGTTCACGCTGGTGAACCTCGGGTACGGCTCGGCGATCGCCGTGGTGATCTTCCTGCTGGCGATCGCGTTCATCATCACCTACCTCGTGCGCCAGGCACGTGCGGAGGAGGGCTGACATGACCGCGGTGACCGCTCCACCGGCCGCCCGGGTGCCCGCCCGGCCCGCCCGCTCGCCATGGTTCCACGTCGTGATGGTCCCGTTCACGCTGCTGTGGCTGGCGCCGATCGTGTTCGTGGTGCTCGTGGCCCTGCGCGACTTCGACGACATCGCCACCCGCGGGCTCGGCGCGCTGCCGGGGAGCCTGTCCCTGGACGGCTTCGCCGGGGCGCTCGCCGACGGCCGGGTCGTCCGGGCGCTGCTGAACAGCGGGGTCGTCACCGTGTTCGCGGTGCTCGCGTCGCTGGCCCTCGCGTCGGTCAGCGCCTACGCGCTCAGCCGGTTCCGCATCCCGCTGCGCCGGACGCTCCTGCTCGTCATGCTCGCGGGCAATCTGCTGCCCCCGCAGATCCTGCTGATCCCGGTCTCCCGGATCGCGCAGGACCTGGGGATCTACGACACGCTGTTCGCGCTGGTCGTCGTCCAGGTCGGGTTCGGACTCGGCTTCTACACGTTCGTCCTCCACGGGTTCATGCGCTCACTCCCGGCGGAGGTCTTCGAAGCGGCGCTGCTCGACGGGGCGGGAGCGGGCCGCACGTTCTGGAGCATCGTGCTGCCGCTGTGCCGTCCGGCGCTGGCCGCGCTCGCGGCGCTCGCCACGACCTGGATCTTCAACGACCTGATCTGGGCGATGACCGTGCTGCGGACCGAGGCGAAGTTCCCTGTCACGGCGGCGCTGCTCAACCTGCAGGGCGGGTTCTCCAACTCCTGGAACGTGATCGCGGCGGGCTCACTCGTCGCCGCCGTGCCCACGGCGATCGTCTTCTTCGTCTTCCAGAAGCAGTTCGTCTCGGGGCTGCTGGTGGGGGCGAACAAGTGACGGAGTGGGAACTGCGCACCGCCCGCTCGGTGTACGTGGTGGCCGAGTCCGAGGCCGGGCTCGAGCTGCGGCACTGGGGCGACCCGGCCCGGCGTCGCGAGCCGCCGGTGGCGCGACGCAGCCCGTTCGAGAGCCCGGCCGACGCCGCGCCGCTCGAGCTCACGGCGGCAGGCACGCGGCACGCGCAGGTCAGCGAGCTGCTCGTGCAGGGCCCCGACGGAGTGGACGGTGCCCTGCTGGGGCTCGTGCCGGGCTCCGTCGCCGCCGAGGGCGACGGCACCGCGCTGCGGGCGCTGCTGCGCGCCGCCGACGCCGGGCTGGAGGTGGAACTGCACGTGCGGACCTCCGCCGCGCACGACGTGGTGGAGCGGTGGGCCGTGCTCCGCTCCGTCCGCACCACGGGGGACCTGCAGCTGACCAGGGCGTTCGGGGCAGCCTGGAACGTGCCGGTCGGCCCGGGCGCCCGCGTCGCGCAGCTCGTGGGGGCGTGGTCGCGGGAATTCACCCCCGTGGAGACCGACCTCGCGGCAGGCCAGCTCGTGATCGGCAGCCGTCAGGGGATCACGTCCCACCTCCACTCGCCCGTGGTCGCCCTCACTCCGCGCGACGGCGGCGGCGGCGAGGCCTACGGCGTGGCGCTGGCCTGGAGCGGCTCGTGGCGGATGCTCATCGACGCCGTCCCGTTCCGCGAGGTGGTGCGCGTGAGCGGCGGCCCCGACGACGAGACCGGCGTTGTCACGCTCGCGCCGGGGCAGGAGTTCGAGACCCCGCACCTGCTGGGCGCGTGGAGCCCGGACGGCATGGCCGGCCTCGCCCGCACCTGGCGCGCCTACCAGCGCGGTGTGCTCGCCCGCGGCACGGGCGTCGAGCACCGCCCGGTCGTCTACAACTCCTGGTACGCCACCCGCTTCGACGTCCGCGTGGAGCACCAGCTGGCGCTCGCCGACGTCGCGGCCGGCGTCGGTGCGGAGGTGTTCGTCGTCGACGACGGGTGGTTCACCGGCCGCACGAGTGACCGCGCGGGCCTGGGCGACTGGTACGCCGACCGGGAGAAGTTCCCCGACGGGCTCGCGCCGCTCGCGAAGGGTGTGCTGGAACGGGGGATGCGCTTCGGGCTGTGGGTGGAGCCGGAGGCAGTGAACCCTGACAGCGACCTCTACCGCGCGCACCCCGGCTGGGTGTACCGGGCCGGGGAGCGGCCGCTCACGACGATGCGCAACCAGTACGTGCTCGACCTCGGCCGCCCCGAGGTGGAGGAGTGGGCCGCCGGGACGCTGCGGCGGCTGCTCACCGAGCACCCGATCACCTACCTGAAGTGGGACATGAACCGGGCCGTCAGCGACGGCGGCCGGCCCGGCGACCCCCGCGGCCGCGCGTGGTCGGTGCAGCACACCCGCGCCTACCACCGGCTCATGGCGCTGCTGCGGGAGGAGTTCCCGCACGTCACCGTGGAGGCGTGCGCCGGGGGCGGCGGGCGGGTCGACAACGCCGTGCTCGCTCTGTCCGACGTCGTCTGGCCCAGCGACGAGACGGGTCCACGGGACCGCCTCGCGATCCAGCACGGCTTCCTCTCGGCCTACCCGCCGTCGGTGATGAGCTCCTGGGTGACCGACGAGCCCGACCGGCTCGACACCGCCCCCGTGAGCGCGGAGTTCCGGTTCGTCGTCGCGATGGCAGGCGTGCTCGGCATCGGCGCCGACCCGCTCGCCTGGGACGCCGCGGCGCGGACGCGGGCCCGGGAGCTCGTGGCGCTCTACCGCGAGGTCCGCGAGGTGGTGCACACGGGTGTGGTGACCCGGCACGGGGATCCCCGCGACGCCGTGTACGCCGTGCAGTACACGGGCCCCGACCGGGTGGTGCTGCTGGTGTGGGCCCGGCCGGGCGCCGGGCCGGTGCGGGTGCCCCTGGCCGGGCTCGACCCGGCAGCGCGCTACCGGGTGCCCGGCCGGATCCCCAGTGAAGTGCTCGATGGGGGCGAGCTGTCCGAGGCGGGCGTCCCGGTGCCGTTCACGCTCGCGGCCGACTGCGACGTCGTCGTGCTCGACCGGGTGCGATGATGCCGTGGCCGCCCTCCGACCCGGCATGGCGGCGCCTGCCGCTCACGGTCACGACCGACCTCGCCCACGGCGGGCGGTGGACGTCCCTGCGCACCTCCGGTCGGGAGTGGCTGTGGCGCCACCCCGACGACGCCGTGGCGGCCGCGCGCGCTCTGGTGCGCCCCGGCAACGCGTTCATCGACGCGGGCGGGGTGGAGGAGTGCTTCCCGACCCTGCGGGGCGAGCCCGACCACGGCGACGCGTGGTCGCGGCCGTGGACGGAGGCCGACGGCGGGCAGCGGGTCCGGCTGGGGGAGCTGCACTTGACCCGGCGGTTCCAGCCGGGTGCGGGCGTCGGGGTCGACTACAGCGTGACCGGGCCGCCCGGGACGCCGGTGGTGCACGCCGTGCACGCCCTGCTCGACGTCTCGCCCGCGGCGCGCCTGCACGCCCCCGGTGTCGGGGCCGCGCACGTGCTCGATGACCCGGTAGAGGGGGCGATCGCGCAGGTGCCGTGGCCCAGCGGCGCGCTCGACCGGCTCGGCCCCGACGACGGCACCGCGACCGCCGTCGTGCTGCCGGGCTGCGCGCGGGCGGCGGTCGTCGACGGCGCCGACGCGCTCGTCATGAGCTGGCGCGTCACGGCGGCGGGTGCGGGGACCACCACGGCCCTGCTGCTGTGGCGCAACCTGGGCGGCTGGCCCGCCGGCGCGCCCTACCGGTCGATCGGGGTGGAACCGATGGCCGGCAGCGCGGCGGACCTCGCCGCCCCCGCACCGGGACGCCCGGCGACGACGGATGCGAGCGGGGTGCTCCGCTGGGGGCTGACGCTCACGGCGTGGCGGCAGGCGTGACGGCCGCGCGCAGCCGGGCGTTCTCGTCCTGCAGCCGTTCCACCTGTGCCACCAGCGGAGCCACGGCGTCCTGCACCTCCGAGGCGGTGTAGCGGCGGGTGATGTGCTGGGGACAGTTCCAGTCGAACGCTGCCACCGTCACGAGCACGATCCGCTCGACCACGGCGCGGTAGCCCGGCACCGCCACCCGCGCGGCGAGGTCCGGGTCGGCGTCCGCGACCACGATGCGCGCGGTGCCGAGCAGCTTCATCCGCTGCGGTACGGCCTGGTCCATCGCGATGATCGCCACGCGGGCGTCCCCGGCGCCGTCGAGGTTGCCCGTGCTGACGTACTGGCGGTTGCCGCGGAAGTCGGCCCAGGCGATCGTGCGGTCGTCGAGCACCCGCAGGAACCCGGGCGGCCCACCCCGGAACTGGACGTAGGGCCAGCCGGTCTCGCCGACGGTGGCGAGGTGGAAGCCGTCGCGTGCCTGCAGGAACGCGGCCTCGTCCGGGCCTAGGCTGTCCTGCGGGTCGGCCGCGGTGAGCAGCCGGTCGGCCCGGCCGCCGTAACGCGCCTGCGCGGCGCGGACGGCGGGGGTGAAGAGCAGTTCAGCGAAACGGCGCGGCACGGGGGCTCCTCTGGGTCAGGCCGCTGTGGTGCGCCCGGCGAGGGCGCGCGACAGGAATTCACGGATGAGCTCGGCGATCTCGGCGCGGTGGGTCTCCAGGGCGAAGTGGCCCGCATCGAGCAGGTGCAGTTCGGCGTCGGGCAGGTCGCGCAGGTACAGGTATCGGGGCTCAGCAGGTCGAGCAGTTCGCGCGGCACGCCGTGCGTGTAGTGCCAGCGCACCTCGTCCGGGATGTCCTGCACGTAGATCGCGAACCGGTCGAGCCCGAGCTGGTCGAGCAGGTCTGCGGTGACGGCCGCGAGCGCGTCGAAGGTGTAGTCGAACTCGGATGCGGGTGGCGTCTCCGAGGCGCCGAACCCGATGAGGTCGGGTGCGACCACGCGGTAGCGATCGGCGTCGATCAGCCCCCGGAACATGAACGACGAGGACGGGAAGCCGTGCGGGAGCCGCGGGGTCGCCCGCCTCGCGGTAGGCGACCGTTCGTCCGCGGACGGGGACGGTCCGGTGGTGTCCAGCACAGGATCCATCCTAACTGATTATCGATGAATAGGAGGTTAGGGAGCCGAGTCTGACCTGTCAAGGTGGAAACAGAGGTTAGAATTTGGCGGTGATCGAACGACCGCTGCGCGGCGAGCCGCTCTGCCTTGACCTCGTGAACACCACGTGGGTCGATGGCGGGGCCTCACGCGACCTCTTCGACGAGCCCGGTGGCGCGGGGGAGTGGCTCGCCGAGCACGGCTACGGCGACCGCGTCGCCGACGGGACCGTGGCCGCCCTCCGAGAGACCCGGGAGGCGTTGCGCACCCAGTTGGAGCAGGGCGCCGCAGGGCCGCTCAACGCCGTGCTCGCGCGAGGCAGCCGCAGCCCCGTCCTCACCCCGGACGGCCCGGGGGAGCGCGTCGAGGTCGATCCGGTCTGGCGCCCGGCCTGGGACGCCGCCGTCGACCATCTCCGCCTGCTAGGCGCCCGGCCGGAGCGGGTGCGCCACTGCGCGCACCCCGCGTGCGTCCTCTGGTTCCACGACACGTCCCGCAACGGCACGCGCCGCTGGTGCTCGATGGAGACCTGCGGCAACCGCGCCAAGGCAGGCCGACACTACGCGCGGGCGCGCGGGACCGGCTAGGCGCTCTTAGATCACTGGCCGGCGCCTGCGGCGCGCCCGAGGCGATCCAGGCTCTGCACACATATACGCACCGGGGCGGCCGTGAGATGGACGTCAGAGCGGCCCAAGCAAGATCGAACAGCCCTGGTGTATATGTCACGGCCGACCGGCGGGTGGATGGACGCGTATGTGTGTGCAGAGCCTGAGCGGTCGTCCAGGCCCCCGCCCGCGCCCGCCCGCTCAGAACTCAGCGGGCGGCGTCCCGAAGATGGCCTGGAGGCGGCGGAGCGTGTCGCGGATGGACTTGGCGTTGCCCTTCGGGAAGCCGAGCAGCTCCATGCCCCGCCGCACCGGCGACCCGCTGTAGTCGAAGGTCTCCGTGATGCGGGTGCCGCCCGGCACCGGCTCCAGCTCGTAGCGCCAGATCGCCTTCGCGAAGTGGCACCAGGCGATCCGCCGGTCCAGCTCGAACTCCACCATCCGATTGTTGGTGCGGTAGGAGAGCCCCTGCTTCATGTCCATGCCGAAGCGGTCACCAAGCTGCAGTTGCCGCGGACCGGAGACGGCCGCCCGCACCGTGCCGGAGCCGTCGAACTCGTGGTGCCGGTGCGGGTCGGCGAGCAGCGCGAAGACCTCCTCCGGGGGCGCCCCCACCAGTGTGGACGCGCTGACCGTGCGGCCCTCGATCGTCGCGTGGTCGGCTGGCGTCTCCACGGGTCCCCCTCGGCTCGGTGCCTGCGTGCCCGTGATGATGCCCGCTCGGCGGCGGCCGCCGGCGGGGGGCTGGGATGATCGGGGGGTCCGGTGTGTCGCCGGGCAGGCGCGAGGAGGACGAGTGACGCAGTTCCGGCCCCTGACGACCTGGGAGAAGTTCGTGCTCACGGTCAGGAGGCGCTGGCGCGGATCGGGTTTCTGGTATGGCCTGGCCATCGCCGTGATCTGGCCGTTCGTCGTGTTCGGCACCCGGCTGAGGTGGCGGGGCGGGGAGCACATCCCGCACACGGGCGGCGTGCTTCTCGCGATGAACCACGTGTCCTTCTCCGACCCGATCTTCGACGTGGCGTTCACGATCTCCCACGGGCGGATGCCGCGGTTCCTCGCGAAGTCGGAGCTGTGGGACGTGCCGTTGGTCCGGTCGGTGCTGGGCGGCGGTGGGCACGTGCCCGTGTACCGGGCCACGGCCAAGGCGCGCGACGCCTACCGGGGTGCCGTCGAGGCCCTGAACCGTGGCGAGGTGGTGGCTTTCTACCCCGAGGGCACCTACACCGAGGACCCCGACGGCTGGCCGATGAAGGCCAAGAACGGGATCGGCCGGATCGCGCTCGTCACCGGTGCGCCGGTGATCCCCGTGGCCAACTGGGGAACCCAGGAGTTCCTGCCGCCGGGGAGCGGGCGCCCGCGGTTCTTCCCCCGCCGCCGCGTCGAGGTGGTGGCAGGCCCGCCCGTGGACCTCTCGGCCTGGCTCGGCGGCCCCCGCACCCGCACCGCGCTCGACGGTGCCACGGCGGCGATCATGGCCGACGTGACGAACCTGGTGGCGGGGCTGCGCGGCGAGACCCCGCCCGCGAAGCCGTTCGACCCGGCCGCGAAGACGGCCGGGCTTCCGGCCGCGCCGCCGGCTGCCGAGCCGCCCGTCGCGGAGGACGAGCGGCCGGCGAGCTGAGCCTGGTCAGGCGGCGCGGGAGAGCTTCTCCAGCCGTCGCGGGGTGGGCCAGCGCACCGAATGGGCCCAGCCGAGCTTCTCGAACGCCCAGATCACACGCGCGGAGATGTCGACCTGCCCGCGCTGCACGCCGTGCCGGGCGCAGGTGGGGTCGGCGTGGTGCAGGTTGTGCCACGACTCGCCGAAGCTGAGTACGGCGAGCGGCCACACGTTGCGCGAGTGGTCACGGGCGGCGAAGGGCTGCTCGCCGATCATGTGGCAGATCGAGTTGATCGACCACGTGACGTGGTGCAGCAACCCGACGCGCACCAGCCCGGCCCAGAAGAACGCCGTGAGCGCGCCCCACCAGGAGAGCGTCAGCAGCCCACCGAGCGCGGCGGGCACCAGCAGCGTGAGCACCGACCACAGACCGAAGAACCGGTCGACGCGCCGGATGTCGGCGTCTGCGAGCAGGTCGGGTGTGAAGCGCTCGCGGTTGGTCTGGTCGCGGTCGAAGAGCCACCCGGTGTGCGCATGCCAGAAGCCCCTCGCGAGCGCCGCCGGCCCGGTGCCGAAGAGCCACGGCGAGTGCGGGTCGCCCTCCTTGTCGGAGAACGCGTGGTGGCGCCGGTGGTCGGCCACCCACGTGATGACCGGGCCCTGCATGGCGAGGCTCCCGGCCAGCGCGAGCGCGACGCGCAGCGGGCGCTTCGCCTTGAACGAGCCGTGGGTGAAGTAGCGGTGGTAGCCGACGGTGATGCCGAGTCCGCTCACGACGTAGAACACCAGGGCGATCGCGACGTCCGTCCAGGTGAGGCCCCAGCCCCAGGCGAACGGGATCGCGGCGACGAGCGCCACCAGTGGGAAGACCACGAAGACGTAGACACCGATCTGCGGTCCCAGGCCGCGCTGCCCGGCGAGTATCGGGCGCGCGCCTCCCGCCGGTCGGGTCGGGCTCTCGGCAACGGTCATGGGCGTGCACCTCGCGGCTCGGAGGAAAGGGTGGCCTTACTGCTGCTACCCGCCTTGTCTACCAGGTACTCCTTGTACCGGACAGCCGTCGGCTTAAAGATCCAGACCGAGCAGGGCGTTCTCGACGACCTCGGGCAGCGCCGGGTGGATCCAGTACTGGCCCGTCGCCATCTCCCACGCGCCGAGACCGAACGACATCGCCTGGACGAGCGGCTGGATCACGGTGGGGGCCTGCGCGCCCATGACGTGGGCGCCGAGGATCCGGCCGCTGCCGCGCTCGGCGATCACCTTGCAGAACCCCGTCACGTCCTCCATCGCCCAGCCGTAGGCGACATCGCCGTAGGCCTGGACGGCGGCGGTGTAGTCGAGGTGTTGCGCGCGGCACTCGCCCTCGGTGAGCCCGACGGAGGCGATCTGCGGGTCGGTGAAGACGGCGGCCGGCACGAACCGGCGGTCGCTGCGGCGAGGTGCGTCCGGGTGCACGAGATTGTGTGCGACGACCCTCGCCTCGTGGTTGGCCACGTGCTTGAGCTGGTACTCGGAACTGACGTCGCCGAGGGCGAAGATGCCGTCGACGGCTGTGCGCTGCTCGTCGTCGACCACGATCCGGCCGTCGGGGTGCGTCGGCACGCCGGTGCGGTGCACGTCGAGCCGGTCGCCGTTCGGGACGCGGCCGGTGGCGACGAGCAGCAGGTCGCCGCGCACGACGGTGCCGTCGGCGAGCTCCAGGGCCACGTCCCCGGTCGCGCCGGAGGCGCGCACCACCTCGTGGCCGAGATGGACGTCCCAGCGCGCGCTCGCGATGGCCGAGAACCGCTCGCACACCGTCTCGTCCTGGGTGCGGAGCAGGCTGCTGCGCCCGATGATCGACACCTCGGCGCCGAGCCCGGAGAACACGTGCGCGAACTCGGTGCCGATGTAGCCGCTACCGAGGATCACGACGTGCTCGGGGAGCGAGTCGATCCGCATGACCGTGTCCGACGTCTCGTACGGCACACCCGAGTTCGCGATCACGGGTGGGACGACCGGCCGGCTGCCTGCGGCGATGACGATCCGGTCGGCGGTGAACGGCGTGGTCCCGCTCCCGTCGGTGCGCTCGACGGCCAGCTCCTTGTGGCCCGTGAAGCGGGCGTGGCCCTCGTACACCGTGACGTTCGGGTTGCGGTTCACGCGGTACTCCCGCCCGCCGGCCGATATCGGGTCGATCCGGCCGAAGACGCGGTCGCGGATGTTGCTCCAGCGCACCTTGTCGACGCTCGCGTCCACCCCGTAGCGGCTCGCGTGCCGGACGGTCTCGGCGACATCGGCGGCGTAGACGTACATCTTGGTGGGGATGCAGCCGACGTTCAGGCAGGTGCCGCCGAAGACGCCGTGCTCCACGATCGCCACGTCGAGGTGGTCGAACCTGCCATCGATGATCGAGTTGCCCGAGCCGGTGCCGATGACGGCGAGTTCGTGGTGACGCACCACCTCACGGTAGCTGCACGGCGAGGCGTTAGCTGCGCTGCGAGACGTTCGCTGCGCGGCGGGCGGGCCGCGACGACGTCGTCGGCCACCCGGGCGTGCAGCAGCAGCTCCCCGGTGTGCGTCCGCGTCGAAGCCGCGGAAGGAAACCGTGACGTAGCGCGGTCAGCGCGACATCACCTGATCTGGTAGGCAAAGCGGCATGACGATGGCCGCCACCGTGCACCGTTCCTGGGCAGCCGACCTCAGGCCCGCGGTGCTGTACGAGCTTCTGCGACTGCGGGTGGACGTGTTTATCGTCGAGCAGGCGTGTCCCTACGCCGAGCTCGACGGGCACGACCTGGAAGACCGGACCCGGCACTTCTGGCTCGGCGGTGACGCCCAGCCAGAGCCGGTGCTCGGCTGCGTGCGGCTGCTGCAGGACGCCGACGGCGAGTTCCGGATCGGGCGTCTGTGCACAGCGCGGTCGGTGCGCGGCCGCGGGCTCGGCAGGCGGCTGATGGAGGCGGCGCTCGCGGAGGTGGGCGACGCCCCGTGCGTGCTCGACTCGCAGGAGCACCTCGCGGACTTTTACCGCAGGTACGGCTTCGAACCGACCGGCCCGGCGTACGACTGGGACGGGGTCTCGCACGTGCCGATGCGCAGAGGCAGCGGCTGACCCGAAGCATCGCCCGATCGGGCGACGCAGCGTTCCAAGCGTGGTACGCACCGTTGCGGGATGCAGGTTTGCGGGATACTCCCCGCGGCACGGAACGACGTCGGAAGCGGAGTGAGGTAGGCGGATGACGGAGGACCCGACGCGGGCGGCCGCGCGACCAGACCTCAACGTGCCGACCCACGGCCGGGTCGGCCCCGCCGACCCTCACGAGGACCCCGCCACCCATCCGGGCCTGCGCAGACCTGATCA
Organism: Pseudonocardia aurantiaca; assembly: GCF_039526725.1. Taxonomy (NCBI): domain Bacteria; kingdom Bacillati; phylum Actinomycetota; class Actinomycetes; order Pseudonocardiales; family Pseudonocardiaceae; genus Pseudonocardia; species Pseudonocardia aurantiaca. The sequence goes on from NZ_BAAAJG010000016.1 coordinate 93,680, forward strand.
CCCGACGGATCCGCGGATGCGTCCGGTGAACGTCGCGGTGCCGGAAGGGCCCACCGTTCCCACTCCTGGGCTGTCACCTGGTCCGGCACCTGGTCCGGCACCCGGTCCGCCCCCGGAGCAGCCAACCGTCCCGACGCCCCGTGAGCGCCGCGATCCGCTGGTCACGCGCTCGCGGACCGGGGTGCTGTGGACCGGGCTGATCCTCTCGGCACTGGTACTGCTGTTCCTGCTGATCTTCATCCTGCAGAACAGCACGCCGGTGCGGATCAATTTCCTTGCCGCGTCCGGCAATCTGCCCACCGGGGTGGCGCTGCTGCTCGCGGCGATCGCAGGGCTGCTGCTGGTGGCGATCCCCGGCGGGCTGCGCATCCTCCAACTCCGCAGGGCCGCCCGCCGCAGCGAACGCCGCCTCCGCTAACCCCCGCGAGTCGCTGCAAAAGAGTGCGCGAGTCGCCGAAAAGGAGTGCGCGAGTCGCTGCTGAGGATGCGCGACTCGCGCACCCTGATCAGCGACTCGCGCACCTTTATGTAGCGACTCGCGGGGTTGGGGGCACGGGGCCCCGTGGGTCAGGCGGCGGTGTCTCGGCGTCGGCCGCCGCCGGAGCGCGCCGGCCTGCGGGGCTGACCGGAGCGGCCCGCGCCGCCCGGACCGCCCGCCCGCGAGCGGCGGCCGCCGCCCCGCGGGTTCTGGGCCGGCTTCGGCGGCTCGGCCACCGGCACACCCGACGGCTGCCGGGCGCCGGTGATGCGCGCCAGCGCGGCGTCGCCGGGTGCCACCTCGGTCTGCGTGGCCCGGACGCCCGCGAGGCGCATGAGCCGCTCGACGTCGCGGCGCTCGGCCGCGGTGACGAGTGTGACGACAGTGCCGGAGTCGCCCGCGCGGGCGGTGCGGCCCGCCCGGTGCAGGTAGTCCTTCGGGTCGGCCGGCGGGTCCACGTGGACGACGAGGCTGACGTCGTCGATGTGGATGCCGCGCGCGGCGACGTCGGTGGCCACCAGGACGGGCGTGCGCCCCTCCTTGAAGTCGGCGATGGCCCGGTTGCGGGCGTTCTGGGCCTTGCCCCCGTGCAGCGCCCCAGCGACGACGCCGTCCCGGCGTAGCCCCTTCACGAGCCGGTCGACGCCGTGCTTGGTGCGCGCGAAGAGGATCGTGCGCCCGTCGCGGGCTGCCACCTCGGTGACGATCCGCGGCTTGGCGTCGTTGTGCACCAGCAGGACGTGGTGGTCCATCGTGTCCACCTGGGCGGTGGCCGACGCGACCGAGCGGGTGACCGGGTCGGTGAGGTACTGGCGGACCAGCGCGCCCACGTCGCCGTCGAGGGTGGCGGAGAACAGGAGCCGCTGCCCGTCGGCCGGGGTGAGGTTCAGGATCGCGCGGACCTGCGGGAGGAACCCCATGTCGGCCATCCGGTCGGCCTCGTCGAGCGCGGTGACCGTGACCTGCGAGAGGTCGCAGGTGCGCTGGTTGGTGTGGTCGGTGAGCCGCCCCGGCGTGGCGACCAGCAGGTCGACGCCGCGCCGCAGCTCGTCGGCCTGCCGGTTGAACGACATACCCCCGACCACCGACGTGATGGAGAGCCCGAGCGCCTTCGCGAACGGGACCAGCGCGTCGACCACTTGCTGCGCGAGCTCGCGGGTGGGGACGAGCACAAGGCCGCGAGGCTGCCGGGGAGCGGCCCGGCCAGCGGCGAGCCGGGCCAGCAGCGCCAGGCCGAACGCCAGCGTCTTGCCGGAGCCGGTCTGGCCGCGGCCGAGAAGGTCGCGCCCCGCGATCGTGTCGGGGAGCGTGGCGGCCTGGATCGGGAACGGCTCGGTGAAGCCGTTGGCCGCGAGAGCGCGGACGACGGGCTCGGGCAGGCCGAGCTCGGCGAACGAGGGCATGCCCGACTCGGGCACGGTCCAGAGCACCTCGGGAGGTGCGGCTGCCGCGAGCGCAGGCGTGGACTGCGGGCCGCGCGAGCGGCCGCGGGTGGAGCGGGGGCGGCCACCGTCGGAACGACGGGGACGCGGGTTCGCCGAGAACTCCGAGCGAGCCTGCGAGCGAGCAGACGGCTGGGCACGGCGAGCAGACGGGGATGTCAAACGAACCTCCGGGACGTGGCACGTCGCACGGAGAAGCAGCGCCGAGATGGCGGCGACTGAGATCTCGAGGGACGAGCCCGGGCGCAGTCGTTGCGCCCTGATGGGGAGTGCGGGGTGCGCCCTTTCTCGGGCCGGACCGGCCGGGCGCTCGTGATCAAGCCTAGCTGAGCGTCCCCCCGGCCCCTCCGCGAGCAGGCGCTAAGGCTCTGACGCTCCAGCCTCCCGTGGCATTCCCAGCTCGCCGCGCAGTTCGCCCAGCAGTGTCTCGGGCCCGCCCACCTCCGGCGGGAGGCCGTGGGAGGTGAACCAATCGCCGATCCGACGCACGTCGCGGGCGAGGAACTCGGGCCCTTGCGGGTTGCCGATCACGTCCACGACCTGCGGGAGGTCGATCAGGACGAGCTGTCCGTCGTGGACGAGCAGGTTGTACGCCGACAGGTCGCCGTGAGTGAGGCCGTGGCGGGCGAGCCCGAGCAGCGCGTCCACCAGCTGGTGCCAGAGGTCACACAGCTCGGCCTGGCCCGGTCGGAGCTGGGCGAGCCTGGGCGCCGCCTGCCCGTCGTCCGTGCCGACGAACTCCAGCAGGAGCTCGGTGCCACTCGCCTGCACCGGGTAGGGCACCGCCACCCCGTCGGACCACAGCCGGGAGAGCGCGGCGAACTCCGCACTCGCCCATTGGCCCGAGAGGATGTCGCGACCGAAGGCCGTCCGGTTGGCCATCGCGCGCATCTCGCGGGAGCGGCGGACCCGCCGCCCCTCCAGGTAACCGGCGTCGCGGTGGAACATCCGGTGCTCGGCCGTGCGGTAGCGCTTCGCGGCCATCAGCGTGCGCCGCCCGGTGCCCGGTACGCCGCGCTCGATGAGGTGGACGTCGGCCTCCTTGCCGGTCTTGATCACGCCGAGCTCGGTGTCGACGGCGGCGTGCTCCGTGACGACCCACGCGGGCCGTGGTCGCGGGCCGTGCTCGGCGCCGTCCCACGTGGACCAGCGGTCACCCGACGGCGGCCCGTCGGGATCGGTGTCGGCCCGCTCGTCGAGCTCGGCGAGGCCGTCGGGGTCGGGACGCGCGCCCCGGCGGCGGGCCGGGCCGTCGTCGTCGAAGCGGCGTCGGCGCCGCCCCGGGCGGGTGGGTTCGGGAAAGGAATCCTGGTACGACTCTGGGTCGCGCAACGCGGGGTCTCCTGGGAGTGGCGCCCCGCGGCAGGTGTCAGCGCGGGGCGGGGTTCGGACGGGGCGGGCCACGTCCAGGACAGCGATCGACATGACGCACCTCCTCCTGTTCTCCGCCGGAGCCCCGGCTGCTCGACCAGGGACACTGCCCGACGTCCCTGCGGGCGGCAACCGAATTACCGGGGTGGGCTTCGGGTGCAGGGTCAGGCCGGGACGATGATCTCCAGGGACCGGTCGCGGCGCTCCACCCGCATCCCGGCGCGGCGGGCGATCGCCGCGACGCCCGCCGCGTCCGACGGCTCCGCGCGGCTACCCGCGAGCACGCGGGCGAGCCGGCCCTTGTGCGCCTTGTTGAAGTGGCTCACCACGCTGCGGGTGCCGTCCGGGCGTTCGGCGAGCACGTTCACGGTGACCGCTCCGGGCACCCGCCCGAGCGCGACGTACGAGCCCGACCGCAGGTCCACCACCAGCTCCTGCTCCGCGACCGCCGCCAGCTCCGGCTCCAGCACGGGCTTCCAGCGGGCGGCCAGGGTCCCGCCGCCGGGCAGCGCGGAACCGGCCGAAAGCCGGTAGGCGGGCACCGGGTCGGAGGCTCGCAGCAACCCGAACAGAGCCGACCCCACCGCGAGGCGCGCCGCGGCCCTTGCGGCCGCCGCCCCGCGCAACGACCGCACGTCGAGCGCGTCGTAGAGCACACCGGTGTAGCGCTGCAGCGCGGGTATCGTCGGGGACGTCCAGAGCGCGGCGTTGCGCGCGATCTCCGTATGCTGCGCGGGGGAGAGCCCGAGAGCCGCCCGGCACGCGGCGGGGTCGGCGGCCAGCTCCACCAGCTCGTCGACCAGCGTCTCGCGCACGGCGTCGAGTGCAGGATGGGAGAGCGCCTCCAGCCTCAGTGGAGGGCCGCTGCCGCCGTCGATCTTGGTCTCCGACGGGGGCAGCAGGACGAGCACGCCGGGAGGTTAGCCCTGACCGTGTGGTTGTGCGCTTGTGACGGGCGGATTACGGTCCTCTGCGTGATCCGCCTCGTGGCGCGCCGGCACGTCGACCTGATGCGCGTGACCGCCGCGGCCTGTCGCCCCGGCCGCTGACTCGCTCCCTCCGCAATCCCTCACCTCCCAGGAGACAGCTGTGTCCGAGAACTGGTCGTTCGAGACCAAGCAGGTCCACGCAGGCGCCACGTCCGACCCCACGACCGGGGCGCGCGCCACACCGATCTACCAGACCACGTCCTACACGTTCCGTGACACCGAGCACGCCGCCGCGCTTTTCGGGCTCACCGAGCTGGGCAACATCTACACGCGGATCATGAACCCCACGCAGGACGTGCTGGAGCAGCGTGTCGCCGCGCTGGAGGGTGGGCTCGCGGCCGTCGCGTTCGCGTCGGGGCAGGCGGCGGAGACGCTGGCGCTGCTCAACATCGCCGAGGCGGGCGACCACATCGTCTCGAGCGCCTCGCTCTACGGCGGCACGTACAACCTCTTCCACTACACGTTCCCGAAGCTGGGCATCGAGGTCTCGTTCGTCGACGACCCCGACAACCTCGACGAGTGGCGGGGCGCCGTGCGTCCCAACACGAAGGCCTTCTTCGCCGAGACGCTGGGCAACCCCCGCGGCAACGTGCTCGACGTCCGTGCAGTGGCCGACACCGCGCACGAGGCCGGGGTGCCGCTGATCGTCGACAACACGGTTCCCACGCCGTACCTGCTGCGCCCGATCGAGCACGGCGCCGACATCGTCGTGCACTCGGCCACAAAGTTCCTCGGCGGCCACGGCACCGCGATCGGTGGGGTCGTCGTGGACTCCGGGAACTTCCCGTGGGGCGACCACGCCGACCGCTTCCCCGGGCTCACCACCCCGGACCCCAGCTACCACGGCCTCAACTACTGGGAGGCGCTCGGCCCGCAGTCCTACCTCATCAAGCTGCGCGTGCAGCTGCTGCGCGACCTCGGCCCCGCGATCTCGCCGCAGAACAGCTTCCTGCTGATCCAGGGCGTCGAGACGCTGTCGCTGCGCATCGAGCGTCACGTGCAGAACGCGCAGGCGCTGGCCGAGTGGCTGGAGCAGCGCGACGAGGTCGAGAAGGTCTACTACGCCGGGCTCCCGTCGAGCCCGTGGTACGAGGCCGCGCAGAAGTACCTGCCGCGCGGGGCGGGCGCCGTGGTGGCCTTCGACATCGCGGGTGGCATCGAGGCGGGCCGGAAGTTCGTCGACGCGCTGGAGCTGCACAGCCACCTCGCCAACATCGGCGACGTGCGCAGCCTCGTCATCCACCCCGCCAGCACCACGCACAGCCAGCTCTCCGGCGAGGAACAGCTCGCCACGGGCGTCACCCCGGGGCTCGTGCGGCTCTCGGTCGGCCTCGAGGGCATCGAGGACCTCAAGGCCGACCTCGAGGCTGGTTTCCGCGCGGCCAAGGGAGCCTGACACCAACGGTGACCGCAGTAGACACGATGCTCCCTCCCGCCACCGGCGCGTGGCGGGAGGGCGAGGACCCGGGCCGCCGCAGGTGGGTGCACCTGCAGGCCCCGCTGAAGCTGGAAGCGGGTGGCGAGCTGCCCGGCGTCCGCATCGCGTACGAGACGTGGGGCGAGCCGAACGTCAGCAACGGCACCGTGACCAACGCCGTGCTGGTCCTGCACGCCCTGACCGGGGACAGTCACGTCGCCGGTCCGGCCGGCCCTGGGCACCCGACGGCGGGCTGGTGGGAGGGGCTCATCGGTCCGGGGCGCGGGCTCGACCCGGCGCGATGGTTCGTCGTGGCCCCCAACGTCGTCGGCGGGTGCCAGGGCAGCACCGGCCCCTCGTCGCCCGCTCCGGACGGCAGGCCGTGGGGAAGCCGCTTCCCGCTCGTCACCGCCCGCGACTCGGTGGTCGCCGAGACCGCCCTTGCCGACGCGCTGGGCGTCGAGCGGTGGGCCTGCGTCGTGGGCGGGTCGATGGGCGGAATGCGGGCGCTGGAATGGGCGGCGAGCGAACCGGATCGCGTCGAGCGGCTCTTCTTGCTCGCGAGCCCCGCGGCGACCTCAGCCGAGCAGATCGGATGGGCGGCCCCGCAGCTCGCGGCCATCCGCAGCGACCCCGGCTGGCACGGCGGCGACTACCACGACCTCCCGCCGGGGGCGGGGCCGCACCTGGGGCTGGGCATCGCCCGGCGGATGGCCCACCTGTCCTACCGCAGCCCCAACGAGCTCGCGCAGCGCTTCGGCCGGCAGGCCCAGGACGGCGAGGACCCGTTGCACGGCGGGCGCTACGCGGTCGAGTCCTACCTCGACCACCATGCGTCCAAGCTGGTTCGCCGCTTCGACGCGGCGTCCTACGTGCGACTCACGGAGATGATGAACGCGCACGACGTCGGCCGCGACCGGGGCGGGGTGGCGGCCGGTCTCGCGATGGTCAGCGCACGGACGCTGGTTGCGGCCGTCAGCTCCGACCGGCTCTACCCGCCCGAGCAACAGGCGGAACTCGTCGCGGGCATCCCGGGCGCCGGACCGCTGCGGATCATCGACTCGCCGTACGGCCACGACGGCTTCCTCATCGAGGCGGCCGCGGTCGGCGGGCTGCTCCGGGAGCTGCTCGAGGGCGGGACACCTGTGCGGTGGCCACGAACGTTGCCGGGCTGATCGCAAGCGGCCCAGAACAGGGAGAGCGCATCGGACGTCCGTCCTATGTGGCGCGAGTCGCAGCCACGACGGTAGGCCGACCCCGAGCGCTGCCGACCCCGAGCGCTGCGCCGACCGCGAACGGGCTCCGGTGCCGGTGGCGGCGGCAGGTGCGGCAGGATCGGGCGGTGGCCCGGCCGTTCGTCCTCCTCTCCGCCGCGATGTCCGTCGACGGCTGCATCGACGACACCGCGCCCGAGCCGCTGCTCCTGTCCGACGCCGCCGACCTCGACCGCGTCGACGAGGTGCGGGCCGGGGTCGACGCGATCCTCGTCGGGGCCACGACCGTCCGCCGGGACAACCCGCGGCTGCTGGTGCGCTCGGCTGAGCGGCGGGCGGCCCGGGCGGCGGCCGGCCTGCCCACGGACCCGATGAAAGTCACGATCACCGCGAGCGGGCACCTCGACGCGACCGCGCGCTTCTTCACGACCGGCGACGGGGAGAAGCTCGTCTATGCAGGCACCGGCGCCGTGGAGAAGGCCCGGGCCGCGATCGGCGCCGCGGCCACCGTCGTCGACGCCGGAGCGCCGATCGACCTGCCCCGCCTGCTCGCCGACCTGCGTGAGCGCGGCGTGGAACGTTTGATGGTGGAGGGCGGAAGCGCGGTGCACACGATGTTCCTCACCGCCGGGCTCGCCGACGAGTTGCACCTCGTCGTGGCGCCGTTCTTCGTGGGGGACGCCGCGGCACCGCGGTTCGTCGGGCCGGGCCGGTTCCCGCAGGACGCCGCGCACCGCATGCGCCTCGCCGAGGCGCGCCCGATCGGTGACCTGGTGCTCCTGCGATACGCGCCGGGCCCTGTGGGTGAATGACGAGCCCGTGAACGACGAGCCGGTGGATGACCGCCGCCTGCTGACGCGGGCCGTCGCGCTGGCCGCCAACTGCCCGCCGTCGGACACCGCGTTCTCCGTCGGCGCGCTCGTGGTCGACGACACCGGAGCGGTGCTCGCCGAGGGCTGGTCGCGGATGCACGAGCCGCACGACCATGCCGAGGAGGCCGCGCTCCGCTCAATGGGCCCCGGCTGGTCCGCCGGACCGGGCACCACGGTCTACAGCTCGCTCGAACCGTGCAGCGCGCGGGCCTCGCGGCCCCGCACGTGCACCGAGCTGATCCTTGCGGCAGGCGTGCAGCGGGTGGTGTTCGCGTGGCGGGAGCCCGCGGTCTTCGTCGAGGGCGCCGGAGCCGAGCTCCTGCAGGCCGCGGGAGTGCACGTCGTCGAGCTGCCCGACCTCGCCGACGCCGCCCGCGCCCCGAACCGGCACCTGTTGGACAGGTAACCGCCGCGACCTCCCGCGCGAGTCCTCGCTACGCTTTTCCGGGTGTTGACCCGGATGTCGTCGCTGTTCCTGCGGACCCTGCGCGAGGACCCTGCCGATGCGGAGGTTCCGAGCCACAAGCTGCTCGTCCGCGCCGGCTACGTCCGTCGTGTCGCGCCGGGGATCTACTCCTGGCTGCCGCTGGGCCTGCGGGTGCTGCGCACCATCGAGCAGGTGGTGCGCGAGGAGATGGACGCCATCGGCGCCCAGGAGATCCACCTCCCCGCGCTGCTGCCGAAGGAGCCCTACGAGGCCACCGGGCGCTGGACGGAGTACGGGCCCAATATCTTCCGGTTGAAGGACCGCAAGGGCGGCGACTACCTGCTCGGTCCCACGCACGAGGAGCTGTTCACCCAGCTGGTCAAGGGCGAGTACTCGTCCTACAAGGACTACCCGGTGATGCTCTACCAGATCCAGACGAAGTACCGGGACGAAGCACGGCCGCGCGCGGGCATCCTGCGCGGGCGCGAGTTCCTGATGAAGGACTCGTACTCCTTCGACCTCGCCGACGAGGGGCTCGCCAAGTCCTACCAACTGCACCGCGCGGCCTACGTGCGGATCTTCGAACGGCTCGGGCTGGAGTACGTGATCGTCAAGGCCACGTCGGGCGCGATGGGCGGCTCGGCGTCGGAGGAGTTCCTCGCGGTGGCACCCACTGGTGAGGACACCTTCGTCCGGAGCCCCGGCGGTTATGCGGCCAACGTCGAGGCCGTCACGACCCCGGCTCCGCCCGCGCGGGACGTGGAGGGGCTGCCCGCGGCGCAGGCCCACTACACACCCGACACCCCGACGATCGAGACGCTCGTCGCCTTCTTGAACAATGACGCGAGCCTGAACCGCTCTGGGTTGCGGCGCACGTTCACCGCGGCCGACACGCTCAAGAACGTGCTGGTCAAGACCCGGCAGCCGGGCAAGACCGAGTGGACGCTGCTCGGCATCGGCGTGCCAGGTGACCGCGAGGTCGACATGAAGCGGCTCGAGGCCGCGCTGGACCCCGCGGAGGTGGCGCTGCTCGACGAGTCGGACTTCGCGAAGCACCCGTTCCTCGTCAAGGGCTACATCGGCCCGGCGGCGCTCGCGGCCAACGGGGTGCGCTACCTCGTGGACCCGCGGGTGGCCACAGGCACGGCGTGGGTCACCGGCGCCGACAAGGTCGACCACCACGTCGTCGACCTCGTCGCCGGCCGCGACTTCACCCCGGACGGCACGATCGAGGCCGCCGAGGTGCGCGAGGGCGACCCCGCACCCGACGGCTCCGGCCCGCTGGAGGCCGCGCGTGGCATCGAGATCGGCCACGTCTTCCAGCTCGGGCGCAAGTACGCCGACGCGATGGGCCTCGACGCGCTGGGCCCCGACGGCAAGCCGGTCCGCGTCACGATGGGCTCCTACGGCGTCGGCGTCTCCCGGCTGGTCGCGGTGATCGCCGAGCAGAGCCATGACGATTCCGGGCTCATCTGGCCGCGCGCCGTGGCCCCGGCCGACGTGCACATCGTCATCGCCGGGAAGACCGACGAGATCACCGCGGGCGGCGAGCAGCTGGCCGCCGAGCTGGACGCGGCGGGCCTGCGCGTGCTGCTCGACGACCGGAAGGCCTCGCCCGGCGTCAAGTTCGCCGACGCGGAGCTCATCGGGGTCCCGACGATCGTCGTCGTGGGGCGCGGGCTCGCCACCGGGGTCGTCGAGGTGAAGGACCGCCGTAGCGGCGAACGGACCGAAATCCTGCTGGAGACCGTCGTGTCGCACCTTCAGGAGCTGACTGGCACCCGCTGAGCGGCGGCCGGTCTGGTCGCTTTCGGCGAGCCGTGATCGACTGTGCTGGTGCGACGTGGGACCGCTCTGGCCGCTGGACCGGGTGTCCAGCGCCCCGCGGTGGTGACGCGCCGAACGCGCGTCGTCACGCGGTGCGACTACGGAGGTGCGGGGTCCGACACGGATTCCCCGCCCCGTACCGTTCGTGGCATTCCTGCAGTTCCGCACGACCTTGATCGTCACCCGACCGGTGGTATCGGCCGTTGCGCCGAGCAAACACCGGCGGGCCCCGGGGGAGGTTGATCTAGGTGGAGTTCGACGCGCTGCGGGCGGCTGTTGTGCCCGGGGCCGCGGTCGTCGGGCGCTGGCCCGGCGTCGTGTGCGTGGCCGAGTGCGCCGATCGGCAGGTGCTGCGGCAACTGCTCGACGTCTGTGCGTCCGCGGCCGGGCCTGAGCCCGGCCGGGCGCTGGCCCGGCGGCTCACGATGTGGCTCGGCGGTCAGGACGCGCCCGGTGACGGGCTGCGGTTCGGCACGGTCGCGGTCACCGCGGGCGACAGCCGGTCCGCCGCCCTGCGCGGCGAGCAGTGGGCGGTGTTCCTCTACGGGCCCGTGGGGCTGGTCGTGCCGGACCGCCAGGTGGCGCTCTCGGGCGCCCAGGCCGTGGCGTGGACCGACCGGCTGCTGCCGCGCCCCGACGTCCCGGTGGTGCTGGCGCTGGAGGGCGGGCCGATCCCGCCCGGCGTCATCGACGGCGTGCACGACCTGCGCTCCGGCGTCGTGCCGGGCGCCGGTGCCGTGCTGGTGCCCGGCGGTGGCGGCGACGGGCTCGGCGCCGACAGCGCCGAGGACACGACGCGGCATCGGCCGGACGACCCGCTGTGGGTGGAGCCTGGCGAGCGCGAGCGCCCGCGGTGGGGCGGTGCATCCCCCGAGCCCGCGCTCGCCGTGCCGACCGACGGGCTGTTCCACGCGGGCGACGGCCCGGGCAACGGCGTTCCCGGCCGCAGCGCGCTCGAGGACCTCGCGCCGGACGTGAGCCCGGACCGGGGCGGCGACCGGGACGACCCTGGTGCCGACCGTACCCGCCTGGGTGACCGGGGCCGGGCGCACCTGCGGCCCGTCCCGTCCGGCTCCAACGGCATCGCCCACCGCGGGCGCGGACCGCGGCGTGCCCCCACGATCGACCTCGGCCGGTTCGGCGGCGGCCCCGCACGGCGCGACGGGGGTGGTCAGGGGGCGGCCGACAACACGGACCGCGGCTCCGGTCCGCCCAGGGGTGGCGAGGTAAACGACTCCGGCCCACCACGGCCGGAGTTCCGCGAGCAGGCGGCCGACGACGGCCCCACACTCAACAACGAGATCCCCTCCCGTGGCAGGGACGAGACCTCTGGCAGTCCTGGAGTCGCTGCGCCGGGTCCCGCCGTTAACGACACCGGAGCGAACGACACCGGAGCGAACGGCGCTGGAGGGAACGGCGCTGGAGCGAACGGCACGGGCCGGAACGGGATCCTCGACGGCCTCTCGCGCTTCCGCGAGCTGACCCGCGACCAGCCCCGCACCAACGGCAGCAGCGTCCTCGACGGCGGCCTGAACGGCACCGGCAGCCACAACGGTGCCGGCCAGAACGGCGCAGGTCAGAACGGGCACCAGAACGGCGCCGACCTCCCCGGCCAGGACACCATCCGGCCCGACCGCGCGGAGGGCCACTGGTTCAGCACCCACGACGTGGACCGGGGCACCGGGACGGAGCTGGGGTCCGTGCCGCAGGACGCCCGCAGGCCCCGGCACGGGCGGCAGGACGGTGCGGTCCCGGCCGACGCCGACGAGGGTGAGGAGGGCACCGCCGGCACCCCACGGTTCGGCGTGCACACGATCCCGCCCGCTGAAGCTCTGCCCGCGGCGATCCCGGCGCCGTCCCTGGAGCCGGAGCCGGTCCCCGAGCAGCCCGCCACGGATCCGGCGCCGCTGCGCGCCGAGCGCATACTCGGCGGCCCGCCCGCCGAGCCGCCGCGGGCTCCGCTCGAGGCGGGCACACCCGACGGCGGCATCGAGCCGCCGGAAGACCCGCTCGACGACTCCGCGGTCCGCGGTCACATGTGCCAGCGGGGGCACCTCAACGACCCGCGCCTGTCGCTGTGCGCGTTCTGCGGGGCGCATGTGGAGGAGACCGGCGGGCAGCTTGTCGCAGGCGCCCGGCCGGCGCTCGGCCTGATCGTGTTCGACGACGGCACCACCTACACCGTCGACGCGGAGTACCTGGTGGGCCGGATGCCCGAGGGCGACCCGCGGGTGGCGTCGGGCGCGCTGCGGTCGCTGTCGGTCGAGGACCCGTCGGGGGCGGTGTCCCGGGTGCACGCCGAGGTCCGGGTCACCGGGTGGGACGTGCTGCTCACCGATGTGGGCTCGCGCAACGGCACGTTCGTCTCCGACCCGGGTGAGCCGGAGTGGACCCAGCTGCCATCCGGGCAGACCCACCGGCTCCTTCCCGGCACCCGCGTGCGGCTCGGGGGGCGCAGCTTCCTATTCGAGTCGCCGTCGGGCGCGCGCTGACGGCGACACCGCCCGGAGGGAGAGCGCAGTGGACACGACCGCGGCAGTGCTGCCTGCGGTGATCGCCGGCTACGACGTCGTGCGGCAGCTGGGAGAGGGCGGCCACGGGCGCTGCTACCTCGTCCGGCCGCCCGCCCGGCTGGGGCTCGCCGACGAGTTCGTGGTGCTCAAGATGTTCAACGACCGAGTGAGTGAGCAGGCCTTCGAACGCGGTGTCCGGGAGCTGCGGGCGTTTGCCGCCGTGCCGTCGGAGCACCTCGTGCACGTCTACGACGCCGTCCTGGAGGCCAGCTTCGGCTACGCCATGGAGCACTTCCCGCTCGGCTCGCTCGCCGCCCCGGCGCGCTCGCCGTCCCGCGGGGAGGTGCTCACGGCGCTCGAGCACGCGGCGCGGGCGGCGCACGCGCTGCACGAGGCCGGTCTCGCCCACGGCGACCTCAGGCCAGGCAACATCCTGCTGTCTCAGGACGCCGCCGGCGCGATCGGCGGCCGGCTCGCCGACCCGGAGCTGCGCCGCGTCCTCACGCCTGGCACCGCGCTCACCGGCATGGGCCGGGCGAGCTCGCTGGAGTTCACCGACCCCACCCTGCTCGCGGGGGCCCGGCCGTCGCGGCGCACGGAGGTGTGGGCGCTGGGCGCCACGATCCACCGCGCCCTGAGCGGCGCAGGCCTACACGGTGAGCTGCCTGACCCGCAACCGCTGCTCGCCATCCGCAGGCTGCTCACCGGCCGCCCGCAGGTGTACCCAGGCCTCGCGCCCGGCGCGGCCGCGCTGGTGCACGACTGCGTCGCCGACGGCGGCAACCGCATCGCCACGGCGGCCGAGGTGGCCGACCGCCTCGCAGCGCTCCGCTGACGCTCGCGGCGGTCCTAGGAGCCCCTTCCTAGCCGGCCAGGAACGACAGGCGGACCGCCCGAATGGGGTTGTCGCCGTTCGTGTCGACCAGACAGACCGACTGCCAGGTGCCGAGCACCGCCCTGCCGTCCAGCACCGGTACCGACATCGAGGGCGGGAGGATCGCGGGCAGCACGTGGTCGCGGCCGTGGCCGTGGCTGCCGTGCCGGTGCGCCCACCTGTCGTCGGCGGGTAGGAGGTCGCGCAGCGCGGCGAGCAGGTCGGTGTCGCTGCCCGCGCCGGTCTCGATCACGGCGAGGCCCGCGGTCGCGTGCGGCACCCACACGTGCAGCAGGCCGTCGCCCGCCTTCACGGTGCGGAGAAAGAGGGCGATCTCGTCGGTCAGGTCGAAGACGGTCTCGCTGCGGCCGGTCCGGATCTCGATCAGCTGGCTGTCCACCTGAGCAGTGTGCCGCTCGTAGGGTCGCTGCTGTGCAGACCATCACGCGACGCACCGCGTTCGGTGCGGAGTTCGACGTCCCCGACGGATACCTGAACACGGCGAGCATCGGGATCCCCCCGGTGGCGGTGGCCGAAGCGGTGGCGGGCGCGGTCTCGGACTGGCGGACCGGGGCTGCCGCCGCCCCCGACTTCGACGAGCCGGTGGCGCAGGCCCGCGCCGCGTTCGCCGACCTCGTCGGAGTGGCGCCCGGCCGTGTGACGATCGGCTCGGCGGCGTCGCCGCTCGTCGGGCTGGTGGCCGGGAGCCTCCCTGCAGGCACCCGCGTGCTCGTGCAGGAGGGCGAGTTCACCAGCCTCAGCTGGCCTTTCGCGGCGCAGGCCGGCCGCGGGGTGACGGTCACCGAGTGCACCGCCGACGAGTTGGGGGCGCGGGCGGGGGAGTTCGACGTCGTCGCCGTGAGCGTCGTGCAGTCCGCCGACGGCCGCATCGCGGACCTGGACGCGCTGCGGGCGGCGCAGGCCGTGGGCACCCGGGTCGTGCTGGACGCCACGCAGTCGCTCGGCTGGCACGACGCAGACATCTCCTGGGCGGACGCCGTGGTCGCGGCCGCGTACAAATGGCTGCTGAGCCCGCGGGGCGCGGCGTGGATGGCGCTGGCGCCCGACCTGGAGCCCGTGCCGCTGCACGCCAACTGGTACGCGGGCGCCGAGCGGTGGTCCTCGGTGTACGGGCTGCCGCTCGACCTGGCCGCAGACGCGCGGGCCCTGGACACGTCACCGGCCTGGTACTGCCACGTGGGCGCGGCCGCCGCGCTGCCCTGGCTCGCGGGGCTCGACCGCACTGCGGTCCGGGCGCACTGCGCGGGCCTGGCGGAGGCCTTCCGCACCGGCCTCGGGATGGAACCGACGGGCTCTGCGATCGTCTCCGTCCGCCGTCCGGACGCCCTGGAACGGCTGGGCGCGGCCGGGGTGGCCGCGGCGGGCCGGGCAGGCGCCGCTCGCTTGTCGTTCCACCTCTACAACACGGAGGCCGACGTGTCCCGCGCCCTGGACGCCCTCACATAGGCCTGCAACTCGCGCGCACTCAAGCCCCGACTCGCGCGCACCCAGACCCCGACTCGCGCGCATCCAGACCCCGACTCGCGGGGAATGCGTGGGAAACCCCGCGAGTCGGGGCGTGGGTGTGCGCGAGTCGGGGTCTGGGTGTACGCGAGTTGCGGTGCCGGCGCGGGCTCGCCGTCAGGGGCGGCCGGGGAAGGCCGGGATCGCGGGTGGGGTGCCGACTACCACCCGCCAGCGGGCGCAGCGGAGGGTGCCGTCGGTGAGTGCTCTCAGCGCGGCCCCGCGCAGCTCCCGGTCGGACGAGCGTTCCACCACCGAGCGCCATGCGGCGAGGGCGTCGGTCTCCGCGACGACGACCAGCGCGGCCGCCGACGGGCCGTCGGTTACCGGCCGGGGTGTGGCGTAGGCGGGCTGCGCCGACACCGCGCGCGCCCCGATCTGCGTCAGCGTCTGCTCGATCTGGCCTCGCAGCGCGCGGTGCGCGTCCTCGTCGTCGCGGGCCTGGGCGAGCTGCGCGGCCGGCAGGAACGCCACGGCGTACGAGTAGCACCAGAGCGCCGCGTGCTCGGCGGCGAGGGCGTCCTGCAGGGCCGCCTCGGCGGCCGCGTCGATGTGGGAAGCGCCATTGCTCATGTCAGGACGGCTCCGTAGGTGGTGCAGCACGCCGCCACCGACGCGACGAGCCCGACGCGGTCGGCGGGGAGCGTCAGCGCCGCGTCGGCCGCCGCGGTGCCGGAGGCGAGCGCGGCCTGGCGGACCTCGGCGAGGCCGGGCGGTCCGCCCGCGGGCGCGGGGGAGCGGGCGGCCGAGGGCGCGGGGGTGCGTTGCGGGTCGAGCCGCGCCACCTCGGCGTCGAGCGCGTCGGCGTGCTGGGTCCGCGCGTCGACGAGGGGTTGCACCCGGTCGACCAGCGCAGGGTCGGCGGCGATCGCCGCTGCGGCGAGCGCGGCGTCGGACCGCGCCGCGGCGGCGAGTGCGATCAGCGGATCGGGGGCGGTGGGAGCGGACGGACCGACCGAGCACCCGGCCAGCGCCGGCGGCACGAGCAGCAGTGCGGCGAGCAGGCTCCGCCGGCAGATCCCCGGCCCGATCGGCGATCCGGACACTGCTCCCACGACAACTCCTCACCCGTTCGCCGGGCGCACATCCTGCCAGGCCGTCGCCCGGACCCGGCGCGATACCCTTGCGGACCCACCGCACCGACCCGTACCGACCCGTACGGCGCCCGCCGCGCGGTACGAACGAACCAGGAGCCACGCGATGCCCTCCCCCCGCCCCGCGCAGGATGCCGGGCAGCTGCCCGGCCAGCTGCACGGCGTGCTGGAACCGATCGTCCGCGACGCCGGGTTCGAGCTGGACCAGCTGGACGTCCGCGCCGCCGGCCGCCGCCACACCGTGAAGGTCGTGGTGGACTCCGACGAAGGCGTCGGGCTGGACGACATCGCGACCGTCTCGCGGGCCCTGTCCGCGGAGCTCGACCAGCACGAGCACCTCATCGGCGGGTCCTACACGCTGGAGGTCACGTCGCCGGGAGTGGACCGCCCGCTCACCGGTGAGCGGCACTGGCGGCGGGCGCACCTGCGCCAGGTCGCCGTCCGCACGCACGACGGCGCCACGTTCAGCGGGCGTGTCGGCGCCGCGGGCGCGGACGCGGTCACCGTCCTCGTGGACGGGGAGCTGCGCGAGCTGCGCTACGCGGACGTGGCGCACGCGGGCGTCCAGGTGGAGTTCCGGCCGGCGCCCGCGGCCGAGCTGCGGTTGCTGGGCGCGCCGGAGCCTGCGGCATCGGAGTCTGCGGCAACGGAGTCTGCGGCATCGGAGCCGACGGCATCGGCGCCGACGGCATCGAAGGAGGAGACGGCATGAACGTCGACATCGCGGCTTTGCGCACGATCGAGCGCGAGAAGGACATCCCCTTCGACACGGTGATCGAGGCCATCGAGACGGCTCTGCTCACGGCGTACAAGCACACCGACGGCCACCAGCCGCACGCCCGCATCGACATCGACCGCAAGACCGGTTCCGTGCGGGTGATGGCGCAGGAGCTCGGCCCGGACGGCGTGGTCGACTCCGAGTGGGACGACACCCCGGAGGGCTTCGGCCGGATCGCCGCCACCACGGCCCGCCAGGTCATCGTGCAGCGGCTGCGCGACGCCGAGCACGAGCGCACGTACGGCGAGTTCGCCGCCAAGGAGGGCGAGATCGTCGCGGGCGTCATCCAGCGTGACGCCCGCGCCAACGCCCGCGGTGTGGTGATCGTGCAGCTCTCTGGTCAGATCGAGGGTGTGCTGCCGCAGGCCGAGCAGGTGCCCGGCGAGCGGTACGAGCACGGCTCGCGCATCCGCTGCTACGTCGTGGGCGTGACCAGGGGAATGCGCGGGACGCAGATCACGTTGAGCCGTACGCATCCGAGCCTCGTCCGCAAGCTCTTCGCGCTCGAGGTGCCGGAGATCGTGGACGGCTCGGTGGAGATCGTCGCCGTCGCCCGCGAGGCCGGCCACCGGTCCAAGATCGCGGTCCGGTCCACGGTGCCGGGGGTCAATCCCAAGGGCGCGTGCATCGGCCCGGTCGGTGCGCGGGTGCGCGGCGTGATGAGCGAGCTGGCCGGGGAGAAGATCGACATCATCGACTGGTCCGAGGACCCCGCGACGTTCGTGGGCAACGCGCTCTCCCCGTCGAAGGTGGTGTCGGTCACGATCCTCGACGCCCGCACGAAGACCGCGCGGGTGGTCGTGCCGGACTTCCAGCTCTCCCTCGCCATCGGCAAGGAGGGCCAGAACGCCCGGTTGGCGGCCCGGCTGACCGGTTGGCGCATCGACATCCGCAGCGACGCGGACCCCCGTGGGGCCCTCGACGCATCCGAGACGGAGTCGGTCGGCTGAGTCGCACGGCACGCTACGAACGCGGAGCAGCCGCAGGAGCTGCGCTACACTCCGTACCGGCCCATAGCTCGGGTTCGGCCTCCGTCAGTCCGACGTCCGCAGCGGATCAACGATCTGCCGCCGGAATCGTTCGGACATGCGTCGGATGCCGGAGCCGGGCACAGGCCGACGGTCTGCTGCGGGTGGTCGTGGTGGCCGGGGTGCTCGCCCCGGACCCGCGCCGCCGGCTCCCGGGACGCGGTGCCTGGCTGCACCTCGATCCGGAGTGCCTGGACCGTGCCGAGCGGCGCTCGGCGTTCCCGCGGGCGCTTCGCGTCCCGGGGCCGCTGGACACCGCAGCGGTGCGGGCCCACGTAGATTCCGTGAGTACGTACCAGAGCGGGGCCCGGGAGACTCCCGGGTCCAACACACCAGGAAGCAAGGTCGACCCGTCATGAGCCAGTCGTGAAGATCGCACCATGAACGTGCTTCGACACTAGGTTCGAGGTCGAGCGGGATCCGCCGCCGGCCTCCGAGAACAAGGAGTGCAGTGGCAGGCAAGGCCCGCGTACATGAGCTCGCGAAGGAGCTCGGCGTCAGCAGCAAGCAGGTCCTCAGCAAGTTGCAGGACCTCGGTGAATACGTGAAGTCCCCGTCCTCGACCGTCGAGGCTCCGGTGGCCCGCAAGCTCCGTGAGTCGATGTCGAACGGCGGCGACTCCGGTGGCCGTCGCGGCGGCAGGCCGCGGCCGGGTGGCGGTTCCGCTCCCAGCCCGTCGGCAGTGCCTTCGCGCCCGGCTCAGCCGGGCGGTGGCGCACCCGCCCCCGGCCCGTCGCAGGACCAGACCGCGCGTCCCGCGACCCCTCAGACCCCCGCGCAGTCCCCGGCCCCGGCCGGCGACCGGCCCCGGCCCAACGGCCCGCGGCCGGGACCCCGCCCGGGCCCGCCCGCGCGTCTCGAGCCCCAGCGACCCGAGCCCCAGCGTCCCGAGCCTCAGCGTCCCGAGCCTCAGCGTCCCGAGCCCCAGCGCAGCGAGCCCCAGCGGCCCGCCGCCCAGGCGCCTGCCGCCGAGCAGGCCCCCGCGCCCGCAGCGTCGGCCCCTGCGTCGGCCCCTGCACAGCAGCGTCCGGGTCAGGGTCCGCGTCCCGGCCAGTCGCGTCCGGGCCAGCCCGGCCAGCAGCGGCCCGCCGCCGCGGCAGCCGACGCAGGTGTGGTTCCGCCGCGCACGGCTGCGCCCCGGCCCGGCCCGCGCACCCCGCGGGTCGGCAACAACCCCTTCGGCGTCGGCTCCGGCGCTCCGCCGCGCCCCGCGGCGCCGCGTCCCGGCCCGCCCGCTCCCGGGCAGGGCCCGGCGCAGGGCGGCCAGGGTGGCGGCGCTCCGCGTCCGGGTGGTCCGCGCCCGGCCGCTCCTCGCTCCGGTGAGCCCGGCCGCGCCGGTCCCCGTCCCCCGTCGCCGGGCAACATGCCTCCGCGGCCGAACCCCGGCATGATGCCGGCGCGTCCGGCAGGCGGCGGCCGTTCCGGTGGCCCGGGTGGTCCCGGCGGCGGGCGTGGCGGCCCCGGTGGCCGTCCCGGTGGTCCGGGCGGAGGACGTCCCGGCGGTCCCGGCGGTCGTCCCGGCGGCGGTGGCTTCCGCCCCGGTGGCGGGGGCGGTCCCGGCGGTGGTGGCGGTGGCGCCCCCGCGGGTGGTGGCGGTTTCCGTCCCGGCGGTGGCGGCGGTGGTCGTCCCGGTGGTGGCGGCGGTCGTGGCCGCGGCGGTGCCGCGGGTGCGTTCGGCCGTCCGGGCGGGCCCGCGCGCAAGGGCCGCAAGTCGAAGCGGCAGAAGCGCCAGGAGTTCGACTCGATGCAGGCCCCCTCGGTCGGCGGCGTCCGCCTGCCGAAGGGCAGCGGCGAGACGATCAAGCTCCCGCGCGGCGCTTCGCTCACCGACTTCGCCGACAAGATCGGCGCCAACCCGGCTTCGCTGGTGCAGGTGCTGTTCCACCTCGGCGAGATGGTCACGTCCACGCAGTCGGTGTCGGACGAGATCCTCGAGCTGCTCGGCAGCGAGATGAACTACCAGGTGCAGGTCGTCAGCCCGGAGGAGGAGGACCGCGAGCTGCTCGACAGCTTCTCCATCTCCTACGGCGAGGACGCCGGTGGCGAGGAGGACCTGGTCATCCGGCCGCCGGTCGTCACCGTCATGGGTCACGTCGACCACGGCAAGACGCGCCTGCTCGACACCATCCGCAAGGCGAACGTCGCGGAGGGCGAGGCGGGTGGCATCACCCAGCACATCGGTGCCTACCAGGTGATGACCGAGCTCGACGGCCAGGAGCGGCTGATCACCTTCATCGACACCCCTGGTCACGAGGCGTTCACCGCCATGCGTGCCCGCGGGGCGCAGTCCACGGACATCGCGGTGATCGTGGTCGCTGCGGACGACGGCGTGATGCCACAGACGGTGGAGGCGATCAACCACGCCCAGGCGGCGAACGTGCCGATCGTGGTCGCGGTCAACAAGATCGACAAGGAGGGGGCCAACCCCGCCAAGATCCGCCAGCAGCTCACCGAGTACGGGCTGGTCGCCGAGGAGTACGGCGGCGACACGATGTTCGTGGACATCTCCGCCCGCGAGAACATCAACATCGACCAGCTGCTCGAGGCGATCCTGCTCACCGCCGACGCATCGCTGGACCTCCGGGCGAACCCCGCCATGGAGGCCCAGGGCGTCGCGATCGAGGCGCACCTGGACCGCGGTCGCGGTCCGGTGGCCACGGTGCTGGTGCAGCGCGGCACGCTGCGGGTGGGCGACTCGATCGTCGCAGGCGACGCCTCCGGGCGCGTCCGGCGGATGTTCGACGAGTTCGGCAACGACGTCGAGGCGGCTCTCCCGGCGCGGCCGGTGCAGGTCATCGGTCTCACGTCGGTGCCTGGCGCAGGCGACACGTTCCTCGTCGTCGACGAGGACCGGGTGGCCCGCCAGATCGCCGACCGGCGCCGCGCCCGCGAGCGCAACGCCGAGCTGGCCAGCCGCCGCAAGCGCGTCAGCCTGGAGGACCTGGACGCCGCGCTGAAGGAGACCAACACCCTCAACCTGATCATCAAGGGTGACAACTCGGGTACCGTCGAGGCCCTCGAGGACGCGCTCCTGAAGATCGAGGTGGGCGACGACGTGGAGCTGCGGGTCATCCACCGCGGCGTCGGTGGCATCACCGAGGGCGACATCAACCTCGCCATCGCCGACAACGTCATCGTGCTGGGCTTCAACGTCCGGGCCGAGGGCAAGGCCACCGAGCTCGCCAACCGCGAGGGTGTGGAGATCCGGTACTACACCGTGATCTACCAGGCCATCGAGGAGATCGAGAAGGCGCTCAAGGGCATGCTCAAGCCGGAGTTCGAGGAGGTCGAGCTGGGCCGTGCCGAGGTCCGCGAGGTCTTCAAGTCCTCCCGGTTCGGCACGATCGCCGGTTGCCTCGTGATGGCGGGCGAGATCCGCCGCAACGCGCGCGGCCGCCTGCTGCGCGACAACGTGGTGATCGCCGAGAACCTGCCGATCAGCTCGCTGCGGCGGTTCAAGGACGACGTGGTCGAGGTCCGCGAGGGCTTCGAGTGCGGTTTCACGCTCGGCAACTACAGCGACATCAAGGTCGGCGACGTCGTCGAGACCTTCGAGATGCGCGAGAAGCCGAGGAGCTGACGCGACCCGGGGACCGGTCCCACAAGGCCGGTCCCCGGCGCCGTCGACCGTCATGTTCGTCGGAGCCCTCGAATTGGACGTTCTCCTCGGGGATGTCCACTCGCTGAAGGAGAAGCGGTCCGTGGTCCGCCCCGTGGTGGCTGAGCTGCGCCGCAGGTTCGACGTGGCCGTCGCCGAGGCCGGCCACCTCGACCTGCACCGGCGTGCTCTACTCGGCGTCAGCTGCGTCGCGGCCGACCCCGGTCACGTCGGCGAAGTGCTCGACCGGTGCGAACGGTTCGTCGCCGCGCGCCCCGAGCTCGAACTGCTCTCGGCCCGGCAGCGCATGCTGGGCCCTGAGGACTAGGAGAGGCGAGATGGTGGACCAGGCCCGCGCACGGAGGCTGGCCAAGAGGATCACGCAGATCGTTGCGGCTGCGCTCGAACACGAGGTCAAGGACCCGCGGCTGACGATGGTGACGATCACTGACACCCGGGTCACGGGAGATCTGCGCGAAGCCACCGTGTACTACACGGTGCTCGGCGAGCGCGTCGACGCCGAACCGGACTCCGCCGGGGCCGCCGCGGCCCTCGCCAGCGCCACCGGCGTGCTGCGCTCGCTCGTCGGGGCCGGCACTGGCATCCGGCACACCCCGTCGCTCGCGTTCGTCCCCGACGAGGTGCCGGACGAGGCGCGCCGGATGGAGGAACTGCTCGCCCGCACCCGCGAGTCCGACGCCGAGGTGGCACGCCTTGCGGCCTCGGCCCGGCCGGCCGGCGACGCGGACCCCTACCGGGCGCCACGCGAGCGGGCCGAGGAGGAGTGACCGCGCGCGTCGGGCCCGCCGTCGCGCGGGCCGCCGCACTGCTGGCGAACGCCCGCGATGTCACGCTTCTCGCGCATGTCAACCCCGACGCCGACTCGCTCGGCAGTGCGCTGGCGCTCGGCATCGCACTGCGCCGGCGTGGTGCCGCCGTGCGGGTGTCGTTCGCGACTCCGGAGCGGATGCCCGAGACCCTCGTACCGCTCGACGTCCTCGGGCTCGTCGTGGCGCCGGACCAGGTGCCGGCAGCGCCCGAACTGCTCGTGGCGTGTGACGCCGCCGACCCGTCCCGCCTCGGGAGCCTCGCCGATCGGCTCGGCACCGCGGACGCGTCGATCATGATCGACCACCACGCGACCAACCCGGGATTCGGTGACGTTCAGGTCCTCGACCCCACCGCGGAGGCGACAGTGGTGCTCGTGCACGACGTGCTCGCCGCGATGGGCGTGCCCCTCGACGCCGCCGTCGCCCGCTGCCTCTACGCGGGTCTCGTCACCGACACCAGCGGCTTCCGCCGGGCCGGCGCCTCGGCGCACCGCCTGGCGGCGGAGCTCGTCACCGCCGGTGTCGACCCCGAGGCGCTGGTGCGCCCGCTGATGGACACCCATCCCTACACCTGGCTGGCCGCGCTGGGACGCATCCTGCAGAGCGCAGTGCTGGAGCAGGGCGCCGCGAGAGGGCTCGGGCTCGTGCACGCCCGCGTGCCGCTCGAGGACACCACGCGCTTCCGCACCGAGGAGGTCGACGGCCTCGTCGACATCCTGCGCACGGCGGCGGAGGCCGAGGTGGCAGCTGTCCTCAAACAGGTCGGCAACCAGCGCTGGATCACGTCGCTGCGGTCGGACGGCCGGGTGGACGTCGCGGCGGCGGCCGGGCTGCTCGGCGGTGGCGGGCACCGGGCCGCCGCAGGCTTCACCGCTGACGGCACCGCCGACGAGGTGCTGGCCTCGCTGCGCGAGGCATTGGCGGCCGTGCCCCCGCAGGCGCTCGCCTCCTGATCGGCGCCCGATACGGTGTGCGCTCGACGACTGGAGGAACCTGGATGACGTCCGAGACCGGACCAACCGGCGCTGCCATTCCGTCCGGCGGTCGCACCCCGGGTGAGGGGCGCTCCGCCCACCGCGCCTTCCTCGCGGCGGCGCTGCGCAGGCCGGCGACGATGGGCGCGGTAGCGCCCAGTTCCCCCCGGCTCGGAGGGGTGCTCGCATCGGTTGTGCCGCGCACCGGCGCGCCGGTGGTGGTCGAGCTCGGTCCGGGCACCGGCGCCGTCAGCGCCGTCATCGCCGAGAGGCTCCCGCTCGGCGCGCGGCACCTCGCCGTGGAACTGGACCCGGGCATGGTGGCCTACCTGCGGCACGCACGTCCCGACCTGGAGGTCGTTGCCGGCAATGCCGCCCAACTGGGCACGCTCCTGGCCGATCGGGGCATCTCCGCCGTCGACGCGATCATCTGCGGGCTGCCGTGGGCGCTCTTCGACGACGACACCCAGACCAGGCTGCTGGGTGAGATCAGCGGGGCCATCGGCGACACCGGCGCCTTCACCACCTTCGCCTACCTCCACGGCATGACGCTCACCGCGGCCCGCCGGTTCCGCCGCACGCTGCGCTCCACGTTCGACGAGGTGCTGGTCACGGCCACGGTCTGGCGCAACCTCCCGCCGGCGTTCGTCTACGTCTGCCGGCGCCCGCGCGCGCGGGGATGACCAGAGTCTCCGACCGAGTCCCTGCCCGCCAGGTCCTCCGGCTGGCCGCTCCGGCATTGCCCGTGCTCGCGGCGGAGCCGCTGTACCTGCTCGTCGACACCGCGGTGGTCGGCCGCCTGGGGGCGGTCGCACTCGCCGGCCTGGCCGTCGCGGGTGTGGTTTTCGCGCAGGTCACGAGCCAGCTCAACTTCCTCTCCTACGGCACGACTGCGCGCGCGGCCCGGTTGCACGGCGCCGGCAGGCGCAGTGCCGCGGTGGGCGAGGGGGTGCAGGCCACGTGGCTCGCGCTCGCCGTCGGGCTGCTCGTGCTCTGCGTCGGGCAACTCGTCGCGCGGCCCGTGGCCGAGGCGCTCGGCGACGGCGGCGCGATCGCCGAGGCCGCGGTGTCGTGGCTGCGGGTGGCGCTACTCGGGGCGCCGCTCGTTCTCGTCACGCTGGCGGGCAACGGCTGGATGCGCGGCGTGCAGGACACCGCCAAACCGCTCCGGTACGTGCTGGCGGGCAACGGGCTCTCCGCTGTGGCCTGCCCCGTGCTGGTGCACGGCGCCGGGGGCTGGGCCGGGATGGGCTTGCCCGGTTCGGCGCTCGCCAACGTCGTGGGCCAGACGGTCGGGGCGAGCCTGTTCGTCGGGGCGCTCGCACGGGCGGCAAGGGCGGAGTCGGTGTCGCTGCGGCCGTCGCCCGCCGTGTTGCGCGCCCAGATGGCGCTGGGGCGCGACCTCATCGCCCGCAGCCTCGCGTTCCAGGCCTGCTTCCTCTCGGCCGCGGCGGTCGCGACGCGGTTCGGCGCGGCCGCGGCGGCGGCGCACCAGATCGTGCTGCAGCTGTGGTTCTTCCTCGCTCTCGTGCTCGACGCCGTGGCCATCGCCGCGCAGTCGCTCGTGGGTGCCGCGCTCGGGTCACCCGAGCGGGGCGCGCAACGGGCGCGGGCGCTCGCCGCGCAGGTCACGCGCTACGGGCTGGTGCTCGGCGTGGCCTTCGGCGTGCTGTTCGGCGCCCTCGCCGGGGTGCTCCCGCCCGTGTTCACGCCCGACGTGGCCGTGCTGGCCGAGGTTCCGGTGGCCTGGTGGTTCTTTGTGGCCATGCAGCCGGTGGCCGGGGTGGTGTTCGCCCTCGACGGCGTGCTGCTGGGCGCGGGCGACGCCGCGTACCTGCGCACCACCACGCTCCTGGCGGCTGTGCTCGGGTTCCTCCCGGCGATCTGGGCGTCGCTGGCGTTCGGGTGGGGACTGGCCGGCATCTGGTCTGGGCTGGTCGCGTTCATGCTGATCCGGCTGGTGGCGGTGAGCCTGCGTGCCCGCTCGGACCGCTGGGCGGTGACGGGCGCGGTACGTCCTGCAAGGTGACATTGCTGGACGTTTCACAGGCGCACGCGCTGCACGTCCCAGACCGGCTCGTCGGTCTCTCGCACCTCTCCGTCGCCCGCGAAGAGCAGGAACCGGTCGAAGCCGCGGGTGAACCAGCGGTCGTGCGTCACAGCAAGCACCGTGCCGTCGAATGCCGCCAGCGCCTGTTCGAGGGCCTCGGCCGAGGCCAGGTCGAGGTTGTCGGTGGGCTCGTCGAGGAGCAGGAGCGTGGCCCCCGACAGCTCCAGCTCCAGCACCAGCAGCCGGGCCTGCTGCCCGCCCGAGAGGGTCTCGAAGCGTTGCTCGGCCTGCCCCGCCAGCTCGTAGCGGGCCAGCGCCTTCATCGCCGCACCCCGGGTCATCCCGTCGCGGTCGGCGTCGCCGTTCACGAGCACGTCCAGCACCGTGCGGCCGGTGAGCTCCGGCTTGTCGTGGGTCTGGGAGAAGCGGCCCGGCCGCACCCGGGCGCCGAGGCGGGCGGTGCCCTCATGCGGGACCTCCGCGAGCGCCGCCCCGCTCGGTGGCACCGCGAGCGGTTCGGGGTCGGTGCCGCCGCGGGCCAGGAGCCGCAGGAAATGTGACTTGCCCGTGCCGTTCGCCCCGAGCACCGCCACCCGGTCGCCGTACCAGACCTCCAGGTCGAAGGGGTAGGTGAGCCCGTCGAGCTCGAGCTGCTCGCACACCACCGCCCGCTTGCCGGTGCGCCCGCCGCCCAGCTGCATGCGGATGCTCTGCTCGCGCGCCTTCTCCTTCGGCGGTCCGTCGTCGACGAACCGGGCCAGCCGGGTGCGCGCTGCCTGCAACCGCGAGGACATCCCGTCGTTGTAGGCGGCCTTCGTCTTGTAGTAGGTGACGAGCCGCTCCAGCTTCGCGCGCTCCTCGTCCCAGCGGCGGCGCTGCTCGTCGAGCCGGTCGTGGCGGGCGACGCGCGCCGCGTGCCACGACTCGAACCCACCGGGATGCACCCACGCCGAACCGGCCTCCACCGTCACCACCCGCTGGGCGGTGCGCGCGAGCAGCTCCCGGTCATGGCTGACGAACAGCACGCTCTTGGCCGACTCCCCGATGCGTCCCTCCAGCCACCGCTTGCCGGGGACGTCGAGGAAGTTGTCCGGCTCGTCGAGCAGCAGCACCTCGTCGGGGCCGCGCAGCAGCAGCTCCAGCGCGAACCGCTTCTGCTCGCCTCCCGACAGCGTCGCGACACGCCGGTCCTGCACCCGCTCCCACGGCAGCCCCAGCGCGGCGACGGCGGCGGTGTCGAACTCCACCTCGGCCGCGTAGCCGCCCGCCTCACCCCACGCGGCCAGAGATTCCGCGTACCGCAGCTGCGAGCGCTCGTCCGCGCCCAGGGCGCGCTCTGCCGCGCGCAGCCGCTCCCCGGCGGCGCGCACTGCGGGCGGGGCGAGCGAGAGGGCGAGGTCCCCGACACTCCGGTCGTCGACGATCGAGCCGATGAACTGCCGCATCACCCCGAGCCCGCCGCTGCGTGCGATGCTCCCGCTGACAGGCTCCAGCTCGCCCGCGACCAGCCGCAGCAGCGTGGTCTTGCCTGCGCCGTTCGGTCCGACGAGCGCGACCTTCGCGCCGTCGCCCACCCGGAACGAGACGTCCGCGAAGAGCGTGCGGCCGTCGGGGAGCATCTGCCCCACGGCCATCGCCTCGATGTGTCCCACAAGCGCTGGATGCTGCCGGTTCCCCGCGCGCAGGACCAGCGGTTATCAGACGGGGATGGGAGTGCGGATCAGCGTCTCGCCGATGAACGTCGAGATCGCGTCGAGCTTCGCCTCCGAGTCGCGCACGTCCTCGGGGTCGCCGCCCTTGCCCCAGACCCGCTTGGCCTCGTCCCAGGCGAGGTCGCGGGTGAACCGGATGACGAGGTCGGCCATCCAGTTCGCGGTGCGGTCCCAGATCGCGCCGTCCGGCCCCGCGCTGAGCAGGGAGTCCAGGTCCTCCCGCAGCGGGTCCATCTCGGCCTCGAAGACGTCGTTGATCAGGCGGTAGTCGTGGAACTGGGCGCTGTCGTGGTCGTCGCCGTCCGGGGGGAGGTGGTGCCAGGTGGCGACGAGCGCGCAGGACAGGTCGAAGTTGATGTGGGCGTTGACGCCCGCCACCGCGAAGTTGAGCGCCGGGACGCGGGGGTCGCTGCGGTTGTCGAAGACGACCCGCCACACGCGCGGCGCGGTGCGCATGTCCGCCGCGTAGCTGCGCAGGGCGGCGAAATAGCGCTCGGCGAACTCGAGGTCCAGCCGGACGAGGAACCCCGGCGACCGGAACTCGCCGCGGTCGGCCATCGCGCCGATGTGGGCGGTGATCACGTGGTAGAGGCGGGTGAAGGCGGCGATCCCGTCGTCCTCGCCCCGCAGCGACGTGCTCGCGGCGTAGTCCCGGATCGCCGCGAGCCGATCCAGCACCTCCGGGATCGACGTCGCCGGTGTGGACCCGGCGAGATGGGCCAGGTGCTGCGTCGTGCCGCGTCCGCTGTCCCGACGGTTGCTGTCCCCCGTGCCCACGTGCACTCCCCTCGCTCGCCCGGCCCGTCCCCGGGGCCGCTCTCAGCTAGAGCCGGCGGGGCCACGGCCTGATACACCGAGATCAGCGCCGGTAGGCTGGCCTGCGGGGGACCCGGCGCCGATCACACCCGGCTGCGTGCTTCTCAGGAACGAGCGGGTTGGCTAGCGTCGCGACGTGACGGAGCGATTGGCGTGCCCGCTGGTCGGCCGGGAGCACGATCTCGCCGCGCTCGACGCGGCTCTCGCAACTGTGCGGCAGGGCCGGATGGCCGCCGTCTTCCTGACCGGGGACGCGGGGGTCGGGAAGACGCGGCTCGTGCAGGAGCTCGTGGCGAGGGCCGACGGCGGAGCCGACTGGAGCCGCCCGGCACCGGCCGTGCTTCTGGGGGCTGCCACCGACATCGCGGAGAGCCCACCGTTCTGGCCGGTGGTGTCGGCCATGCGTGGGCTCCTGCGCTCGGCGCAGGGGCCGGAGGTGCGGCGGCTGCTCGCGCCATGGGCCGACCAGCTCGACGAGCTGCTCGCGCTGCGGCCCGCCGGGCCGGCGCCCGCGGGACCGGATGCCCGGGTGCAGACCCTGGAACTGCTGCACCGGGTGGTGCTGCGCCTCGCAGCGCACTCCGGTGTGGTGCTGGTGGTGGACGACCTGCAGTGGGCCGACCGGTCCACACTCGACCTCGTTGCCTACCTCGTCGCGAACCTCGCCGACGAGAGCCTGCTCCTCGCCGGGACCTACCGCACCGAGCCCGGCACGGACTACGGTCCGGCGTCGGCGCCCGCGCGCACCATGATCCGCGAGCTCGGCCGGCACCGGCAGGTGCGCACCATCGAGGTGGCCCCACTCGACAGGGACGCCGTCGCCGAGCTGGTGGAGGCCGCGGCGCCCGGCCGGGACGACCTCGTCGAGCTGGTATGGAAGCGCTCGGCAGGCAACGCCTTCATCGCCGAGGAGACACTGCGCGCCGCGGCGCACGGCGACCAGACGGGCCT
This sequence comes from Pseudonocardia aurantiaca, assembly GCF_039526725.1. Lineage (NCBI taxonomy): Bacteria > Bacillati > Actinomycetota > Actinomycetes > Pseudonocardiales > Pseudonocardiaceae > Pseudonocardia > Pseudonocardia aurantiaca. The sequence goes on from NZ_BAAAJG010000016.1 coordinate 122,459, forward strand.
GCCCACCACCCTGCGCGAGCTCGTGCTCTCGCGCGTCGAGCGGCTGTCGGCGCCCGCGCTGCGGGCCGTACGGGCGGTCGGGGTGTGCGACGGGCCGCTGCCGCACCGGCTGCTCGCCGCCGTGCTCGACCCCTCGCCGCTCGACCCCGCGGCACCCGACACCGCGCCCTCCGGCGCCGACGCGGCGCTGCTCGACGCCCTGCGCGAGGGGGTGGACGCCGGGGTCGTCGTGGTGGACGGCAACGGCTATCGGCTGAGGCACGGGCTCATGACGGACGTGGTGGTCGCCGAGCTGCTGCCGGGGGAGCGGATGCACCTGCACCGGCGCTACGCGGAGGCCCTGGGGAGCCCGTGGGCCCGGGAGCTGCCCGGTGTGGACGCCCGGATCGCCCACCACTGGCAGTCGGCGGGTGACCCCGAGCGCGGGGCCGCCGCCACGATTGTCGCGGCCGAAGCGGCCGTCCGCGTCCGCGGGTACGCCGAGGCCCACCGGCACTGGCTGCGCGCCGCCCGGCTGGCGGGTCAGCTGACCGCGCCGCCCGTGCCGCGTGCGGAGTGCCTGGAGCACGCAGCGGAGGCCGCGCAGCTCGCCGGAGACGCCGACCAGGCCGTGGCGCTGCTCGCCGAGCGGCTGCGGCTGCACGACCCGGCGGTGGCCGGTGACCTCGTGGCGGCACAGCTGCACGCGCGGACCGGCCGCTACCTCATTGCCGCGGGGCGGGGTGCCGAGGCGGCCGAGGCGTTCGGCCGCGCCACGGCGCTGCTGCCGGACGAAGGCGCCGAACGGGAGCGCGCCGAGGTGCTCGGCGGGCACGCGGACGCCCTCTCGGCGGCGGGCGACTACGCCGCGGCACAGGAGGCCGCCGAACGTGCCCTCGTCCTGGCCCGGCGTACTGGCCTGGCAGTGGAGGAGACGCGCGCGCTCACGACCCTCGGGTTCAGCCTCGCCTACCGCGAGGACCAGGCAGCGGGGGAGGCGGCGCTTCGTGAGTCGCTCGCCGTGGCCGAGCGGGCGGCCGAACCGCACGCGATCGGGCGCGCCTATCGGAGCGTCGCGGAGCTGCTCTCCGGGCCGCTCAACGAGCTCGACCGCGGTGTCGCCATGGCCCGCGAGGGGTTCGACCGGGTCGCCGCCCTGGGGCTGGTGCGCAGCACGGGTGTCGGGCTGCTCGCCGTGACGGCCAACGGGCTCTTCCGGATGGGGCGCTGGGATGAGGCCGACGCCGTGATCGCCGAGGCGTGGGAGCTGCACCCGAGCGGCGCGCAGGCGATGGAGCTGCGGCTCGCGCGGGCGAGGCTGGACATCGGCCGGGGCCGGTTCGCCACCGCCGAGGACGACCTGGAAGCCGTCGACGCGCTGTCGGCGAGCACGGTCGGGCCCCGCTACCGCATCCCCTTGCTGACGCTGCGGGCCGGGCTCGCGATGTGGCAGTTGCGCCCCGACCTCGCACTCGACCACGTCGCCGCCGGGCTGGACGTCGTCGAGCAGGGTTCGGACGACGTGTGGCTGGTCGCGCCGCTGGTCTGGCACGGCGCGCGGGCGCGGGCGGAGCTTGCGCGGCTGGGGATGCGGCGCGCCGAGGACGGCATGGCGGCGCGGCTGCGCCGGCACGCGGCCGACCTGACGGAGAGCGCGGCGTCGTCGGTGCCCGCCGTGCGCTCCGTCGTGGAGGCGTTCCTCGAGATGAGTGCCGCCGAGGACGGGCGGGCGCTGCACCGGTCGGACCCGTCGGCATGGGAGCGCGTCGCTGAGCTCTGGCGCGCGCGCCAGCAGCCCTACCCGTCTGCGTACGCCCACCTGCGGCGGGCGGAGGCGCTGCTCGCCAACCGTGCGCACTCCGCTGCGGCGACCGAGGCGCTGCGGCGGGCCGTGCGGATGGCCCAGGATCTCGGCGCGCAACCGTTCCTCGCGGAGATCGTCGACCTCGCCGAGCGCGCCCGCGTGCAGATCGACGCGCCGGACCCGGACGGCGCGCCTGCTCGCACGGCGCCGGAAGGAGTGGGGGTGGCCGAGGTCGTGGGCGAGCTCGCCGCACTCACCCCGCGGGAGCTGGAGGTGTTGGGCGAACTGGCTGACGGCCACACCAACCGGCAGATCGCGGAGCGGCTGTTCATCAGCGAGAAGACCGTCGGCGTCCACGTCGGCCGCATCTACAACAAGATCGGTGTGCACAGCCGGGTGCAGGCCAGCGCCGTGTTCCGGAGATCGGCGTATGGAGGGCAGGCCGCAGGGCCCGTCGGGTAGCGGTCACCGGGCGCCGGAGGTGACCGGCCCGTCATCGAAGCTGCGGCGCACCCGCTCGATGAGCCGGGCGCGGCTCGGGCCGAGGCTCCCGATCGGGATGCCGGTGGCGCGCGCCACCTCCGAGTACGGGCGCGGGTCGTCGGCGAACAGCTCCTGCATGATCGTCCGGCCTCGCGGCGGCAGCTCCGCCACGATCTTCCACAGCCGCTCGACGGTGTCGGCGTCGACGACCCGCTCCTCGACCCCACGGTCCGGGTCGGGGAGCGCGTCGAGCTGGTCGGTTGTGACGCGGCGGCTCTCCCGCAGGATCCGCAGGCACTCGCGCGACGCCGTGGTGGAGAGCCAGCCGCCGAGGCGCTCGGGGTCGCGCACCGAGTCGCGGTGCTCCACCAGGCGCAGCCACGTGCGCTGCTCGGCGTCGCGGGCGTCGGCGTCCTGCAGGCGGTAGGAGCGCACGACCGCGCTGACGAGCCCCCGGTAGCGGTTGACGATCTCGGTCCACGCCCATCCGTCGCCGATGGTGGCGGAGTGCACCGGCTCCCCCGGACGCGACGTACTCGGGGCTGGCGGCAGAACGGTCGAGACGGTCATCACGTGCTCCCCTTCGGCGGCCGGCGTCGGGGCGCCGGCTTCTGGTGCGCGACCAGCTTCTGGGGATCGGGGGTCCGTGTCGTCAGGACAACGCCCTATCTCCCCCGTCCGGGGCGCCCTACATCCGCCGGTGGTCGCTCGGAAAGTCGCCGTAGCGCGCCGTATCAGGAGGCTCCCGGCAGGGCTCTCCCCGTCGCGCGGCGACCGACGCCGGCCGCCCCCGAAGATGGAGGAACCATGATCGAGACGATCGACCATGGGGCGATCTGCATGGGTGAGCCGGCCGGGAACGGGGGGCCGGGCCGCTCCGGCCCTGCAACGCCTGCCGGGGTCGTCCACGCACTGGCGCGGCTCGCGACCGGCGCCGACGCGCACCGCCGGGGGGCCGGTGCGGGTCCGGTGAACCGGCTGCTCTCCGCGTTGGCCGGGACCGTGGGCGGGGGCAGGGCGCACGACCCGGAGTTCGGCGGCGCCCTCGTTGTGGAGCTGGCCCGGCGGTACCTGCAGGCGGTGCGCGACCACGCGCGTGGCACCGCGGTGCCACGGGTGTGGCAGGTAGTGCTGGACGCGTGGGCCGACCCGGGCGCCGAGCCTGGGCGGATCACGCTGGTCGGGGCGCATGCCCTCGTCGGCCATGACCTACCCCCTGCGGTCGTGAGCACGTGCACCCTGCTCGGCCGGACCCCTGGTCCCGCCGAGCGCGGCGACCTCCAGGCCACGGTGGCGCTCCTGGCCTACCTCGCCTGCGACGCCGCCGGCCGCTCCGCCGACGCCGCGACCCGCGAGGAGGCCACCGGGCTAGAGTTGGTGCTCGCCAGGGGCGAGCCCTGGCGGCAGGCCGAGCACCTGTGGACCGTGCGCGGTCGCCCGTCGGAGACGGAGCGCGACCGGGACGCCCTGGACCGGCGGGCGGCGCTGGTGGTCAGGGGCGTGCTCGCAGCGGGCTCCTGAGACGCCGCACCCGGCGGGCACCCGGTTCCGGTCGGCGCGGTCAGGCTCGCTCGGTGGCGGGGGAGCGCGGGCGCTCCCACGCCGCCCACAGCGCCGCATAGCGCCCACCGGCACGCACCAGCTCGTCGTGCGGGCCGGCCTCGACGATCCGGCCCTTGTCGAGCACGACGATCCGGTCGGCCGCGGCGGCCTGGGTGAGCCGGTGGGCGATGACCACGGCCGTGCGGCCCGCCAGCGCGGCGGCCGCTGCCCGTTCGAGGGCGCGGGCCCCCGCGCTTCCGGCCTCCGCGGTGGCCTCGTCCAGCACGGCGACGGCCGGGTCGGCCAGTACGAGCCGCGCCAGTGCCAGCTGCTGAGCGCGGGTGGCGGAGAGCTCGTCGCCCCCGTCGCCCACCACTTCGGTGAGCGCGAGCGGCGCCCCGACCGTGCGCAGCGCAGCCGCCAGCTCGGCGTCGGAGGCGTCGGGGCGGGCCAGGCGCAGGTTGTCGGCCACCGTGCCGGCGAAGACGTGCACCTCCTGCGTCACGAGTGCGACGTGCCTGCGCAGCTCGGCGATCTGCGCGAGGGGCACGCCGCCGATCTCGACGGTGCCCGCGGTGGGGGTGCGGACCCCGGCGAGCACCGCGCCGAGTGTGGTCTTGCCCGCGCCACTCGCACCGACGACAGCCAGGCGCTCGCCGGGTGCGATGTCCAGGTCGACGCCGTGCAGCACCTCGGCCCCGCCCTCGTAGGCGTGCCGGACCCCGCTGAGCCGCACCGAGGCGTCGCGCGGTGTGCGGGGATCCGGCGGCGCCGGCGGGGCGGGCATGTCGGCCACGCCGACGAGACGAGCGAGCGCGGCGCCCGCCGACTGTGCCTCGTCCAGGAGGAACAGCGTGATCCCGATCGGGTCGAACAGCCGCAGGAAGTACAGCGCGGCCGCCGTCGCGGCGCCTACCGAGACGGCGTCGGCGCGCACCAGCCAGAACCCGGTGACGAGGATGGCGAGCACCCCGAGCATCTCGGCGCCGTTCATCACCGCGCCGAACCGCTGCTGCGCCGTCGACGCGCGCATCGCCGCCGTGACCGCGGCCGCCGAGTGCTCGTCGATCCGGGCGAGCTGCGCCGAGCGCCTGCGGAAGGCGCGCACCGTGGCGGCCCCGCCGACGCCGACGAGGAGCGTCTGGGTGCGGGTGCCCTCCGCAGCGCGCTCGGCGGCGTACAGCGGGCCGGACGTGCGCACGTACCAGCGGGTGATCAGCACCCAGACCGGCAGGGGCACGAGGCCGGCGAGCGCGAGCCGCCAATCCAGCACGGCAAGGCCCACCAGCGTGAGCCCGATGTCGAGCACCGAGATCACCACCATGGGCACGGCCCGGCGCACGCCCTCGGAGATCACGGCGATGTCGCCGCTCACGCGCTGCAGCAGGTCGCCGGAACCCGCCCGCTCGACGTCGGCGACGGGCACGTCCAGGGCGCGTCGCACGACCCGCTCCCGCAGGCCGGCGAGGACCAGCTCGCCGAGCCGGGCCACGAGCGCCGAGCCGAGCGCGGCGAGCACCGCCCGCGCCACGAGCGCACCGACGATCCCGAGCGCCAGACCGTCGACGATCCCGGCCGGGCCGCGCGCGATCACGGCATCGACGATGCGGCCGATCAGCGGGGGCACCAGGAGCATCGCGACCGCGGCCGTGACGAGCACGGCGACCGTCCCCGCGACGAGGCCCCGGTGCGGCCGGAGGAGCCCGCCCAGCGCCTCACGCGTGCGCGCCTGGGTGGCGATGGGGAGCAGCACCGGGGTCACGAAGGCACCGGGGTCACGACAGCACCGGGGTCACGACAGCACCGCTTCGCGGTAGCGCTCGTCTGCGAAGAGGTCGGCGTGCGTGCCGGTTGCCACGACCGCGCCGTCGTTCACCAGCAGCACCCGGTGGCAGCGGGCGAGCAGCGCCGGGCTCGACGTGACGAGCACCGTGGTGCGCCCGGCGCGCAGCGCGGCGATCCCGTCGGCGACGCGGTGCTCGGTGGCGGCGTCGACGGCGGTGGTCGGGTCGTGCAGCACCAGCACGGCGGCGTCGGCGGCGAGCGCCCTGGCCAGCGCGATCCGCTGCCGCTGCCCACCGGACAGCGTGCGTCCGCCCTCGCCGACCAGCGCGTCGAGCCCCGCCGGCAGCACCTCGACCACCTCGTCGGCCGCCGCCGCGGCGAGCACGGCGGGGGCTCGCCCGGTGTTGTCGGCGACGGTGCCGTCGAAGAGCGTGGCGTCGTGGCGGGCCACCAGCACGGCGCGCCGGGCCTCGTCGAGCCGCACGGCGCGCAGGTCGGTGCCGTCCAGCTCGACGGGGGCGTCGGCGTCACGCGCGAGCGCGTCGAGCAGCGCGGCGGCGTCGGCCGCCCGGAGTGTGACCACCCCGAGGTGTTCTCCTGCCGCGACCCCGAATCCGCCGACGCGCAGCGCACCCGCCGACTCCGTGGGCAGTGTCCCGTCGGCGTCGCGCACGGCAGGCGGGGCGGCGAGCAATGCGGCCACCCGCTTGGCCGACCCGCGCGCGCCGGCCAGCAGCGGGCCGATCTCGGTGAGCTGCTCCAGCGGACCGATCAGGAAGATCGCGAGCCCGGCGCCCGCCACCAGCTCCCCGACGCTGATCGCGCCCTCCAGTGCGAGCCGCCCGCCGACCCACGCCACCACGACGAGCAGGAACCCCGTGACGATGCTCGTGGCGCCGAGGTAGCCGGCTTCGAGCCGGGCGGACGCGAGGCGGGCGTGCAGGGCGGAGCGGCTCGCGCGGCGGTAGGACTCGGCCGCCGCCCGTTCGGCGCCGATGCCCTTGAGCACCCGCAGCCCAGTAACGACGTCGGTGGCCACGCCGGTGGCGGCGGCGAGCGCGGTCTGCTCCGCCTCGGCCCGGGCGACCAGCGGCCGCGCCAGCAGCCGGGAGGCCACCATGATCACCGGGACCCCGCCGAGGACGACGAGTCCGAGCAGCACCGAGGCCTGCAGCAGCACGACGGCACCACCCGCCAGCGCGGCGAGCGCCCCGGCCGTGGCGGCGACCGCCTGGCACACGAGCCCGGCCCGGTCGGCGTCGGAGCCCGCGAGACTCACCAGCTCACCTGAGCGGCCGGGGGCCCCGCCCCCGGGGTGCAGCACGCGCCCGGCGATGGCGAGCCGGATCTCGTGCGCCGCCTGCCGTTCGGTGCGGATGGCGAGCCAGTAGCCGAAGTAGCCGCACGCGGCGAGCACCACGAACACCCCGGCGACGATCCCGAGCCACCGCAGCAGGGCGATGCCACTCGCGGAACCGATGGCGAGGTCGATCGCCCAGCCGACCGTGACCGGGACGGCGGCCTCGCTGAGCTGATGCCCGGCCACCAGGAGCGATGAGACGGTGAGGTCACGCCGCTGGCCGCGTACGGCTCGGCGCAGCACCCCTCCCGCTGTGTCGGCGTCCTGCGGCACGGACCCTCCCGTCCTGATCGACGAGACGGTAACCCGCGGGCCCGGGCGCGGGCGCCCGGTTTGTGCACGGGAGAATCGGCGCGTGCCTGACGTCGTCCCCTCCGGTCTGGTGATCGTCGACAAGCCGGGCGGGCTGACCTCGCACGACGTCGTCGCCCGGCTGCGCCGGATCCTGCGCACCCGCAAGATCGGCCACGCCGGCACCCTCGACCCGATGGCCACCGGCGTGCTCGTCTGCGGGGTCGGGCGCGGCACGAAGCTCCTGGGGCACCTGGCCCTCGACACGAAGGCCTACACCGCCACGATCCGGCTCGGCGCCGCCACCACCACGGACGACGCCGAGGGCGAGGTGCTGAGCACCGCGGACGCCGGCGGTCTCACCGACGCGGGAATCGCTGCCGGGATGGCCGCGCTGACCGGCGCGATCGAGCAGGTGCCCAGCTCCGTCAGCGCCGTCAAGATCGACGGGAAGCGGGCGTACGCACGGGTCAGGGCGGGCGAGGAGGTCGTGCTCCCGGCGCGGCCGGTCACCGTCTCGGCGTTCGAGCTGCTCGCCCGCCGGGGCCCCGATCTGGACGTCGCCGTGGAGTGCTCGTCGGGTACCTACGTCCGCGCTCTCGCACGCGACCTCGGCGCCGGCCTCGGCGTCGGCGGGCACCTGACGGCCCTGCGGCGCACCCGCGTCGGCCCGTTCACGCTGGAGCACGCGCGCACGCTCGAGGCGCTCGAAGCGGACCCCGGCCTGAGCCTCCCGCTCGACGAGGCGGTCGGCGTCGCGTTCCCACGTCGCGACCTGGACCCCACCCTCGCCGCCGACATCTCCCACGGCCGCCCGCTCCCGGCAGGCGGTTACGAGGGCACCTACGGCGTCTTCGCACCGGACGGCCGGGCCCTGGCGCTGGTGGCCGACCGCGGCCCCCAGGCCCGCCCCCTGGTGGTCCTGGCCCCCGCAAACGCCTGACCTGACCAGCCCGCGAGTCGGGGTCTGAGCACGCGAGTCGGGCTGTGGGTGCCCGCGAGTCGGGCTGTGGGTGCACGCGAGTCGCTGGATTCGTGCGAGCGAGTCGCGACATTTGAGAGTGCGAGTTGCTGGATCCGGGTGGCCGGGGTCGGCGCTCGACTCGCGCGCTCTCACGCCCCGACTCGCGCGCTCTCACGCCCCGACTCGCACGCTCTCACGCCCCGACTCGCGCGCATTTTCGGCGCGACTCGCTCGCATTTCTGCGGCGACTCGCGGGTGGGTGTGTCCCGGCTCGATGGTGGGGTCGGGGCGTTTCGTAGGCTCGGCACCGTGCAACGCTGGCGAGGGCTAGAGGCCGTGCCTACCGGCTGGGGCCGCAGCGTCGTCACCGTCGGCGTCTTCGACGGGGTGCACCGCGGGCACCAGCAGCTGATCGGCCGGGCGGTGCAGCGGGGACGGGAGCGCGGGCTCCCCACGGTGCTCATCACGTTCGACCCGCATCCCGCCGAGCTGGTTCGCCCCGGGAGCCACCCCGCGCGGCTGACCACCCTGCGGCGCCGGGCCGAGCTCGTCGGCGAGCTGGGCGTCGAGGCGTTCTGCGTGCTGCCGTTCACGGCGGAGCTCGCCCGCACCGAGGCGCCCGAGTTCGTGCACTCGGTGCTGGTGGAGCGGCTGCACGCCGCGGACGTCGTGGTCGGGCGCAACTTCACCTTCGGGCACCGCGCCAAGGGCGACGTCGCGATGCTCGCGCAGCTCGGGCAGCGGTTCGGGTTCGGCGTGGAGGGGCTCGAGCTGATCACCGACGACGGGATCACGTTCTCCTCCACCTACATCCGGGCCTGCATCGACGCAGGCGACGTCGACGCGGCCGCCGCGGCGCTCGGCCGGCCGCACCGCGTCGAGGGCGTGGTGGTCCACGGCGACCGGCGGGGGCGTGAGCTCGGCTTCCCCACCGCCAACCTCTCCACCGCGCCGTACACCGCTCTCCCCGCCGACGGCGTCTACGCGGGCCGGTTCGTGATCGGCGACCGCGCGCTCCCGGCGGCCATCTCCGTGGGCACCAACCCGACGTTCTCCGGACGTGTGCGCACCGTCGAGGCGTACGTGCTCGACGTCGACGAGGACTTCTACGGGTTCGAGGTCGCCCTCGACTTCGAGCACCGGCTGCGCGGCCAGGAGCGCTTCACGGACGTCTCGGCGCTGGTCGAGCAGATGCACAAGGACGTCGCCCGCACCCGCGAGCTGCTGGGCGGCTGAGCTGATCGGCTGAGCTGAGCTGATCGGCCGAGCGGGGCGGGATCAGCGAGTTTTACCGTTCGCCCGCGGTGGCGGGCGCGAACTGCCAGCATCCTCGGCATGGAGGACGACGCCGGTGACTCGTTCGCGGCCCGGCGCACGGAGAACCGCGCGCGCCAGCGCGAGCTCTACGGGGCCCCGCTCGGCGACCGGGTGCGGCGGCTCACCTCGGCCCTCGGCATCTCCCAGGCCCGCCTCGCCCGCACCCTGGGCGTCAGCCCGGCCATGCTCAGCCAGCTCGTGAGCGCGCGGCGCGTGAAGATCGGCGACCCGGCGGTGCTCGCCCGCATGCTGCTGCTCGACCAACGCTGCCAGAGCCTCCAGGAGCGGCCCGACCCCCGCACCGTCGAGACGTTGCTCGCCGACGTCGCGGTGGCGCGCTGGCAGTGGAACGATCCGCGCACGGAGGGCGAGGCCCGTGTCCCGGAGCGTCGTTTCCGGGAGCGTGGGGGCCCCGCGCATGGCAGCGCTGCCGCCGCCCTGCGCGGCGTCACCGACCCTGCGCGCCTGGCGGCCGCCGCGGCCGCGCTCGGCCCCGGCTTCCCGGAGCTGGCCGAGGTGCTGCGGCAGGCCGCAAGCCGTCCCCGGGCCTGACGGTGCGCCTGTTCACGGCACTCTGGCCGACGCCTGACGCCGTCGCTGCGCTCGCCGCCGACACGGTTCCCGCAGGCGCCCCCCGCGGCTGGCGGGCGCCGGCGCCGGCGTCCTGGCACGTCACGCTCGCGTTCCACGGCGAGGCCGACCCCGGCGTGCTTGCGCGGCGCCTGGAGGTCGCCGCCCGCGCCGCCGTTGCTCCGCGCCTGCGGATCGCGGGGGCAGGTACGTTCCCGCGTGTCCGGTGGGCCGGGCTCGAGGTCGCGGACCCGGGGCGCCTGACCTGGCTCGTCACGGTGGCGGGCGGCGACCCCGCCGCGTTCGTCCCGCACGTCTCGGTGCTGCGGCTGCGGCCCCGGCCGGGGCCCGGGGCCGACCCCGACCCGCCGGTCACGTGGGCCGCGCACCGCGGTCCGTGGTGGCGCCCGGGGGAAGTGCTGCTGGTGGCGAGCGAACCGGGCCGGGGCGGGTCGCGCTATCGTCCGGTGCACCGCGTGCGGCTCGTCGTCGAGCAACCGGCGGACGAGCGACGGGCCGGGCCACGGGCGCAGCGGCGCGCCGGGGATCCCTAGAGGTCGAGGTGACATCGTCCCTGGTAGCGTGGAGTGCTGGGTGCGGCTGCAGTCCGTGGCGGCCGCGACCGTCTTCCGCCCCCGATCGTGTGGGTAGCGGGCTTCACGGCACAGCAGACGAAAGAGGAGCACGTGGCACTCGACGCCGCACAGAAGAAGACCATCCTGGACACCTACGGGGTCCACGAGGGCGACACCGGTTCGCCCGAGGCGCAGGTCGCCCTGCTGACCAAGCGGATCAGCGACCTCACCGAGCACCTCAAGCAGCACAAGCACGACCACCACTCGCGTCGCGGGCTCCTGCTGCTGGTCGGCCGCCGCCGCCGGCTGCTGAAGTACCTCGCGGCGGTCGACGTCGCGCGCTACCGGTCCCTGATCGAGCGCCTCGGCCTCCGCCGCTGAACCTCCGCCGGCCCGGACCGTCTCTCGGTCCGGGCCGGCACCACAACTACACGACGCCAGACCGCCGGCAGAGAGTCCGCCGGTCCTCGGTAGTGGCCCCCGGACGTGCGAAACAGCCGAGGGCTTCGATCGAAGACCGGCCAGGCCGAGGATCTCCGAGCGCGGTGTGGCGTCTCCCCCAGGAAGAGGAGATGTCCATTTCATGACCGACCAGATCGAGAACGTGCACGAGACCAGTGCCGTCATCGACAACGGGAGCTTCGGCACCCGCACCATCCGGTTCGAGACCGGGCGCCTCGCGCGCCAGGCCGCCGGATCCGTCGTCGCCTACCTCGACGACGAGACCATGCTGCTGTCCGCCACCACGGCGTCCAAGCAGCCCAAGGAGCACTTCGACTTCTTCCCGCTCACGGTGGACGTCGAGGAGCGGATGTACGCGATCGGCAAGATCCCCGGCTCGTTCTTCCGCCGGGAGGGCCGCCCGGGCACCGACGCGATCCTCACCTGCCGCCTGATCGACCGGCCGCTGCGCCCGTCGTTCGTCGACGGTCTGCGCAACGAGATCCAGATCGTCGTCACGGTGATGAGCCTCGACCCGCAGGACCCCTACGACGCGCTGGCCATCAACGCGGCGTCGGCGTCCACGCAGCTCGCGGGCCTGCCGTTCTCCGGCCCCATCGGTGGCGTGCGCGTCGCGCTGATCGACGGTCAGTGGGTCGCGTTCCCGCAGTACGAGGACCTGCAGCGAGCCGTGTTCGACATGGTCGTCGCCGGTCGTGTGGTCGGTGAGGACGTTGCGATCATGATGGTGGAGGCCGAGGCCACCACCTCCACGATCGAGCTCGTCGCCGGTGGCGCCCAGGCGCCCACCGAGGAGGTCGTCGCGTCCGGGCTGGAGGCGGCCAAGCCGTTCATCCGCAGCCTGTGCGTCGCGCAGCAGCAGCTCGCCGACGTCGCGGCCAAGCCCACCGGGCACTACCCGACCTACCCGGCCTACCAGCCCGACGTGTTCGAGCTGGTCTCCGAGATCGCCTCCGACGAGCTGGCCCAGGCACTCGCGATCGCGGGGAAGCAGGAGCGCGAGGCGCGCCTCGACGAGCTCAAGGTCAAGGTGCTCGAGCAGCTTGCCCCGAAGTTCGAGGGCCGCGAGAAGGAGATCGGCGCCGCGTTCCGGGCGCTGAACAAGAAGCTCGTGCGCCAGCGCATCCTGCGCGACCAGGTCCGCATCGACGGGCGCGGCATCACCGACATCCGGCCGCTCTCGGCCGAGGTCGAGGTCGTCCCGCGGGCCCACGGCTCGGCGCTGTTCGAGCGCGGCGAGACCCAGATCATGGGTGTCACCACGCTCAACATGCTGCGCATGGAGCAGCAGATCGACTCGCTCGGGCCGGAGACGCACAAGCGCTACCTGCACCACTACAACTTCCCGCCGTACTCCACCGGTGAGACCGGCCGCGTCGGCTCGCCGAAGCGCCGCGAGATCGGCCACGGCGCGCTCGCCGAGCGGGCGCTGCTGCCGGTGCTGCCCACGCGCGAGGAGTTCCCGTACGCCATCCGGCAGGTCTCGGAGGCGCTGGGCTCCAACGGCTCCACGTCGATGGGCTCGGTCTGCGCGTCCACGATGTCGCTGTTCAACGCCGGTGTGCCGCTCAAGGCGCCGGTGGCGGGCATCGCGATGGGCCTGGTGAGCGACGAGGTCGAGGGCCAGACCCGCTACGTCGCGCTCACCGACATCCTCGGCGCCGAGGACGCGTTCGGCGACATGGACTTCAAGGTCGCGGGCACGTCCGAGTTCGTCACGGCGCTGCAGCTCGACACCAAGCTCGACGGCATCCCGTCCGAGGTGCTCGCCGGTGCGCTGTCGCAGGCGAAGGACGCCCGCCTGACGATCCTCGAGGTCATCGGCGAGGCCATCGACCGGCCGGACGAGATGAGCCAGTTCGCGCCGCGCGTCACGGCCATCAAGGTGCCGGTCGACAAGATCGGCGAGGTCATCGGCCCGAAGGGCAAGATGATCAACTCCATCACCGAGCAGACCGGCGCCGACATCTCCATCGAGGACGACGGCACGATCTACGTCGGTGCGGCGGACGGCCCGTCCGCCGAGGCGGCCATCGGGATGATCAACGCGATCGCCAACCCGCAGCTGCCGAAGATCGGCGAGCGGTTCCTGGGCACGGTGGTCAAGATCGCCGCGTTCGGCGCGTTCGTCTCGCTGGTCCCGGGCAAGGACGGCCTGGTCCACATCTCCAAGCTGGGCCAGGGCAAGCGCATCGCCAAGGTGGAGGACGTCGTCAAGGTCGGCGACAAGATCCGCGTCGAGGTCACCGACATCGACAACCGCGGCAAGATCAGCCTGGTGCCGGTCGGCGAGGAGTCGCCGAACGGTACGGGCGCGGCGCCCACGTCCGAGGCCGTTGAGGCCGACACCGAGTCCGAGGTCTCCGCGAATTGACGACGGTTCTGACGCCGGGGGCGGGGGCAGCAGCCTCCGCCCCCGGCGGCGTCGCGCGTACTGAACTGCCGGGCGGGCTGCGTGTGGTCACCGAGCCGGTGCCAGGCGTGCACTCGGTGTCTTTCGGGATCTGGATCGGCATCGGCTCGCGCGACGAGGCGCCGCTGCAGGCCGGGGCGGCCCACTACCTGGAGCACCTGCTCTTCAAGGGCACTCGGCGGCGCACCGCCGTGGGGATCGCCGAGGAGTTCGACGCCGTCGGCGGCGACCTCAACGCGTTCACCGCGAAGGAGCACACCTGCTACTACGCGCAGGTGCTCGACGCCGACCTGCCGCTCGCGGTGGACGTGCTCGCCGACGTCGTCACGGATGCCACGCTCGCGCCCGCAGACGTCGAGGTGGAGCGCGGGGTGGTGCTCGAGGAGATCGCCATGCGCGACGACGACCCCGAGGACCTGCTCGGCGAGCTGTTCGACGAGGCGATCTTCGGCGCGCACCCGATCGGGCGCCCGGTGATCGGCTCCGAGGAGTCGATCCGCGCGATGACCCGCGAGACGCTGTACGACTTCTGGCGCGGCGAGTACACCACCCCGCGGATGGTCGTCGCCGCTGCGGGCAACCTCGTGCACAACCAGGTCGTCGACCTGGTCGCCGCCGCGCTCGGCCCGGCGGCCGCGCGGGCCGGGTCGGTGGCTCCGGTGCCGCCGCGCCGTCCGGCTCCCGCGCTGCTCACCCCCGGGCCGCGGCTCGTGCTGCGCACCGAGGACACCGAGCAGGCGCACCTCATGCTCGGGGTGCCGGGGCTGTCGCGCCACGACCCCCGGCGCACGGCCCTGCAGGTGCTCAACACGGCGCTCGGCGGCGGCCCGAGCTCTCGGCTGTTCCAGCAGGTGCGGGAGCAGCGCGGGCTCGCCTACTCCGTCTACTCGGCGCTCGCGACGTACTCCGACACCGGCAGCTTCTCGGTCTACGCCGGCTGCGCGCCGAAGCGGCTCGACGAGGTGGCCGTTGTCGTGCGGGCGGTGCTCGCCGACGTGGCGGCCGACGGGCTTACGCCCGCCGAGCTGGCCCGCGCGCAGGGCAACCTCCGCGGCGGGATGGTGCTCGGGCTCGAGGACACGCCGTCGCGGATGAACCGCATCGGGCGCTCCGAGCTCGACCACGGCCGCCAGCGCACGATCACCGAGAGCCTCGACCGCATCGCCGCCGTCACGAACGAGCAGGTCACGGCCCTGGCGGGGGAGCTGCTGGCGGCGCCGCTCACGGCCGCCGTCGTTGGCCCGTACGAGGACGAGGCGGAGCTGCCGGCGTCGCTGCGGTCGCTGGTCTGACGCGTCTGGCGGGAGCGGTAGGAGGGTCCTGAACAGCTCCGCCCGTAGCGAGCGGCGTCCAGGTGGGTGCATCGCAAGGCGGACGATCGGGCTGATACCGCTGTTGTATCGGTCCGATCGTCCAACGCCGCGAGGTGCCTGCCTGGGCGTCGCGCAGTAGGGCCGAGTTGTTCAGGGCGCTCCTTGGCTCGGACCGCATGCCACGATCACCGTGTGAGCGCCACCGTGATCGCTGCCCTGCTGGTGGCCGTCGGCATCGTCGGGATCGTGCTCCCCGTGCTTCCGGGGCTCGTCCTGGTGGTGGCGGGCATCGCCGTCTGGGCCGTGACGCGCGGCGACGCCGTGGCGTGGACCGTCCTGGGCGTCGCCGTGGCGATCGTCGTCGTCGGATCGGTGGTCAAGTACCTGCTTCCCGGCAAGCGCCTGCGCGAGTCGGGTGTGCCGGGAAGAACCATCGCGGCCGGTGCGGTGCTCGGTGTCATCGGCTTCTTCGTGATCCCCCTCGTGGGGCTCTTCCTCGGCTTCGTGCTCGGCGTCTACCTCGTCGAGCTGACCCGCCTGGGCAGCCACGACCGGGCCTGGCCGTCCACCCGCCAGGCGCTCGCCGCCGTGGGCTGGAGCATCGCGATCGAGCTGGCCGCCGGGCTGCTCGCGGCCGCGGTGTGGGCCGGGGCTCTCGTCTTCGCCTGACCACGGCACGTCCCAGTGTCGCGGAAACGAGGTTCCTTACCCGCCTCCGACGCCCAGGCGGCGCCTCGCTGCGTTGTCGTCGGGCCCGATACAACCCCGGTATCGGGCCTCTCCTCCGCCTTGCCATGCATCCACCTGGACGCCGGATCCGGGCAAGGAACCTCGTTTCCACGACACTAGGCTCTTCCCCGTGGCGGAGAACCGGATCCGGGTGGGAGTGCTGGGCGCGCAGGGGCGGATGGGCACGGAGGTCTGCCGCGCCGTCGAGGGGGCGCCGGACCTGGAGCTCGTCGCCCGGATCGACGCGGACGACCCGCTCAGTGGACTCGTGGAGGCCGGGGTGCAGGTCGCCGTCGACTTCACGCATCCGGGCGCGGTGCTCGACAACCTGCAGTTCTGCCTGGAGCACGACATCGCTGTGGTGATCGGCACCAGCGGGTTCGACGAGGCCCGGCTCGACGACGTGCGCGCGCGGCTGGAGAAGCGGCCGGGGAACGTGTTCGTGGCGCCCAACTTCGGCATCGGCGCGGTGCTCGCCATGCAGTTCGCCCGCACCGCGGCGCGGTACTTCGAGTCCGTCGAGGTGATCGAGCTGCACCACGCGGGCAAGGTGGATGCCCCGTCGGGCACCGCCGTGCACACCGCGGCGCTCATCGCCGCGGCCCGGGAGGAGGCCGGGGCGGGCCCGCTCCCGGACGCCACGACCACCGAGCTGCCCGGCGCCCGCGGCGCCCTGGTGGACGGCGTGCACGTGCACTCGGTGCGCCTCCCGGGGCTGGTCGCGCATCAGGAGGTGCTGCTCGGCACCCCCGGGGAGGCGCTGACGATCCGGCACGACTCGTTCGACCGGGCGTCGTTCATGCCGGGGGTGCTGATGGCCGTGCGAGCGGTCGGTGAGCGTGACGGGCTCACCGTGGGGCTGGAGCCGTTGCTCGGGCTCTGAGACCGCGGCGCCGCTCAGCTCAGCGTGAGGTCGAGGGAGCCCGTCAGGCGCACCTCGCGCAACTCGCCCTGGCCGGTGTCGAGCACCCGCAGGGTGCCGTCGGGCTCCCAGCCCACGCTCGAGTAGAACTTCCGCGACGCCTCGTCGGCCTCCGGCACCCAAGCCAGCCCGTACACGGCGCCTGCCGCGCGCAGCGCCTCCGCGGCGCCGGCGAGCAGCCGCCCGCCGTGGCCACGCCGGCCCCAGCGTGGCTCCACCAGCAGCGTGCTGATCTCCGCCCACGCCTCCGCGCCCAGCGTCGGGGCCTCGGGTGCGACGGTGCCATCGGGCGCGGCCGCGGGGGCCGCGGCGCAGAAGCCGACGGTCCACTCGCCCTCGGTGGCGACGAGCACGTGGTGACCGCCGCCCGCGGTGACGGCGTCCTTCCACGCCCGGTGCGCCTCGGGGCTACGCAGCTGCAGGAGTGCCTCGGCCGGCACGAGCTCGGCGTACGCGGTCTCCCACGTGCCTGCCTGGATGCGGACGATCTCCTCGACGTCCTCGACGACGGCGGGACGGACGGCGGCGGTGGCCATGCGGTCCATCCAAACCCACGCCCGGTCGAGGCGCGGAGCGGGGCCCGTGTGCGTCGTCACCGGGAGATCGCGCGACAACGGTCGTTCGCCATGACAACGTTCCTCGGGTGGAGTCCGTCGTCGCACCCGCCCGCTCCGCCGGACCCGCCGCCTGGGCCGCGCTCGGCGTCGTCTACGTGCTGTGGGGCTCCACCTACCTGGGCAACCGGTTGATCATCGCCGACGTCCCGCCGCTGTTCGCGGGCGGTGCGCGGTTCGTCGTCGGAGGGTCGCTGCTCGCGCTCGTGGTACTCGCCGTCGCGGGGCGGGGCGCGTTCCGGATGACCGCGCCGCAGTTCGGCACGGCGGCGCTCTCCGGGCTGCTCCTGCCCGCGTGGGGAAACGGGCTCGTGGCGGTCGGGCAGCAGTACGTCGCGTCGGGCATGGCTGCGCTGCTGATCGCGGCCACGCCGATCTACATCGTCGTGCTGCGCGCCCTCACCGGCGACCGGCCGCGGCCGGCCACGCTCGGCGGTGTGGCCGTGGGGCTGCTCGGGCTGGCGCTGCTGGTGGTGGCGGGCCCGTCCGGGGGGTCGGGCGGCACGCTGGGCACGGCGTGGTGGGGACCCTTGCTGATTCTGCTCGCGGCCCTGGGCTGGGCGACGGGCACGTTGGCGACAACGCGGCTGCCGGTCCCGGCCAACCCGTTCGCGCTGGCCGCCACGCAGATGCTGGTGGGCGGGACGATCCTGGTCACGACAAGCCTGGTCAGCGGGGACCGGCCCGACCTCACCGCCCTGACACCGACGGCGTGGTGGGCGTGGGCCTACATGGCCGTCGTCGTGTCGGTCACGGGGTTCAGCGCGTACGCGTTCGCGCTGACCTCACTCCCGGTGTCCACGGTCGCGACCTACGCCTACGTCAACCCCGTCATCGCCGTGCTGCTCGGGGTGCTGGTCGTGGGCGAGCGGTTCTCCGCGCTGCAGCTCGCGGGGGGCGGCGTCGTGCTGGTTGCCGTCGTGCTGGTGATCGCGGCCGAGCGCCCCCGGAAACGTCGGGGTGAGCTGGCACCATCCAGCCTGTGACGTCCTCCGTCCCCGTCGAGAGCATCGGGCCGGCGGCCGCGCGCCGCGCCGTGCTGGCCGCCCAGGGGTTCACCGCCCCCCGCCCCTCCGGCCCGGTCACGCGGCGCCACCTCGTCCGCGCGCTCGGGCACGTCCGGCTGCTGCAGCTCGACTCCGTCAACGTGGCCGTGCGCGCGCACTACATGCCGCTGTTCAGCCGGCTCGGGGCGTACCCGCGCCCGCTCGTCGACGACGCCGCCTGGTCGCACTCGGCGCGGTCGCCGCGGCTGCTCGTGGAGTACTGGGCGCATGAGGCGAGCCTGCTGCCGGTGGAGGACTGGCCGCTGCTGCGGGCCGGGCCCAAGCGGGAGGGCTGGTGGCGCCACTACCAGGCGCTGCTGGAGCAGCACCCCGGGCTTGCCGACGACGTGCTCGCGGCGGTCAAGGAGCTCGGGCCGGTCGGCGCGGGGGAACTGGAGGCGGCGCTGGGTGCAGGCACGCGCAAGCGGCCGCCGGGGGCGTCGTGGTGGGAGCGGTCCGACGTCAAGCGGGTCTGCGAGTACCTGTTCGGCATCGGTGCGCTCACCACCGGCACTCGGCGCCACTTCGAGCGGCTCTACGACCTGCCCGAGCGCGTGCTCCCGCCGAAGCTGCTCGCCGCGCCGCAGCCCACGGTCGATGAGGCGGCCAGGGCGCTGCTGCTGCGGTCGGCGTCGGCGCTCGGCGTCGCCACCGAACCCGACCTGCGCGACTACTACCGCATCGCGCCCGAGCGCAGCCGGCGGGCCGTCGCGGAGCTGCTGGAGGCGGGGCAGCTGGAGCCCGTCGAGGTGCGCGGGTGGGGTCGCCCGGCGTACCGGCTGCCCGGCGCCAAGGTGCCGCGTCGGGTCAGCGGCCGGGCGCTGCTCTGCCCGTTCGACCCGCTGATCTGGGAGCGGGCCCGCACCGAACGGATCTTCGGCTTCCGCTACCGGATCGAGATCTACGTGCCGGAGCCGAAGCGGCAGTACGGCTACTACGTGTTCCCGTTCCTGCTCGACGGCGAGATGGTGGCGCGGGTCGACATCAAGGCCGACCGGGCGGCAGGAGTGCTCCGGGTGCCTGGAGCGTTCGTCGAGCCCGGCGCCGACGTGCCGCGGGTCGCGGCCGAGCTGGCGGCCGAGCTGCTCGTGATGGCCGAGTGGCTGGAGCTGGACGGGGTGGTGGTCGGTGAGCGGGGCGACCTCGCCGCCCCGCTCACCGCCGCCGTCACGTCCGTCGCCGCCTGAGGGGTCAGGCGGAGCTGACGGCGGCGCGGGTCACCAGCACGTCGCCGCTGCCGGTGCGCCCGCGCAGCTGCACGGCGGCCGGGAGCTCGGGAGCCACCGAACGCACCTCCAGCTCGCTGCGCGCCCGCCCCGAGCCCGAGGACAGGTCAAGCTCGGCCCGCACCCCCGGGTGCACGCCGACCCGCAGCCCGCCCGACCCGGTTGTCATCTGCAGGTGCCCGCTGCGGGCGTCGGCGATGGCGACGTCACCGGAGCCGGTCCGCACGCCGAGGTCCGCGGCCACCTCGCCCAGCGAGATGTCTCCGCTGCCCGTCTTGATCTCGGTGGAGCCGCCGGTGGCGGCCACGGACACCGCACCGCTGCCGGTCCGCAGCCGGGCCCGGCCGCTCACCGGTCCGATCTCGACATCGCCTGCGCCGGTCGTGACGTCGGCGTCGCCGTCGACGGCGGCGAGCGACACCAGGCCGGTGCCGGTGCGCACGCCCGCCCATCCCGCCCGGCCGGTCACCCGCACGTCGCCCGCACCCGTGCGGGCCGCCAGCCGGGACCCGGCCGGGGCGGACACGGTGATCGCCAGCGGCACCACCCGCAGCGGCAGCTCCTGCGAGGACCGGACGACCAGGCGGCGTCCGCTGTCGGACCAGCTGATCTCCGCGGCGGAGACAGCAGCCGCCGCCAGGTCCTCGGCACTGTCCGCCACACCCATCCCGCCCGTGGCGTTGCCGAGCCAGCTGATGATGCCGGTGAGGCCCTGGCTCCAGCCGCCACCCGCGGACGGGTCGTGGCGCACCTCGACCCGCACCTCGTGCGCCCCGGCGCCGTCGGCGTCCCCGTCGCCGATCTGTTGGTCGAGGTGCACCCGGAGGCGCCCCACGTCCACCGTCAGCTCCAGCTCCGCGGGCCCGTCCACCGGCCAGCTCTGTTGCCGGACGAGCCCGGGGGCCGGGTCCTCCCGGAAGGGCGAGTCGTTCGTGAACTCAGTCATCCCCGTTAACTCCGTCATCCCTCGACCCAGCCCCGCAGACGCCGCCCGTCGCGGTCGTCCTTCGCTCCTTCAGGCCGCGTGTGCTTGCGGTGCCCGCCACCGGCGAGCGCGCCTTGCACGGCCTGGGCGAGCCACGAGTTGAGCGACACACCCTGCGCGGCGGCCGCCTGCTCGGCCTGGCCCTTGATCTGCTCCATCAGGCGCAGCGTGATGCGGCTGATGTCGCCGGCCTCCCCGCCCGGGAACCCGCGGAATGGCCCGGGTCCCGATGTGGGCGAAGGCTCCGGTTCTGGCTCCGGCTCACCGGCCGGCTCGCCGGTGACCGCGACCCGCACGTCGCGGCCGTCGAGGCGCACCTCGACCACGCGGTCCCCGAGTGTGGCGGTGACCTCGGCCGCCAGGTCGGAGAGCGCGTTCATGATCGCCAGCCGGGCGGCCGGCTCGATGGCGGCGCCGAGCAGGGCGGCGGTCCGCTGCGTCTGCTCGTCGCCTGCCGCGGCGGCGGACGCGAGGTCCTCCCGCAACCGCTGGACGTACTGGCTCAGATCCATGACACCACTGTGGCGTCATTGCTGACGTCAGTCAAGGAATTCGTGACACCATTCCATGGCGGCCCCGATCCCGTTCACCCTCCGGTTTACGCTGCCGCCATGCCCGACATCGTGCCGCTGCGCGTCCAGATCGTGGCCAAGACCGAGTTCGTCGCACCGGAGGGCGTGCCCTGGAGCACCGACGCCGACGGTGGGCAGGCGCTCGCGGAGTTCGCCGGCCGCGCCTGCTACCAGTCCTGGTCGAAGCCCAACCCGACCACCGCTACCAACGCCGGCTACCTCCGCCACATCCTCGAGGTCGGGCACCTGTCCGTGCTGGAGCACGGCACGGTGAGCTTCTACCTCACCGGCGTGTCGCGGTCGCTCACCCACGAACTGATCCGCCACCGCCACTTCTCCTACAGCCAGCTCTCGCAGCGCTACGTCCCGGAGCGCAACGCGGCGATGGTCGAGCCCGAGGTCATCGCGGACGACGAGGAGCTGCACGAGCTGTTCACCGAGGCCGCCGCCGCGTCGGTCAAGGCGTACGAGGCGCTGCTGGAGGGCCTGGAGAAGCGGTTCGCCGACGTCCCCAACGCCACGCTCCGCCGCAAGCAGGCCCGCCAGGCCGCCCGCGCCGTGCTGCCCAACGCCACGGAGACGCGCATCGTCGTCACCGGCAACTACCGGGCGTGGCGCCACTTCATCGCGATGCGGGCCACCGAGCACGCCGACGTCGAGATCCGCGAGCTGGCCATCGAGTGCCTGCGGCAGCTGCAGCGCGAGGTGCCCAACGTGTTCAACGACTTCGAGATCGCCACGCTGGAGGACGGCACGGAGATCGCGTCGAGCCCGTTCGTGACGGAGGGCTGAGCGGAGCTTGCGGAGCGAGCGTCGGCGCTGAGCGGAGATGCGGGCCGCGGCTCGTACCCGCGAGTAGGGTCGGGCGTATGAGTCTGGCCAGCCGCGAGCGGGCGGAGTTGAGCGACGAGTTCGACCGGGCAGGCCCGGACCGGCCAACGCTGTGCGAGGGCTGGACGGCTCGCGACCTGCTTGCCCACCTGCTCGTGCGCGAGCGTGTGCCGTGGGCGGCCCCCGGGATCGTCGTGCCCGCGCTGGCACCCGTCGCAGTACGCGCGATGCGCAGCTACGACTCCGTGTCGTGGCCCGATCGGGTCGGGTTGCTGCGCTCGGGGCCTCCGGTGTGGTCGCCTATGCGCCCCGCCCGCGTCGACGCCGCGGCCAACGGCGCGGAGTTCGTCGTGCACCACGAGGACCTCCGCCGCGGCAAGCCGGGGTGGGAACCCCGCCCGCCGGAGCCGGCCCGGGACGTTGAGGTGTGGGCGCAGGTGCAGCGCGCGGCCCGGATGATGTACCGGCGCAGCCCGGTCGGCGTGGTGCTGCGGCTCCCGTCGGGGGAGCAGGTACAGGCGAAAAGCGGTTCCGGTGTCGTGACACTTACCGGGGAGCCGATCGAGCTGCTCCTGCACGCCTTCGGCCGTAACGAGGTGCGGCTGGAACGGGACGGCGCGGCATCGGACGTGGCGGCGCTCGCAGCCAGCTCGAGGGGAATCTGAGCGCCCGGCGAAGCAGGACAGCGGCCGCCAGGCGGCCCGCT
This sequence comes from Pseudonocardia aurantiaca, assembly GCF_039526725.1. Lineage (NCBI taxonomy): Bacteria > Bacillati > Actinomycetota > Actinomycetes > Pseudonocardiales > Pseudonocardiaceae > Pseudonocardia > Pseudonocardia aurantiaca. Next base: position 144,948 of record NZ_BAAAJG010000016.1, read on the forward strand.
CTGCGGCGCAGACCCAACCTGTCGACACCTGTACGTGCCTCAGAGACCGGCAATGCGGCCGTGGGGCGGTACCTTCAGGGCATGAGTCCCACCGCCACCGGACCGCGCCCTCCGGGCCGCCCCTTCGGGCGGGTGCTGACCGCCATGGTCACGCCGTTCGACTCCGAGGGCCGTCTCGACCTCGCCCGCGCCGAGGAACTCGCCGCTCACCTGATCGATCTGGGCAACGACGGGCTGGTGGTCAACGGCACCACGGGGGAGGGGCCGACCACAACCGACGAGGAGAAGTCCAAGCTGGTGCGGGCCGTGGTCGGGGCGGTGGGCGACCGGGCCACGATCGTCGCAGGCACCGGCACGTACGACACCGCGCACAGCATCCACCTCTCACGAGAGGCGGAGAAGGCGGGTGCGCACGGGCTCCTGCTGGTCACGCCGTACTACTCGCGGCCGCCGCAGTCCGGGCTGGTCATGCACTTCACCGCGATCGCGGACGCGACCGACCTGCCGGTGATGCTCTACGACATCCCGCCGCGCAGCGTGATCCCGATCGAGGTGGAGACGCTGCAGCGGCTCGCGGAGCACCCGCGGATCGTGGCGGTGAAGGACGCCCGCAACGACCTGCGCGCCGGCACCGAGGTGCTCGCCACCACCACACTCGCCTACTACAGCGGCGACGACCCGGTGAACCTGCCGTGGCTCTCGGTCGGGGCGGTCGGGTTCGTCAGCGTGGTCGGCCACGTCGTCGCCGACCGGCTGCGCGCGATGATCGACGCCTACGAGGCCGGCGAGATCGACCGTGCCCGGAACCTGCACTACGCCATGCTCCCGGTGATCCGCGCCATGGGCCCGGTGGGCGGCGTCGTGTTCTCGAAGACGGCCCTGCGCATGCGCGGCATCGACGTCGGTGACCCCCGCCTGCCGCTGCCGCCCGCCACCGAGGAGCAGGTCGCGGCCATCGCGGCGCACCTCGGGTCGGCGGGCGTGGCCCTCCCCGACGCCCACAGCCGCGGCGACCGCGGGCACGGGGCGCTCGGGCCCCGCGCCGCCGTCGACCTCGGCGCCGAGGTCGCCTACCGCTGACGCGCCACGATCCCCGCGCCTCCCGGGCGCATGAACACAGCACTGCGAGGAACTAGTTGAGTCGCCCGCCCGCCCGGTCCGACCGTCCCCGGTCCGACCGTCGCTCCCGCTCGTTCCGGCGTGACACCGGTCGCCCGTCGACCGCGCCTCCGGAGGAGGTCAACAGGGCCGAGCTGCCGTCCGGCCCGCCGCCAGCGCTCTTGGAGGGCGCCCTGCGCGTCGTCGCGCTGGGCGGAATCGGCGAGATCGGCCGCAACATGACGGTGTTCGAGTACGACGGCCGCCTGCTCGTCGTCGACTGCGGGGTGCTGTTCCCCGCCGAGGACTCTCCGGGCGTCGACCTGATCCTGCCCGACTTCCGCGCCATCGAGCACCGCCTCGACGACATCGACGCGCTGGTGCTCACCCACGGCCACGAGGACCACATCGGCGCCGTGCCGTTCCTGCTGCGCCAGCGCCCCGACCTGCTGATCGTCGGGTCGCGGTTCACGCTCGCGCTGGTGGCGGAGAAGTGCAAGGAGCATCGGCTGACGCCGCACCTGCTCGAGGTGAAGGAGGGTGCCCGGCTGCGGCACGGGTCGTGGGACTGCGAGTACTTCGCGGTCAACCACTCGATCCCCGACGCGCTCGCCGTCGCGATCCGGACGCCTGCCGGGCTCGTGCTGCACACCGGGGACATCAAGCTCGACCAGCTCCCGCTAGACGGGCGGCTGACCGACCTGGCCGGGTTCTCCCGCCTCGGTGACGAGGGTGTGGACCTGTTCCTCGTCGACTCCACCAACGCCGACGTCCCCGGCTTCGTGATCTCCGAGCGCGAGATCGGGCCCGTCCTCGACGGGGTGTTCCACCGGGCGGAGGCGCGGATCATCGTCGCCTGCTTCGCGAGCCACGTGCACCGCGTGCAGCAGGTGTTCGACGCCGCGGCGGAGCACGGGCGCAAGGTGTGCCTGGTCGGCCGGTCGATGGTGCGCAACATGGGGCTCGCCGCCGAGCTGGGTTTCCTGCACGTGCCCGAGGGGCTGCTCGTCGAGATCGACGAGGCGATGGAGCTGCCCGACCAGGAGCTGGTGATCGTCTCGACAGGCTCGCAGGGCGAGCCGCTCTCGGCGCTCGCGCGGATGGCCCGTGGCGACCACCGCTCGGTGCGCATCCAGCCCCAGGACACGATCATCCTCGCCAGCTCGCTGATCCCCGGCAACGAGACCGCGGTGTTCGGCGTGATCAACGGTCTCACCCGGCTCGGTGCCAAGGTTGTGCACCAGGGCACGGCCAAGGTGCACGTCTCGGGCCACTCGCCGGCGGGTGAGCTGCTGTTCCTCTACAACGCGGTCCGGCCGAGCAACGTCATGCCTGTGCACGGCGAGTGGCGGCACCTGCGGGCCAACGGCCGGCTCGCCGTGCAGACCGGGGTGCCGGAGGACTCGGTCGTCCTGGCCGAGGACGGCGTGGTCGTCGACCTCGTGGACGGCAAGGCCGCGATCACCGGGCGTGTCGAGGTCGGCCGCGTGTACGTCGACGGGCTCGCGGTCGGCGACATCGGCGAGAGCACTCTCGGCGACCGCCTCGTGCTCGGGGAGGGCGGGTTCATCTCGATCACGGTGGCCATCGACCCCAACACCGGGCGGGCGGTCTCCCCGCCGAAGGTGTCCGGACGCGGCTTCTCCGACGACCCCAAGGCGCTGGACGCCGTGGTCACGCTGGTCGAGGAGGAGTTGTCGCGCACCGAGGCCGAGGGCATCACCGACACCCACCGCATCGCCCAGGCCGTGCGCCGGGTGGTGGGGAAGTGGGTGGGCGAGACCTACCGCCGCCGTCCGATGATCGTGCCGACGGTGATCGCGGTCTGACGGTGATCGCGGTCTGACGGGCGTCAGCTCCGGTCCGGGTCGTACGGCTCGTGGCCGAGCGGCCGGACACAGGCGCCGCGGTGTTCGTCGAGCGGCTGGCCCGCGACCCCCCGAGTCACGCTCGAGCGGAGCGGGCCGGAGGATCTCGGCGTGACCGACCTGACCCCGGCGCTCGAACGTTTCCTGGCCCGGACCGACCGCCGGACACCGTTCCTGGCCCTCGACCCGTCGGTGGCTGCTGAGCAGTATCGGTCGCTGACGGCGGCCTTCCCGGGTGCGGGCGCGTACTTCGCGGTCAAGGCCTGCCCGCAGCCGGAGGTCCTGCAGACGCTCGCTGCACTCGGCTGCGGGTTCGATGTCGCGAGCACGGGCGAGGTCGAGCTCGCGCTCGACGCCGGCGCTGACCCGGCGCTGATCAGCTACGGCAACCCCGTACGCGGCCCGGCGGACGCCGCCGCGGCCTACGCGGCCGGGATCGGGCAGTACGTCACGGACAGCGCGGAGGACATCGACGTCCTCGCCGAGCACGCGCCCGGCTCGCCGGTGCTCGTCAGGCTGCTCGTGTCCGACGCGGGGTCCGCCACCCCATTCGCCGCCAAGTTCGGCGCCGCCCGCGACGAGGCCGTTCGGCTGCTCGGGGCGGTGTCGGCCGCGGGCCTCGTCGCGGCCGGCGTGGCCTTCCACGCCGGCTCGCAGCAGGTCCGGCCCGAGGCGTTCGCCGCGGGCGTGGGCGAGGCGCTCGCGGTCGCCGCGGACGCCGGATTGCGCCGACCCGTCCTGAACGTCGGCGGCGGGTTCCCGGTCGCCTATCGCGAGCCCGTGCCGGCCTTCCCGGCCTTCGCTGCGGCGATCCGATCGGCCGTGGACGCGGCGGTCGGGAGCGGCCAGATCGACGGCCTGCAGCTCCAGCTGGAGCCCGGCCGCGCGCTCGTCGCCGAGGGCGGGGTGGTCCGCTCGACGGTCCTGCGCGTCTCGCGCCGGCCCGGCGTGGAGAGCCGCCGGTGGGTGTACCTGGATGTCGGCCGCTACACGGGGTTGGCCGAGACGGAGGGCGAGGCCATCGCGTACCGCCTGCGGGTTCCGGCCCGGACCGGCCCGTGTGAGCCCGTCGTCCTGGCCGGGCCGACGTGCGACGGCGACGACGTGCTCTACCGCCGGACGCCCTGCCCGCTGCCGCTCTCCCTGGAGGCGGGTGACGTGGTGGATCTGCTCGCCACCGGCGCCTACACGGCGTCCTACGGCTCGGTCGGGTTCAACGGCTTCGCGCCCCTACCAGTTCACGTCGTGTAGGTCGCCGCTACCGTGCGGCTCATGCCCGACCGCGAGGTCGTCGAGGCGCTCGGTGCGGGGCTCACCCGGCACTGGCGGCTGGGCGCCGTCCACCATGAGGCCAAGACCCCGTTCCAGCGCGTGCTCATCGCCGAGACCGCGCACGGCACGACCCTGTTCTGCGACGAGGAGCGGCAGAGCGCCGAGGTGACGCAGCTCGTCTACCACGAGGCCCTGTTCGTGCCGGCCGCGCTGCTCGCCGCGCAGCGCGACCGGGTGCTGGTGGTCGGATCGAGCGAGGGTGTCGTCTCCCAGCTGGCCCTCGCCACCGGAGCGCAGGTGGTGGACCACGTCGACATCGACCCGGAGTGCGTCCGCGCCTGCGCCCAGCACCTGCCCTACGGCTACTCGGTCGACGAGCTGACCGCTGCCGAGCGGGGTGACGGGCCGGTGCGCGTGCACTACGGCGACGGGTTGGCGTTCGTCGAGGACGCGGCCGGCCGCTACGACATCGTGGTCGTCGACCTGCCCGACGAGCGGCCGGACGAGCCTGGGGCGCAGCTCAACCGCCTCTACAGCGCGTCGTTCCTCCGCCGCTGCGCCGAGCTGCTCACCGACGGTGGGGTCGTGGTGTCCCAGGCCGGCAGCCCCGCCCTGTGGCGCGACGGCACGCTGCGCGCGGCGCTGGACCGCTTTCACGAGGTATTCGCGCAGGTGGTGCCGTACGTCAGCGACGAGCACGAGTGGGCGTTCCTGACCGGCCGGCGGGCCGGCGGGCCGGATCCTGTGGGCGAGATGACGACTCGGCTGGGGCAGCTCGGTTTCCGGCCGGCTTCCCTCGACGCCGAGGCCCTGCGCGCCCGCTCGGTGCTGCCCTTCGGGCTGCGCCACAGCTGACGGCTGTCAGTCCGGTCCGGCGGACCCGGTGGGCCGCGGGGTCCGGGCACCCCGGTCGACCTGCGCCACCTCGACGCGGCACGGGCCGAGCTTCGCCGCGAACAGCTCGACCACGGGCAGCGGAGCCACCGGCCCGCAGGTGAAGACATCGATCAAGACGGTCCGCCGCTCCGGCCACGTGTGCAGTGACGCGTGCGACTCGGCCAGCACGACCATGACGGTGAGGCCGTGCGGGGTGAACTCCTCGACGAGCGTGCGCCTGATCGTCGCGCCCGCCTCGTGCAGGGCGTCGCGGAACGCGTCGACGAGGAAGGCCGGGTCGAAGCACGCGGGGTCTGCCACGTCGACGATGTCGGCGAGCACGTGCACGCCGAGCCGGTCTGGGCGCGAGCGAGCGGCTTCGGTCACCCCGACAGTGTCCATCGCGGCATCACCGGGAAGCGGGGGCGGGGCGTCGTCCGCGACGCACCGCATCGTGGCTGCTCATCGCGGGCGGTACTTGCCGGTTCGGCGTGCTGAAGGACATCTACCAGGGCCTGCCGCCGAAGCCGCTCCCCACGGCCGGCACGAACTTCGAGCACCGAGAAGAAAAGGTCCGTCGGCCATGTCGAACGTGCGTGCCGGTCTTCGACGCTACAGGTGAGGAGATCAACTCGACTGTGAGGAGAAGCCATGCGCACCCTGATCACTACCGCCTTCGTCTCCCTGGACGGCGTCGTCGAGGCCCCCGGCGGGGAGGAGGGCTACCGCAACGCCGGCTGGACGTTCAAGGACATCGAGTTCTTGCCCGAGGCCTACGAACTCAAAGGCCGCGAGCAGGATGAGGCCGCCGCGATGATGATGGGCCGGGTCAGCTACCAGGCGTTCAGCCCGGTCTGGCCGACGATGACCGAGGACTTCGCCGGGTTCAACGCGCTGCCCAAGTACGTCGTGTCTTCCACGCTGAGCGACGACGACCTCGTGGACAACTGGGGCGAGACGAGCATCCTGCGGTCCCTGGACGAGGTGGCAGCCCTGAAGGCGACCGAGGGCGGGCCGATCATCGTCCACGGCAGCGCGACGTTGAACCGCAACCTGTCCGACGCGGGCCTGATCGACCGCTACCACCTGCTGGTGTTCCCGGTCCTGCTCGGCGCGGGCAAGCGGCTGTTCAGCGACTCCGACGTCGACAAGAGCACGCTGAAGGTGCTCGAGAGCGAGTCCTATCCCAACGGCATCCAGAAACTGGTCTACGACGTCGTCCACTGACCCCGCGGCATAGCCCGAAAGCGAAACCTCAGGTCCCACTTGGACGGTGGGACCTGAGGTTTTGCGGCCCTTCTTGTGGGTCTCGAAGCCCTCGTCGATGACGCCGTGTCGCTGTGCCGTCTCGCCGCCGACACTGGCAGAAGTGGCTACAATCGGCTGCACCAGTGTGACCACAGGGAGCGGCGATGGAGATCGGTATCCGCGAGTTGCGCGACAACCTGAGCAAACACCTCGCCGATGTCCGTGAGGGGCGCACGGTCACCGTCACCGACCATGGCCGGCCCATCGCGCGGATCGTTCCGGTCGAGCGGCTCACCCGCCTGGAGCAGCTCCGCGCCGAAGGGCGGGTGCGGCCCGCATCGCGGCGCAAGCGGCCGGCTCCTCAGCCCGTCGAGGGCGGCGGAACAGTCTCCGACCTCCTCCCCGAACAGCGACGGTGATCGGCTACCTCGACACGTCGGCGATCGTGCCGCTGCTGGTCGACGAACCGACAAGCGCGGCGTGCCGGCGGTTCTGGGACGACGCCGATGACGTGGTGTCCTGCCGCCTGGCGTATGTCGAGGCAGCGGCGGCACTGGCACAAGGGCGCCGCATGGGGCGCCTGGACGCGGCACGGCACGAGCAGGCACGCGAGCTCCTCGACGTGGTGTGGTCCGAGCTCGACGTGATCGAGGTCGACGATCGGCTGGTGCGAGCGGCAGCGGACGCGGCGCACGGGGCCGCGCTGCGTGGATACGATGCCGTGCACTGCGTGGCCGCTGAACAGCTGCTGGAGGACGACCTCGTGGCCGCGTCGGGCGACCGGCAACTGCTGCGCGCATGGCAGGAGCGGGGTGTGTCGGTCTATGACACCGCCGAGTAGCCGCGCCTACGGGAGTCGGAAGTCCGGGTCGCCTGCGACGGTCTGGGTGTCCATCTGGGCCTTCTGCAGCGTGCCGGCGTAGTCCCAGTTCATCGACTGCCAGCGGGTGAACTGGTCGAGCACCCACACCCCCGACTGGCGGCTGCCGTTGCCCGAGCGGCCGTTGCCCCCGAAGGGCAGGTGCGCCTCCGCACCGGACGTCGAGTTGTTGACGCTCACCATGCCCGCGCTCACCCGCTCCCGGAACCGGAACGCGTGCACGGGCGTGGACGTGTAGATCGACGCCGAGAGCCCGTAGCCGTGCCCGTTGGCGAGCTCCACGGCCTCGTCGAACTCCTCGAACGCCGCCACCCCCACCATCGGCCCGAACGTCTCGGTGTTCGCGATCTCGTCGTCGACGCGCACCCCGGCGACGATCGTCGGGTGGGCGTAGACGCCCGCCTCCGCGTCGCCTGCGAAGCCCTCCCGCGGGTTGGCGGCCGTGATGCGGCCGGTGCCGGTGGAGCCGTGCAGGGCGTGGTGCGGGCGGACCAGCCCCAGGTGGCGCTCGAACGCCTCCAGGAACCGCGCCGAGATCATCGGCCCGTACAGCACGTCCGACCGGGTCGGGTCGCCGATCACCGCGCCGCGGACGGCGGCGTCGAATCTGCGCAGGAACTCGTCGTGCACCGCCGCGTGCACGATCGCGGTGCCCAGCGACGTGCAGCGCTGGCCCGCCGTGCCGAAGCCGGAGAAGAGGGCTCCGTCGACGGCGAGGTCGAGGTCGGCGTCCGGCATGACGACCAGCGGGTTCTTGCCGCCCAGCTCCAGGCAAGGGGTCTGCAGGTGGCGCCCGGCCAGCTCCCCGATCCGCACGCCGACGGCGGACGAGCCGGTGAAGCCGATCTTGTCGACGAGCCCGGCGTCCAGTGCCGCGGCGAGGCCGTCGGACGTGGTGGGGCCGTCGGCGAGCACGGTGTTGAGCACACCCGCGGGCAGCCCGGCGCGGACGAACAGCTCGGTTAACGCGTGCGCGATCGCGGGCGTGTACTCCGCGGGCTTCCACACCACCGCATTGCCGCAGAGCAGCGCGGGCACGAGGTACCAGGACGGCACGGCGACCGGGAAGTTCCCTGCCGTGACGATCGCCGTCACTCCGACGGGCACGCGGAAGGTGAACAGCTGCTTGTCCGGCATCTCGCTCGGCACGGTCTGCCCGTAGAGCCGCCGTCCCTCGCCCGCGAAGAACGTGCAGGTGTCGATCACCTCCTGCACCTCGCCCAGCGACTCCGCCACCGGCTTGCCGATCTCGCGGGTGACGAGCGCTGCGAGCGCGTCCTTGTTGGCCTCGACCAGCCGGCCGATCTGCTCGATCACCCGCCCGCGCACCGGCGCCGGGACGGCGGCCCAGCCGCGCTGCGCCTCCCGCGCTGCGCGGCAGGCCTCGACGAACAGGTCGGCGTCGGCGAGCAGGGCCTCCGCCACGGGCATGCCGCGGGCAGGGTCGGTGGACTCCAGCCGGCCGCCGGGGGAGTCGTCGCGCCACTTGCCGTCGACGAACGACCCGATCTCCCGCATGGTCACGCCCGCACCGCCCGTGCCATGGCCGCGACGGCGAGGTCCAGGTCGTCCTCAGTGATGGTCAGGGCGGGCCGGAACCGGATCGAGCGCTCCCCGCCACCGAGGATCAGCACGTGCTCGGTGCGGTGCAGGTGGGTGAGCGCCGCGTCGCGCGCCTCGGCGCGCGGCAGGTCGAGCGCGACGAACAGGCCGCGGCCGCGCACGTTGTCGACCCCCGGGATCGCCGCCAGCCCGTCCAGCAACCGCTTGCCGAGCACTGCGGCCCGCTCGATCAGCCCGTCCGACTCCATCACCTCCAGGTAGCGCCGCGACCGGACCATGTCGGTGAGCCCGCCGCCCCACGTCGAGTTGATCCGGGACGGTACGCGGAACACGTTGTCGGGCACCTCGTCCACGCGCCCGCCCGCCATGATCCCGCAGACCTGCAGCTTCTTGCCGAACGCCACGACGTCGGGCTGGAGGCCGAGCTGCTGGTAGGCCCACGCGGTGCCGGTCATCCCGCCACCGGTCTGCACCTCGTCGAGCACGAACAGAGCCGCGTGCTCGTGGCAGAGCGCCTGCATCGCGCGCAGGAACTCACCCCGCATGTGGTTGTCACCGCCTTCGCCCTGGATCGGTTCGGCGATGAAACACGCGATGTCGTGCGGATGCGCGGCGAAGGCTGCGCGGGCCTGCGTGAGTGCCTTGTGCTCGGCGGCCTCGACCTCCGCGACGTCCATGGGGAACCGGATGGCGGGGACGTCGATGCGCGGCCAGTCGAAGGTCGGGTAGAGCGCCGTCTTCACCGGCTCGGTGTTGGTGAGTGACATCGTGTAGCCGCTGCGGCCGTGGAACGCCCGCCGCAGGTGCAGCACCTTCGTGCCCAGCTCGGCCTGCCGCCCGTGCAGGGCGTTGTGCCGCCGCTTCCAGTCGAACGCGGTCTTCAGCGCGTTCTCCACCGCCATCGCCCCGCCCTCGACGAGGAACATGTGCGGCAGCGCCGGATCGCCGAGCACCCGCTGGAACGTCTCGACGAACGCCGCCATCTGCACCGTGTAAATGTCCGAGTTGGACGGCTTGTTGACCGCCACCTCGGTGAGCTCGGCTAGGAAGGCCGGATCCTCGGTCAGCGCGGGGTGGTTCATCCCCAGCGGAGCAGAGGCGAAGAAGCTGAACATGTCCAGGTGGCGGGTGCCGTCGCGGGCGTCGACAAGCCAGGACCCGCGGCTCGCGCGGGTGTCGAGCACGAGGTCGAAGCCGTCCACGAGCATGTGGCGACGCAGTGTCTCGTGAACGCGGGTCGCGTGGACGGGCGCGGGCTGGGTCACGGGCATGGGTCAAGTGTCTTGACGCGATCCTGACGACGCACGACGCCGAGCGTCGGTTTTGGGCGGCGAAGTGCCACCATGTCCGCCGTGACGCCGACGGATCGTCAGCTCGACGACCTGGACCACAGGTTGCTCGTGCTCCTGACCGCAGACGGGCGCGCGCCGATCGCGAAGCTGGCGCGCAGCGTCGGGCTCTCTCGCACCGCCGTGCTCGCGCGCGTCCAGCGCCTCGAACGGGACGGGGTGATCCGCGGCTACCACGCCGAGATCGTGATGCCGGGTGCGGCCGCGGCACACCGGGCCAGGGTCGGGATCGTCGTCCGCACGTCGGATGTCGCCGGGTACGTCCGGCGGCTCGGGGGGCTCACCGGCCTCAGCGAGGTGGAGACGGTGACCGGCGAGTACGACCTGATGGTGCTGGTCACGGCCGCGACGGCAGGGGAGCTGGACGCGGTGCTCGACCGGATATCCGGCTGGCGCGAGACGGTGCGGACCACAACCTGGGTGGTGCTGACCCGGTACGCGTGACCGGACCTGGGTACCCCACCGGCTCCACCTTCGAGGAGGCGTCATGGCACCGACTCGCACGCTCCGCCAGCTCCCGATGCGCCTGACCGCAGGGGCCTACATCGTGAACACCGGCGTCGAGAAGTGGCAGGCCGACGAGCAGACTGCCGCCGAGCTGCACGGTTTCGCTGCCACCGCCTATCCGTTCGTCAAGAAGATGGACGCGCGGACCTTCCTGAAGGTGCTCGCGGGCACCGAGATCGCGCTCGGCGCCGCCCTGGTGCTGCCGGTCGTTCCCGCGCTGGTCGCGGGCATGGGGCTGACGGCCTTCTCGGCCGGGCTGCTCGGGCTGTACGTGCGGGTGCCCGGCATGCGGCAGCGGGGCAGCCTGCGGCCGACCCAGCAGGGCGTCCCGCTCGCGAAGGACGTGTGGCTCCTCGGCATCGGTACCGGGCTGGTTGTGGATGACCTCACCTCGCGGGACGTTGTCCCGCCCGAGAAGTGATCAACTTGCGGGCGTGAGTCCCGGCGAATCGCCCGCGTATCCGGCGTTTCGGTGATGTATCCGCGCATCGCCGCAGCTCACGCCCCGTCTCATCGGCGGGTTTCCGGCTTAACGATGGCGTTACGGCGTCGGCCTGTCAGAGGACACTGGGGTTACGCACTGTAATCCCCATGCCGCAGCCCAGGATCGATCCCCGCACCCAGCGCCGGTCCCGTGCCGCTCGGCGGGTCCGCGACCTGCTCCGCGCCGCCATCATCCACGAGGAGTTCCCGGCGGGAGCGCTGCCTGGCGAGGCCGAGCTGATGCTGTCTTTCTCCGCCAGCAGGCAGGTCGTCCGAGACGCGCTGGCGCTGCTGCGCGATGAGGGCCTCGTCAAGCGCGTCCAGGGGACGGGGACGTTCTCGGTGGCTTCGAAGGTGCGCCACGACTTCGGGCACCTGCACGGCCCGCCGCGCACAGTGGCGTCGAACCGGGTGCTCGGGGTGAGCCGGGAGACCGCCGCCCCGCGGGTGGCCGACCGGCTGCAGATTCCGCGTGACTCGACATGCGGTGTCGTCGAGTACCTCACCTCGCTCGACGACGAGCCGTACTACGTCTGCACCGCCTACGTCCCGCTGTGGCTGCTGCCCGCGGTGGAGCGTGGTTCGGAGGTCGCGGAGTGGTACGCGGTGTACGAGGCCGCAGGGCACGAGCTGGGCGTGAGTGACTGGGCCGTCGAGGCCACGCTGGCCGACGAGCTCGTGGCCGGTCTCCTCGACATCGTCCCGGGCGCGCCACTGATGCTCTTCGAGCGGCTCATCCGCGACGCGGCCGGCCGGCCGCTCGAGTACGGCGTCTCGCGCGTGCGGGGCGACCGGATCGCCCTGATCACCCAGCTCCCTCGGCGCGACCTCCCCCTCGAGGTCCCCGTGCCGCGGCAGCCGCTGCGAGAGGAGGTGTGATGCTCACGTTCGTCGGACGTCGGCTGCTGACTGCCATCCCGATCCTGCTCGGGGTCTCGATCGTCGTCTTCATCACGATCAAGATCATCCCCGGGGACCCGGTCGCGTCGCTGCTGGGACCGACCGGCTCGGCGGAGGCGCGCGCGGCGCTCACAGAGCGGCTCGGCCTGAACGACCCGCTGCCGGTGCAGTACTTCGCCTGGCTCGGGCACACCGCGGTCGGCGACTTCGGCACCAGCATCGCGCGCCGCAGCGACGTCGCGCCGATGGTGCTCGACGCGCTGGTGAACACCCTGATCCTGACGGCGGCCGCGGCACTGCTCGCGATCGTGCTCGGGGTGGTGGTCGGGGCGCTGACGGCGCTGCGCCGCACCGGGCCGCTCGCCCGCATCGGCAACGCGTTCGCGCTGTTCTCGATCTCGGTGCCGCAGTACTCGGTCGGCCTGCTGCTGATCATCTACCTGGCTGCGGGCGCCGGGCTCTTCCCGGTCAGCGGGATGTACAACCCCGGCGGTGACGGCGGCTTCGTCGACCTGTTCAACCACCTCATCCTGCCCGCCGTCACCGCGGCGCTCGTGCCCGCCGGGATCATCGCCCGGATGTTCCGCTCGGCGGTCCTCGACGTAATGAGCATGGACTTCGTCGAGGCGCTCACCGCCCGTGGGCTCTCCCGCCGCCGGGTGATGGTGCACGCCTTCCACAACACGGTGCCGTCGCTGCTCACCGTGGCCGGCCTGCAGATCGGCTACCTGCTCGGCGGTGTGGTGTTCGTCGAGGCGGTGTTCGCCTGGCCCGGAATCGGCCTGCTCGTCTACCAGTCGATCAGCCAGCGCGATCTGCCGGTGATCCAGGCGGGCGTGCTCCTGTCGGCGCTGGCGTTCGTGCTGCTCAACCTGCTGGTCGACGCCCTGCACGCGGTCGTGGACCCCCGCATCCGCACCTAGCCCAGAACATCCCCGTCCCGTACGGCAGCGCCGCCGCCCCCCGACCGCGGCTCCAGGAGACGAAGAGATGACCGCCCTTACCGAGGCGCCCGCACTGGCGAGCGCTCCGCCCACCACCGACGGCGTGCCCAGGCGCCGCCGCCGGATGACCCTCAGCGCCCGGATCGCGGGCGGCGTCGTGCTCCTGATCGCCGCCGTCGCGGTGGTCGGACCGTTCCTCGTCGCCGACCCGCTCGCAGGCAACCCGGCGCAGCGCCTGCTGGCCGCCGGAACCGACGGCCACCTCCTCGGCACCGATGGGCAAGGCCGCGACGTCCTCGCCCGCCTCGTCGACGGCACCCGCCTCTCGCTGCTCGCCGGCCTCGTCCCGGTGCTGTTCGCGGCCGTCGTCGGCACCGGCCTCGGCGTGGCGGCGGGCCTCGCCGCGAAATGGGGCCACCGGCTGATCATGCGCACGCTCGACGTGTTCTACGCCTTCCCCGCGGTGCTGCTCGCGATCGCGATCGCGGCGGCGCTGGGCTCGGGCATCTCGAACTCGATCATCGCGCTGGCGGTGATTCTGGTGCCGCCGGTGGCGCGGGTCGCCGAGACCGAGACGCGCCGCCTGGTCGACCTCGACTACATGGAGGCCGCGCGGGCCAGCGGCGCCACCCGGTTCGCGATCGCGGTGCGCCAGGTCCTGCCCAACGTCGCACCGCCGGTGGTCGTCTACTGCACGGCGCTGATCGGGCTCTCGATCGTCTACGCCGCTGGCCTGAGCTTCCTCGGGCTGGGTGTCTCCCCGCCCACGGCCGAGTGGGGGCTCATGGTCAGCGACCACACCCAGTACATCTACTCGGCGCCGTTCCTCGCCGCGATCCCGGCCGTCGCGATCCTCATCGCCTCCGTCGCGTTCAACGTGCTCGGCGACTGCCTGCGCGACCTGCTCGACGTGCGCGGGGAGGCGAGGGTATGACCGCCACGGAGACGGTGCCGGCCCCCGCCACCGCGGACGGACCTGCGAGCGCGGTCCTGCCGCTCGAGGTCACCGACCTGACGACGACGTTCGTCGGGCGCGACCGGCGGATCCCCGTCGTGCGCGGGGTGTCGTTCAGCCTGCAGCGCGGCGAGACGCTGATGCTGCTCGGCGAGAGCGGCAGCGGGAAGTCGGTGACGGCCCGCTCGATCATGCAGCTGTACGGCTTGTCCGCGGAGCTCGGCGGAAGCGTCCGGATGAACGGCCAGGAGCTGCTCGGCCTGCCCGAGCCGAAGCTGCAGAACATCCGCGGCGGCCAGATCGCGCTGGTCCCGCAGGACCCGACGGGGGCGCTGGACCCGCTGCGGCGGATCGGCTCCCAGCTCACCGAGGTGCTCGGCGTGCACGGGATCGAGCGCGTGCGCAAATCCGCGCGGCGCCGCGCTGAGGAGCTGCTCGCGATGGTCGGCATCCCCGACCCGAAGCGGGTGGCCGACAGCTACCCGCACGAGCTGTCGGGCGGGATGCGGCAGCGAGCGGTGATCGCCATCGCGGTGGCATGCGACCCGCAGGTGCTGATCGCTGACGAACCCACCACAGCCCTCGACGTCACCGTGCAGGCGCAGATCCTGGAGCTGATCGCCGAGCTGCAGCAGCGGCTGGGCACCGCCGTGCTGATGGTGACCCACGACGTCGGCGTCGCAGGCGACTTCGGCGGCCGGATCGGCGTGATGTACGCGGGACGGCTCGTGGAGGAGGGCCCGGCGGCGCAGGTGCTGTCCGCGCCGCGGCACCCGTACACAGCGGGGCTGCTCGACTCGCTGCCCGCGCCCGGTGTGGAGCGCGGCGCGCTGCGCTCGATCGTCGGCGCGCCGCCGGGAGTCGGCGCGTTCCCGCCCGGCTGCGCGTTCGCCCCGCGCTGCCCGCAGGCCCGGCCCAGCTGTTCGGAGGACGACCCGCCGCTCCTCGCCGTGGCCGACGGCCGCTCGGCCGCCTGCCCCGTGGCGAACCCGACCCCCGACGGCAAGGCGGCCGCGTGATGGGAGAGGTGCTGCTGGAGGCGTCCGGGCTCACCAAGACGTTCGGCAACGGCGTGCGGGCCGTCTCGGACGTGTCGCTGACCGTGGGCCGGGGCGAGACGCTCGGGGTGGTCGGCGAGTCGGGCTGTGGCAAGTCGACGACCGGGAAGATGCTGCTCGGGCTGCTCGCGCCCGACAGCGGCAGCGTCAGGTTCGACGGCGTCGACCTGGCGGGCCTGGGCCGGCGGGAGATGCGGGCCTTGCGGGCGCGGCTGCAGGTCGTGCCGCAGAACCCGCAGACCTCGCTCAACCCGCGGCTCACCGTGCGCTCGTCGATCGAGTTCAACCTGCGCGCGCACGGCGTCGAGCGGGCGGCGCGGCGCCCGCGGGTGCTGGAGCTGCTCGAGCGGGTCGGGCTCACCGCGGCGCAGGCCGAGCGGTTCCCGCACGAGCTGTCCGGCGGGCAGCTGCAGCGGGTGGCCATCGCGCGGGCGCTCGCCACCTCACCCGACCTCGTGGTTTGCGACGAGGCGGTGTCCGCGCTGGACAAGAGCGTGCAGGCGCAGGTGCTCAACCTGCTGGCCGACCTGCAGCGCGAGACTGGCGTGGCGTTCCTGTTCATCTCCCACGACCTGGCCGTGGTCGAGCACATCTCCGACCGCGTCGCCGTGATGTACCTGGGCCGGGTGGTCGAGCTCGCCCCGGCTGCCCAGCTCTGGGCCGACCCGCAGCACCCCTACACGGCCGCCCTGCTCTCGGCCACGCCCGGCCAGGGCCGGGAGCGGATCGTGCTGTCCGGGGAGCTGCCCAGCCCGGCGAACCCGCCGTCGGGATGCGGGTTCCGCACCCGCTGCCCGGTGCTGCAGGACGTCTGCTCCACCGAGTGGCCCGCGCTCACGCCCGCTGCTCCCGGACACAGCGCCGCCTGCGTCCACGTCGGAGAGCCTGCCGCCGTGCCCGCCTGACCCCGACTCGCGCGCACCCAGACCCCGACTCGCGCGCACCCAGACCCCGACTCGCGCGCACCCAGACCCCGACTCGCGCGCTCACACCCCGACTCGCCGGTCGTCGATGACCCCTGCCCTGCCTTGCCCTTGATTGCCCCCGCCTGCCGCCTGCTCCGCCCCCTCGCCCCGGAGGAACGACCGTGTCCCGCATCCGCAAGCCCGACCGGCCGCTGCGCCGTCGCCCCGTCCTGATCACCGCACTAGCCGCCGTGCTGGCGAGCCTGCTCGCGGCGTGCGGCGGCAGCGCCACCGCGGGGGGCGGCGCCGACAACACCCTGATCATCGGCATGACCGCGTCCGACATCCCCGTGCTCGACACGGGGCTGGCCCAGGGCCAGGGCTACGAGGGGCTGCGGTTCGTCGGCAACCAGCTCTACGACGGCCTCACCAAGTTCGACCTGACCCAGGGCACCGAGATCCCGAAGATCGTGCCGGCGCTCGCCGAGTCGTGGGAGCCCAACCCCGACCTCACGAGCTGGACGTTCCACCTGCGGCCCAACGTGACGTTCCACGACGGGACCCCGTGGAACGCCGACGCCGCCATCTTCAACCTGGAGCGCTACACCGACAAGAACAGCCCGAACTTCTACCAGGAGCTCAACGCGCAGGGCGGGCTCTCGGTCGCCGGAATCAAGACCTTCTCCAAGGTCGACGACCTGACGATCCAGATCGACACCAACGGCCCGTGGTCCTACCTGCCCACCGACCTCGCCACGGTCTACTTCGGCAGCCCGACGGCGATCAAGGCAGTCGGGAACCAGGCCTTCGCCGAGCACCCGGTCGGCACGGGGCCGTTCAAGTTCGAGTCGCTGGAGCGGGGCCAGCGACTCGTGATGACCAAGAACGAGAACTACTGGAACGGCGCGCCGAAGGTCGACAAGGTCATCCTGCGGCCCATCCCGGACCCGACGGCCCGCGTCGCCGCGCTGCGCTCCGGTGAGGTCAACTGGATCGAGGTGCCGCCGCCGGACGACGTGCCGAGCCTGCAGGGGCAGGGCTACCAGGTGCTCATCAACTCCTACGACCACATCTGGCCCTGGGTGTTCAACATGACGAAGGCGCCGTTCGACAACCCGAAGGTCCGCGAGGCGCTGAACTGGGCGATCAACCGCCAGTCGCTGGTCGACAACATCCTCAAGGGCACGGCCGAGCCCGCCAACGGGTTCGCGCCGCGAGCCAATGCCGCGTACCGGCCCGCGAACGACGTCTACGGCTACGACCCGGCCAAGGCCAAGCAGCTGCTCGCCGAGGCGGGCTACCCCAACGGCTTCACGATGACGCTGTCCTACCCGACCAGCGGCTCCGGCAACATGGTGCCGACGCCGATGAACACGGCGCTGCAGGCCGACCTCGCGGCCGTCGGCGTCGCCGTGGAGCTCAAGCCCATCGAGTGGGCGGCGATGCTCAACGACTTCTTCGTCGGCAACATCCCGGACAACGCCGATGCGCTGAACATCTCGCTGTCCTACCAGCAGGAAGGGTTCTGGCGCAGCTGGTTCGGGACGCAGTCGGCCATCAACGCGGGCAAGTACTCCAACCCGCAGGTCGACGCCCTGCTGGAGCAGGCCCGCACCGTGCTCGACGGCAGCGCGCGCTCCGACATCTACGCGCAGATCGCCGCGATCCTCGGCAAGGACTCCCCGTGGCTCGTCGTGGTCGACGACAAGAACCCGCGGGTGCTCGCCGCCAACGTCCACGGGTTCGTGCAGCCGCAGTCCTGGTTCGCCGACCTCACGACCCTCTCGGTCGGCTGACCAGTCCCGGTGGCGGGCACACGCCTCCGCGCCCGCCATCGGCCCACCACCGCTACTCCAAAGAAGGAGATCGCCATGGGCACGCCCCGAGGACGGATTCGCGGATTCGTCCGCCGCCCCACTCCCGAGCAGGTCACCGCGCTCGGCGCCACCGAGCACCTCGCGCTCACCCCGCGCGAGGCCCAGCAGTACGCCGAAGTGCTCGACCAGGTGCTGGCGGGCGTCGATCGGATCGACGAGCTCGCCGCGCCCGTCGCGCCGCTCGCGTTCACCGACCGCGACCCCGGCGGGCCGCCTGCCGACGCAGACGACCCGTTCCACGCGTTCGTGCGGCGCTGCCACGTCAAGGGCGCCCCGGAGGGGCCGCTCGCCGGTCTCACCGTGGGCGTCAAGGACAACCTGGCGGTTGCAGGCGTCCCCATCACCAACGCGTCGCGCACCCTGAGCTACACCCCCACCACCGACGCCGTCGTGGTCGAGCGCCTGCTCGCCGCGGGTGCCGCCATCACCGGCAAGACCAACCTCGACGACTTCTCCACCTCCGGGACCGGCGAGTCCAGCTGGTACGGCCCGGCCCGCAACGCCGTGGACCCGGCCCGCTCGGCGGGCGGCTCGTCCGGCGGGTCCGGCTCCGCCGTGCGATCCGGCGCGGTCGACCTCGCGATCGGCGTCGACGAGGGCGGCTCGGCGCGCATCCCGGCGTCGTTCAACGGCGTGGTGAGCATCAAGCCGACCCAGGGCCTCGTCCCCTCGCACGGCCTGACGTACATGGACCACACGATCGACGCGGTGTGCCCGATCGCGCGGACTGTGGAGCTCACCGCGCGGATGCTCGACGTGATGAGCGGGCACTCCGACCGCGACCCGCAGTGGGTGCGTGGGCGGCCTGAGCCGACGAGCTCGGCCGACGTGCTCGCCGCGGGCGTCGACGGGATGCGGGTCGGCGTGGTGGCCGAGGGCCTGGCGCCGGGGCTCTGCGAGCCGGGCGTCGAGGCGGGGTTCGAGGAGGCCTGCGGCGCGCTGCGGGCGGCCGGCGCCGACGTCGTCCCTGTGTCGGTGCCGCTGTGGACCGACGCGTGGGCGATCGAGACGACGCTGCTGCTGCACCTGGCCTGGCTCAACGCGCAGACCGACGGGGCCGGCTACTCGCACCTCGGCGAGGTGGACGTCGAGCGGACCCACGCGTTCGGCCTCGTGCGCAGGCTGGAGGCCGACGGGTTCCCGCCGTTCTTCAAGGTCTGGCTCCTGGGCGGGCGCTATCTGCACGACAGTTACTTCTCCACCTACTTCGCCAAGGCCGCGAACCTGCGCCGCGCGCTCACCGCCCAGATCGACGTCGCGCTCACCGACCTCGACCTGCTCGTGACGCCCACGACGCCGCAGGTCGCCCCGGTGCTGCTGGACCGTCCGGCCGAGGACCCCGAGCTGCTCGTGCGCGGCACCACGATGGTCGCGAACACGTGTGTGCTCAACCTGTCCGGCCACCCGGCACTCGCGGTGCCCAGCGGTGTCGACCCGGGCACCGGGATGCCCACGTCGATCCAGATCGTGGCGCCGCACTGGGAGGACGCGCGGACCTTCCGGGCAGGTGCGGTCGTCGAGGCTGCCGTCGGCATGACGCCGGGGGACGGCGCACCCGCGGTGGCCCCACAGCCCGTGGCGCAGTGACCGCCGGGAGCGTCCCTCGGACTGCACCCCGCCAGACGGCACCCGACCAGCGGTCCCTGCGCAGGCGCTTCCACGGCGTCGTCCTGCTCGCCGGCGTCGGGTTCGGGTTGACCGCCCCGTTCACCGCCCTGCTGGTGACGGCGCTCGGCGGGCACCCTGCGTGGGCGGCGTACGTCGTGGCGTCGATGGGGCTCTCGCTCCTGCTCGTCGACGTCTCCGGCACCCGGTTCGTCCCGCGCCTGGAGTCCCGGGCGGCGCTGACGGCGTCGATGCTCGTGTTCGGCGTCGGATCCCTGCTCTCCGCCGTGACCACGAGCTGGGTGGTGGTCGGCCTGGCCCGGGTGCTGCAGGGCTTCGGCGCGGCGCTGTTCATGGGCGGCGGGGTGCTGCTCGCCGTCCGGCTCGCCGATGAGGAGGAACACGGCGGCGCGATCGGAACCTTCAACGCGGCGTGGTTCGCCGGCGTCGCGTTCGGGCCGCTCGGCGGCGGTCTCGTCGCGGCGACGGTGCCCGGCGCGGACGGGCTCCGCCTGCTGTTCGCGGTGTGCGCCGTGGTGAACGTACTCGGCGCGGTCGCCGCCTGGAGGCTGCTGCCGCGGGTGCCCTCGAGGCTGCGGCCGCGCATCGGGCTGCCGCGTGGGCTGGGGGTGCGCGGCGCCCGCCGCTGGTCGGTACTCGTGCTCGCGGGACTCGGCCAGGCCGTGCGCTCCGGCCTGGCGCTCACCCTCATCCCGCTGCTCGGCGAGCAGCTCGGCATGGGCTGGGTGCCGCTCGGGACCGCGCTGTTCGCCCTCGCGGTGGCCGACGTCAGCGTCATGCACTTCGGCACCCGGTGGGCCGACCGCCGGGGCCGGCGGGTGCCGCTCGCGCTCGCCCTCGCCTGGGGCGCGCTCGTCACCGCTGGGCTCGCCGCCGTGGGCGACCCCGTGCTGTTCACCCTCGGCGCCCTTGCCGCAGGCGTCACCGTCGGCGCCACCTGGGTGCTGCCTGTCGCCATGACCGTCGACCTCGCCGCCGACCGGGAGCCCGCGCTCGCCGCCTACCGGATCGCGAGCGACGTCGGAATGCTCGCCGGCGGCCTACTGGCCGGAGCGGGCATCGCCGCGGCAGGCATCGACGGCGCCCTGCTCGGCATGGCCGGCCTGCTGCTCGCGGGCCTCGTCCTGGCCCTTGCCGTCGGAGAGACGGCTTCTCGACCCACGTCCGCACCGCCACTGGAGGAACCCGTGCCCCTGCCGCCGATCGAGCAGTTCGCCGTGCTCGCTGACAACCAAGACATCTCCCTCACCCCGGAACGGCTCGCGCAGGCCCACGCCGCGCACACCCGCTACCGGGCCGACCTGGAGCGCCTGCGCGCGCTGCCGCTGCCGTTCACCGAGCCGGTGACCGAGCCGTCGACCGCGCTCGCCTGGATCCAGCAGGGAGGCCGCCCGTGACCGCCGCGCCCGAGGTGACCGACCTCGCCGGTCTTGCCGACCTCACCGCCTCCGAGCTGCTCACCCGCTTCGCCGCCGGCACGGCCACGCCGACGCAGGCGCTCGAGGCCTGCCTGGTCCGGATCGGGGCCACCGAGCCGCACGTCAATGCCGTGATCACGCTGCTCGCCGACCGGGCGCGGGCGCAGGCCGCGGAGTCCGACGCCCGCTGGGCGGCCGGGACCGCCCGCCCGCTCGAAGGGGTCCCCTACGCGCTGAAGGACATCGTGGCCACGGCCGGGATCCTCACCACGGGCGGCTCCGCGCTCTACCGCGAGTTCGTCCCCGAGGCCGACGCCGCGCTCGCCGAGCGGCTCGCCGACGCCGGAGGCGTGCTGGTCGCGAAGCTGGCGACCTACGAGTTCGCCTGCGGCGGCGCGGTGAACAAGACGTTCGGCAACACCCTCAACCCCTGGGACCCGACCCGCACCACCGGCGGCTCGTCGTCGGGGTCGGGGGCGTCGGTTGCGGTGGGACAGGTGCCGCTCGCCATCGGCACCGACACCGGCGGCTCCATCCGCATCCCGAGTGCCTTCTGCGGCCTGACCGGGATGAAGGCCACCTACGGCCGGGTGCCGCGGCACGGCGTCATGGGCCTGTCCTGGACGATGGACCACGCCGGGCCGATGACCCGCAGCGTCGCCGACTGCGCCCTGATGCTCGACGTCATCGCGGGCCCTGATCCTCGTGACCCCACGACCCTCCCGGCCGAGGACGCCCCGTTCACCGCCGCCCTCGAGCGCGACGTGGCCGGGCTGCGCGTAGCGCGCGCCCGCGGGTATCTCGAGGCCGAGATGCACCCCGGGGTCGCCGAGGCCTACGAGCAGGCGCTCGCCGAGCTGGCCGCGCTCGGCGTCGAGATCGTCGACGTCGAGCTGCCCACGTTCGACCTCGCCGCCGTCGCGGGCTGGTGGATCATCTACGCGGAGATGCTCTCCCTGCACGAGGGGCACGCGGAGCACATCGAGGACCGCGACGAGATGGGCGCATCCCTGCTCGGCGCGGCCCCGTTCGTCAGCGCCGCCGACTACCTGCGGGCCCTGCGCCTGCGCCCGCTGTTCCAGCAGGAGCTCGCGGCCGCGATGGCCGGCTGCGCTGCGCTCGTCACGCCCGCGATGACGGCGCTGCCGCCGGTGATCGCCCCCGAGATGGTCTCCGACCTCGGCGACCGGACCGTGCCGTGGCTCGATGCGGCCTGCCGCACGCAGGTGCCGTTCAACCTCACCGGCAGCCCCGCGCTCGTCCTGCCGTCCGGCCTGGTCGACGGGATGCCCGTGAGCCTGCAGCTCGTCGGCCACCCGCGCGACGAGGCCTCGCTGTTCGCCATCGGCGCGGCCTACCAGCGGGCCACCGACCACCACCTCCGCCGTCCGCCGGTCCCGGCCGCGGTCTGACACATCCAGGGAGAGCAGATGCACCTTACGATCGCTGAGGCCGCCGCGGCGCTGCGCGCGGGGGAGACCACCTCCGTCGCGCTCACCGAGGCCACCTACGCAGTCGCCGACGCCCACGACGAGGAGCTGGGCGTCTACCTGGCGCGTTTCGACGAGACAGCGCTGGCCAGGGCCGCGCAGGCCGACGCCGAGCTCGCCGCAGGCGTCGACCACGGGCCACTGCACGGGATCCCGATCGGGGTCAAGGACATCATCGCCACCGACGAGGGCGTGACGACCGCGCAGAGCCTCGTGCTCGACCGCTCCTGGGGGGAGATGGGCGACGCGCCCGTCGTGGCCCGGCTGCGCGCGGCGGGTGCGGTGATCACGGGCAAGACCACGACGATGGAGTACGCCATCGGCACGCCCGACCCCGAGAAGCCCTTCCCGATCCCGCGCAACCCCTGGCACACCGAGCACTGGACTGGCGGGTCCAGCTCCGGCACCGGCGGCGGCGTGGCGGCAGGCATGTTCCTCGGCGGGCTGGGCACCGACACCGGCGGGAGCATTCGCTACCCGGCCACCAACTGCGGCATCACCGGGCTCAAGCAGACGTTCGGGCGCGTGCCCAAGTACGGCTGCGTCCCGCTCGGCTACAGCTACGACCACATCGGCCCGATGGCCCGCAGCGCGCAGGACTGCGCCCTGATGCTGCAGGTTCTGGCCGGGCACGACCCGCGGGACGCGACGTCGGTGGACATGCCGGTCGGGGACTACACGTCGGGGCTCACGGGCTCGCTGGAGGGCGTCCGGATCGGGGTGGACCCGCTGATGGAGCGCTCCTCCTTCACCGTGCCCGAGCTCGCCGAGGTGCTCGACGCCGCCGTGGCGGAGCTGACGGCGGCAGGCGCCACCGTGGTGCCCGTCGAGCTGCCCCTCTACGCGGAGCTGACCACCGCGACGATGATCGGGATGGCCGCGGAGGCCTATGCCTACCACCGGCCCGACCTGCAGTCGCGGTGGAACGACTACGGCGCCGGCACCCGGATGGCCGTGGTCGGCGGGGCACTCGTCCCGAGCGGCGACTACGTGCAGAGCCAGCGCGTGCGCCGCGTGGGCCAGCGCGCCATCGCAGGCGTGTTCGCCGACGTCGACCTGATCATCACCCCAACCAGCGGCTGCGGCGCCCCGCACCTGGAGAAGCTCTCCTTCGAGTCGATCATCGACGCCCTGCACACCCCGTACTGGAACGCGCTGGGCAACCCGGCGATGTCGGTGCCCATGGGCTTCACGCGCAGCGGCCTGCCGCTCGGGCTGCAGATCGCGGGCCGCCCGTTCGAGGAGGCCGCCGTGCTCGCCGCCGGGCACGCCTACCAGCTGCGCACCGACTGGCACCTGCGGGTGCCGCCCCTGGTGGCCCAGACGGCCGCCGCCTGACCGCCTGTCCAGTTCGCTTTGTCGACTGCCTGAGAGAGGAACCCGCTGTGGAAGCCGATCCCGCCCAGCTCGTCCCCGCCCAGCTCGTCCCCGCCCTGCTCGCCGCCGCCAGCATCAGCCCGTCGGCGGAGGAGGTGGCTTTCATGATCGCTGAGTTCCCCGCGAGGGCGACGGCGATCGAGGCGCTGTACGCCGTGCCTGAGGCCCGTTACGAGGAGCCCGGTCTGGTGTTCCGCGCCTCGCCCTGAGCGGTGCCGACCGGCCGCACCTCCACGGCGAGCACGAGCAGCTCGGGCACGCCGTCCCCCCGGCCAGGTGATACCAGCTGGTGGTGGTCGACACCGCCGGGGTGCCCTCGGAGGGGGTCGGGGGTGACCGGGTGATCACGGACCGGTCGGCCGGGGGCGAGTCGATACCCGAGTCGATCACCCGTCCCGGCTACCGTAGGCGCCATGGCGGGGCGGACCGGGACGACGAGCGGAACGGGCCGGGGCTCGGGCGGCCGGGGGGCGAGCCAGCGGGCGGGCGCGTCGCGGTCCGGCGCGCGCCGCTCGTCCGGCTCCACCAGGAAACCCGCGGCCCGCAGGCCCGCGCCCAAACGCGGTCCCGACCTGGTCGACCGCGGCATCGACGGCGTCGGCCGGGGCATCGCGAAGCTCGGCCGGGCCGTGGGCCGCGCCGTCGGGCGCACCCGCGAGCTCGACCCCGAGCACCGCCGCGACGGGCTCGGGGTGGTGCTGCTCGTGCTCGGCGTGGTGGCCGCCGCCGGGATCTGGTGGGGCGCAGGCGGGCCGGTCGGGCACTGGTCCTCCGCCGCCGTCGGCGCGGTCGTCGGGATCGGGGCCGTCGTGCTGCCGGTGCTGCTGGTCGCCGTCGGGGTCGTGCTCATGGGCACGCAGGCGCACCCGGAGTCGCGCCCGCGGGTGGCTGTCGGCTCGCTACTGCTCGCACTCGGCGTGCTCGGGCTGGTCCACATCTTCGCCGGGCGGCCGGACGACCCGGCGCTCTGGTCGCACGGCGGGGGAGCGCTGGGCTACCTCGCCGCAACTCCGCTCGCCACCGGCCTCACTTCGTGGGTCGCTGTGCCCGTGCTCGTGCTGCTGTCCGGGTACGCGTTCCTCGTGCTTACCGGCACACCCGTCCGGGAGGTGCCGCGCCGCGTCCGCAGGCTGCTCGGCCAGACCGTCGACGAGCCCCTCCCGGACGCGCCCGCCGCCGACCCTGTCACGGGCACGCCGCCCGTCGCGCTGAGGCGTCCCTCGCGCCGGCGGCAGGCCTCGCGCACGGCCGACGTCTACCGCGACGGTCTCGACGAGATGTCGGACGGCGCCGACCCCGCAGACCCCGCCGACCGCGCGGACCCGGCGGCCGCCGCCGCGCCGTCGCGCGCGAAGCGCCCCCCGGCCAGCGTCCCGGCCACGCCGCCCGCCGAGGCCGAGCCCGAGGGTGCGGTGGGGGAGCAGCTGCGCCTCACAGTGCAGCCATCGGCCGAGGGCGAGGAGCCCTACAAGCTCCCGCCGAGCGATCTGCTGCCCACGGGGCCTGCGCCCAAGACCCGCAGCCGCGCCAACGACGCCATGATCGAGTCGATCACCGCGGTGCTCGACCAGTTCTCCGTCGACGCGCAGGTCACCGGGTTCACTCGCGGCCCGACCGTCACCCGCTACGAGATCGAGCTCGGCCCGGCCGTCAAGGTCGAGAAGATCACCCAGCTCAGCAAGAACATCTCCTACGCCGTCGCCACCGACAACGTCCGGATCCTCGCGCCGATCCCGGGCAAGTCGGCCGTGGGCATCGAGGTGCCCAACACCGACCGCGAGATGGTGCGCCTCGGCGACGTCCTGCGCTCGGGCAACGCGCGTGCTGAGCAGCACCCGCTGGTGATCGGGCTGGGCAAGGACATCGAGGGCCACTTCCTCGTGGCGAACCTGGCGAAGATGCCGCACCTGCTGGTGGCAGGCTCCACGGGCTCCGGGAAGTCGAGTTTCGTCAACTCGATGCTGGTGTCCCTGCTCAGCCGGGCCACGCCCGACGAGGTGCGGATGATCCTCATCGACCCCAAGATGGTCGAGCTGACGCCCTACGAGGGCATCCCGCACCTCATCACACCCATCATCACCCAGCCGAAGAAGGCGGCGTCCGCGCTGGCCTGGCTCGTGGAGGAGATGGAGCAGCGCTACCAGGACATGCAGGCCAACCGGGTGCGTCACGTCGACGACTTCAACCGGAAGGTGCGCTCCGGCGAGATCACGGCGCCGCTGGGCAGCGAGCGCGAGTACCGGCCCTACCCGTACATCCTCTGCATCGTCGACGAGCTTGCCGACCTCATGATGACCGCGCCGCGCGACGTCGAGGACGCGGTGGTGCGGATCACGCAGAAGGCCCGCGCCGCCGGCATCCACCTGGTGCTCGCCACGCAGCGCCCCTCGGTCGACGTGGTCACCGGGCTGATCAAGACGAACGTGCCGTCGCGGCTCGCGTTCGCGACGTCGTCGCTCACGGACTCGCGCGTCATCCTCGACCAGCCCGGGGCCGAGAAGCTGATCGGCATGGGCGACGGGCTCTACCTGCCCATGGGGGCGGGCAAGCCGGTCCGCATGCAGGGCGCCTTCGTGGGCGACGAGGAGATCGCGTCCGTCGTCGCGTTCACCAAGGACCAGGCCGAGCCCACCTACACCGAGGGCGTCACCGTGCAGAAGGCCGGTGAGGCCAAGGAGATCGACCCCGACATCGGCGATGACCTCGACGTGCTACTGCAGGCGGCCGAGCTGATCGTCACCTCGCAGTTCGGGTCCACGTCGATGTTGCAGCGCAAGCTCCGGGTCGGTTTCGCGAAGGCCGGGCGGTTGATGGACCTGTTGGAGTCCCGCGGCATCGTCGGGCCGTCGGAGGGGTCGAAGGCACGCGACGTGCTGATCAAGCCCGACGAGCTGGAGAGCGTCCTGTGGCTGATCCGCGGCGGCGGGCCGTCGGACGACGAGGACTGAGCCACCCGAACGAGTGAATGCCGTCGGTCGAGCGGGGGTGTGCGCTCACCGCACGCATAACTTCTGACTACCTTGAGTGATCTTGTCACCCGGTAGGGTGAGTCGGCTGGCGGCGGCACAGACCGACCGCGCTCCCCGCTCATCCCCGATGCGGTCCCGTCTGCCGGCAGCTCAATCAGGTATGACGACGTGGAAGGGTTCCAGCGGATGCTCTGGAGCAAACGCCGCCGACGGCAGCGGCGGCAGGACAGCAGTGGCAGGCATGCGGTGGTCCCGATCCCGCTGACCGGCGGAATGGTCAGCGGTGAGGTGCGGGACGAGGCGGGTAAGCCGCTGGCCGGTGCCGAGATCTCGATCTTCGACCGCTCCAGCAAGCGCGCCGCGCACACCGAGACCGACGCCTACGGCATGTTCGTCGCCGCGCTGGTGCCCGGGAACTACCGGGTGCACGTCGAGGCAGGCGGCTACGAGTCCGTGATCCAGCGTGTGGAGGTCGACTGGGGCACGCACCTCGCGCTCGGCCGGCTCACGATGGCCCCCGACGAGACGCTCACCACACCTGTGCCCGGGGTGTGGACGATCGACCCCTCGCACTCGGCGATCCGGTTCGTCGCCCGTCACCTCGCGCTGTCCCGGGTGTACGGCCAGTTCCTCGAGTTCTCCGGGCAGATCCGCATCGCCGAGCGCTTCGAGGATTCCCACGCCGAGGTCCTCATCGAGGCCGCGAGCATCTACACCAACGCCCCGAAGCGCGACGAGCACCTGCGCTCGCCGGACTTCCTCGACGTCGAGCGGTACCCGAAGCTGCATTTCACGAGCCACCGCTTCACTCGCGCCGGCGGCAACAAGTGGCTGATCGACGGGGAGCTGACGCTGCACGGCATGACGGCCGACGTCCAGCTCGACACCACCTACCTCGGCATGCAGGAGTGGTACGGCGTCCGGGCCGGCTGCGTCGCCACGACGGAGCTGCACCGTGAGCACTTCACGGTCAACTGGCAGTACATGCTCGCCAACGGCGTCCCGGTCGTGGGCTCGACGATCGAGATCCAGCTCGACGTGCAGGCCACGCTGCCCGGCGGCAAGATCGACTGGAGCCAGGGCTGACCCTGTGCCGGTCAGGCCAGGTCAGGTCAGGTCAGGGCGTGCGTTCGGCCAGCCACGCGGTTGCGGTGAGCCCGGCGAGGTCGCGGAAGTCGCGGGAGAGGTGGGCCTGGTCCACGTACCCGGCGTCCGCGGCCACGGCCGCCAGCGGCGGGCGGCCGGGCTCCAGCAGCCGGTCGCGGGCCCGTTCGAAGCGGATCACGCGGGCCGCCGCCTTCGGAGCGAGCCCCGTCTCCGCGCGGAACACCTCGGCCAGGTGGCGCCTGCTCCAGCCGACCTCGGCGGCCAGCACCTCGATCCGGAGGTTGCCGCCGGTCTCCGCCAGCCGGTCCCACGCGTAGCCGACCTCCGGCCGCACCCCCCGCTCACCACGCCCGGCCGCCGCCAACCGCATCAGCTCGTCGTCGAGCAGCGCGAAGCGCTCCGGCCAGCCGGACGCGCAGGCGAGCCGGTCCAGCAGCGTGCCGGCACGTCTCCCGAGCAGCGCCGCAAGGTCCACCGTGTCGCCCGCGAGCCGGCCGGCCGGCAGACCCAGCAGCGCGCGGGCCCCGCGCCACGTGAGCCGCAGCTGCACGCCCGTCTGCGGGTCGCCCTGCGCGATCTCCGCGGGCCCGTCGTGCAGCCCGCCCACCATCGCGACGAAGGCGCCCGGCGGTTTGCTCCGGTCGGCGTTGGCGAGCAGCTCCACCCGCCCGTCGAGGCACAGCAGGAACGTCAGGTGGGCCGAGGCCGCACCCTGGTGCGTGGACGGCGGAGCGGCCTCCTGCCGGTAGCCCGCGTATGCGCTGACGTACGCGCGGAGGGCGGGAGCCGGATCCCGCTCCCACATCTGGAATCCGGGCATCGCCGCAGGTTACGCCACTAAAGGTGCAGGAGCATCCGCACGTTGCCGAGGGTGTTGGGCTTGACGTGCGCCAGGTCGAGGAACTCCGCTACACCGGCGTCGTAGGAGCGCAGCATCGCCGCGAACACGTCCGGCTCCACCGGCGTGCCGTCGATCTCGGCGAACCCGTGCCCCGCGAAGAACTGCTTCTCGAACGTCAGCACGAAGATCCGCTTGAGCCCGAGCCCACGAGCCCCCTCGAGCAGCGCCGCCACGATCGCGTGGCCGGCCCCCCGGCCGCGGACCCGCGGGTGCACCGCAACCGTGCGGATCTCGCCGAGGTCCTCCCACAGCACGTGCAGCGCGCCGCAGCCGACGACCTCACCGTCCAGCTCGGCGACCAGGAACTCCTGCACCGACTCGTAGAGGGTGACGGTCTCCTTGGCGAGCAGCACGCGGCCCGCGTACTCGTCCACGAGCTGCCTGATCGTCCTGACGTCGGCGGTCCGGGCCCGCCGCACGGCCACCGTTGCCACGACAGAACAGGCTAGTCTGCGGCCCGATCACCGGTGCCGGATACCCTGGGCTCCGTGCCAGAGCCACGCCGCGACGACGCCCGCACCGCTGAAGCTCCGCGGCGTGCCGCCCTCGTCACCCTCGGGTGCGCCCGCAACGAGGTCGACTCCGAGGAGCTGGCCGGCCGGCTCGCCGGCAGCGGCTGGGAACTGGTGGACGCCGACGGCGACGCACCGGCGGACGTCATCGTCGTCAACACCTGTGGCTTCGTCGAGCAGGCCAAGAAGGACTCGATCGACACGCTGCTCGCGGCGTCCGATGCCGCGCAGGGCACCGGGGCCAAGGTCGTCGCGGTCGGGTGCCTCGCCGAGCGCTACGGCGCCGAGCTGGCCGAGAGCCTTCCCGAAGCCGACGCCGTGCTCGGCTTCGACGCCTACCCGGATCTCGCCGAGCGCCTCGCCGACGTGATCGGCGGGCACGCCCCCGCGCCGCACGCCCCGGTCGACCGCCGCACCCTGCTCCCGCTCACCCCGGTCGAGCGGCCCGCCGCGGCCGCCGACGTCGCCGTTCCCGGCCACGCCTGGGTCACCGGGCTGTCGATCTCGGGCCCGGGCCGCACGCGCCTGTCCGACGGGCCCGTCGCGCCGCTGAAGCTCGCCTCCGGCTGCGACCGCCGGTGTGCCTTCTGCGCCATCCCGTCCTTCCGCGGCGCGTTCGTCTCACGCGCCCCTGACGATGTCGTGGCCGAGGCCGCGTGGCTCGGCATGCAGGGTGTGCGCGAGCTGATGCTCGTCAGCGAGAACTCCACGTCGTACGGCAAGGACCTGCCAGGGGGCACGCGGGCGCTGGTCCGGCTGCTGCCGCGGCTGGCGAACGTGCCGGGGATCGACCGCGTGCGGCTGTCCTACCTGCAGCCCGCGGAGATGCGCCCCGACCTGGTGCAGGTCATCGCCACCACGCCCGGCGTCGCGCCCTACTTCGACCTGTCGTTCCAGCACGCGAGCCCCGCGGTGCTGCGCCGGATGCGCCGCTTCGGCTCCCGGGAGGACTTCCTCGCGCTCTGTGCCCAGATCCGCACGCACGCCCCGGAGGCGGGCATCCGCAGCAACGTCATCGTCGGGTTCCCGGGCGAGACGGAGGCCGACCTCGTGGAGCTGGAGGCGTTCCTCACCGGCGCCCGGCTCGACGCCGTCGGCGTCTTCGGCTACTCCGACGAGGACGGCACCGAGGCCGAGGGCTACGACGGCAAGCTGCCGGCCGAAGAGGTCGCGGCGCGGGTGGCGCGCATCTCCGCGCTGGTGGACGAGCTGATGGCGCAGCGCGCCGAGGACCGCGTCGGCACCGAGGTGGAGGTCCTGGTCGAGGCGGCCGAGGACGAGGACTTCGAATGCACCGGCCGGGCCGCCCACCAGGCGCCCGAGGTCGACGGCGAGTGCGTGTTCGAGCGCGGGTCCGGTCTGGAGGTGGGTGACATGGTGCGGGCGGTCGTCGTGGGTACCGAGGGCGCCGACCTCCTGGTCTCGGCGCGTGAGCCGCTGCCGCGCAGCCAGATCGCGACCGGGGATCTCGCGCGGGCCGGGGCCGCCCGGGTGTCGGGGTGAGCTCTGCGCAGGCGACGCCGCCGCCGTTGCTGAACATCGCCAACGCCCTCACCGGGGTCCGGCTCCTGCTCGTCCCGGTGTTCCTCGTGACGCTGCTCGCGGAGGACGGCGCCAGCACGGGCTGGCGGCTCGCCGCCACGGGCGTCTTCACACTCGCGGCCATCACCGACCGCTTCGACGGCGAGCTGGCGCGCAGCCGCGGGCTCGTCACGGCGTTCGGCACGATCGCCGACCCGATCGCGGACAAGGCCCTCACCGGTTCGGCACTGGTCGGCCTCTCGATGCTGAGCATCGTGCCCTGGTGGGTCACCGTGGTGATCATGGGCCGGGAGGTCGGCGTGACCGTCCTGCGGTTCTCGGTGCTGCGCCACGGGATCATCCCCGCGAGCCGCGGAGGCAAGGCGAAGACGCTCGTGCAGGCCATCGCGATCGGGCTCTTCCTGCTGCCGCTCACCGAGCTGCTCGGGGCGTCCGCCGCGATCGACTTGCTGCGCTGGACGGTGCTCCTGGTGGCCGTGGGCCTCACCGTGGTCACCGGGGTGGACTACGTGCTGCGAGCGGCGCGGCTGCGCGCCTCGACGTAGGCGCCCGCGTCCGACACCCCTGACGATCCCGTGCTGGGGCTCGTGTTCGCCCTGGGCGGACGCGACCGGCCGCGTCGCCCGGCGACGCCACCCGCCCGTTGTCGGTACGGTGATCTCACCGGCAGCGTTCCCGTGTGGCCGGTGCGACGACGAGGAGGCTCGTATGGCGGTGCTGATGCGCGAGGCGATCGGCGGCAGCCTGCGGCGGGCCCGTACGTCCCGCAGGCGGACACTGCGCGAGGTGTCGCGGCGTGCCCGCGTGAGCCTCGGGTACCTGTCCGAGGTGGAGCGCGGCCGCAAGGAGCCCTCCAGTGAGCTGCTCGCGGCCATCTGTGAGGCGCTCGAGATCGCTCTGAGCGACCTGCTCGCGGAGGCCGCGGAGGCCATCGCCGCCGAGGCCGCCCAGGTGACGGCCGTCGAGACCGCGCGGCTGCGCCGTCCCGTCGGGCTGCGGCACATGGAGCTGCGGTTCGCCGGATCCGAGGAGGCACCCGCGCCGCTGCCCGTCAGTAGCCCGGTCAGCCCCGTCGCGCCCGTGTCGCCCATTCCATCGCCGCTGCCGGCGCACGCCCCGCAGCCTGCCGCCGCCCCGCAGCCCGTGGCGCTGAAGCCCGTCGGCCCGGTCTGCGCCGCCGCCTGACGCCGTCACCCGTCCCACCTGCGGCGCGCGCCCACCCGGCGGGCGCCGCTCGTGTTCTGCACCGGACTCCCGCGTCTCACGGGAATCCACCGGGCGCTGGTGGGGGCGGTAGCCTGGAGTTCGGGGTCGCCCCGACGGCGACCTCCGGATGATCCCCGATATCGTCGGCGATCGCTGGAAGCCGGGCCGATCCGGTGCCACGATGGGGTGCACCCGCAACGCAGCCCGGGCGGCGCGGTACAACGGACAAGCAGCACAACTGACACGCAGCGGCGAGCGGCGTCGCACTCGGAGGGGCGGAGCAGATGGCCAACGGTTTCACGAAGGCCTGGAGATACCTGATGGCGCTGTTCTCGTCCAAGGTTGACGAGTACGCAGACCCCAAGGTGCAGATCCAGCAGGCCATCGAGGAGGCCCAACGGCAGCACCAGGCCCTGTCCCAGCAGGCCGCCGCTGTCATCGGTAACCAGCGGCAGCTGGAGATGAAGCTCAACCGGCAGCTCGGTGAGATCGAGAAGCTGCAGGCGTCCGCGCGGCAGGCGCTCGTGCTGGCCGACCAGGCCAGGGCGGCGGGCGACGAGACCACCGCGGGGCAGCGCGAGCAGGCGGCCCAGGCTTTCGCCACCCAGCTCGTCACGGCGGAGCAGTCGGTCGAGGACCTCAAGACGCTGCACGACCAGTCGATCCAGGCCGCGGGCCAGGCGAAGCAGGCCGTCGAGCGCAACTCGATGATGCTGCAGCAGAAGATCGCCGAGCGCACGAAGCTGCTCAGCCAGCTGGAGCAGGCGAAGATGCAGGAGCAGGCCGCCGCCTCGCTCCGGCAGATGACCGAGCTGGCGTCGCCCGGCAACACCCCCTCGCTGGAGGAGGTCCGCGACAAGATCGAGCGGCGCTACGCCAACGCCATCGGCTCGGCCGAGCTCGCGCAGAACTCCGTGCAGGGCCGCATGCTGGAGGTCCAGCAGTCCACCGTGGACATGGCCGGGGCGAGCCGCCTCGAGCAGATCCGCGCGTCGCTGCAGGGCGCGCCCGTGGCGGGCGAGGTCACGAGCGGCGACAAGGCCGCCGCGCCCACCCAGCAGCTCAACAGCAGCCCGCAGCAGCAGCCCGGCACCGCCTGATCCTCGAGCACATTCACAACGGCACAGCCGAACGGCGCGTTCGTCCCGGACTACCGGGCGGGCGCGCCGTTCCGTTTCCCGCCTGCCGGTACGACCGGGGCCGGGCCCGGCTGGCATCCAGGGCACCAGTAGACGAACCGGGCGTAGACCCCGTCACCCTGCTCCGCCGAGCGGATGCGGGTGCCGCAGCGGCGGCAGCGGCGCCCGCCGCGGGCGTACACCCAGTGCTCCCGGCCCCGCCCCAGCTCGCCCGTGGTCGACTGCTGGGGCCGGTCGGCGTTGCGCAGCAGCAGTTCCCTGGCGAGCGCGATGACGGCTGCGGGGTCCGGGACGTCGCGCACGAGCGTCCACGGGGAGAGCCCGCGCAGGAAGCACACCTCGGCCCGGTAGAGGTTCCCGACGCCCGCCATCACCCGCTGCTCCAACAGCACGAGCCCCAGCTCCGACGCCCCGCGATCGGTGAACCGGCGCAGTGCCTCGGCCGCGTGCGTCTCGTCCCAGGCAGGGTCGAGAAGATCCGGGCCGAGATGCCCGACCAGGCGGTGCTCCTCGGCCGTGGGCAGCAGTTCGAGGTCGTGCAGCGCGAATCCGACCGCCGTGCGCTCGGCCGTCTCCAGCACTGCTCTGGCCTGGTGCGCCGGCCGCTGCCAGTGCATGCCCGGCCGGTAGAGGTGCCATGACCCGTCCATCCGCAGGTGGCTGTGCAGGCTGCGGGCGTCGTCGAAGCGGGTGAACAGGTGTTTCCCGACGGACACGACGTCGAGCACGGTGCGCCCGGCCAGGTCGTGCTCGACGAGCCGGGGGTGGCGCAGCTCGCCGCGCACCAGCACCTGCCCGGCGAGCGCGGCCCGCAGCCGCTTGCCGGTGAGGTGGACGGTGTCGCCCTCAGGCACGGCCCCGACGCTACCGCCGACGCCGCATCTCCACCGATTGGTTGATCTCGGCTCCACCCCACCGCCCGATCGGTCTCTCGCGTCGGTCGATTCTTCGTCGCCCGCTCCGCAGCACCCTTGGGCCATGCCCGTCATCGAGGTGCACGAGTTGCACAAGCGCTACCGCGACCACGTCGCGGTTCACGACGTCTCGTTCGCCGTCGAGCAGGGCGAGATCTTCGGCATCCTCGGCCCCAACGGCGCGGGGAAGACCACGACCGTGGAGTGCATCGAGGGGTTGCGCTCCCCGGACGGCGGTTCGATCTCTGTGCTCGGGCTCCACCCGCTGCGTGACCGGGTCGAGCTGCGCCGCGTGCTCGGCATCC
Source organism: Pseudonocardia aurantiaca (assembly GCF_039526725.1). Lineage (NCBI taxonomy): Bacteria > Bacillati > Actinomycetota > Actinomycetes > Pseudonocardiales > Pseudonocardiaceae > Pseudonocardia > Pseudonocardia aurantiaca. The sequence goes on from NZ_BAAAJG010000016.1 coordinate 179,237, forward strand.
AGCTGCAGGCCAGCGAGCTACCGGAGAAGATGAGGGTCGGTGAGGCCGTCGAGCTGTTCGCGTCCTTCTACCCGGACCCGGCCGACGCCGGCGAGCTGATCGAGCGGTGGGGCCTCGGCCCCAAGCGGAAGACGGCGTTCGCGGCGCTCTCGGGCGGGCAGAAGCAGCGGCTGTCGATCGTACTGGCGCTCGTGGGCAACCCCCGCGTCGCGATCCTCGACGAGCTGACCACCGGGCTCGACCCACAGGCCCGCCGCGACACGTGGGCGGCCATCGAGCAGATCCGCGACAGCGGCGTGACCGTCGTGCTGGTCACCCATTTCATGGAGGAGGCCGAGCGGCTCTGCGACCGAATCGCTGTCATCGACGCAGGCCACGTTGTGGCGCTCGACACCCCGGCGGGCCTGGTCGCGAGCCTCCCCGGCGCGCAGCGGCTGCGCTTCCGCCCGTCCGCCCCGTTCGACGACGCCGTGCTGACGGCCCTGCCGGAGGTGTCGTCCGTGCGCCGCACCGGCCGGACGGTCGAGGTGACGGGCAGCGGGGAGCTGCTGCATGTCGTCACCACGGAGCTGGCCCGCCACCAGGTGGTGGCCATCGACTTGCGCCTGGACCAGGCCACCCTTGACGACGCCTTCGTCGCCCTGACCGGCCACGCGGCCGAGATCTGAGGACCGCAACCATGACCGAGCTCGTCGCCGCCCCGGCCCACCGGCAGCGGATGAGCCGGGCGCGCCCACTGCTCGCGCTGGCGAAGGCCGAGACCCGGCTGTTCCTGCGCGACCCGGTCACCACGCTGTTGGGCATCCTCCTGCCCGCAGCGGTGCTCGCTGGTCTCGGCGCCGTGCCCGCGCTGCGGGAGCCGGCCGAGGTCTTCGGCGGCCTGCGGTTCACCGAGTACTTCGCGCCGTCGCTGCTCGCCATCAGCATCGCCGTGCTCGGCGTGCAGAACCTGCCCACCGGCCTCGCCACCTACCGGGAGAAGGGCATCCTGCGACGGATGTCGGCCACGCCGGTGAGCCCGTTCGCGGTGCTCGTCGTGCAACTGCTGCTCAACCTCGTCACGGTCGCGCTCGGCACGGTGCTGATGGTCGCGGTGGCCGTCGGCGTCTTCGGGGTGACTGCGCCGCGGCACCCGCTCGGCTTCGCGCTCGCCTTCCTCTGCGGCACGGGCGCGGTGTTCGCGATCGGCCTGCTGATCGCGGCCGTGGCGCCCCGGGCCAAGGTGGCCACCGGCATCGGCACGGTCGTCTTCATGGTGACGCAGTTCTTCGCCGGGGTGTATCTGCCCAAGTTCCTCCTGCCGGACGTCATCGTGCGGATCGGCGACTTCGTCCCCCCGGGCATCGGGGCCTTCCAGGGCGCTTGGACGGGCGACGGTGCCGATCCGGTGCAGCTCGCCGTGATGGCGTTGATCGCGGTGGTGGCGACGGGCACGGCCGCTAGGTTCTTCCGGTGGGAGTGAAATGAGGTGGGGGTGACGGAGCCGAGGGGGGCGGGCGCGGTCGGCGGACCGGTGCTCGTGGACGGCGACAGCGACGCGCTGGACGAGCGCGGGCGCAAGTTCGACTCCGTCGTCAACCGGTTCGTCCCCTACTTCGGGCTCGTCATCGGCACGGTCCTCACCCCACTCGTGATCCCGGCGACGCTGTCGTACTGGCTGGTCACGGGGTTGCTGGTGTTGGCCACCGCGGCCTGGTCGTACGGGTTCACCAGCCAGAACACCGGCTGCCGGGCGGAGACGAGCCCGCGCTGGGGCGGGGTGTACTTCGCCGGGCTGCTGGCGCTCTCGGCGCTGCTCACGTACCTGTCGCCGTTCTACGGGTTCCAGGCCTTCGCCGGGTACACCCACTCCTTCGCCTTCCTCCGCGGCCGCTGGCGCTGGGTGGGCATCGCGGGCACCGCGGTGATCGTGGCGTACTCCCAGCTCGGCGGCAGTCTCGCCGGCAACGAGTTCACCCCCACCTACGTCGCGGGCCTGATCGCCCTCACGGTCGTCAACGCGGCCTTCGCGGGCGGGTTCACCTACTTCGGGCTGCTGACGTCGCAGCTGTCGCAGCGGCGTCGCGAGATCATCGTCGAGCTGAACGAGGCCAACCGGCGGCTCTCGGAGACCCTGGAGGATAACGCCGGGCTGCACGTCCAACTCCTCGCCCAGGCTCGGGAGGCCGGCGTGCTCGACGAGCGGGCGCGGCTGGCGCGGGAGATCCACGACACCATCGCCCAGGGCCTGACCGGGATCATCACGCAGCTGGAGGCGGCCGGGTCGGGCGACGCCGACCCGGATGTCCGCCGCCGGCACATGGACACCGCCGCCGCGTTGGCCAGGGAGAGCCTCACGGAGGCCCGGCGCTCGGTCGAAGCGCTCGCGCCCGGCCGGCTCGCAGCCGCGCAGCTCCCGGACGCGATCGCCGACATGGCGAAGAAGTGGGCCGAGTCCGCGGGCGTCGTGCTGATCCTCGACACGACCGGCGACGCGCGGCCGCTGCTGCCCGAGCTGGAGGTCACGTTGTTCCGCGTGGCGCAGGAGGCTCTCGCCAACGTCGGCAAGCACGCGCGCGCCACGCGCGTCGGGCTCACGCTGTCCTACATGGACGATGTGGTCGTGCTCGACGTGCGCGACGACGGGCGCGGCTTCGTGCCCGCCGGCGCCCCCCGGCCCAGCGGCGGCTCCGGCTTCGGGCTGGCAGCGATGGAGCAGCGGATGCGGCGGGTGTCGGGCACGCTCGACGTCGAGAGCGCGCCGGGTGATGGCACGGCGCTGAGTGCAAGCGTGCCGGCGATCCCGGCGGAGGTCAGGTCATGAGTTCCATCCGGGTGCTGATCGTCGACGACCACCCCGTCGTCCGCGACGGGCTGCGCGGCGTGATCGACGGCGAGCCCGACATGACGGTCGTGGGCGAGGCCGGGCACGGCGCCGAGGCGCTCGCGCGGGTGGCGGCGGAGCCCGTCGACGTCGTACTGATGGACCTGCGGATGCCCACTATGGGCGGCGTCGAGGCGATCGGCGAGCTGCGCCGCAGGGCGCCCTCTGTCCGGGTGCTCGTGCTGACCACGTTCGACACCGACCGCGACGTGCTGCCCGCCATCGAGGCCGGCGCCACGGGCTACCTGCTGAAGGACACCCCGCGCGATGAACTGCTGCGGGCGGTCCGGGCGGCGCACCGGGGTGAAGCGGTGCTCTCGCCCACCGTGGCCGGGCGGCTCATGGGCCAAGTGCGGGCCCCGGCTCAGGACACGTTGAGCGGCCGCGAGCTGGAGGTGCTGCGGCTCGTCGCGGCCGGGTCGACCAACCGCGAGACCGCGCAGAAGCTCTTCATCAGCGAGGCCACGGTGAAGACCCATCTGCTGCACATCTACGCCAAGCTCGAGGTGCGCGACCGCGCGTCGGCCGTGGCGGCGGGCTACCAGCGCGGGCTGCTCTTCCCCGACGGTCGTTAGCAATCCTTTGGTCGCTAGTGCGGGATGGGCGTGCGGACGGCGTAGAGCACGTCGTCGCGGACGTGCTTGAAGCCCAGCCGCGCGGCCACGGCGAGGCTCCCCGTGTTGTCCGGCGATGTGGACCAGGTCGGGATGCGGCCGCGCGCCCTGATGTCCGCGACCGCCGCCGCCGCGCACGTCGTCGAGAGCCCGCGCCCGCGGTGCTCCGGTTCGGTGACCACCCCGACGTCCTCGTGCTCGGCGCCGACGTAGAACGGCACCGCGAGCGCGGCGACCAGCCCGTCGACGACGACGGCGCGGGCCACCCTCGCTGCCAGCAGGCCGGCCGGGCCGCCCCACGTCTCGTGGATCCACGCGGAGTCGCGGCTCAGCCCGGCCATCGTGGGCGCGTCGGCCGGGGTGAGCAGACGGACGTCAGCCCGCGGCGGCGGGACCGTGGCCCCCGCCGGGAGCGCGGCCACCACCCGCTGCCACACCCCGGTCTGCGGGTCTGCGCTGCGCAGGGCGGGCAGCCAGCCTGCGGGGGCCTCGACGAACCCGGCGACGCCTGCGAGGTCGCGCGTGGTGAGGTGCGCTGGGTCGCCGCGCATCGCGTAGTTGGACGGCAGCTCAGCGCTCACGACCTGTGGGTCCGGCCAGCGGTCCACCCGGCAGCGCCCGTGCCCGGTGCGGGCCACGTGCTCGAAGATCAGCGGCCCGGGCCGTTCCGGGGCGAACCAGGGGCGCAGCTCGGGCACCACGCTCGACGGGACGGTCAGCACTCCGAGCACCCTGCCCTCTTCGCCGCGCCGCCCGCCAGCGTTATCCCGGTACGGTGAGTGCGTGACGGGGATCGCGGCGCGGGCGCACGGCCCGCTGCTGCCCACCCCGGTCGGCGGCCGCGCCGCCATGATCCGGGGGCTCGTCGTCGTCGCCGCGCTGTCAGCGATCTCGACGGCCGCGCTGATGTCCCAGCCGTCGCCGCTGCTCGTCGGGGCGCTCGGGGTGCTGCTCTGCGCGTTCGCCCTGGCCCGCGCCGCCACCGTCGTGCTTCCGGTCGCCGGGGCCTACGGGCCTGTCGTGGCCGCGCGCGACCATCACCGCGCGCTCGCCCGCCGCGCGGTCCCGCGCCTGCGCGACCCGGACGCCCCCGGCCGCACGCGATCCCGTGCGCCGTCGGTGCTCCTCCCGGCGGCGCCCTAGCACCCTGCCCCGAGGTAGGGGGCCCTTCCAGCGCCGCCGGTCGACGAGTCCCGTCCCGGTCGCCCTGGAGCGTTGTCATGTCTTCCTTAGTGGACCCCGTCTACTTCGCCGTCTCTGGTGTCATGTGGTGCTGGCACCAGCTGTTCGGCCTCCTGCTCGGCCCGGCGAGCGGTGCCGCGTGGGCGCTCTCGGTCGTGTTCCTCGTGCTGACCCTGCGCGCCCTGCTGATCCGCCCGTTCCTCGCCCAGCTCCGATCCGGTCGCGCCATGCAGGCGATCGCCCCGCAGGTTGCCGAGCTGCGCAAACGTCACGCCGACGACCCGAAGCGGCTACTGGAGGAGACGCGCGCCCTGCAGAGCGCGCACGGCGTGAGCGCACTCGGCGGCTGCCTCCCCGCGCTGGTGCAGCTGCCGGTCTTCCTCGGCCTCCTGCACGTGCTCACCAGCTTCAACCGCCGCGGCCTCACGCTGGCGCAGAACGGCACCATCGCCAACTACGCCTTCACGCCCGACGACGTGCGCTCGTTCCTGGAGGCGCACCTGTTCGGCGTGCCGCTCTCGTCCTACCTGACCATGCCGCAGGGGCTTCTCGACGCGTTCGGGGCGCACGTCGACCGCTGGGAGGTGGCCCTCGTCGTGGTGCCGCTGACGCTGCTCGCGGCCGTCGCGACGCACTTCTCGGCCCGGCATTCGGTGCGCCAGCAGCCCGCCGACGGGCCCGCCGCGTCGATCATGCGCTGGACGCCGTGGATCTTCCCGGCAGGCGTGCTGGTGAGCGGCGTCCTCTTCCCGTTCCCCATCGCGATCCTGCTGTACTTGCTCACCAACAGCACCTGGACCCTCGGGCAGCAGTGGCTCGTGCACCGGTCGGCGCCGCAGCCGCTCGCCCGGCCGGCGTCCGAACCGCCGCCCGAACCGCTGCCCGAGCCGGCGGAGGCAGCGCTGGTCGCCGTCCGTGAACGAGGGGACGCGGCCAGGCGGCGCAGACGCCACCCGTCGGGCCACCGCCCGAGCAGGCGGCGCCGTTGAGGTCAGCTCAGCCCGGGCCGCAGGACCGGATGCGCTCGGCGGCGGCGACGAGCCCCCGCCGGGCGCCCAGCGCGTCCACGGCGGCGATCGCGTACGCCGAGCAGCTCGGCGTGGACGGGCACGCAGGTGTGAACCGGGTGAGCCAGCGCTGGTAGGCCCGCACGAGGGCTCTGACCAGCTGCTTCCCTGCTGGACGCTCCGGGATCAGCGCCGCGGCCAGGACCAGCATCGTGGAGAGCCGGAGCAGGTTGAAGTCGCACGGCCCGTCGCACCCGTCGCAACCGCCACCGCCGCGGCTCCCGCCCGACCCGCTGCCGGACCCGCAGCCGTCGGTATCCGTGCGTCCGCCTCTGCCGCGTCCGCATCCGGGGAGCCGGGAACATCCGCCGCCCAGCTCGACTGCCGCGTCGGCGGTGTCCAGAGCGTCCGACACCGCGTCGTCGCGGTCCTCGTCCTTGCGGCGCTTGCGACGGCGCTCCCGCGTGCGCCGCCCGTGCCGCCGCTTCTTCTGGTGCCGGTCCGCCCGCCCCGGGGCCCCGGCGGCACCGGCCTGCTCGTTCTGCTCGGCCTGCTCGTTCTGCTCGTTCTGCTCGTTCTGCCCGGCCTGGTCGGTCTTGTCGGCCGGGTCGTCCTCGTGCTCCACCGCGCTCCTCCCGTTCGGTCGGGAGTGTGCCTGCTGGGCAGGCGCGGTGGATCAGGAGTCCTGGCCGAGCAGCGACCCGACGACGTGGTGCAGGCTGCGGGCCAGCCGCTCCGTCTGCCCCGTCCGGAGCATGCGGACGACGAGATCGCTGCTCATCGCCCCGAGCGCAACGTGGGCGAGCACGTCGGCGTCCAGGTCGGGGCGGGCCTCCGCGATGAGCGCGGCGATGTGACCGTGCCACGCCAGGTAGACCGGCGAGTCACCGTCGCGGTGGGCGGTCGAGCGCTCGTGCGCGGTGATGAGGTTGATGTTGCTCGTCACCAGGTCGAGCGCGGCGTCGAGGAAGGCCGCGAGCCGCTGCGCGGGTGGGGCGAGGCGGTGTTCGGGTTCGAGGCGGCGGGCACCGTCGTGGAGGTCGGACCGGGCGCCGACCCCGCCCTGGCAGGGGCCCGGGTGGTCGCCATGGACATGACAGGCGGCGCCTACGCCGAGCTCCTGGCGGCACCCGCCGAAGCCGTCACGCCCGTGCCGGACGGGCTGTCGGCAGCCGACGCCGTGGCCGTCGCGGCCCAGGCGGCGACCGCCGCGTGTGTGCTGGACCAGGCCGGGCTCGGCGGCGGTGAGACGGTGCTGATCGAGAGCGCGGCCGGGCCGGTCGGCGGGTACCTCGCGCAGCTCGCCCGGCGCCGCGGCGTTGCCCGCGTCATCGGGACCGCAGGCGGCCGGGCGAAGCTGGCGAAGGCACGCGAGCGCGGCTTCGACGAGGTGGTGGACCACTCCGAGCCGGGCTGGCAGTCGCGTGTGCCGCGGGGTGTCGACGTGGTGTTCGAGTGCATCGGCGGCACCTCTGCCCGTCCACTGCTCGACGCGCTCACCCCGGGCACGGGCCGAATGGTGGTCTACGGGCTCATCAGCGGGGACTGGCCTGCGGTCGAGCCCGCCGACCTGGAACCGCGCGGCTTGTCGCTCGTGCGGGCGACGATGGCGGAGGTGGACGGCTCCCGGTCCGAGGTGCTCGCGCTCGCCGCGCGCGGAGAGCTCACCCCGCTGGTGGACAGCGCCCTCCCGCTCGCCGAGGCGGCGAAGGCGCACCAGCGGTTCGAGGACCGGCTGGCCGCCGGGAAGATCATCCTCCTGCCGTGACGGGCGCGGACCCGCTCAGGCGCGCAGGCGCAGCCCCTTGGGGGTGACCCGGAAACCGGCCTCGGTGAGGACGTCGGCCAGCTCCGAGCCGAGCGACCCCACTCCGTCGGCCCGCTCGACGGCCAGCGAGCCGAGCCAGCCCTCGTGCACGGCCCCCGCCAGGGCCTGGGCAGCGGCAGCGAGCTCGTCGCGGTCGGTGCTGAACGACAGCAGAGACCGGCCGCCGCGCTCGACGTAGAGCACGGGCGCACCCTCGACCAGCACGACCAGTGCGCCGGCCTTGCGTCCCGGCCGGTGCTTCGTGTCGCCGACGGTGGCGGGCCAGGCGAGGGCCGCACCGTAGGGCTGCGCGGGGTCGGCGGCTGCGAGCACCACGCTGGACAGGCCCGTGCCGCCGGGCTCGGCCCCGCCCACGGGTGCCCCGTCGGGACGGGAGAGCGCCCGCAGCCGGTCGATCGCCCCTGGCACCGCGAACTGCGCCGCGCCGAGGCCCTCGACGACGTAGCCGCGCCGGGCCCGCCCGGAGTCCTCCATGGCCCGCAGCACCCGGTACACCCCGGCGAAACCGCCGGACACGCGCTCGGTGCCGAGCGCCCCGCGGGTGAGCACGCCGTGGCGCTCGAGGAAGGCCTCGGCCCTGGCGTGGGCGCGGCGGGTGGGATCAGGCTCGCGTTCGACCGCGAGCGACCACCGCCCGCCCACCGACGGCGGCCCGCTGCGGCTCGGCATGGCCGGCCGCCCGGCGCGGAGTTGCGCGTACCGGCCGCGGGCGGGGCTGCGCCTGCTGCGGTGGGCCGGGCCGCCGCGACTGCCGGCCGAACGCCCACCGAGCCGGGCGCGCAGTGGCGCCAGGGTGTCGTTGGTGAGCAGCCCGGCCCAGACGAGGTCCCAGATCGCCGTGACCACGGCGTCGTCGGGTGCGGCGGCCTCGCCCGCGTCGAGCAGGGCGCGGGTGGTGCGGTCGGCCAGCTCACGGAAGAAGAGCGCCCCACCGCCGACGGGGGGCGCGTCCAGCTCGGGCAGACCAAGTGCGGCGAGCAGGGCCCGGTGCAGAGGAGTGGCGGCGACGTCCGGCTCCGGCTCCGGGAGCAGGAGGTCGGCGACGTCGGCGGGTGCGACGGCGAGCCACCCGTCGCTGCCTGCCAGTGGACCGCAGCCACTCCAGGTGACCTCTCCCGCCGCCGTCAGCTCGTCGAGCAGCGCGGGGGTGTAGCCGGGCAGCCGGGCCGGGAGGACCAGCGACTCCAGCGCGCTCGCCGGCAGCGGCGCCCCGGCGAGTTGCTCGACAACGCCCAGCACGTCCTCCGCGCCCGGCGCCCGGCGCATCCGCCCGCGCCGGTCGCCACCGGGGGCAGCCTGCACGCCCTGCCACGCCGGCAGGAACCGGCCGAGCGCCCGCTGCTCCACCGGCTCGACCTCGGCGCGCAGCCGCGCCAACGACGCCCGGCGCAGCCGCCGCAGCACCTCGGCGTCGCAGTACTCGATGCCTTCCGCGCCCTGCTGATGGCCCGGCCCTGCGAGCAGGCCGAGCGGCCGCAGCTCGCCGCGTACCAGCCGCCCTGATCCGACCAGCCGGTCGAGCACGCCGGCGACCACGGCCACGCCCAGCCCGAACCGGGCGGCGCACGCGGCAGCCGCGAACGGACCGTGGGTGCGGGCGTAGCGCAGCACCAGGTCGCCCAGCGGGTCGGCGACGGGCTCGGTGAACGTCTCCGGCACCCCGACGGGCAGGGCCGCGCCGAGCGCGTCGCGCACGCGGCCGGAGTCCTCGATGGGGAGCCAGCGCTCCTCGCCGCCCATCCGGACCCGGATGGCCCGGCGCGCCCGCTCCAGCTCGGCCAGCCACCCGGGCTGGACCCCGCGGGCCTGCGCCTCCTCCGTGGTGAGGTCGCCGACGAACCGCAGCAGGTCGGCGGCCCCCTCGGCGTCGCGGGCGTGCCGCTCCGGCGCGAGCCGCTGCAGCGCGGCCTCGACCTCCGCCAGCACCTCCGGGTCGAGCAGCTCCCGGATGGCCTCGGAGCCCAGTAGCTCGGCGAGCAGGGTGGAGTCGAGCGACAGGGCCGCGGCCCGGCGCTCGGCCAGCGGCGCGTCGGACTCGTAGAGGAACATCCCCACGTACCCGAACAGCAGGCTCCGCGCGAACGGCGACGGCGACGGGGTGGCCACCTCGACCACCTGTACCGACCGCGACTGCACCGCAGCCATCAGCTCCCGCAGGCCCGGGAGGTCGTAGACGTCCTGCACGCACTCGCGCATCGCCTCGAGCGTGACGGGGAACTGCTCGTACCTGCCCGCGACCGCCAGCAGCTGTGCGGACTTCTGCCGTTGCTGCCACAGCGGGCTTCGCCGCCGCGGGTCGCGCCGCGGGAGCAGCAACGAGCGGGCCGCGCATTCCCGGAACCGGGAGGCGAAGAGCGACGAGCCACCCAGCTCGGCCACGACGACCTGCTCCACCTCGGCCGGGTCGAGCAGCACGTCCTCCGCGGTGGGGACGACCTCGGCCCCCGACTCGTCGACTGCGTCGGGCAGCCGCAGCACGATGCCGTCGTCGGCGCCGGAGGCGTGCACCTCGACCCCGCGCCGCTCCCGCATCCGGGCCGCGATCGCGAGTGCCCACGGCCCGTTGACCTGCGCGCCGAACGGCGAGTGGACCACGAGCCGCCAGTCGCCCAGCTCGTCGCGGAACCGCTCGACGAGGATCGTGCGGTCGCTCGGCACGTGGCGTGTGGTGTCGCGCTGCTCGTGGATGTAGGCGAGGAGGTTGTCGACGGCCCACGCGTCGAGGCCCGCGGCAGATGCCCGCTCCCGGGCGGCCTCGTCGGAGAGCCCGGCCATCTCCCGCACGAACGCGCCGACCGCGCGCCCCAGCTCCAACGGGCGGCCGATGGACTCGCCCTTCCAGAACGGCATCCGCGCGGGCTGCCCCGGGGCGGGGGTGACGATCACGCGGTCGTGCGTGATGTCCTCCACCCTCCAGCTGGACGTGCCGAGCAGGAACGTGTCGCCGACGCGCGACTCGTAGACCATCTCCTCGTCCAGCTCGCCGACCCGCGAGCCCCGCCCATCGGCGCCGCCGGGCGTCATTACGGCGAAGAGGCCGCGGTCGGGGATGGTGCCGCCGGACGTGACCGCGAGCCGCTGCGCACCGGGCCTGCCCTGCAAGGTGTCGGTGACCCGGTCCCACGTGATGCGGGCGCGCAGCTCGCCGAACTCCTCCGACGGGTAGCGCCCTGCGAGCATGTCGAGCACCGAGTGCAGGGCCGACTCGGGCAGCGCCGCGAACGGGGCCGCCCGGCGGACGACCCGAGCGAGGTCCTCCAGCTGCCACGGCTCCAGCGCCACCATCGCGACGATGTGCTGGGCGAGCACGTCGAGGGGGTTGCGCGGGTAGCGCAGCGACTCGATCGCGCCCGCCGTCATGCGTTCGGCGACGACTGCGCACGAGACGAGGTCGCCCCGGTACTTGGGGAACACGACTCCCCGGGAGATCGCGCCCACCTGGTGGCCCGCGCGCCCCACCCGCTGCAGCCCCGACGCCACGCTCGGCGGCGCCTCCACCTGCACGACGAGGTCTACTGCGCCCATGTCGATGCCCAGCTCCAGGCTGGAGGTGGCCACCACGCAGGGGAGCAGGCCGGCCTTGAGCTCCTCCTCCACGATGGTGCGCTGCTCGCGCGACATCGAGCCGTGGTGCGCCTTCGCGACCGTGGGCGGGGCGCCCCCGCCGATGCCGGACTGGCCGACGGCCTCGGCCGGGAAGGTTTCAAGATCGACCGCCTCCTCCGCGTCCTCGGCCGCGAGCTCGTTGAGCCGGGCCGTGAGCCGCTCGGCGAGCCGACGCGAGTTGGAGAAGACGATGGTGGAGCGATGCTCCCGCACCAGGTCGAGCAGCCGCCGCTCCACGGCGGGCCAGATCGAGGGGCGCTGCGCGGTGCCTGCCGCCGACCCGATGACCTCCTCGTCGGAGCTGCCCACCGCGGGCCGCTCGTCGAGCGCACCGAGGTCGGGCACCGGGACCTCGACCTGCACCTCGATGGTCTTCGGGATGGGCGGCTGCACGACCTCCACCGGCCGCGCGCCGGCCAGGAAGGCGGACACCTCGTCGAGCGGGCGGACCGTGGCCGAGAGCCCGATGCGCTGTGCCGGCCTTCCCGGGTGCGGGTGTCCCGCAGAACTCAGTAGCAACTCGTCGAGCCGCTCGAGCGACAGCGCCATGTGCGCGCCGCGTTTGGTGCCGACGACGGCGTGCACCTCGTCGACGATGACCGTCTCCACGCCGCGCAGCGACTCGCGCGCGGCCGAGGTGAGCAGCAGGAACAGCGACTCGGGTGTGGTGACCAGGACGTCGGGCGGGGTACGGGCGAACTGGCGGCGCTCGTCGGCCGGGGTGTCGCCGGTGCGCATACCGACGGTGATGTCGGGGACCGGCAGCCCGAGCCGCCCCGCGGCCTGGCGGATGCCGGCCAGCGGCGAGCGCAGGTTGCGCTGCACGTCGACGGCCAGCGCCTTGAGCGGGGAGACGTAGAGGACACGGCAGCGGTGCCGGGGGTCGGCGGGGGCGGGCTCCGCGGCGAGCCGGTCGAGCGCCCACAGGAACGCCGCGAGCGTCTTGCCGGAGCCGGTGGGCGCGACGACGAGGGCGTGCTTGCCCTCCTGCGCCGCGCTCCACGCGCCCTCCTGCGCGGCCGTGGGCGCCGCGAAGGCCCCGCGGAACCATTCACTGGTCGCGGGGGAGAAGCGGTCGAGCGGACTCACGTCGTCCATGATGCGCCTGCGTACCGACAGTTCCGGACGAACCGGCCATGGCAAACGCGACCCCGGCCGCGCAGGGCGATGTGGCGGCCCGTCTGCTCGGAGCTCGAGGGTCAGCCGGCCACGAGCTCCTCTGCCAGGCTCGCAATCACCCGGTTGCCGCCCGTACCCGGGTGCCACGTGCACGCGAGCCCGATCGCGACCACGTCACACGAGTGCAGCACCGCGTGCACCGCGGCGGTGACGTCCGCGAGCCCCGGCCCGTCCGGACTCGGGAACAGCAGGCCCGGCAGCTCCTCCGGATCCACCACATCGACGTCGAGGTGCAAGTAGACGGGCCCGGACGGCAGTACCCCGGGCAGACCGGCCACCGGCACCCGGCGGATGGCCGCCCCTGCGAGGTACTCGGCCTCGGCCGGGTCGAGGTCGCGCGCGTCGACCAGCACGACGTCCCGTTCGGGCACGGGCCGCAGCCCGATGTGCTCGGCCACGGTGCGGTCCGAGCCGCCTACGAGCTGCCGGACGGGAAAGCCGCCGAGGTAGCCGGACGTGGACGTCTCCGGCGTCTGCACGTCGCCGTGCGCGTCGAACCACACGAGAGCGGGCGCCCGCCCGGCCTGCTGCAGCCCCGCGACCACGCCGAGCGAGGTGGTGCAGTCGCCCGAGAGCACCACCGGCACCCGGCCGGCCCCCACCTCCTCCGCGACGAGCGTCGCGACCTGCTCGTACAGGGCGGCCATCCGCTGCCACCGGCCGCCTTCCGGCAGATCGGCGACGACCGTGTGGTCGGGGGCGAGCGGCAGCTCCAGGCCCGGCAGGTGCTCGTCGAGGTGGTACGGAACGGCGATCACGGTCACCGGGCCATGCTGCAACACCGGGCTGCCCGGGGGCTACTGGTGTGCGCCCGTGCAGACCCAGGCAAGCACGCGCGCCCCCTTGCCCGGGGTCGACCGGACGGCCTCCCGCTCCGCGGCCACGCGCGAGGCCGCGTAGGCCCAGCCCCATGACCGGTTCGGCGCCTGCGCGACGGCGGCGCAGCCGTTGCTCACCTGCACGGCCGTCTGGCAGCCACGCACGTTGCACTCGTCGACCGCGGCGCTCGCCGCCGCGGCCGCCGACGGGTGCTCGTAGGAGTAGCCGATGTTGCCGGTCTGGACGGAGATGGCGATCGCGGCCCAGGTCCCGGGGGCCGCGTGCGCCGGAGCCGCGGCGAGGAGGACGGGGGCGGTCGCGAGCACGGCGGTGGCGGCGGCGCGGGCGGCGAGGGAACGGATCGGCTTCATGGCTGGTCTCCTTCGATCGTCTGCGCCTCACTGGCGCACCAGGGGAGACCCGCTGCGGCCGCGATCGGTTGGGGTAGCGGTTTTCGGACGCGACAGCCGGGCGTCCGGAACCCGCCAGACCGGGCCTCGTCCCGGGACGAGACTCGTGTGTGTGGACCTGTACCTGAAGGACAGCGTCGCCGTGGTCACGGGTGGCAGCAAAGGCATCGGCCTGGCCATTGCACGCACGCACCTCGACGAGGGCGCGAGGGTCGTGGTGGCCTCCCGCACGAGCTCTCCCGGGCTGGCGGAACTCGCCGGGCCGCGACTGGTCCATGCACCGGCCGACCTCACCGACCCCGACGCCCCCGCTCGCGTCGTGGCCCGTGCGGTCGAGGAGTTCGGCGGCCTCGACATCCTCGTCAACAACGCGGGGGGCCCGCCGCCCGGCGTGCGGCTGCCGCGCTTCTCGTTCGGCGCGCCGACCGACGCCGACTGGCTCGCGATGTTCGAGTTCAACCTCTTCTCCGCCGTGCGCGCGGTTCGCGCGGCGCTTCCGCCGATGCTCGAACGCGGCGGCGGCTCGATCGTCAACGTCTCCAGCGGCAACGCTCGCCAGCCCGGCCCCATGAACGTGGACTACTCGGCGGCGAAGGCCGCGCTGAACAACCTCACGAAGTCGCTCTCCGAGGAGTTCGGCCCGCAGGGGATCCGGGTCAACACCGTGTCACCCGGTCCGGTGCGCACAGCGTGGTGGACCGACGACGGCGGGGCGGCCGACATCCTCGCGGCGCACGTCGGAGCCGACCGGGACGCGGTACTGGACGAGGTCGCGCCCGAGATGATGAACCTGACCACCGGCCGCCTGGTCGACCCGCAGGAGGTAGCGGACATGGTCGCGCTGCTCGTCTCGCCCCGCTCCGCGAGCACTACTGGGGCCGACATGGTCGTCGACGGGGGGTTCCTGAAGGCCGTGTAGACGCATCAGTGCACCGGATCGCCCACGTGTACGGGGGGCATGCCCCAGGATGCCGATGACGAGGTGGCCGGGACCTCGAGGCCGATCCGGAGTCGGATCGGAGTCGGTCGACCGGACCGATACCGGCCGACCTCACCGGGTCTACCGCTTCCGGTTGGTCCACCACCAGCGCAGCGTGACGACGACCGCGGCCACCAGACCGACCGCGATGGCGAGCTGGCCGAGCGGCGACGACAGGCCGGTGGGGTCCTGCGCGAGAACGGACATCGGGGACGTCACGGCCTTGACGCTACCCGCCTGCCCAGTCCGGTGCCGCCGTGCCGAACGACGGCGGCGGGGGCGGCCAGGAGAGCGGGCGGCCGCCGACCGTCCCGGGCGGCACGGCGACCGTGAGCCGGCCGGCCGGGGCGTCGAGGTCCTGCAGGTAGGGGCCCGGATCCACGTCTGGGACAGTGGCCGGCTCGGCGCGCGGGAGGCCCTGCAGCCAGGCCGCGGTGCCGGCCAGCGCGAGCCGGACGTGGTGCGTGCCGCCTTGCTCACGCTGCTCGGCGAGCGCGAGCAGGGCGCCCGCGGCGGCGAGGTAGCCGGTGGCGTGGTCGAGCACCTGGGCGGGCAGCGCCCCCGGCTGCTCGGCGCTCCCCTCGGTGACCGCGATCCCGCACGCGGCCTGCACGAGGCTGTCGAACCCGCGCCGGCTCGCCCACGGCCCGCGGTGGCCCCACGCCGACAGCGTGACGACCACGAGCCCCGGGTGCCGCCGCGCCAGGTCCTCGGGCGCGAGACCGAAGCGGTCGAGCGCGCCGGGGCGGTACCCGGCGATGACGACGTCGGCGCCCGCCAGCAGCTCCGCCAGCACGTCCCGGCGTGCACCGAGGTCGAGCAGCGCGCTGCGCTTACCGGGCAGCGTGTCGAAGGCCTGCAGCGGGATCTCCGGGCGGCCCGGGGCGTCGATCCGCAGCACGTCGGCGCCGTGGGCGGCGAGGGTGCGGGTAGCGACCGGCCCGGCGATCACGCGGGTCAGGTCCAGCACCCGGGGCCTGCGGTAGGGCCGCGGCGCTGCGGATCCGAGCAGGCGACGCTCGACGAGCGGGGGTGGCGGGCCCGCGGCCGCGCGCCACTCGGCCTCGGTGCGCACGGCCAGCCGCGGGTCACCCTGTGGCAGCTCGACCGCGGACAGGACGCGGCCCACCGGCCGGTTCCAGTCGTCGCGGATCGTCACGCCGGGCGTGCGCCGGGTCATCGCGTCGGCCAGCGCGCCGCGCTCGAGCACGTCGCCGCGCTGATCGACGCCGGTCGGCAGCACGACGACCTCGTGGATCACCTCGCGCTGGCGCGGAGGCCGGGCGATCGCGGCAGGCACACCGGCGATGCTGGGTGTGGAGGTGCGCGGCCGCACGGTCGCCCAGCGGATCACCGAGGGTGAGACGGTCGTTGACGACCTGGTGCGGCTCCTCCAGCGGGCGGGCCAGCTGCCCAAGAGGTAGCCCCGGCGTCGGCATCGTCGAGCGTGGGGCTAACGGGATCGAGAGGCTAGCGCTAAACCCGGGCCTGCTCGTCAGCGCGCGAACGCACCGAGCCCGATCACGTCGCCAACCTCGGCGCCGCGCCCGTCACCACCGCCGCCACCACCATCCGCACCGTGGCGCGCGCCGGGTCCATCGTCGTCGCCCCGACGGCGGGCGCGCTCGTCTGCGGGCGCGGGGCCAGCATTGCCGGGGCGGCCTTGATCTCCAGCCGGTAGGGGGCGCGCGAGGACGTCATGAACGCAAGCCTGCGCCGCAGGGTCTCGATCGTGGCGATGGCGCGCCGCGACCTACGACCAGTAACTGAAGTCATCCGGCTTGTTAGTCCGTTTGGCGGTACCGCCTTGCACGCTCGTCGCGCAGATCCAACCGGTCGCCTCCAAAGTGGAGTATGTAAACGAGCTGGGCTCGGTTGAATAATTACGGTGTAACTCACCTCACCGATTGGAGGGTCGACCCCAGCGACTCCAGGTGAGAGGCGCCGTCCCCCGCGGCGTTGTGTGATCGGCGCTGGCCCCAGCAGCGACGAGTAGACGGGCGAGGCCGTAGCGGCTCGCCAGAAGGCAGGCAGACATGCCACAAACCCGCACCCTGAAGCGCACGGTCGCGTTCTGGCGCCTCGTGCAGGCGCCGGACCTCACGCCCCTTGGAGACGTCGACTGGCCAGCGTTCATGGCCGAGGTCGCGGAGGACGCGCGCAACGGGCGCTCCCGACACGCGATCGACAACAGCGAGATCACCGGGACGACGTACACCAGGGACCTGGTCGACCACCTCGTGCTCACCAAGACCCGAGACGACATGCCCCGTCAGCAGCACCGGAATACCGGCACCCTCGCCGACATGAGCACGACCGGTGACGGCTGGGAGGTGATCGAGTCGACGTTCGTCAAGTTCCTGGAGTTCGGCAACGTCTTCGGCCTGCTCCGGTCGCAGCCCACTGCCCCGTCGCCCCAGGCGGTGGCTCGCTGGATCAACGCAACGAAGATCCTCAACGTGCAGCTCGCTGTGGAGCCCGTCATCGACCCCGACCGGTGGCGGCACATGCACGACGGTGGTGGCCTCACCTACCTGGAGTTCGCAGGTCCCTCCGTGGTCCTCGACCGCGACGTGTCCGGCCCTCTTGATCACTTCCTGCATCCCGCGCGGTACGCGACCGGCAAGATCGCGATGAAGTTCACGGTCAGCAAGGCCAGAACCCCTGAAGACTCCCGCCAGCGACGCGACCTCTACCTCGCGGCGGAGGAACTCGTCCGCACCATCGGGCTGGAGAACCTGAACAAGGCCAAGGTGAGGGTGTTCGACGAGGACAACCGCGGGATCAAGGCTGAGTCCATCGACCTGATCCAGCACCGCTTCACCATCAAGAGGACGATCAGCCTCGACCGCGGCGAGCGCACTTCCGTCTCAGAACAGTCGGCGTTCGATGCCATCATCACCGCCGTTGAGAAGTTCGAGGACGACCTGCGTGCAGCCGTCGCTGATGACCCGATGACGTAGACGATCACGGAGGGCCCCGGAGATGACCACCGGCACATCCCGGCGAGGCCCGATCGACCGGCCGAGCCTCGACTGGGTGCTCGTCGCGGTGATCGCGTTCCCCGTGTTGTGGTGGAGCCCGGTCGTCCAGCTGTTCGGCGCCACCGATCCCGACGGGCAGCGATCAGCGATGAGCAGCACATCCTCGCTGCTGGCCAACGTCGCGGCGTTCGGCGTCGCCGCGCTGTTCGCCTACTCGGCCCTGGAGAACCCCACCACGCGCCGGATGCGCGCGAGGTGGGGCCCACATCTCACCGGGGTGTTCCTGCGCAGCCTCGGCGTGATGTTCCTCGGCGCCATCGTAATCGGCTACGCCGCGGTCAGCGTGCCGAACCCGGCAGGCACGATCGTGTTCTTCGTCGTCTCGCTGCTCGCCTTCGTGAAGCTCCTGCGCATGCTGCTCGTGGTGGCCTCGCTGCTGAAGGGCCAGGACGCGGACGCGCGACGCGAGGACCGACCGACGCCTCAGGTACGTGGACAAGGCCAGCAGGACCAGTCCGCATGACTTCACGCAACCGGGCCGGCCCGGGCTACCTGATGCTGGTCGGGACGAACTCCGGCTCCCCCTCGGCCTGAGCAGCCTCACACCGGCCGAGATCAGGAGTCGCGGCGTACGTCCCGAGCGGTGCGCGTGACCTCTCCGGCCTGCTCGATCGCCCGGTACATCGCCAGGCTCGCGTCCTCCTGCGAGTCCGCGAACCCGTACAGCTCCGTCGCAGTCGACTCCCGCCAGGCGTTCCACCACCAGCGTCGGTGCCGCTGGATGAACACGACCCGCGTGCTCCACACCCTGGGCCTCACGGCTGCGCCTTCTCAGCGGCGGCTCGCGCCGCTCGACGCCCTGCCGCCTTCTCCCGGTTCGCCTCTATGCGCTTCTTCGTCGCCTCGCGCCAGGCGTTCGACCACCAGCGGCCGCGCTGCTCGACGAACACGACCCGGGTGTCCCACGATCGCAGGCCGCTACTCGCCCCGCCCGGTCCCCACATCCGGCTCACCCCTGCTGCTTATCGGCAGCGGTGTTGGCCGCGACAGCCGCCCGTCGCAGCGTGCAGGGCCAGGCGGACCGGCCCGCCTGCGCGCCGCTGGAGCAGACCCGGCAATGCCCGGAGGGGTCGCTCGCGTGCTCGCGGATGAGCCGGTCGGCCATCCCCGGCTCCGCGGCGATGAACGTGATCAGCTCGTCGGCCACGGCTCCGAGCCTCCCGCGATAACACCACCGGCGGATGGGCTGGGACACGGGATGTCAAGGGGAGAGTTCGGGGACGTTTCGAGGCTCCCGTTGTGCCCGTGTGCGCGCATTCGGCTACCGACTGTGTGACGATGATGATCGCCCCCGGGAAGGTGGAGCGCGTCGCCGACGGATCAGCTGCGCGCCGCCGCGACACCCCTCCGGGGGTTTGACCCGTCAGGAGCAGAGGAGAGCCCGGCGTGCCGCAACCGAATGAGAGGCTGCGAGCCGCCCGAGAACGGGTCGAATCGCCCTCTGCTCCCGGCGAGCCCATGACGCGGCAAGAGTTGGCCGACGCGACCAATGCGCACATCTTTCGGGTTAGCGGCGGCACCCAGGTGACCGCCGTCGACCCCAACCACGTGGGCAAATGGGAGCGCGGAGTCATCCGCTGGCCAGCTGCTCGATACCGCGCAGCGTTGCGTGCCATCCTGGACGCCGATACAGACCGTGACCTGGGGTTCGCGCGACCTCCGCGTGGGAAGCCACAAGATGTGGACCGAAAGACGTTCCTGAAGACAGCGCTCGGCGCCTCAGTCGGGGCGACCCTCACGGGCTACGCCCCGGCCGTCGCCGGTGGGGACTCTGCGGACGTGCTCGCGGCGATGTCCGGGCCGACCGCCCACTACCGGCACATGGAACAGGCCGTCTCCTCAGAGCGCCTGGCCCCCGCCGTCGACGCCCACCTTGCGCTCGCGACCGACATCGTGAGCGGGCAGCTGCGCAGCGCTACCGGCTTCTCCGTGCTCGCCGAGATCTCTGGCCTCGCGGCGTGGCTGGCCGCCGACAGGGCAAACAACGCGGTCGCCCGCCGCCGCTACGCCGAGGCCATCCACCTCGCGGAGCGCACCCACCACCCGCTGCTGGTCTCCTACATGACCGCCTCGCTGGGGCATTTCGCGGTCGAATCCGGCGACCCTCGCGAAGGTGTGATCCTCCTCGACCGGGCCGCTGCCCAGCTCGACCCGTCCGGGCCGCCGTCGGCGCGGGCGTGGCTCGCGTCGCTCCACGCCGTCGCGCACGCCGCGCTCCGAGACCGCGCGAGCACCTACGCGGCCCTGCGCAGCGCCGAGCAAGCGGCCAACCGGCCAGGGGAACCGGTCTGGCCCTGGGTGTTCACCTTCGATCAGGCCAAAGTCGTGCGCTACCAGGCCAGTGCGCTCGCCCGGCTCGGCGACCTGCGCGGCGCTGCCGTCGCGTTCGACGCCATCCCCGCGACCCTCAGCGCACCCAAACCGCGCGCCCTGATGCGCATCGAGCATGCCCACGTACTCGCCGGTCATGGACGCATCGACGACGGCTGCGCGCTGGCGGTTGAAGCGTTGCGGATCGGCCGCGAGTACAGCAGCGAGCGGATCACCTCGCGGGTTCGACAGTTCCGCGCGAGCCTCCCCGCCCGCACCGACGCGGCCCGGAACCTCGATGAGGCGCTGATGACCCTGTACGAAGCCCACACGTAATGCAGATCGCGATCACCGGCCACCGCGAGCTACCCGAGCCAACCGTGAACCTGGTGAACACGGCCATCCGGCGCCAGCTCGCCGAACACACCGACACCGCGCTGATCGGGCTGACGTGCCTGGCCGACGGCGCGGACAGCATCTTCGCCCAAGCGGTCCTCGACGCCAGCGGCTCCCTGGTTGTGGTCGTCCCGGCCGCCGAGTACCGGGACGGCCTGCCCGCCGAGCACCACCCCGTCTATGACGCGTTGATCAGCAGGGCCGTGGAGGTGGTTCGGCTCGGCCACCGGGAATCGACCTCGCAGTCCCACATGGATGCCAGCATGTACATGTTGGGCCAGGCAGACCGGCTCCTCGCGGTCTGGGACGGCGAACCGGCCCGAGGCTACGGCGGCACCGCCGATGTCGTGGAAGCCGCGAAGCAGCGCGGTGTGCCGGTCACCGTGATCTGGCCGGACGGCGCAAGCCGGGACTGAACCACCTCTATCAGCGTGCTCGGACGCCGCCGACTACCGGAAACCGCCACCGCTACGGCCACGACCTCACCACCTGGCCGGCTACGGGCTGCTCCCGCGACATCCGCGAGCTGCGCATGGCCCTCTACCGCGTCCAGCGGACCCCCGAGCACCCCGAGGACCGGGCGGAGGCCGAGCGGCCTTCGCGGCTCGCGGCCGTGGGCGCCTGAGTTACTTCGCCGCGGCTCCCGGTGCACGCCGCGGCCTACCTGTGCACCATCTTCACTGCCCTTGACCTCGACGAGCAGCGGGCTACTCGTCTGTCCCACGACTGACGAACGCGGGGATGGTCAACGGGAAGGGACACTCGGCCGCACGGGGTTCGTCATGAGCGTCACTGAGCGCGGGTTGCGCGAGACGGGAGCCTGGCCCGACCGCGCAGACCAGCTCGCCGCCGAGCTGATCGCCGCCCTCGCCGAGGCGGCCGAGACGAGCCGGAGCCTGCGAAGCGGTCCCGGCTGCGGTGCGCGGCCACCAGCGTCGCCGGGGTCGGGCGTGACGTCCTCACCAAGGTGATCGGCCTCGTATGCGGCGAAGATGACCGGGCTGCCTAAGTCGCCGATCGCCCCGCCACGGCGAGCGGCGATGGGAACTCCAAGTCGACAGCACGATCAGCCACCGACCGACCGGCGCCAGGCGTGGCGTGGGACCGGAACACGCGGCGGCCGTGATCGCCACAGCGCAGCCTCAGCCCGAGGGCACCTCAAATACCTTCAGAACCTCATCGCCGTAGTGGTTGATCACCTTGACGGCGATCCTCCCGGTCTTCGGCACTGGGAACGGACGCGACCGCGTGCCGTACATCGTCGCCCACGCCGCCTCGTCGATGTCGGACTTGAGCGCCCGCTTGAGCCGCTGGTAGGGGTCGTTGCCGCCGCCGGAGAAGTAACAGTGCCGGACGAAGAACGACTCCTCGTTGTAGTCGCTGTCGATCATCCAGAGGGCGATCTCACTTGTGTCGTTGCTGCGGATGACGCCGGTGGTGGGGTCGTAGATGTCGACGCCGCGCAGCCGGACGACGACTTCATGCTCGGTGCGGTCGATCTGCACGTCGGGCTCGCCGAACATCGTGAACAGGTTCGCTGTGCCGGTCTTCTTTAGCACCGCGTCGCCCATGGCGAGTTCGGCGTTCATCCGCACCAGAAGCACTGGCAACCTGCCTAGCTCCCGCTCGGCGTGCACGGACGCGAAGTCGGTGGCGTTCCCGGCTCCGAACTCCGTGGCGGTCTCCGACGTGTAGGCGTCGAAGGCGAACCCACAGATGACGAGCATGTCGAAGCCGCGGCCGCGCAGAGCCTCCCGGGCGGCGTCCTTGACCCAGTCGGCGCTCACCGTGCCGTACTGCGGGCCGACGCTCACCGCGACCCGCTGCGGCGTGCCGTTGCCGCCGCCCCGGCGCTCGCCCACGAACTGGATTAGCGGGTGGCCGTGTGGTTCCAGGGACTCGAAGATCAGCCGCTCGGACTTCCGGCCGTTCTGCACGCCGGCGGCGAGCAGGTTGTCGTGGATCGTGCGCAGGTAGGCGTCCTCGTCGGACTGCTCGGCCGCCTGTTCGCTTGTCGGGATCTCGGCGTCGAAACTCGTGGTGCGGTGCGGGGACACACTCTCGACGGTGAACGGTCCCGAGACCCTGACCTTCTTCTTGTCCTCGTAGGGCTTGTCGTAGAGGACCTCGGTCTCGGCATGCCGAGCGACAGCGGCGTCGATCTCAGCGCGGCTCATGCCCTCAACGATGTCGGGGTTGTTGGCGATCGACTTGAGCGTCACATGCGGGACGCGCTGGTAGACGAAGCCCTTGCGGATGTCGTCGGTGGTGCCGGTGGACGGGGCCGGCTCACGGGTCAACTCCTGCTCCTTTGCCCGTCCCGCGACGGAATCGGCGAGGAGGTAGTAGGGGAGCTTCGCGCCCATCAGGCGCTGACGGGCAAGCGCAACCGCGACCCGCGAGGTGTCGATGGTGATCCATCGGCGGGCCCACTGCTCGGCGACGTAGGCAGTGGTGCCGGAGCCACAGGTCGGGTCGAGGACGAGATCGCCGGGGTCGGTGGTCATGAGCAGACAACGCTCAACGACTCGGGTATGAGTTTGCACAACGTAGAATTTGGGGTCACCGAAGCCCGACGTTACGGTATCCTCCCAACTGTTCGAATACTGGAAGACTGGAAAGTCTTCAAGGTATCTGCGATAGCGAAGAGTATTTCCGATTGCCAGAAGGCGATTCGCTACTTTAAGCCTGTTCATTCCAGACTCGTTTGTTTTCCAGCGCTCTTGCATTGAGGGCCGGAAGGATCTGCCATTGAACGCTACGTTGAACCACGAGGCAGCCCCTTCACCCTTGTCTCGTCCAGCGCTTTGACTCGTGAGCGGCGAGTGAGCGAGAATACGCCAGCCATCGAGATTATCGGGCGTGCGATCGCCAATGGGCTCAATCTGACCTTTTGGGCCCTCAACTAGATTGTACTGGCCACCTCCAATCAAGCCCGGGACCTTCGTACGCCAAAGGTTCCTAAATTTAACTCGATCTTTACTCTTGGCATACCAGAGGAGGAAGTCGGTCACACCTGCGAGCAGCTCGCCGGTCGCGGTGCTCGTTTTCTTGAAGGTAATGAGGCTGACGAAATTTGCGCTTCCGAAGACCTCGTCGAGGAGGCTTCGCACCAAGTGCACGTTTTCGTCACCAATCTGCACGAAGATCGACCCCGACTCCGTCAGGAGGTCACGTGCCACGACAAGTCGATCGCGCAGGTACGACAGGTAGGAGTGGATCCCTAGCTCCCACGTGTCGCGGAAGGCCTTGATCTGCTCCACCTCGCGAGTGGCGTCCTCGACCTTGCCATCCTTGACGTCCCGCTTGCGCGTGGACACCTGCCAGTTGGATCCAAACTTGATGCCGTACGGCGGGTCGAAGTAGATCATCTGCACCTGGCCGCGGAGGTTCTCCTTCTCCGCGAGCGAAGCCATCACCTGCTGGGAGTCGCCGAGCACGATGCGGTTAGACCAGTTGGCGCTATGTTGGTAGAAGTCAATCTTGTGGAACGGTTCTAGCCCGTCGAAGTCGTCGAACAGCGTGTACTCCGGTTCGGCCGAACCGTTGACGGAGGTCTGGCGGAGGTTCTCCACCAGCACGCGTGGGTCGATCTTCTCCTGGATGTAGATGGGCGGGGCGTCGGCGATCAGGTCCTCGGAGTCCTGCCCGTCCTTGCCCCTCCAAACGAGCTGTGGGTCCAGGGACGGGTCGCGCGGGTAGTGGACCTTGTCGATGGTCGCCGCGTCACGCGACACGAAGTCCTTTGCGTCGGCGGTGGGGATGTTGACTCGCTTGTCTGCGTGGCGGACCGCCTCCACTGGCACCGGCCCGTCAGCAGTTCGGCGGCGCGGTGGCATCAGGCGGCTCCCCTCGATCGGCGGGCCGGCGGGTCCAGCTCGCGGAGTGCGGCCATCGCCGCGGTCAGTACCTTTTTGGCTTGCGTGATCTCGGCCGTCCCGATTTCGCAGTAGCCCCACAGGCCGAAGCCGCCGTGGGCGTTGACCGCGGGCACCCAGCTCGTGCGGGTGGTCGCCGCCTTCTCCGCGGTGGGGCCCGGCGACTTCTGGGAACCCGATACTTCAACGATCAGCGTGCGCGCGACGCTGTCCTCGGCCTCGTCGAGCCGCACGAGGAAGTCGGGCACGTACTGCCGAGTGATGCCCTCGTGGGTGTACGGCACCGAGAAGCCCAGGTGGTCGTTCTTCGCGTACGCGGCGACGCCGGGCATGGTGTCGAGAGTCTTCGCGACGGCGCGCTCCCATTCATTCCCGCCCGGCCCGTCGAGCGTTACGTAGTTGACGTGGCAGCGGTCCGGCGAGGTGCCGAAAACGGTCTTGGTGGTGAAGAAGTCAACCTCGGCGGTGCTGCCCACCGCGTCGAACGACCGAAGCACGGGCAGCACCGTTCCCACTCGCGCCCCATCGACCCAGGTGATCGCGCGGACGATCTTCTCCGCCGCTTTACGGGCCGTCTGCTTGATCCGCAGCAGCCCCGGGAAGGTGTCGTCGTGGTAGTCGACCTGCTCGGCGAGCCACTGTCGCGTCAGGCGGAGGGCCTGGGGGAACAGCCAAGGCAGTCGCTGTCCTTGCACGTCGAGGTACTCGGCGACGAGCAGCTTCGCTAGCTCGAACGCCACCGTCTGCTCGCGCGTGGCCTTCAGCTCGGCGAGGGTGAGGGTGTCCTCGTCGCCGACAATGCCGACAATTGTGGTCTCGGTCGGAAAGTCGGCCGTGGACAGCACGAGCCGGGTGTCGTCGCTGAAGTCGGCGAACAGCCGACTCTCGGAGAGTTCGGTCCGGTAGCCCGTGAGCCGGGGGAAGGTGATCTTGGCGGCCGCCCGTTCCTGTTCGGCGTGGACTCGTCTGGTTGGTTTGAGCGTGACGTCCCTGGTCTGCGCCACGGTGGGGATGAACCGGAACGGCACCCCGATGACGTCGGCGTACTCCGGGGTGAAGTAGCCGTTGTCGTCCACCGCGTAGGAGCGCCGCCGCAGGCCGCGCCCGACCACCTGCTCGCACAGCAACTGGGTTCCGAACGCCCGTATGCCGAGGATGTGGGTGACGGTGTTCGCGTCCCAGCCCTCGGTCAGCATCGACACGCTGACGACGCAGCGCACCGGCTCGCCGAGCTTGCCCGGCTTGCCGACAGTGTTCATCACCTCGCGCAGCAGGTCAGTGTCGGAGACGTCGTCCAGGGTGCGGCCGGGGAACCGGCGGGCGTAGTCGGCGTGGAACGCATTAATCTCGGTGACGGCGATCTTCTTGAACTCCGCCGACATTCCGTCGCCGGATTCGAGCTGCGCGGAGTCGACGAGGATGGTGCGCGGCCGGCGCAGCCAGCGACCGTCCTCGGCGACGTTGGAGAACAGCGGCAACTCCCCAGGGATCGCGATGTCGTCGCGCTTGTAGCCGCCGATCCAGTCGAACACCCACTTGGACACGCTTGTGTTGCTGCACACCACGATGAAGACCGGTGGCGTCCCGCCGCCATCCCCGGCCTCTTCCCAAGCGTCGAAGCGACGCTGGTAGGAGTCGTACAGCGCGCGCAGTGCCGTTTCGAGAGTGTCAGGCATCTGGGTGGGGTCGAGCGCCACCTGCCCGCGTCGCCCGCCCTTCGGCAGCTCGTCGCGCACCTCTGACCAAAGGTCAAGGTAGGTGACGGTGCGCGAGACCTGGTTGTCGTCCACCGGCATGCGCGGGATCTTCACGATGCCGGACTCGATGGCGTCGATCAACGCGAAGTCGCTGACGACCCACGGGAACAGCGTGCCCTCCTGGTACCCAGAGCCTCGCAGGAAGAATGGGGTGGCCGACAGGTCGTAGACGGTCTTGACGCCCACCGAACTCTCGATCGCCTGCAACCCGGTCAGCCAGACCCGGGCCTCCTCGTTGCGCTCCTTGGCCTCGGTGCGCTCTGTCCTGGTGAGCTTCTCGTCGTCGACCTTGCCGCGGTAGCAGTGGTGCGCCTCGTCGTTGAAAACCACGATCTCCTGCGAGCCGCCGAGATCGCGCAGCACGCGGGTGACGATCTGGCCCTCGGTCTCGGTGAACGGACTCGGTCCGCCACCGGGGTTGAGCACGTCCTTGGTCAGACGGCTCACGCCGCGTGCCGTGGCCAGCTCCCGAGGCAGGAACGCGTGGTAGTTGGTGATCACGATCTGCGCTTGCCCCAGTCCGCCGAGGAGGTCGGCGGGCACCAGGTCGCGCAGCCGGTAGTAGTTCTCCGGATCGGACGGCAGCAGCACGCGCAGCCGGTCGCGGATCGTGAGCCCGGGTGTGACAACCAGGAACCGCTTCGAGTAGAGCTTGTTCTGGGGTGTCGCGACCTTGTTGAGCACCTGCCAGGCGATCAACATTGCCATCACCACGGTCTTGCCCGAGCCCGTCGCCATTTTCAGCGCTACCCGGTTGAGGCCGTCGTTGTACTCGGCGTTCGCCCCCGCTAGCTCGTTGCGGATCCAGACGTCCCCGGTGCGCGGTGCCACCTCCGCCAGGTAGATCGCGGTCTCGGCTGCCTCGCGCTGGCAGAACAGGACGCGGTTGTCACGCTCGGGATCCGCCCAATGCTCCAGCAACCGGCGCGTGGTGGGGCTGACGTTCCCGTAGCCCGCGTGCCGCCACACCGTGACGTGCTCGCGGATGCGATTGACCAGCAAGTTTAGCTGGATCTGGTCGGCGGTCAGCTCGGTGAGTTCGAGCTGCCTGCCGCCCTTCCGGGACTGCGGGACCGGGATGAAGTACGACGACGGACGACGACGCTCCGCGATCATGTCAGTTATGCCATCGACGTCGAACTCGAAGTGTCGGCTCGGTTCGTCATAGGGCCGGTTCAGAATCGGATCTTCGATGACCCTGTCTGACACCGGGCCCCCCTTCGTCGACAACGCCCGTCACCCTAGCGGCGCAGCTCCGTGACCCTCCGTCCGATGTCAACGCTCCTCGTCCGCCTCGCCGCCTACCGGGTCGCCCGGATGGATGGCACGCTCTCCACCCGGCAACCGACAATCCGGCCAGCGGGCGGGCGCGGGACCGGGGAGGCCCTGGCCGGACGTGCGCGCCGCGCTCGACGAGATCGCCGACCGCGAGCTGACCGCCAGCGCAGCCACGCAGTGGTGCCGCCGGAACAATGAGGCGCCCGAACGCGTGATCGTGACGGAGTCGCTGGCCCAGAAGCTGCTCGACGCGGCGAAGGAGTCGCGCGACCTGTTCCCCGAGAAGTAGACCGCGCCGCGCCGCGTCGGCGCGGCGCGTCAGTCCGCAGCAGCGTGGCTCCGGGTGATCAATCCGAGATCGACCAGCACCGGCACCCCTTGCCGATTACTGGTGTGGGCAAAGCCGTGCCCCGGAAGCACCGCCCCGGGCATGCGAGCAGCCGCCCGGCGAACGTCCGGAAGCTCGGCCGCGAGGTCCGGCCGGGTCGGCGCCTGCTCGATCCAGAACCGAACCGTGCCCCCGCCGGGGAGAGCCAGGCGGCCGCCATCTCGGCTGGGATTAAGACTGAACTCCGGGGCGCCCGGTGCACCGACGATGAGGATGACGATGCGCTCGGCGCCGGGTTCTGGCGCCGGGAAGAACGTGACGCGATCCATCCGCCGCTCCAGCCACGTGGGGCCCAGCGAGGAATCAGGGATGACGATCATCCCGCTGGTCCTCCACCCAGCCCCCTGCGCGATCTCCGGCGTTGGCGGCCAGACCGCGACAGCTCGGTCAGCAAGCGGGATTGCGAACCGCTCTGCCGTCTGCCGCGGGACAGCCAGCCGCCATTCGCGCTGGTGCAGCGAGAGCTTCATCAGACCCATCTGCTTGCGGGTGCCGACGTAGACATCGTTGCTGGTGTCGCGGTTAGCACTCTTGCCGGTGTGACCTGCGACCACCCAGGACTGCGACCGGGGCCCACTTGGCGAGCCCACCGCGAACCGCACCTTGCCCTCACGCTCGACTACCTGCGGCATCGAACCCGCGATGGTCATGCGGAGATCTTCTCGCATCAGGTGGTCCACCCGCGCTCGGTTAACCAGACCGTCGAGCGGCGTCGAGCGCAGCCACCAGGTCGGCCCGAAGGCGGGCCTGCTCGTCGCGCTCCGCGGCCAGGCGGCGCCGCCGCTCCCGGGCCACCTGGTCGCGAGTGCGAGTCTGCTGCGTGGGCTCGCGCATCGCCGCCTCGATGTCGGCGGTGGCCAGCACCGCGCGGGCCCGCGCGACCGCCTCGGTGTAGCTGCTCGACGTCGGCGAGGTCTCGACGGCCGCGAGGAATGCCGCCCGCACCACGGGCGCGGTGAACGGCGCCGGGTCGTGGCCGTCGAGCGTCACGAGCACCGTGCCGTCGTCGGCGACGGTGAGCGGCAGGGCGGTGCATCAGGTGGCCAGCGGCGGCGGCGCGTTCCTCGTCATCAGCAGGCTGTTCGTCGTCTGTGGCTCCGGAGTCGGTCCGGTTGCCTAAGCCGGTCCCCGGGTCCTCCGGCCGCGGAGGCATCCGCCGGTCCAGCTCGTTGAGCGCCGCCGACGACAGCCGACCGAACGGGTCGGGCCATGCCACCGGGCCGCCGGTCGCCTCCACGAACTGTTCGGCCACACGGCGGCGCGCATCCCGGGCCAGCTCACGGCGGCGGGCCACCCACGGGTCCGGACTCCGCGCGGTCACCGGGCGGCCCGACCGTTCGCCAGCTCCGCGAACACCACCCCGGTGAGGTCGTCCGCAGGCGTGGCAGGGGGCTTCCCGGCCGCCGACGCTCGAACCTGCGCGGCCAGCCGCTCCCGGCGACGGTGAGGCCGTCGCGAGTAGTCGACCACGCTTGCTCCACAGGCCTCGACCAAGCGTTCCGCCAGCGCCACCGCCGACTGGTCGTTGGACTCGCTGCGCAGCGCGCGTGCCAGCCGGTGCAGCATCGCCACACTCGGGCGGCGCTCACCCGTCTCGATCCGCTCCACCGTCTGCCGAGCCACGCCCGCGACCGCCGCGAGCTGCCGTTGCCACCCGCGCGGCATCCGTTCGTGCGCCAGCAGCGTCCCCAGGGGTGGCGCGCAGGTCGGCGCGCTCCGCAGGCGGCGAGGTGCCCCGGTGCACCTCGGCCCGACCACCGCGCGCGCCTTGGGATCTCGGCCATGGGGACGATGGTCACCGGGATGCCTGCCTCGGTCGCAGCGGCGCGCCGGGGTGCACCGCCCGCGTCGTGCAGCGCCGTCTCCAGCTCGAAGCCCCGGCGCTCCGCGATCGCGGCGGGTGCGTCGTCCTCGCCGCAGCCGAGCACGCGGAGGGCGGCCGCGCGGTGCCACGGGTAGTTGGCGTGCAGGCGCAACCAGCCGTCCGCGGTGCGGTGGAACGCCGAGAGCGGGTCGAACGGGTTCCCGGCTGGCTCCCCGTCGCGTCGGAGGTATCGCTCACTGCGCAACGCGACGGCGAGCGCGCGGGTGTCCAGCGCGACCGGCGTGTCCGTGCTTAGTGCGGTGGCCACGAACGTCCGCCGGGTCCTCGCGGGCCAGAACGACGCCTCGCCGCGTTGCCCCCGCACCCGAGTACGCCCGGTACGAGGGTGCGGGGGCGCCTTG
>NZ_BAAAJG010000016.1:209104-399231 GCF_039526725.1 Pseudonocardia aurantiaca
CCCGAGTACGCCCGGTACGAGGGTGCGGGGGCGCCTTGCGAGGCGCCGTTCTGATCCCGCGATCACCCCGGCAACGTTCGTGGCCACCGCACCAGCGTGGCGGCGAGCAGGCTCGCCCCGACGGCGGCGGCGCCGGCGTCCGTCACGGGGAAGGCCGAGCGCAGGGTGGCCTGCGGGCCGGTGCGCTCCCACCTCGCGAGCTCGGCGGGCCGCCCGCCGAGGGCGGACCAGACTCCCGGCAGCAGCTCCGGCACACCCGCAGCGTGCCACTACCGTTGAGGAGGTGCGACTGACGTACTTCCGGGAGCTGATGGACGGCGAGTTCGGCCCGGCCAGGGCGGCCGCTGTGGCCCGCGACCACGTTTTCTCCGAGCTGGGCGGGCGCACCGTCGAGGAGGCGCTGGAGGCGGGGATCGACCCGCGCGATGTGTGGCGCGCGGTCTGCGAGGTCTACGACGTGCCGCCCAAGCGCAGGTAGGACGCAGGCCGAACGAGGCCTCTACCACGCGGGCGTGTCGCCTGCGCGCTCGAACAGGTGTTCGCTAGGCTCTTGTCCACACCGCGGGTCGGCCATCCACAGATCCGGCCGCCGCCCACGGACTGTCGGTGGTTCCCTCTACCGTCGACGGTGATCGAGAACATCCCGAGCACGAGGTGGAGAACCCGGCGATGACCGCACCCGACCGCGAGAAGGCGTTGCAGCTCGCCCTCGCCCAGATCGAGAAGAACCATGGCAAGGGCTCGGTGATGCGTCTCGGCGACGACACCCGCCCGCCCATCGGGGTGATTCCCACCGGGTCCATCGCGCTCGACGTCGCGCTCGGCGTCGGTGGCCTGCCCCGCGGCCGGGTCGTGGAGATCTACGGCCCGGAGTCCAGCGGTAAGACCACCGTTGCGCTCCACTCGGTGGCCAGCGCGCAGGCGGCCGGGGGTATCGCGGCGTTCATCGACGCGGAGCACGCGCTCGACCCGGAGTACGCCAAGGCGCTCGGCGTCGACACCGACGCGCTCCTGGTCTCCCAGCCCGACACCGGAGAGCAGGCGCTCGAGATCGCCGACATGCTCATCCGCTCCGGCGCCCTCGACATCATCGTCATCGACTCCGTGGCGGCTCTCGTGCCGCGCGCGGAGATCGAGGGCGAGATGGGCGACAGCCACGTCGGCCTCCAGGCCCGGCTGATGAGCCAGGCGCTGCGCAAGATCACCGGTGCGCTCAGCAACTCCGGCACCACCGCGGTCTTCATCAACCAGCTGCGCGAGAAGATCGGGGTGATGTTCGGATCCCCCGAGACCACCACGGGTGGCCGGGCGCTCAAGTTCTACTCGTCCGTCCGCCTCGACGTCCGCCGCATCGAGACGCTCAAGGACGGTTCCGACATGGTCGGCAACCGCACCCGCGTCAAGGTCGTCAAGAACAAGGTGGCACCGCCGTTCAAGCAGGCGGAGTTCGACATCATCTACGGCCACGGCATCAGCCGCGAGGGTTCGCTGGTCGACGTGGGCGTCGAGCAGGGCATCGTCCGCAAGTCCGGGGCCTGGTACACCTACGAGGGCGACCAGCTCGGGCAGGGCAAGGAGAACGCCCGGAAGTTCCTCCGCGAGAACCCCGACGTCGCCAACGAGATCGAGAAGCGGATCAAGGAGAAGCTCGGCATCGGTGCCCAGGTCGACGCCGAGGTCGCGCCGCTGCCCGCCCCGGTCGACTTCTGAGCGAGGTGAAGCGCCGGGAGGCCGCCGAGGCCCCGGCCGAGGCCGAGGTTGCGGTAGCGCGGCTCGACGGGCTCGATGGGCTCGGCGGCGAACGGACCGAGGCCCCCGTGGCCCGGTTCGGCGCCGCACTCCCCGACGCGCCGGCCCACACCTCCGCCGACCTCACCAACCTCGCCGGGGCCGAGCCGGAGGCCGGGCCGGCGCAGGTCGCCACGTTCGATACGGCTCCGGCCGGCGGCTCCGCTCCGGAGGCGGCGGTCGCGCTGTTCGACGCCGAGCAGCTCACAGCGCTCCGCCAAGACATCGGGGACCAGGACGTCCGGGTGGCCCAGCTGGAAGGCGGTGCGCGCCGCCGCGGCTCCCGCCGGGAGGCGGGGCAGCGAAGCGCTGCCGGCCCGGATAGCGAGGAGGCGCGGCGCGGCGCACGGACCCGGCGCCGCGGCGCTGTTGGGCGCGCCGCCGGCTCCCGCGCCGCTGAGCGGTCCGACGGCTCCCGCGCCGCTGAGCGGTCCGACGGCTCCCCTGCAGTCGAGCGGTCCGACGGCCACTCCGGCCCGGATGCCACCACGGTGGCGGCGGCGGCGGAGGAGGAGGGGCGCTCGCCCCGCGGGCGGTCCCGCCGGGGCCCGCAGGAGCTCGACCCCGACGCCGACCCGGTCGCCCTGGCCAAGGAGATCACCCTGCGGCTGCTCACCGACCGGGCCCGCACTCGCCAGGAGCTGGGGCAGGCGCTTCGCCGCAAGGGGATACCGGACGAGGCGGCGGGGGTGGTGCTGGAGAGGTTCGACGAGGTTGGGCTCATCGACGACGCCGCGTTCGCCGGCCAGTGGGTCCGTTCCCGCCACGCCTACCGGGGGTTGGCGCGGCGGGCCATCGCGATGGAGCTGCGGCGCAAGGGCGTGAGCGACGAGGACGCCGGGGAGGCGCTCGCGGAGGTCGACGCGGAGTCCGAGGAGCGGCGGGCGCGCGAGCTCGTCGACCGCAAGCTCCGCTCGCTCACGGTCGCCACCGCCGACCAGCGCACGGCCGCGGCGCGGCGGCTCGTGGGGATGCTCGCCCGCAAGGGCTATGGCGCGGGCGTGGCGTACCGGGTGGTGAAGGAGGCCCTCGCCGAGCACGGCGCCGAGGCCGACGAGTTCGGCGCGGAGCCCGTGGAGGACTGACGACGTCCGCGACGCCTGGCGGCTACTTCTTCAGCCTCCGGCTGCCGCCGTGCCAGTCCTCCATCGCGCCGCATGGTCCACCACTCGACGGTAACTCGCGCCCGCCGTCCCGGCCGTGCGTCTCAGCCGGCCGTCGGGCGAATCACCTGCACGTCGCCGGTGAACCCGTCGCCCGCCGACAGCACCCCCAGGAACGACAGCAGCGTGTCGGTGAAGGCGCGCATGGCGTGGGTCGGGGCCAGGTCGGCGCGCCGCGCGAGCGCCACCGTCCGGTACAGCGGTGGGGTGAGCACTGTGCGGCGCAGCCGCGGGCGCCCCGCGAACACGAGGTCCGGCACCACCGCCAACCCGGTGCCGGCCTCCACCAGCCGCAGCACCGCGTCCATCTCGCCGCCCTCCACGGCGAAGCGGGGCGTGACGCCGGCCTCGGTGAGCGCGCGCAGCGTGGTCTCGCGCACGTCGTAGCCCTTGCGCGGCATCACGAGGTGTCGTCTGCCCAGCTCGTGCAGGTTGAGCGACCCGCGCGACGGCGCCCGCTCCGACGTCGGTGACGCCACCGAGAGCCGTTCCCGCAGCAGGGGAGTGGCGTGCAGGGCCGGGTCGATGCCGCCCGGCGGCACGATCACGAGCGCGAGGTCCAGCTCCCCGCGCACGAGCGAGCGCACCAGCGGCTGCGAGCCGCTCTCCGACAGCTCCAGCGCGATGTCGGGGTACTGGTCGTGAAACACGCGCAGCGCGTCGGCCAGCACGCCGATGCACAGCGACGGGGTGGCGCCCACCCGGACTCGCCCGCTGCGCAGCCCGACGATCTCGGCCACGGCTGTGCGCGCGGTGTCGGCGTCGGCGAGCATCCGGCGGGCGAGCGGGAGCAGTGCCGCGCCCGCCGGGGTGAGCACGGGCCCGTCCCGGCCGCCGCGGTCGACGAGCGCCGCGCCCAGCTCCCGCTCCAGAGCCATCAGCTGACGAGACAAGGTGGGCTGGGCCACGCCGCAGGACTCCGCCGCACGAGTGAAGCTGCGCACGTCGGCCACGGCGACGAAGTACGCGAGCTGCTGGAACGTCACGGTTATAGCTTACGTACATCGCGTCCCCGGCCTCGATGCATTGGACGGCGAGCGGTTGCGCTAACAACGCTTGCGGCCATGGTGACCGTCGCGGAGCGGCCGGTGGCGCGGGCAAGGCCTGTGCGCAGCACGTCCATCAAGCTCAAAATCGTCATGGCCGTGTCCGGCGCGATCATGCTGCTCTACCTGGTAGCGCACATGATCGGGAACTTGAAGATCTTCCTCGGGGCCGACGCCATCGACACCTACGCCGCGTGGCTGCGCACGGTCGGGGAGCCCGCCCTGCCGGCGGAGACACTGCTCTGGATCGTGCGGCTGGGGCTGACGGTCTCGGTGGTCGCGCACATCGTGTCGGCCGCGATCCTCGCCCGCCGCGCGCGCCGGGCCCGGCCCGTGCGCTACGCGTACCGACCGCCCGTGCAGGCCAGCTACGCCGCCCGCACGATGCGCTGGGGCGGGGTGATCATCCTGCTGTTCGTGATCTACCACCTGCTCGACCTCACCACCGGCACGCTCAACCCCAACGGCGTGCCCGGCGCGGTCTACGGGAACGTCGTCGCGGACTTCGCGCCGCAGCGCTGGTACGTCACCGTCTTCTACGCGCTCGCGGTGATCGCCATGGGCTTCCACGTCCGGCACGGGCTGTGGAGCGGTCTTCAGACCCTCGGCCGGTCCAGCGCCGCCACCCAGAACGTCCTCAAGGGCGTCGCCATGGGTGTCGCGATCGTGCTGGTCGCCGGCTTCCTGTCCGTCCCGTTCGCCGTCATGACCGGATTGGTGGGCTGACGATGAGCCTGTCCGAGACCTACTCCGACTTCACCATCGGCACCCCGGTGGTGGACACCGCGGCGCCCGACGGGCCGATCGAGACCCGCTGGGAGCGGCGCCGCTTCGGCGTCAAACTGGTCAACCCGGCCAACAAGCGCCGGATGAAGGTCATCGTCGTCGGCACCGGCCTCGCGGGCGGCTCCGCGGCGGCGTCGCTGGCCGAGCTGGGCTACCAGGTCAGCTCCTTCTGCTACCAGGACAGCCCTCGTCGGGCGCACTCGATCGCCGCGCAGGGTGGCATCAACGCCGCCAAGAACTACCGCAACGACGGCGACAGCGTGCACCGGTTGTTCTACGACACCGTCAAGGGCGGCGACTTCCGCTCGCGTGAGTCGAAACGTGCACCGCCTCGCGGAGATCAGCCTGCAGATCATCGACCAGTGTGTGGCGCAGGGCGTGCCGTTCGCTCGCGAGTACGGCGGGCTGCTCGACACCCGCTCGTTCGGCGGCGCCCAGGTCTCCCGCACGTTCTACGCGCGCGGGCAGACCGGCCAGCAGTTGCTGCTCGGCGCGTACCAGGCGCTGGAGCGCCAGGTCGATGCCGGCGGCGTCACGATGTACCCGCGCCACGAGATGCTCGAGCTGATCGTGGTCGACGGGCGCGCCCGCGGCATCGTCGCGCGTGACCTCGTCACCGGGGAGACGCGCAGCCACCTCGCCGACGCCGTGGTCCTCGCGTCCGGCGGCTACAGCAACGTCTTCTACCTCTCGACCAACGCCAAGGGTTGCAACGTCACGGCGAGCTGGCGGGCGCACCGCAAGGGCGCGCTGTTCGCCAACCCCTGCTACACGCAGATCCACCCGACGTGCATCCCCGTGAGCGGCGACCACCAGTCGAAGCTCACGCTCATGAGCGAGTCGCTGCGCAACGACGGCCGCGTCTGGGTGCCGAATCGCAAAGGCGACGACCGCGCGCCGGGCGCGATCCCCGAGGACGAGCGGGACTACTACCTGGAGCGGAAGTACCCGGCGTTCGGCAACCTCGTGCCGCGCGACATCGCCTCCCGGGCCGCGAAGGACGTCTGTGACGAGGGCCGCGGCGTCGGGCCGACGGGCCTGGGTGTGTACCTCGACTTCGCCGACGCCATCTCCCGGCTGGGCCGGGCGGCCGTCGCGGCCAAGTACGGGAACCTCTTCGAGATGTACCAGCGCATCACCGGTGAGGACCCCTACACCGTGCCGATGCGGATCTTCCCGGCCGTGCACTACACGATGGGCGGGCTGTGGGTCGACTACGACCTGCAGAGCAGCATCCCCGGGCTCTTCGTGATCGGCGAGGCCAACTTCTCCGACCACGGCGCCAACCGGCTCGGCGCGTCCGCGCTGATGCAGGGCCTCGCCGACGGCTACTTCGTGCTGCCCACGACCATCGGCGACTACCTGGCCCGCGGCGGGGTCGAACCGGTGGCCGCTGACGCCCCCGAGGTGCTCGACGCCGAGCGCATCGTCGCCGACCGCGTCGAGACGCTGCTCTCGATCGACGGTGACCGCACGGTCGACTCGTTCCACCGCGAGCTGGGCCACATCATGTGGGACCAGTGCGGGATGGAGCGCTCCGACGAGGGCCTGCGCAAGGCGCTCGACCGCATCCCCGAGCTGCGCCGCGAGTTCTGGAGCAGCGTCAAGGTGCCGGGCTCTGCCGCCACGCTCAACCAGTCGCTGGAGAAGGCCGGCCGGGTGGCCGACTTCCTGGAGCTGGGCGAGCTGATGTGCCTCGACGCGCTCCACCGCACGGAGAGCGCCGGTGGGCACTTCCGCGCCGAGAGCCAGACCGAGGACGGCGAGGCCGCCCGCAACGACCAGGACTTCGCCTACGTCGCGGCCTGGGAGTTCACCGGCCAGGGCCGCGCCCCGGTCCTCCACAAGGAGGACCTGACCTTCGACTACGTCACCCCCAGCCAGCGGAGCTACAAGTGAAGTTGAACCTGCGCGTCTGGTGCCAGGACGGGCCCGCCGACAAGGGTCGGCTGGTCGCGTACCTGGTCGAGGACGCCGACGAGGACATGTCGTTCCTCGAGCTGATGGACGTGCTCAACGAGAAGCTGATCCTCGACGGCGCTGAGCCGGTCGCGTTCGACCACGACTGCCGCGAGGGCATCTGCGGTGCCTGCAGCATGGTCATCAACGGCCAGCCGCACGGCCCTCAGAAGGCCACCACCACCTGCCAGCTGCACCTGCGCCACTTCCGCGACGGCGAGACGATCACCGTCGAGCCGTTCCGCGCGGCGGCGTTCCCGGTGGTGAAGGACCTCGTGGTGGACCGCGGGGCGTTCGACCGCATCATCGCCTCCGGTGGGTACATCTCCGCGCCGACCGGGTCCGCCCCCGAGGCGCACGCCACGCCCGTCCCGAAGCCGAACGCCGAGCGCGCCTTTACGGCGGCCGCGTGCATCGGTTGCGGAGCGTGTGTGGCGGCGTGCCCGAACGGGAGCGCGTCGCTGTTCCTCGGGGCCAAGATCACGCACCTCGGGGAGCTGCCGCAGGGCCAGCCGGAGCGCGCCGACCGCGTCGTCCGGATGGTGGAGCGCCACGACGCCGAGGGCTTCGGCGGCTGCACCAACACCGGCGAGTGCGCGGTCGCCTGCCCCAAGGAGATCCCGCTCGACGTCATCTCACAGCTCAACCGCGACTACCTCACCGCGACGACAGGAGGGCGGCACTCGTCCTGACAGCCCCTCGGCGCGGGTTGCGCCGAGGACCGTGGAACCACGCTCCCGCCCCGCACGGCAGGAGCGTGGTTTCCGCATGTCCGCAGCTCAGAGGCCATGCGTGAATCACATCACGATCGGGAACAGACTGGGATGGTCGGCCGCGCGAGGCGCGCGGGGCGTCGTAGGCTCCCGCCGATCAGATGTCCCGACGCCGCGGCTTCTGCGGGCGGCGTCGGCACCGCAGAAGATGATGGGAACCTCTGACGTGTCATCCACCACAGACGCGTCCGCCGGCCGGGCGCAGATCCCGGCGCGGACGCTCCGAACGGACCGGTGGTGGTTGCCACCCCTGGCCACCTTCGCCGGGCTCGCCGCGTGGGTCGCCTACGCGACCGTGCGGGCCTTCATGCAGGAGTGGTACTTCGTTGAGCCGTACAACTACCTGACGCCGTTCTACTCACCGTGCGTATCGCTTGGGTGCGTCCCTGAGGCCGCACACTTCGGCCGTTTCCTGCCGGACGTCTGGTGGCTGCCCTACGCGGCGCTGACTCTGCCGTTCCTGCTGCTGTTCCGGCTCACCTGCTACTACTACCGCAAGGCCTACTATCGGGCCTTCTGGCTGTCGCCGCCCG
Source organism: Pseudonocardia aurantiaca (assembly GCF_039526725.1). NCBI lineage: Bacteria > Bacillati > Actinomycetota > Actinomycetes > Pseudonocardiales > Pseudonocardiaceae > Pseudonocardia > Pseudonocardia aurantiaca. The sequence continues at coordinate 217,153 of NZ_BAAAJG010000016.1, forward strand.
CGTGCGCGGTGGCCGAGCCGCACCGGAAGTACACGGGTGAGACCCGCTTCCCGCTGCTGGGCCAGAACCTGCACCGGTACTTCTTCTACGCCGCGGCGATCATCTCGGTCATCAACACCTACGACGCGATCCTCGCGTTCCGCACGGCGGACGGCGAGTTCGGCCTGGGCCTGGGCAACCTGATCCTGCTCGGCAACGTGATCGCCCTCTGGGCGTACACGATCTCCTGCCACTCCTGCCGCAGCATCATCGGCGGCAGGCTGAACCACTTCTCGAAGCACCCGCTTCGCTACAAGCTCTGGCTGCAGGTCTCGAAGCTCAACGGCAAGCACATGCAACTGGCGTGGCTCACACTGGCCACGTTGGCGGTCACCGACTTCTACATCATGGCTGTGTCGGCGGGCTGGATCCCCGACCTGCGGATCATCAACTGAGGCGATGGCAATGACTGAAATCGAACGGCACGAGTACGACGTGGTCGTGATCGGCGCCGGGGGCGCCGGACTCAGGGCCGCGATCGAGGCCCGCTCCCAGGGCAAGCGCACGGCCATCATCTCGAAGTCGCTTTTCGGCAAGGCGCACACGGTGATGGCGGAGGGCGGCTGCGCCGCGTCGATGGGGAACGTCAACCCGAACGACAACTGGATGGTCCATTACCGCGACACCATGCGCGGCGGGAAGTTCCTCAACAACTGGCGCATGGCCGAGCTGCACGCCAAGGAGGCCCCGGACCGGGTCTGGGAGCTGGAGACCTACGGCGCGCTCTTCGACCGCACCGCCGACGGCAAGATCAGCCAGCGCAACTTCGGCGGCCACACCTACCCGCGCCTCGCGCACGTCGGCGACCGCACCGGGCTGGAGATGATCCGCACCCTCCAGCAGAAGGTCGTGTCGCTGCAGCAGGAGGACTACGCCGCCACCGGCGACTACGAGGCGAACATCCGGGTCTTCCACGAGACCACGATCACCGACCTCCTCAAGACTGGTGACAACGAAGCGCAGGTAGGCCGCATCGCCGGCTGCTTCGGCTACTACCGCAGCACCGGCAGCTTCGTCCGGTTCGACGCCCCCGCGATCGTGCTGGCCACGGGCGGGGTCGGGAAGAGCTACCAGGTGACGTCGAACTCCTGGGAGTACACCGGCGACGGGCACGCGCTCGCGCTGCGCGCGGGCGCGACGCTGATCAACATGGAGTTCCTGCAGTTCCACCCGACGGGCATGGTCTGGCCGCCGTCGGTGAAGGGGATCCTGGTCACGGAGTCGGTGCGCGGCGACGGCGGTGTGCTGCGCAACTCCGATGGCGAGCGGTTCATGTTCAACTACATCCCGGACGTCTTCAAGGACCAGTACGCCACGTCCGAGGAAGAGGCGGACCGCTGGTACACCGACGCCGACAACAACCGGCGTCCCCCGGAGCTGCTGCCCCGTGACGAGGTCGCGCGGGCGATCAACTCCGAGGTCAAGGCCGGGCGGGGCAGCCCCCACGGCGGCGTGTTCCTCGACATCGCCTCGCGGCTGTCGCCGGAGGAGATCAAGCGGCGGCTCCCGTCGATGCACCACCAGTTCAAGGAGCTGGCCGACGTCGACATCACGAAGGAGCCGATGGAGGTCGGACCCACCTGCCACTACGTGATGGGCGGCGTGGAGGTCGAGCCGGACACCACGATGTCGAAGGTGCCGGGCCTCTTCGCGGCGGGCGAGGTTGCGGGCGGCATGCACGGCTCCAACCGGCTCGGCGGCAACTCGCTGTCGGACCTGCTGGTGTTCGGCCGTCGGGCCGGGCGCGGCGCGGCCGAGTACATCGACGGGCTCGGCAGCGAGCGGCCCGCGGTGCGCGCCGCCGACGTCGAGGCCGCCGAGGAGCGCGCGCTGCTGCCGTTCTCGTCGGCCACGGAGGGCGGGGAGAACCCGTTCGTCGTGCAGCTCGAGCTGCAGAAGACGATGCACGAGCTCGTCGGCATCATCCGCAAGGCCGACGAGATGGAGACGGCGCTCAAGAAGCTCCAGGAGATCGCCACGCGCACGCGCACGGTGGGCGTCGTGGGGCACCGCGAGTTCAACCCGGGCTGGCACCTGGCGCTGGACCTGCGCAACATGCTGCTGGTCTCGCTGTGCGTCGCGAAGGCGGCGCTGGAGCGGCAGGAGAGCCGCGGCGGGCACACCCGCGACGACTACCCGGTGATGGACTCCGACTGGCGGCACGTGCTGCTGGTGCTGTCGGCGCTGGGCGAGGACAACGTCGAGCTGGTTCGCCAGGAGCAGGTGTCGATGCGGCCGGAGCTGCTGGACCTGTTCGAGCTGGACGAGCTGAAGAAGTACTACACCGGCGAAGAGCTGGGCGGACACCGCGCGGACTCCGCTGCAGACTCTGGGGGAGAGAAGGCATGACCTACGACGCGCACTTCCGCGTCTGGCGGGGCGATTCCGAGAAGGGTGAGCTCGTCGACTACCCGGTGGAGGTGAACGAGGGCGAGGTCGTCCTCGACATCATCCACCGGCTGCAACAGACCGAGGCCCAGGACCTCGCCGTCCGCTGGAACTGCAAGGCCGGCAAGTGCGGCTCGTGCAGCGTGGAGATCAACGGCAGGCCGCGGTTGGCGTGCATGACCCGGATGTCCACGTTCGAGGAGACCGAGGTCATCACCGTCACGCCGCTGCGGACGTTCCCGGTGATCCGCGACCTCGTCACCGACGTGTCCTTCAACTACACGAAGGCGCGCGAGGTGCCGAGCTTCGCGCCGCCGCCCGACCTGGAGCCGGGCGAGTACCGGATGCAGCAGGTCGACGTCGAGCGGAGCCAGGAGTTCCGCAAGTGCATCGAGTGCTACCTGTGCCAGAACACCTGCCACGTGGTGCGTGACCACGAGGAGAACAAGGAGAACTTCGCCGGCCCGCGCTACCTGATGCGGATCGCGGAGCTCGACATGCACCCCCTCGACGTTGCCGACCGCAAGGAGGCGGCGCAGGAGGAGCACGGCCTGGGCTACTGCAACATCACCAAGTGCTGCACCGAGGTCTGCCCGGAACACATCAAGATCACCGACAACGCCCTCATCCCGCTGAAGGAGCGCGTGGTCGACCGCAGGTACGACCCGGTGGTCTGGCTGGGCAAGAAGATCTTCAAGCGCGCCGGCGCCTGACCCGAACCCGCGTCAGTTGCCCATGCTGCGGCGGATCTCATCCAGCTTCGCCTTCGCTTTCGCGGCCCGCTCGGCCTCCTGCTCCTCCACCGAGCGGGCCGCCGCGGTGCCCTCGGCCAGCTCCGCCGCGCCGATCGAGGTGGCGTAGCGGCCCTCGATCTTGTCGCGGACGTAGTCCAGACTCGGTACGCCGCGCTCGTCGTACCCGGTCGCGGGTGGGGCCGGGGCCGGCGTGGGGTCGGGCACGATCTCGGCGTCGACCGGTTCCGGGGTTCGGGGCCCTGTCGGCTCGGGCATCTGAGCTCCTCTCACGCGGACGGTCGTCGACGGCCACGCTACGCGGGCCGGGTCACCCCCGCCGCAGCCTCGCTGCCCGCACCACGGCGGCGCCGAGGCGCTGGTTCTCCGGGCCGGGGAAGCCCATCCGCCGCCGCACGTACCCGTACCCGACGCCCACCTCGGGATCGGCCCAGCCCAGCGAACCTGCCGCGCCCGCGTGTCCGAACGCGCGCGCGGACAGGAACGGGTAGTCATGCGCCACCGTCTCGAAGCCGATGCCGAAATGGTCGGTCTCCCCGGTCACCATGTCCGGGCCGAGCGAGTAGGGCGTGGCGAAGGTGGTGATCGTCGCGGGGTCGAGCGTCCGCAGGGCCTCCGCGTACAGCTGTGCCACGCCGCGGGCGTTGCCGATCCCGCCCGCCGACGCCTGCCCGAGCGCGCGCACGTTGCGGTCGTTCGCGAAGTCCACCAGGTCGACCGACGTGTTGAACGCGACCGCCATCAGCGACGCCGGGTCCCGCAGCGGCTCCGCGTCCGTCGCGGGCAGCACCGGGCGAAAGCGCGGCTCTTCGTCCTCCGGCAGACCGAGGAACAGGTCCCGGCCGCCCAGCCGCTTGGCGAACAGCTTCTGCACCGACAGGCCGGTTACCTGCCGTAACTCCGCGCCGACGAGCGCGCCGATCACCAGCGCGTGGTACCCGTACGCGGACCGGGGTGTCCAGAACGGGCGCTGCGCGCGCAACCGCTCCGCGAGCATCTCGTCGTCGGCCAGTTCGGCGAGTGTGAACCCGCCGTCCACGCCGATCAGGCCGGACCGGTGCCCGAGCAGCTCGCGCAGCGTCAGCGGGAACGGCAGCGTCGCAACGGGCGCGTCCAGCTCCAGCACCCCTTCCTGCACGAGCTGCGCCACCACGATGTGGGTTGCGCCCTTCGTGACCGAGAAGATCCCCGTCAGCGTGTCGGCGGTGATGTCGTCGCCCCCGTACAGGTCGACGACCCGCCGGCCGTCCACGTACGCCACGAGCTGCGACCCGGGATCGTCGGGCTCCTCGGCGAGACACGCGGCGAACTCCTCCCGCACGTCCTCGAAGCCGTCATCCACCCGTCCCCGTACCTCGATCATTCCGATCGCCCCTTCCCGCGCGCCGCGTCCGCGCCGCATCGCGGACAACGCCGGGTCGTCCGGGGTATCTGCCCTCGAGCCACCTCGTTGTGCGGGAGCACACGCGATGGGGGGATGGATGTCGTGAACCGGGGCACACCGGACAGTCCCCCGGACGGCCGCGACGACCACGCTCCGCAGTCACCAGATCACTCGTTCGCATAGTTCCCGCTGCCCACCCGGGCTCGTTGACCCGCAGGGATGCCGCCCGGCGACCCGATACGCAGGTGGAGGACGAAGATGACGGCTGCCGCCGTGACGGCAGGCCCAGCGCAGGCACCCGGATGGGCGGCGGTGACGCGGATCGCTCCCACCGGGCACCCGGTCGAGCTCACCCTCCCGGCCGCGTTCGGCGAGCACCACTGGTACGCGACCACCCGCTTCACCGGGCCCCGGCTGGCCCGGCAGTTCTTCTTCGCGCCCGCCGGCGAACACCGGGCCGTGCCGACTCACGTGCTCCCGGACGCGCGGCGGCGGCGGGTGCCGGTGCGCGGGTTCGACGCCCTCGTCTTCGAGGCTCCCGACCGCAGCGACTCTGCGCTCGTGCTCGCGGGCCCGCACCACGAGGCCACGACCTGGTTCGCCGGTCCGGCCCCGGACGCCGGGCTCGCCGAACTGCTGTCGGCGTTCCGGTTCACCGATTCGCCGGCAGGCGCCGCCCTCGTCCCGGTTTCGGACCTGCTGGTGGCGCAGTCCGACGTCACCGTGATCGGCCGCAGCCCACGGTCGACACTGCTCGTGCGCCGGGTGGCCGAGGCGCTCCCGTCCCTGCCGGACTGGGCCGGGATGAGCCTCCCGGGTGGGGAGCTCTGGCGGGCCGAGCGGCTCCTCGCGCCCCGCGAGGCCGCGCTCGTCGCCGGCACCGCGCACGAGTGGCGCTACCTGCTCGCAGGCGACAGCGTCGCGATGGACGTGGTGCTGCACGGCCCCGAGTCCGGGCAGCCGCCGCTGGACCTTCCCGCCGACGGCCTCGTCGACGCGCTGTCCGGGCTCACCGGCCGCTGGGTGGGGTGAGCCGTGTCCATCGCTGTCTCGGTTGCCCTGCTGGCGCTGCTCGTCGCCCTGTTCGCGCTCGTGGCACTCGTCGCGGTGTATGCGCGGGTGCGGGCGCTGGAGGCCGGTCGCGCCGCCGGGCTCTCCGGGTACGCCGCACTCGTGGGCCGTCCGGCGCCCGCTGTCGTCAGGCCCGGGCCCGGGCAGCGCCGCACCCTCGTGGCGGTCCTCGACGCCGACTGCGGGCTGTGCCACGAGGTGGTCGCGGCGCTCGCCGACGTGGCCGACACAGCCGTGCGGGTGGTCGCGCTCGTCGACCGCGCCGACGGTTTCGCGCCGGCCGGCGGGGTCGTGCTGCTCGTCGACCCGGCTGCCCGCGCCGACCTCTACGAGGGCTACGCGCCGACCGTGCTCGCCGTCGACCCGGCCGGCGCCGTGCGCGACCGGAGCTTCGTCTACCCCGACACCGACCTGCCGGCGCTCGCCGGCGCCCTGGCACGCGAGACCGAGGGGGCCAGGGCGTGACCCGCTTCGACGACATCCCGAGCGCCGCCACCCCACCGCCGGGGGCCCGGCCGAGCCCCGCGGTGGCACGGATCCGGGCGCTGCGGCCGTCGCGACGGACGGTGCTGCGCGCGCTGGTGATCGGCGCGGCCGCGGCGGCGCTGGTGCCGCTCGACTGGTACCTGAGCCGCGGCGCCTCGGCCGCACCGGACCGCAACCCCGAGGACAGCAGCGAGCACAGGCAGTGCACCCCGCGTCACTACGACGAGGAGGCCAACAACTGGCCCGCCACCGGGCCCGCGGTCTGCTACGGGGGCTGGCGCCGCGGCAACAACCCGTGCGAGAACGGCTACCACATCGAGGGCCGCTACCAGCTGGACGACGAGGACGTGGAGTCCACGCGCCTGACCACCAACTGCCACGGCAAGAACGCCTGGCGCTGGAACGGCTACCGCTGCTCCGACGCGATCACCGACGTCACGTTCTCCGACGGGACGACCTACCACGGCCTGACGATCGCCGCGTGCCGCCTGCCCGCGGACGAGGGCATGGGCGACCGCGGGCGCGGCCTGCTCCGACGCTGACCTGCGATGACGCCATCGCCATCGCCATCGCCATCGGCCCGCTTCCGCTGGGTCCTGCACCCGGCCGCACCGGCCTTCGCGCTGGTGCTCGCCGGCGCGCAGGCGTGGTGGGCGGGCTCCGTCCTGCTGCTCGTGGCGGTGGCCGGCGCGGCGGCGGGCTTCGCCAACTCGGGCAGCACTTGAAGCCACAACTCGGCGTTCCTGCTGAGCGCGTCGGTCTGGCGCGACGAGCCCGTGGTGCGGTTCTTCGGCACCGGTCTGCTGTTCGGGGCGGTCCTCGTGGCCTCCGTCGCGGGTGTGGCCGGGGCGCTGCCGCAGGTGCTGGTGCCGGCCCCGGCCCGCGAGATCCTGTTCGGCCTGCTGGCCGTGCCCGTGCTGCTGCGGGAGTGCGGGCTCCTGCGGTTCCGGGTGCCGGAGAACGGCCGGCTCGTGCCCGAGGACGTGCGGCACCTGCGCCGGTGGGGCGCGCTGCAGTTCGGGTTCGAGATGGGCACGGGGATGCGCACCTTTTCGCCGTCGGCGCTGCCGCACCTCGCGCTGGCCGCTGCCGTGCTCGTGATCCCGTTACCGGCGGTGTTCATGCTGGCCGCGGGGTTCGCGGCGGGCCGGCTCGCAATGCCGCTGCTGTCGAACGCGTGGAGCGACGACGGCTCCTGGACGCGCGTGTGGGCGCGCGCCGAGCCGCTCGTGCGCCCCGTCCTCGCCCTCACCTGCACGGCGGCACTGGTCGCTGGCATGCTCGCGGCGTGAGGACCACCGCGGTTGTCGTCGTCTACGACGTCGGCTGCCCCAAGTGCTCGCGGATCGCGCGCGAGCTGCCCGATCTCCTGCGCGTGCCGGTCACCGTGCGGTCGTGCCGGGACCCGCGGCTCGGCCTGGTGTACCCGACGCTCACGGCCGCCGTTCGGGCCTGCGCCACCCCCGCGCTCGGCACGGCCGGCGGCGACGGGTCGATCCGCTGGTGGCCGGGGCTGACCGGAGCGCTGGCCGTGCTGCCCGTCGTCCGGATGCGGGCGCTCGGCGAGGCCGTCGCACTGCTCTGGACGGCGCTGCGCCCGCGGCGCTGACGGTCATCGGGCGGCCCGCGCCGCCCGCCGGTACCAGCCGTTACCCGCCTTCGTGCTGCGGAACACCCGCCTGCGGGTCTCGCGCTCGTCCGGGGTCTCCGGTCCGATCGACGCCGGCAGCTCGGTACTCGCCCGGCGGAACAGGATCACCTGCGCGAGCGGTCGCCCCTTCGGCAGGACGTGCAGGCCGTCCGGGCCGGTGGCGACGAACGGCAGGTGCACCGGCGCGGTGTAGGTGTCGGTGTCGACGACGCCGCTGAAGATCTCCACGATGTCGTCCGGCCGGTTCAGCGGCGGTACGAACAGGCAGCTCCAGCCCGGCGGCGTGCGGATCGTCCAGTGGTTGTGGAACTTCATCGGCGGCCGCGGCTCGTAGGGGTTGCCGGCGACCTGGAACGGCGCGTGGGTGCTCACCATCTCGCGGTCGAAGTCCCAGCCCGCGTTCACCGTTCGGCCCCCGTCGGTGATCTCCAGCCGCACTGTGGCGGCCAGCGGGAGGATCCAGCCGGTGCTCAGCGCGTCGAGGAAGGGCATGCAGCGCTTGACCGTGATGGCGTCGTTGGTGGGGCTCACGCGTTCGGTGTCGACGCCGGGGAGGCGGCGCAGCCACGCGGGCAGCACGGTTCGCGCCGGCTGCGGCTCCGCGATCACCCCGTGGTCCTCGGCCCGGCAGCGGAACACGATCGTCTCCTCGCGGCGCTTCACCCGCACTCCTTCCGGACGGCCCGCGGCGGCCCCCGTCGCCGGATGGCCGCCGCAGGAGGTCGTCAGCTCGAGTTGGAGCTGGAGTTGCTGGACGAGTTCGAGCTGGAGTTCGAGCTCGCTACCGGCACCACCTCCGCCGACGCCGGAGCGGCGGTGGCGGCGGCGGATGGTCCGGCACCGACCACCGCGGCGGCGATCCCGGCGGCACCGATGCCTGCGGCGGTGGCCTTCCACGTCCAGGGCTTGGGTCTGGGCACGGTCTGCTCCGTTGGTCGGGTCCCGCGGCTCGGGACGACGCAACCCAGACTCGGCGGCGGTCGTGAAGGTCCGATGAGACTGCCATGACAGCGATCTCATCCCGTGACGCTCTGCTCACGTGCAGCGGGACTAGCGTGGAGCCGTGACGTTCGCGGAGCAGCCTCACGGATCTTGGCCCACGCCCATCACGTCCGAGGTTGTCGTCGCTGCCGCGGTGCGGCTCGCCGAGCTGTGCGTCGACGGTGCCGACGTCGTGTGGAGCGAGGGGCGGCCCGCGGAGGGCGGGCGCACGCAGCTCGTGCGCCGCGCGCCCGACGGCACGACCGTCGAGCTGCTCCCCGAGGACCGGAACTGCCGCACCGCCGTCCACGAGTACGGCGGCGCGGGGTGGTGGGTGCGCGACGGCGTCACCTGGTTCGCCGACTGGGCCGACCAGCGCCTCTACCGTCTCGCGCCCGGGGGCGAGCCCGAGCCGATCACACCGGAGCCCGCGACGCCGCGCGCGGACCGCTACGCCGACGGCGACGTCGCCCCGGACGGCGCGACGATCGTCTGCGTCCGGGAGCGGCACACCGGCTCGGCCAGCACGGATGTGCAGAACGAGATCGTCCGGCTCGCCGCGCACGCACCCTCCGAGCCCGAGGTGCTCGTCAGCGGCCCGGACTTCGTCGCGGCACCCCGGCTGAGCCCGGACGGCGGCACGCTCGCGTGGCTGCAGTGGAACCACCCGTCGATGCCGTGGGACGCGACGCAGCTGGTGGTCCGCGACCTCACCACCGGCGAGGAGACCGTGGTGGCGGGCGGGCCGGGGGAGTCGGTGCTGGAGCCGCGCTGGGAGGCAGACGGTTCGCTGCTCTTCCTCAGCGACCGCACTGACTGGTGGAACGTCTACCGCTTCACTCCCGGCGCCGACATCGAATCCGTCGTCCGCATCAATGCCGAGATCGGCGTGCCGTCGTGGGTGTTCGGCACCTCCCGCTACGCGGTGCTCGGCGAGGGACAGGTGGTGTTCGCCCGCTCCCGCGCGGGGTACGACGCGCTGGTCGTGCGCGGGCTCGACGGCTCGTTGACCGAGCTCGACCTGCCGTTCTCGGCGATCCGCACGGTGCGTGCCGCCGGACCGGGCACCGTCGCCGTGGTGGCCGGGAGCCCCACGTCCGAGCCGGGTGTCTACACGGTCGACGTCGTCACCTCGGAGTACGAGACGTTGCGTGCCCCGCGCGACCTCGGCATCGACCCGGCGTTCCTGTCGGTGCCCGAGCCGATCACGTTCCCCTCCGTGGACGCGTCAGGCGCGCGCAGGCAGGCGCACGCGCTGTTCTACCCACCGACCCACCCGGAGCGGCGCGGACCGCAGGGTGAGCTGCCGCCGATGCTCGTCGAGATCCACGGCGGCCCGACCTCAGCGGCCTCCACCGTGCTGAGCCTCGACGTCCAGTACTGGACGAGCCGCGGGTTCGCCGTCGTGGACGTCGACTACGGCGGCTCCACGGGCTACGGGCGCGCCTACCGCGAGGAGCTGCTGGGGGAGTGGGGCGTGATCGACGTGGCCGACTGCCTCGCCGCCGCCGCGTACCTCGCCGCCGCCGGTCGCGTGGACGGCGCCCGGATGTGCATCCGCGGCGGCTCCGCGGGCGGATACACCACGCTGGCGGCGCTGGCCCGGGAGGACACCCCGTTCGCGGCGGGCGCCGACCTCTACGGCGTGGCCGACCTCGAGGCCCTCGCCGCCGACACCCACAAGTTCGAGAGCCGCTACCTCGACCGGCTCGTCGGGCCGTACCCCGAGGCTCGCGAGGTGTACGTGGACCGCTCGCCGATCCACCACGTCGACCTGCTCAGCAGCCCGCTGATCGTGCTGCAGGGCGCGGAGGACGCGATCGTCCCGCCGAGCCAGAGCGAGAAGATCGTCGACGCCCTCCGCTCCCGCCGCGTGCCGGTGGCGTACCTGCTGTTCGAGGGTGAGCAGCACGGCTTCCGGCGCTCGGAGAACATCCGCCGCGCGCTGGACGCCGAGCTGAGCTTCTACGGGCAGGTGCTCGGGTTCGAGCTGCCGGCGGAGGAGGGGATCGAGCCGGTGGTGGTGGAGAACCTGTAGATGAGTCCTACTGGTCAGCTTTGACTCGTGATGCGGACTCACGCCCCGCCCGCGGCTCCACCGGCCCCTGCGCCTGCAGTGGCCAGCTCGGGGGGAGCCGCGGAGCGCCGGGCCCGGCCCAGGCGCCGCTCCGTGTATTCGGCGAGTTTGCCCAGTCCGTAGTTGACGAGGATGAACACGAGGGCGACCGCGATGTACATCTGCAGCGTGAGGTTGATGCCCAACTGCCCGATGAAGAACTGGATCACGGTGTTCGCGGCGCGCACGAACTCGGAGAAGCCGAAGATCACGAAGCCGAGCGAGGTGTCCTTGACGATCACCACGAGCTGGCTGATCAGGGCCGGGAGCATGATCCGGAACGCCTGCGGGAGCAGGATCAGCCGCAGCACCTGGGATCGGGTGAGGCCGACGGCGTAGGCGGCCTCCGACTGGCCGCGGGGAAGCGCCGCGACGCCTGCCCGGATGATCTCGGCGATGATCACGCAGTTGTAGGCGGTGAGGCCGATGACCAGGTACCACAGCGGCGGGAGCGCGATCCCGACCTCCGGCAGCACGCGCGCGGCGAAGTAGATCGTGATGACGACGGGCAGCCCGCGCAACAGCTCGATCACACCGACCACCAGCCAGCGGTACGCGCGAGTGCTGCTGATCCGCGCCATCGCCAGCAGAGTGCCGATGGTCAGGGCGAAGACGAGCGTCAGGACAGCGCCGAGGACGGTGTTGACGAGGCCGTCGGCCAGCGCCCCCCAGGTCGCGACGAAGTACCGGTTCGCCGGGTTGAACAGCGGTCCCCACTTCTCGGGGTCCAACTGGTCGTTGGCAGCGAGCTGGATGACCGCGAGCACGACGAGGCCGAGCAGGACCACCAGCGCGACCGCCGTGCCGACCGCGGTGTTGCGCCGGGTGCGGGGGCCGGGCGCGTCGTAGAGGACGGAAGTCACCGCTTCACCTCGATCTTGCGTTCGAGCATCCCGAGCGCGATACCGGCCGGGATGGTGATCACCAGGTAGCAGATCGCCACGCCGGTGAGGATGGAGAGTGCCGAGTACCTGCTGGTCGCCTGGAGCGCGGAGTCCACGGAGAACAGGTCGCCTGCCACGCCGAACGCTCCGACGATCGCCGAGTTCTTGATCATCGCGATGATCACGCTGCCGAGCGGCGGCACAACGGAGCGAAGAGCCTGCGGCAGAACGATGGTGCCCAGCGTCTGCTGGAACGTCAGGCCGACTGCGCGTGCGGCCTCGGCCTGGCCGGGAGGCACCGAGTTGATGCCCGCGCGAACGGCTTCGCAGACGAACGCCGCGGTGTAGGCGGTGAGACCCGCAACGCCCGGCCAGAAGAACGCGTTGCCCGCGAACGTGGGGAACCGCACACCCACCAGCGGGAGTGCGAACGCGCACAGGAACAGCACGACGACGAGCGGCGAGTTGCGGAACACGGTGACCCACGCCAGGCCCACGAATCGCAGCGGCGGTAGCGGCGAGACCCGGAACGCGGCGAGGATCGTGCCGAGAACCAGCGAACCCACGGCGGCGAACAGGCAGAGCCGCAGCGTTCCGACGAAGCCTGCGGCGAACAGCGGGAACTCCGCTATCAGGGCATCCAACTCATATCTCCTGCTGGTCGTCAGAACGCCACGGGCCGACCGGACGGGGTGCTAAAGCCCGCCCGGTCGGCCCGTCGCGGTGGGTCAGCTGCAGGCGTCGGCCGGCGGCAGGGTCGGAGCCTCGGGCTGGACCTTGCCGGCAGTGGCCGCCCAGGCCGCCTGGTAGCTGCCGTCGGCGGCCGCCTCCTGGAGCGTCTGGTTGATGAACTGGCAGAAGGCCACGTCGCCCTTGGCGATGCCGACGCCGTAGGGCTCCTCGGTGAACTGCTGCCCGACGAGCTTGAACGCGCCCTGGCTCGAGTCCACCAGGCCGAGCAGGATCACGTTGTCGGTGGTGACCGCCTCGACCTGCCCGTTGCGCAGCGCATCGGCGCACTTCGAGTACACGTCGAACAGCACGATGTTGGCGGGGTCGACGTACTTCTCGATGTTCTTCGCGGGCGTGGAGCCGCTCACCGAGCACACGCGGGCGTTTGCCGCACGCAGCGAGTCCGGCCCGGTGATCGTCGTGTTGCCCGACGCCACCATCAGGTCCTGGCCCGCCACGTAGTACGGCCCTGCGAAGGAGACGCGCTCCTTCCGGGCGGCGTTGATCGTGTAGGTGGCCACGACCACGTCCACCTGGTTGTTCGCGATGGTGTCCTCGCGGATGCGGGTGGGCGTCTCTGTGTAGGTGACGCCGTCGGCCGGGATGCCCAGCTTGCCGGCGATGATCTTGGCGATCTCGACGTCGAAGCCGACGGGGTTGCCGTCGAGCCCGCGGAGGCCGAACAGCGGCTGGTCGAACTTCGTGCCGACCCGCAGGGTGCCTGCCTCGTTGAGTCGGGCCATGGTGGTGCCGGCGGGGAACGAGACGCCCTGGGCGACCGACGGAGCCGGGGCCGCCGAGGACCCCAGGTTGGCTTGCTCGCCGCACGCGGTGGCGGTGAGCACCATGGCCGCCGCGACTGCGGCGATCCTGGCGATGTGGGACAGGCGCATGGTGGTGCTGGTCCTTCCGTAGGGGAACGGCCGTCAGTGCGTCAGGATCTTGCCGAGAAAGTCCTTGGCGCGGTCGGATGTCGGCTTGGAGAAAAATGTGTCGGGCGCGGCGTCCTCGACGATCTCGCCGTCGGACATGAACACCACCCGGTTGGCGGCGCGCCGGGCGAAGCCCATCTCGTGGGTCACCACGAGCATCGTCATGCCCTCGCCGGCCAGCGTGGTCATCACGTCGAGCACCTCCTGCACCATCTCGGGGTCGAGGGCGGAGGTGGGCTCGTCGAAGAGCATGACCTTGGGCTTCATCGCGAGAGCGCGGGCGATGGCGGCGCGCTGCTGCTGCCCGCCGGAGAGCTGGGCGGGGTACTTGTCCTTCTGGTTCGCGATTCCCACCCGTTCCAGGAGCGCGAGCCCGTGCTTCTCGGCTTCGGCCTTGCCCATCTTGCGGACCTTGATGGGCGCGAGGGTGACGTTCTCGAGGATCGTCTTGTGCGCGAACAGGTTGAAGCTCTGGAACACCATGCCGACGTCGGCGCGCAGCCCGGCGAGCGCCTTGCCCTCTTCGGGGAGCTTCTTTCCGTCGACCTCGATCACACCGCTGTCGATGGGTTCGAGGCGGTTGATCGTGCGGCACAGGGTGGACTTGCCCGAGCCGGAAGGGCCGAGTACGACGACGACCTGCCCGCTGTCGACCTCGAGGTTGATGTCTCGGAGGACGTGCAGGTCGCCGAAGTGCTTGTCGACGGACGTCATCCGGATCATGGGGGTCGTGGTCATCGTGAGCCTCCGAGCATGGCGAGACGCTAGGGCGATCCGGACACCCCAGTCCAGCACCTTGAGCAACCCATAGGGTTTCGCTCCGATAACGCAATCCGGGGGAGAGGCTGGGGAATCGTGCACATCCTGCTGGTCGAGGACGACGATCGCATCGCGGCAGCGCTGCGCCCCGCCCTGCACCGGCACGGCATCACCACCACCCGGCTGTCGGAGGGCCGGGGCGTCGTCGACAACCTGGGCGGGGTCGACGTCGTGCTGCTCGACCTCGGCCTCCCCGACATCGACGGCGTCGACGTCTGCCGGGCAATCCGGCAGGTGAGCGACGTGCCGGTGATCGTGGTGTCGGCCCGCGGTGAGGTCGACGACCGGATCCTCGGCCTGCACTCCGGCGCCGACGACTACCTGGTGAAGCCCTACGTCATCGGTGAGTTGCTGGCCAGGGTGCACGCGGTGCACCGGCGGCACCGGGCCACCACCACGGCGGGGCCGGAGGACGTCATATCCGTCGGCGACGTGGTGGCCGACCTGCATCGACACAGCGTCGCGGTGGCCGGGCGGCAGGTCGCTCTCACGCGCAAGGAGTTCCAGGTGCTCGCGATGCTGGCGCGGGCGGGCGGTGCGGTCTGCACGCGCAACCAGATCGTCGCGGAGGTGTGGGGGCGGACCTGGCCGGGCGCCAACCGCACACTCGACGTCCACGTCGCGACGCTGCGCACGAAGCTCGGACGGCCCGAGCTGGTGCAGACCGTCCGCGGCGTCGGCTACCGGATGGGGGTGCCCGACGCCGGCGCCTCCGGCGGGGAGTGATTAGTGCCCCGTCCAGAAAGGTCCGGCACAGAACTCGGCGGCCCAGGCGCCCGTCGGCCGCGTTGCCGCACGGCCCGAGTACGTCCGGTACGAGGACCGCGCGGCGCCTTGCCGACGAACACCTGCATCCAACGATTTCCGCACCGACCTTCCTGGACGGGGCACTGATGCGCGCCAGGCTCCTGGTGATCGTGCTGTTCCTGGTAGGTCTGCTCGCGGCGGGGCTCGGCGTGCCGCTGGCGCTGGCCGACGCCTCGTCGCGGCAACTGCGGTTCTTCACCGAGCAGCTCACCGACACCATCTTCTACGCATCCCTCGCCGAACGGCCGATCACCGACGCCGACACCACGGGGCTGCAGGCCGAGCTCGCCCGCTACGACTCGGTGTACCGCGTGGCGGTGCTGGTGCTCGACCGCGACGGGCAGCAGGTCGCCTCCTCCCGCAACCCGCCTCCGGAGCTGGACGCGGCCGCGTTGGAGCGCGTGCAGCGGGCGCTGGCCAACCGGCCTTCCGAGGGGTACCCGCTTTTCCTGCCCTGGGACGACCGGCCGCTCGTGCTCGCGGAACCGGTGCTGGTGGACACCGAGATCCGCGGTGTCACGATCACCGTGTCGCCCACCGACGCGCTACGGGCGGCAGAGCTGGGGGTGTGGTCGATCGTCGCGGCGGCCGTCCTGCTCGCGCTCGTGCTCGGGGTGCTGGTCGCGCTGCCGATCGTCCGGTGGATCCTGCGGCCGGTGCGCAGGCTCGACGAGGGCACGGGGCGCGTCGCGGCCGCCGTGCTTGCCGGTGCCGAGCCGGAGCCGGTCGCTGACGGCTCCGGGCCGCCCGAGCTGCGCAGGCTCTCGGTGTCGTTCGACCGGATGGCCGCGACGGTGACGCAGGCCTACGGGGCGCAGCGCGCGTTCGTGGCCGACGCGAGCCACCAGCTGCGCAACCCGCTCACCGCGTTGCGGCTGCGGCTGTCCAACCTGGACGGGCACGTCGACGAGGCTGCCGCGGAGGACCACGCCGCGGCGCTGGAGGAGGCCGAACGGCTCTCGACGCTGCTCGACGGCCTGCTGGCACTGGCTCGCGCGGAGCGGACGGCGCCGCCTGTGGTGGGGGACGTCGATCCAGCGGTCACCGACCGCCTCGACGCGTGGCGCCCGCTCGCCGAGCACATGGACCTGAACCTGGTCCACGGCGGCGTGCGCGGGCTGCGGGTGCTGGCGCCGGCCGGTGCGATCGAGACCGTACTCGACGCCGTGCTGGACAACGCGATCAAGTTCTCCCCGCCGGGCGGCAGCATCACCGTCCGCACCGGGATCACCCCCACGCACGTCGAGCTGGCGGTGCGCGACACCGGCCCCGGGATGTCGCCGGAGGAGCTCGAGCGGGCCACCGGGCGGTTCTGGCGCAGCCCAGCCCAGAGCAACGTCGAGGGGTCGGGCCTCGGTCTCGCGATCGCCGCCCGCACCCTGGAGGTGGCGGGCGGCGAGCTGGAGCTCGAGCTTCCCGCGGGCGGCGGGTTGCGGGTGGTGGCGCGGCTCCCGCGGCTCGACCCGGAGGAACCGGCCGAGGACGCCGCCGAGGCGGTTCGCTGACACGGCGGCAGGATCGTCGCGCTCAGCCCAGACCCATCGGGAAGATGACCAGTCCGGTCGGCAGCATCCGGCGGGTGGCGAGCCTGAAGAGGGCCGGCTGGGCCACCGCGGTAGCGGACATTTCGCCCGGCCGTTCGGGGCATGCCGCCGAGAACCCACATGGCGATCGGAGAATGTCGTTCATCTCCCGACGAGATGAATTGCGCGCCGCGCTCAGGCCGGCTGGGCCGCCGGGCGCCTGGCGGGCAGCACCGCTCGCAACACCAGGTACCCGAGCAGCCCCAGCGGCGCGAGCAGGATCGTGAGCACCAGCACCGGCGCCATCACGAGCGGGTGCACGCCGCGCTCCCGCGCGTCCAGGTACATCCAACGGCCGATGAACAGGTCGAACGCGATGAAGTGCGCCCATCCCGCCGCGGCGCCGACCGGGGTGCCGAGCAGCGTCATGACGCCCGGCAGGTCGGGTGAGCTGACCCCGGCGAGGAACGAACCGATCTGCGGGAGCACCAGTGCGGCGTAGACGAGCATCGGCGGCACGGCCACCAGCGGCGAGGCCATGACCTTCTGTGTGAACGACCATCCCGGCGCCAGGATCATCAGCGCCCAGAACGGCGCCGCCAACGGGAACGTGAGCGAGAAGAGGAGCTGCGGGTCCATCGGTGCCCTCCGGGTTCAGACGCTGACGGGGGTGTCGGGGTGGGTGCCGCTCCGGGCGGGGGGACGACGGCGGGCGGCCGCCCGCAGCACCGCGGCCAGCGTCGCGCCGCAACCGGCCAGGACGACGGCGAGCGCCGCGAGCGTGAGCGCGTCCGGCGCGAGCAGTGGCTGTGCGCGCAGGACCGCGCTGGTCGTCGACGGCACAACGCCCTCGCGACAGCGGTGCGGGAGGCCGTCGATGCCTCGCGCACGCGCAGCGTCTCTTCGCAGCGACGAACGCCTACCGGACGTGGGCGCTCGCGAACCGTCCGACGTTCCTGCTGGTCTACGGCACGCCCGTGCCGGGCTACGAGCTCCCCGACGGACCCATCGGGGACGCGGCGTTCGGCCTGGCAGCGCCGTTCCTCGAGGTCGTCTTCGAAGGCTGGAGCCCGGAGCAGATCGCCGCGCTGCCGCTGCACCCCGGCGCGGAGCGCCTGGCCGAGGCCGGCCTGGACGACACGCCCCTGCCCATAGGCGCCCTCGCCTTGTTCTACGAGCTGCGCGCCCGGATGCACGGACTCGTGATGCTCGAACTGCTCGGCCACCTCGCCCCGCTGACCGGCTACGGGGAGGAGCTCTTCCGCAACTCGATGAGCCGGCTGGCCGACGAGCTCGCCGTGCTGCGCGACGCCCTGCCGGGGTCGGTCTCTAGATCGGCTTCACGGCCTGGAAGAACCGCTCCGCACCCGGGTGCAGCGGCACCGGCTGGGTGCCGATCGCCGAGCGCGGGTCGATCGTGAGCGCGGCCGGGATCACCGCTGTCAGCTTCTCCTGCGCGTCGAACAGCGACTCGACGAGGGCGTAGGCCAGGTCGTCGGGCATGTCCGCCCGCACGAGCAGGAAGTTGCGCACGAGCAGCGTGACGATGGCCTCGGGGATCCCGTAGCTGCCCGCGGTCACGGTGCCCGGGGCGTACACCGGGTACTCCGCGCGAACCGGGCTGATCAGGTCCTCCAGGTCGAGCAGCCGGATCGGCCGGAGCTCGGCCAGCCGGCTCACGCCTTCGGTGGGCAGGCCGCCGACCCAGAAGAACGCGTCGATCTCGTTGCGCTCCATCGCGGCCACGGAGTCGTTGATCCCCAACTGGACGGTCTGAAAGTCGGTGTCGGGGGAGAGCCCGGCCACGGCGAGCAGCCGCCGGGCGATCACGGCGACCCCGGATTCGGGCGCCCCGACCGACACCCGGGCCCCGCGCAGCCCGCCGAGCGACCTGGCGGGCGAGGAGGCCGGGACCACCACGTGCACGACGTCGTCGTAGATGCGGGCGAGTGCGCGCAGCTGCCGCTGGTCGTCCGCGGGCACGCTTTCGAGCTTGTCGGCGGCGGCGTCGACCTGGCTGATCGCCACATTTGCCGCGCCGGACGTGAGCAGCTGCAGGTTGTCGACCGAGCCTGCAGTGGAGAGCACTTCCGGCCGGGTATCGAGGTCGAGCCGCGACTGCCAGACGTCGGCCAGCGCGTTGCCGAGCTGGAAGTAGACGCCTTGGGTGCCGCCCGTCGCGAGTGTGAGCCGCGTGCCGGTGAACGGTGAGGAGCACGCCGGGACGGCGGCGAGTAGCCCGAGCGCACCGGCGGCTCGCAGGACCGTACGTCGATCCACTCGGTGGCCCCCGCCGCGCATGCGGGCATCCTGCCCTGCCCGGCCGGTGGGGTCGACGGGGCGCCGACGGCCTACCCTCGGACCGTGCCTCGCAGCTACACCATCCGCACCTACGGGTGCCAGATGAACGTGCACGACTCCGAGCGGATGGCCGGGTTGCTGGAGGCCGCCGGGTATACCCGGTCGGAGTCGGACGACGCCGATGTCGTCGTGTTCAACACGTGCGCCGTGCGGGAGAACGCCGACAACCGGCTCTACGGCAACCTCGGGCACCTGCGCCCGGTCAAGGACGCCCGCCCCGGCATGCAGATCGCCGTCGGCGGCTGCCTCGCCCAGAAGGACCGCGAGACGATCGTGCGCCGGGCGCCGTGGGTGGACGTCGTGTTCGGCACGCACAACGTGCACGCACTGCCCGTGCTGCTGGAGCGCGCCCGGCACAACGCCGCAGCCCAGGTGGAGATCGCCGAGTCGCTCGAGGTCTTCCCGTCCACGCTCCCCGCGCGTCGCGAGTCGGCCTACGCGGGCTGGGTGTCGGTCTCCGTGGGCTGCAACAACACGTGCACCTTCTGCATCGTCCCGTCGCTGCGCGGCAAGGAGAAGGACCGCCGCCCCGGCGAGGTGCTCGCCGAGGTGCAGGCGCTTGCCGCCGACGGCGTGCTGGAGGTGACGCTGCTCGGGCAGAACGTCAACTCCTACGGCGCCGAGTTCGGCGACCGCGGCGCCTTCGCGAAGCTGCTGCGGGCCTGCGGCGACGTCGAGGGCCTGGAGCGCGTCCGGTTCACCTCGCCGCACCCGCGCGACTTCACCGCCGACGTGATCGCCGCGATGGCCGAGACGCCGAACGTGTGCCCCCAGCTGCACATGCCGCTGCAGTCCGGCTCCGACGACGTGCTCCGCCGGATGCGCCGCTCCTACCGCTCGTCCCGGTACCTCGCGATCCTCGACGAGGTGCGCGCCTCGCTGCCGCACGCCGCGATCTCCACCGACATTATCGTCGGCTTCCCGGGCGAGACCGAGGCCGACTTCCAGGCCACCCTCGACGTCGTCGCGCAGGCCCGGTTCGCGCAGGCGTTCACGTTCCAGTACTCGCGGCGCCCCGGCACCCCGGCCGCCGAGCTGCCCGACCAGCTGCCGAAGTCCGTCGTCCAGGAGCGGTACGAGCGGCTCGTCGCGCTGCAGGAGGAGATCTCCTGGGAGCAGAACCGCGCGCTGGAGGGTTCGGTCGTCGAGGTCCTCGTGTCCACCGGGGAGGGGCGCAAGGACGGTGCGACCCGCCGGATGAGCGGCCGGGCCCGCGACGGGCGGCTCGTGCACTTCGCGCCGGGCGAGCTCGCGGTGCGGCCGGGTGACGTCGTCGAGGTCGAGATCGGCTACGGCGCGCCGCACCACCTGGTGTCCGACGGACCGGTGCGCACCCACCGGCGCACCCGCGCGGGGGACGTCCACGAAACGGGTACCCGTCCTGGTGGAGCCCCCACCGGGCTCGGCCTCCCGGCCTTCGGGGTCCCGAAAGCGCCCGTCGCAGCCGAGCACGGCTGCGGGGCGAGCGTCTGATGGACAGGAGAACGGTGGACGAGTCGAAGGTGCCCGACGAGTTCGCAGCCCTCGACGAGGAGCTGACGAGGCCGGCGCGCCGCAGCGAACGCCGGATCGACCCCGGGCCGACGGCGATGGTCGTCGCGATCGCGATGCTCGTGCTGATCGTGAGCGTGATCCTGCCGTGGACCGGCCCCACGGCCGGCTGGCAGGTGCTCGCGCGGCTCGCGCCGCTCGGGCTGCTCCCGCCGCTCTTCGCGTTCACCTCGCTGGGCTTCGGGCTGGTGGTCTCCGCGTTCGCACTCGCCACCCGGTGGTGGGGGCTCGCGTGGCTCGCCGCGGTCGGCTGCGGGATCTCCGTGGTGACGGGGCTGTGGGCGATCTGGTCGCGGCAGGTCGGGGTGCCGTACGGCCTGACAGCTCCCGGCCCGGGCATGATCCTCGCCGTGCTGGCCGTGATCACACTCGCGACCAGCTGGGTGCGCATAGCCGGCCGCCGCTGACCCCCCGCGCCCCCTTGGCCGCGTATATGTGTGCAGAGCAGCTCTGCACACATATACGCGCGCGCGCCCGGCCTTGATCGCAGGAAATGGTGTCAGGGCGACAGATCTGTCGTCCTGACACCATTTCTGACGATCAAGAGGCCGGTCAGCGCTGCTGCACCGCCTGCTCCGCGGTCGCGAGCCACTCCCGCCACTGGTCGGCCTGGCTCTCGGCCTGCTCCGCCCGCCGGGTGTCGCCCGCCGCGCGCGCCTTCTCCGCCTGTGCCTCGAACTGCGCCACGCGCTCGCGGAACTGCGCCACCCGCGCCTCGGCCTCGGGATCCGTGCGGCGCCACTGCCGGTCGGCGGCGTCGCGCACCTTCTCCTCGACGGCCCGCAGCCGCGCCTCCAGCGGCCGGATGTCGTCGCGCGGGACCTTGCCGATCGCCTCCCAGCGCTCCTGGATGCTGCGCAGGGCCGCCCTGGCGGCGTTCGGATCCGAGGTCTCGATCTTCTCGGCCTCGGTGAGCAGCGCCTTCTTCGCCTCGGCGTTGGCGGCGAACTCCGCGTCGCGCTCCGCGAACGAGCCGGACCGGCGGGCGAAGAACGCGTCCTGGGCGGTGCGGAAGCGCTGCCAGAGCGCGTCGTCGGTGTCCTTCTGCGCGCGCCCCGCGGCCTTCCACTCCGCCATCAGCTCGCGGAACCGGACCGCCGTCGGCCCCCAGTCGTCGGAATCGCTGAGCTTCTCCGCCTCGAGGATCAGCTCCTCCTTGCGGGTCTTCGCCGAGGCGCGCTGCCGGTCGAGGTCGGCGAAGTGCGAGCCCCGCCTGCGGTTGAACGCCTCACGGGCCTTGGCGAACCGCTTCCACAGCTGCTCGTCGGTCTTGCGGTCGATCCCGCGGATCGTGCGCCACTCGTCGAGGATCGTCTTGAACCGGTCGCCCGCCTGCTTCCACTGGGTCGCCTCGGTGGCGAGGGCCTCCGCCTCGGCGGCGAGGGCCTCCTTGCGGGCGACGGAGGCGGCGCGCTGCGCGTCGCGGGCCGCGCGGGCGGCCCCGACGGCCGCGTCGGCCTGGGTCAGCAGGTCGTCGAGCCGGGCGCGCAGGCCGGCCAGGTCACCGACGACGGTGGCCTCGTCGAGCCCGTCGCGGAGGGTCTTCGCGCTGCTCAGGGCGTGCTTGGGGTCGCCCCCGCCCGCCGCGAGCCGGTTGGCGATCAGCTCGACCTCGGTGAGCATGTCGTCGAACCGCCTTGCGAAGTGGGCGAGGCCCTCCTCCGGCGCACCGGCCTGCCACGACCCGACGATCCGCTCGCCCTCGGCCGTGCGGACGTAGATCGTGCCCTCGGCGTCCACGCGGCCCCAGCGGCCCGGGTCCGCGCTCGCGGCGGGGACCGGCGAGGGGTGACCGAGCACCGGCTCCATGTGCGCGTGCGGCGCCGGAGCCGGGGCGGGTGCCGTCTCCGAGGCGGGAGCGGGTGCGGCGGGCGGCGGCCCGGGCACCGGTGGCGTCGGCGCGGGAGGGGGTGTCGGCACGGGCGGTGTCGGTGACGGCGGGGGCGTCGGCACAGGCGGCGTCGGCACGGGCGGCGTCGGCGAGGGAGGCGGCGTCGGCGAGGGAGGCGGCGTCGGCGAGGGAGGCGGCGTCGGCACAGGCGGGATCGGCGAGGGAGGCGGCGTCGGCACGGGCGGGATCGGCGAGGGAGGCGGCGTCGGCACCGGTGGTGTCGCTACGGCTGGCGTCGACGGTTGCGCGGGCGCGGGCGGGGGTGCCGGCACGGGCCTCGCCTCGACCGGGTGCACGGGCGAGTCCGGGGCGAACGCCGGGGCCGTGGCGTCCGCCTCGACGTCCGAGCCGGGCTCCGCGCCGGCCCCCGATCCGAGGCCCGGCCTGGGGTGCTGCCGCGGGGCGTGCGTGTGGTGCACCGCCTCCTGCCCCGGCGCTACGTCCTGCGGCGCCGCGTCCTGCTGCGCTGCCTCATGTACCTCTGCCTGCCCTGCCGTCGGTTCGTCCGCGGTGGTCGCGTTGTCCGGTACTCCGGTCCTCTGCTGCTCCGACACCGTCGTCCTCCTTGCTCCGGCCCGCCGCAGACGGCGGGCGCCCCGCCCGGGGGCGGAGCCGTGCACATCAACCCGCACCGGCCTGCTGACCGAACGGCCGTCCGATTCAAACAGCTCTGGGGGCCGACCGGAACAGCCCGGACGGGCGCAGCGCAGCGGACGGGCCGTCCCGGTCGCCGAGCCGACGCGCTCCTACGCTGCTCATCGTGCTCTCGATGGCCGTCGTCCTGCCCGAACCGCCGCTCCTGGTCCCCGAACTCGCGACGGGCGCGGCGGCGGAGACGGCCGCGCTGCGAGCGGCTTGCATGGCCGCGGCGGACCGGCTGGCCGGTGCTGCTCGGCGCTGGATCGCGGTCGGTGCCGACGCCGGGGGCCGGCGCACGGTGGGCCCGGACACCCGCGGGAGCTTCGGCGGATTCGGCGCGGAGGTCGAGGTGGCGCTCGCCCCCGATGCATCGGCGCCCGTGGACCGGGAGCTCCCGCTCCCGCTGCTCGTGGCCGGTTGGGTGGCGGGTGCCGCGGGTGCGGCGGTGCGCATTCGCGGGGAGCTGGTGGCCCCGGACGAACCGACGCCTGCCTGCCTCACGCTCGGGGCCGCGCTCGCGGCGGAGTGCGCCGCCGACCCGGAGCCGGTCGGCCTGCTCGTCGTCGGCGACGGCGCCGCGACCCACACCGAGAGGGCCCCCGGCTACCTCGACGAGCGCGCAGGCCCCTTCGACGTGGCGGTCGCCGCCGCATTGCGGGACGCCGACACCGGCGCCCTCGCGGCTCTCGACGCCGGGCTCGCCACCTCGCTCATGGCTGCCGGACGGGCGCCCTGGCAGGTGCTCGCAGGCGCCGCCGCCGCGAACGGCCGGTGGCGTGGCGAGCTGCTGCACTCGTCCGTCCCGTACGGGGTGGCCTACCACGTCGCGGTCTGGACGCCGGAACCGTGAGCGCGCCTCCGCTCGTCGCGGTGGTCGGCCCGACGGCCACCGGCAAGTCCGACCTGGGCATCGCGCTGGCCCGCGCGCTGGGCGGCGAGGTCGTCAACGCCGACGCGATGCAGCTCTACCGCGGCATGGACATCGGCACCGCGAAGCTCGGGCCAGCCGAGCGCGCAGGTGTGCCGCACCACCTCCTCGACGTCCTCGATGTCACCGAGACCGCGTCGGTGGCCGCGTACCAGCGCGACGCCCGCGCCGTCGTGGAACGGCTGCGGGCCGCGGGCCGGACGCCGGTGCTGGTGGGCGGATCCGGGCTGTACGTGCAGGCGGTGGTGGACGAGCTCGACTTCCCCGGCACCGATCCCACGCTGCGCGCCGAGCTGGAGGCCGAGCTCGCCGAACGCGGGGCGGAGGCGATGCACGCCCGGCTCGCGGCGGTGGACCCGGCCGCTGCCGAGGTGGTGCTGCCGACCAACGGGCGCCGCATCGTCCGCGCGCTCGAGGTGATCGCCCTGACCGGCCGCCCGTTCCCTGCCCGCCTGCCCACCGCGGGCCCACCGCGGTACGACGCCGTCCTGCTCGGCGTCGACCGGCCGGTGGCGGAGCTGGACGATCGGGTGGCGCGGCGGGTCGCGCGGATGTTCGCCGCCGGCCTCGTGGAGGAGACGCGCACGCTCCTCGCCGCGGGCCTGCGCGACGGCCTGACGGCGTCGCGGGCGCTGGGGTACCAGCAGGTGGTGGCCGCGCTCGACGGGGACGGGGACCTCCTGGTCGCCGCCGAGGAGACCGTGCGGGCGACCCGGCGGTTCGTCCGGCGGCAGCGGTCGTGGTTCCGTCGCGACCGGCGAGTCCACTGGCTCGACGGCGCGGCCACCGACCTCGCGGAGGGCGCCATGGCCCACGTCGCCGCGCGCGTAAGCTCCTGACGTGCAGTTCAGCAAGGGCCACGGCACCGAGAACGACTTCGTCGTGCTCCCAGACCCCGACGGCGCTCTCGACCTGACCCCCGCTCGCGTCGCCGCGCTGTGCGACCGCAGGCGTGGCCTCGGCGCCGACGGGGTGCTCCGGGTCGTGCGCTGGGCGGCGCTGGATCCCGGCGGCCCGGCTCCGCAGCCGGGCGTCGAGTGGTTCATGGACTACCGCAACGCCGACGGCAGCATCGCCGAGATGTGCGGCAACGGAGTGCGGGTGTTCGCCCGCTACCTGGAGCACGCCGGCTGGCTCCCCAACGGGGAGACGCCGGTCGGCACCCGGGCGGGTGTGCGCACGGTCCGCGTGGCGGGTGACGAGATCTCCGTCGACATGGGCCCGGCCGCCGTCGGCGAGCCGAGCACCGCGAGCATCGACGGCGACGCGTTCGCCGGCGTCGCCGTGGACCTCGGGAACCCGCACCTGGCCTGCGTCACGGAAGCCGCCATCGACGGGCTCGACCTCACCCGCCCGCCCGGCCACGACCCCGCGCTGTTCCCGCACGGCGTGAACGTCGAGTTCGTCTCGCCGGTCGACGCCCACGGCGAGGTCGTGATGCGCGTGCACGAACGTGGTGTGGGGGAGACGCGGTCGTGCGGCACCGGCACCGTGGCCGCCGCGGTGGCCGCGCTGCGGCACGCCGGGCGCGTGACCGGCGCGGTGGCCGTCCACACGGCCGGCGGGCGGTTGCGCGTCACCGTCGACGAGCAGACCACGATCCTGCACGGGCCCGCGGTGCTCGTCGCGCACGGCGAGCTGACCCACGAGTGGTGGGCCAGTGCCCGCCGCGAACCCGCGCGGCTCGGGACGTCAGGGCTCCCGGAACCGTGGCGCGCCGGAATCAAGGAGGACGGCGGAGCGTTGACGTGGGAGCATGACTTCCACGATGACTGAACCCGCCCTGTCCACCCCCACCGACGACCGGCTCCGCTCCGACGACCAGGTCCGCCCCACGAGGGGCGACTTCGAGCTCGAAGAGCGCACGTCGCTGCGCCGTGTAGCGGGACTCTCCACCGAGCTCACCGACGTCACCGAGGTCGAGTACCGGCAGTTGCGCCTCGAGCGCGTGGTGCTCGTCGGGGTCTGGACGGAGGGCAGCTCCGAGCAGGCCCGCGCGTCGCTCACCGAGCTGGCCCGGCTGGCCGAGACCGCGGGCTCCCAGGTGCTCGAGGGCCTGATGCAGCGCCGCCCGCGACCCGACCCCGCCACTTACATCGGCGCCGGGAAGGTCGAGGAACTGCGCACCGCCGTTCTCGACGCCGGTGCCGACACCGTGATCTGCGACGGCGAGCTCTCGCCCGGCCAGCTGCGCCAGCTGGAGGAGAAGCTCAAGGTCAAGGTCATCGACCGCACCGCGCTGATCCTCGACATCTTTGCCCAGCACGCCCGCTCCAAGGACGGCAAGGCGCAGGTCGAGCTCGCGCAGCTGTCCTACCTGCTCCCGCGCCTGCGCGGGTGGGGTGAGGCGCTGTCGCGCCAGGTCGGCGGTCGCGCCGCAGGCGGCGTGGGCATCGGTGGCCGCGGTCCCGGTGAGACGAAGATCGAGCTCGACCGGCGCCGCATCCGCAACCGGATGTCCAAGCTGCGCCGCGAGATCTCCGGCATGAAGCAGGTGCGCGAGACCCAGCGCGGGTCCCGCAAGCGGGGCGGCGTGCCATCGGTCGCAATCGTCGGCTACACCAACGCCGGCAAGTCGAGCCTGCTCAACGCGCTCACCGGCGCCGGTGTGCTCGTCGAGGACGCGCTGTTCGCCACCCTCGACCCCACCACGCGCCGCACCTCCACCAACGACGGGCGCACCTACACGCTGACCGACACGGTCGGGTTCGTGCGGCACCTGCCGCACCAGCTCGTTGAGGCGTTCCGGTCCACGCTGGAGGAGACGGCGGGCGCCGACCTGCTCGTGCACGTGGTCGACGCGTCCGACCCGCTGCCGGAGGACCAGATCAAGGCCGTCCGGCAGGTGCTGGTCGAGATCGGCGAGGAGCACGGCTCGATGCCGCGCGAGTTGCTGGTGGTCAACAAGACCGACGCGGCAGGCGACCTGCAGCTCGCCCGGCTGCGCCACCTCCTGCCCGAGGCCGTGTTTGTCTCCGCGCACACAGGCGACGGTGTGGCGAAGCTCCGGGAGCGCCTCGCTGAGCTGCTGCCGCGCCCGGAGGTCGACGTCGAGCTGCTTCTGCCCTACACACAGGGCTCGCTCGTCGCCAGGGTGCACTCCGAGGGCGACGTGCTCGCCGAGGAGCACACCCCGCACGGCACGCGCCTGCACGCCAGGGTCGGCGCCGAGTTGGCCACTGCGGTGCTCCCGTACACGCATGCCGGCGCGGCCGTCGAGGACGGCGTCACCCACTGATCCCACTGCTCGTTGCCGGTGCGCTCATGCTGACGATGACGTCGGCGGGCGCGCTCGCGGCCGTGCCTGCCCCGCAGGTCCGCTGCACGGTCGACGACCCGCGGCTCGGCGAGCTGTCCGGGCTCGTCGTCCGCGACGGCGAGGTCTGGGCGATGAGCGACGGCGGCAGGCGCGTCGAGCTGCTCCGGCTGGACCTCGACAACTGCTCGGTCACCGGCACCCGCACCGCCGACGTCAACCCATACGACGCCGAGGATCTTGCGCTCGGCCCGGATGGCGCGTTCTGGGTGGCCGACACCGGTGACAACGACCGCGACCGCACCACCGTCACGGTCATCGTTGCTCCTGACCGCGGGGAGGCGCGGCTGCACCGGCTGACCTACCCCGACGGTCCGCACGACGCCGAGGCGCTCCTGGTCGACGCGAGCGGGCGGCCGGTCGTGATCACGAAGGAGATCGGCCGCGCCGGCGTGTACCGCACCGCGGAGCCGCCGGAGGGCACAGGGCCCACACCGATGGTGCGGATCGGCGAGCTCTCGCTCCCCGCGTCGAGCACGACAGGCGGGCCGGTCGGGGGCATCGGCAGCCGCGTGGTGACCGGTGCCGCCACGAACGCCGACGGGTCCGTGGTGGCCCTGCGCAGCTACACCGACGCTTGGCTGTACCCAATGCAGGACGGCGACCTCGTCGCAGCGCTGCAGCGCACACCGGTGCAGGTGCCGCTGCCGGACGAACCCCAGGGCGAGGCGATCGCCTTCCAGCCCGACGGCACGCTGCTCTCCGGGTCGGAGACCCGGGGCGGAGTGCCGGGGCAGGTGCGGGCGGTGGCCGGGGCGGCCTCGCTGGCGCCTGGCGGCACACCTCAGGCTCCCCGGACCCCGGACGGGCCCGCCACGCCGGTGGACGCGCCGCCCGCTGCCGATGCCCCGGCCCCCGAGTGGCTGCCCGCGGCGATCGGCGCGGGTGTGGCCGCCGGCCTGCTGCTGCTCGTGACCGCGGTGCTCGGGCTGCGCGGGATGCTGCGCGGGCGCTGAGGCCGGAACCGGCGGACCGCAAGGCTAGGAGCGCCCTGACCAACTCGGCCCGACTGCGCGGGCGGAGTTGTTCAGGACCCTCCCAGCCGACGGTCTCTGACTCAGAGGCGCCGGAGTACCGCCACCACCCGACCGAGCACCGTGGCGTCGTCGCCGGGAATCGGCTCATAGGCCGGGTTGGCCGGCATCAGCCAGTTGTGCCCGTCGCGGAGCTTGAGCGTCTTGACCGTGGCCTCGCCGTCGATCATCGCCGCGACGATCTCGCCGTTCTCCGCCACCGGCTGCTGCCGGACCACGACCCAGTCGCCGTCGGTGATGGCGGCCTCGATCATCGAGTCACCGCGCACGTTCAGCAGGAACAGCGTGCCTTCGCCGACGATCTCGCGGGGGAGCGGGAAGACGCTCTCGATGGCCTGCTCGGCGAGGATCGGGCCACCGGCGGCGATGTTGCCGATCAGCGGCACGAACGCCGGCGCCGGGCTCAGGTCGGCCGCGGCGGACTCCTCCGCGGGCGACGCGGTGGTCTCCTCGGCGTCGTCCGGCCCCCGGACGTCGACCGCTCGCGTGCGGTTCGGATCGCGGCGCAGGTACCCCTTCCGCTCCAGGGTGCGCAGCTGGTGGTGCACCGACGACGTGGAGGTGAGACCGACGGCGTCGCCGATCTCCCGGACGCTCGGGGGGTAGCCGAACCGCTCGACCCAGTCGCGGATCACCTCGAGCACCTTGCGCTGGCGGGGCGTCAACCCGGCCGGCTCCCTGGGCGGGTCCGGGAAGGTGCTGACCTGGGCCGTGGCGCCGGGCCGCAGTTCCGCGCGCCCGTCGGTGTCGGGGCCGTCGGACGAGTCCGGGCCGGCCTCGCGACCGGCTCTGGTGCCGGGGTCGTCCCGTGCCATCTCTTCGCGCCTCCTCGTCGGCCACGTGCTGCGGCGGCCGGTGTAGTTCTCGTGCTGGTCGTGGTGCCGTTCGTTCGGATGGCCGTCCCGGGCCACCGCCGTTGGCACGACGGTAGCCCCGATCGCGGCCTCCGCCAAACACATGTTCGAACGACACGCCTCCCTTTTCTCGATTCTGTCGGTGCTCGGTGGTAGACATCGCACATACGTTCGTTCGAACAACTGTTCACACGGCCACGAGCGGGAGAAGCGGAGGCGGCGGCGATGCACGAGCACGAGGTGAGCGGGCGGCCGATCGAGGGCAGGCGCGGTGCGGGAGCGGCCGGCGGCTTCTCCGGCAGGGGAGTGCCTGTCCGGGTGCCACCGCGGCGCCGGGCCCGTGGGCCGCGCCCGGTCCGGCCCGGCGTGGTGGCAGTGGCGGTGCGGCCGGCCGAGGCCGAGCGGCCGCAGCTCGTGCGGCGGGCCCGGCGGGCCGAGCCGCTGCGCAGCGGCCCGCGTGTGCTGGTCCGCCGGCCCGTGGCCGAGCCGATCTCGGGGCGCGGAGTGCGTGTCGTCGCCGGGCTGGCCGCCATGGCGGCCACCGCGGCGGTCGTCATGGGCCTGGGCCTGCTCGCCGGAGCGGCCTCCGAGGGGCGTGGCGGCTCCGGCGCGCCTGCGCGCCCGGTCGCCACCGTCACGGTCGAGGCGGAGAGCACGGTGTGGGAGGTTGCCGAGCGCGTGGCGCCCGCGTCGTCGGGTCCCGAACTCGCCGCGGTAGCGGAGCGCATCGTCACCGACAACTCCCTCACAACGGTGCGGCTGCGCCCCGGGCAGGTGCTGCGGGTGACCGGCGGCTGACGCTGCGCGGCCGACGCGCCGCCCGCCGGGCCCCGATCGGCCCGGTTCGGACGACACGCCGCCCACGGTAGGGGTGTCCGACTTCCCTCACCCCTACATGTTGTGGTTACACTCGTGTTGTTCGTCCACAGGTAGGGTTTGGCCTGCCGGTGGAGCTGCTGCCCGGTGAGGGGGATCGTCCGATGCGTTGCCCGTTCTGCCGCCACTCGGACTGCCGCGTCATCGACTCGCGAGAGGTCGACGACGGCCAGGCCACCCGCCGCAGGCGCTCGTGCGCCTCGTGCGGCAGGCGGTTCACCACCGTCGAGGAGGCCGTGCTCGCGGTCGTCAAGCGCAGCGGGGTCACCGAGCCGTTCAGCCGCGAGAAGGTCGTCAGCGGCGTCCGCAGGGCATGCCAGGGGCGGCCCGTCGACGAGGACGCGCTCCAGCAGCTCGCCCACCGCGTGGAAGAGGCGGTCCGCGCCGGAGGCACCGCCGAGATCCCCAGCCACGAGGTCGGCCTCGCGATCCTCGGCCCGCTCCGCGAGCTCGACGAGGTGGCCTACCTCAGGTTCGCGAGCGTCTACCGCTCGTTCTCCTCCATCGAGGACTTCGAGAAGGAGATCGCCGACCTCCGCGGAGCATCAGCGGGTGGCACGACCGTCGGCGGCGACCCGCCCGGCTGAGCCGGCGCCTGCGCCGTCCTACAGCGCTGACCGCGCCACTTGCATCACCTATGCCGTCCGCATCGCCGAACAGACCAGAACGCATCGCTCGAGACGTAGCACCTGCGGACCCCAGCCGCCCGTGCGCCAGGAAGAGGGAAGAGCATGACCGAGACCGTCGGCACCGCGTCAGGACGCGGCAGGAAGAGCGCCAAGTCCGGGAAGGGGGCCGGGCTCGCCGTCGAGCGGATCTTCACCCAGCCCGGCGTGCATCCCTACGACGAGGTCTCATGGGAGCGGCGCGACGTCGTCATGACCAACTGGCGCGACGGCACGGTCAACTTCGAGCAGCGCGGCGTGGAGTTCCCCGACTTCTGGTCGATCAACGCCACCAACATCGTCACCAGCAAGTACTTCCGCGGCGCCGTCGGCTCCTCGCAGCGCGAGTCGAGCCTGCGCCAGCTCATCGACCGCGTCGTCGGCGCGTACCACCGCACCGGCGTCGAGCAGGGCTACTTCGCCACCGAGGCCGACGGCGAGATCTTCGCCCACGAGCTCACCTGGATGCTGCTGCACCAGGTGTTCAGCTTCAACTCGCCGGTATGGTTCAACGTGGGCACCGCGAGCCCGCAGCAGGTCAGCGCATGTTTGGCTTACGACGCTCTGGTCAGCACCCCGGCCGGGCTCGTCCCCATCGGCGAGCTGGTCGAGAGCGACGCCGTCGGCACGAAGGTGTTCGACGCGCACGGCCTCACGCGCATCGTCGCCACCAAGGCGAACGGCGTGCGAGAGGTCATCCGGCTGCACA
This sequence comes from Pseudonocardia aurantiaca, assembly GCF_039526725.1. Taxonomy (NCBI): domain Bacteria; kingdom Bacillati; phylum Actinomycetota; class Actinomycetes; order Pseudonocardiales; family Pseudonocardiaceae; genus Pseudonocardia; species Pseudonocardia aurantiaca. The sequence goes on from NZ_BAAAJG010000016.1 coordinate 248,542, forward strand.
CGAAGGCAGGCCACCAGCTCGACGTCACACCCGACCACGTGGTCTGGAAGAGCACCGACGCCGGCACGGGCCGCTGGGTCGAGGCGGGCACGTTGCGTCCCGGCGACCAGCTGGAGTGGCACCGCACCCATTCGTACGGCGAGTCGGTCATCAAGGTCGCCGACCTGGCCGAGGCCTCGCTCGCCGGCTGGCTGCAGGCGGACGGGTTCGTGGGTCGGTACGAGACGGGCACGAACCGATCGCTCACGATCGAGGCGATGACGGTCACCGACGCCGAGCGTGACTGGGTCACGGTGGCGTTGGACGCGGTGTTCCCCGGCGTGCACCGGCACGAGCGCACCGTCACCACGCAGAACCCTGCCCTCGACTGCCGCCGCACCCGCCTCTACGGCGCCGAGCTGGCCGACTTCGTGGAGCGTTGGGGGCTGCGGACCCGTGGCGTCGACATGACGGTGCCGGCACACCTGTTCACCGCACCGCTGCCCGTGGTGGCCTGCTACCTCCGCAGCGTCTTCCAGGCCGATGGGTACGTGTCGCGGCGCGAGCGTTCCACGCTCGTCGGGGTAGACATGATCAGCGAGGGGCTGATCCGCGGCGTCCAGGCGCTGCTCGGCCGCTTCGGGATCTTCGCGCGGGTGTCACGCAAGGCCGACCCGCGTCCCGACCGCAACGACCTGTGGTGCGTCAGCATCCAGAACGCCGGCGACCGCCGGACCTTCGCCGACGAGATCGGTTTCGTCGACCCGGTGAAGGCGGCGAAGCTCGAGGCGTCGTTCGACCTGCCGGGCCGCCCGGCGCGCGACGTGAAGCGCCTGGAGATCGCCCGGGTCGAGGAGCTCGGCGCACAGGAGGTCTACGACATCCAGACAGAGTCCGGGGAGTTCCTCGCCGCGGGCCTCCGGGTGCACAACTGCTTCATCCTCGCCGTCGACGACACCATGGAGTCGATCCTCAACTGGTACCGCGAGGAGGGGCTGATCTTCAAGGGCGGCTCCGGCGCCGGGCTCAACCTCTCCCGCATCCGCTCCTCCAAGGAGCTGCTGTCCTCCGGCGGCACCGCCTCCGGTCCGGTCTCCTTCATGCGCGGCGCCGACGCGAGCGCGGGCACCATCAAGTCCGGCGGTGCCACCCGCCGCGCGGCGAAGATGGTCGTGCTCGACGTCGACCACCCCGACATCGAGGAGTTCGTCGAGACCAAGGCCAGGGAGGAGGCCAAGATCCGGGTGCTGCGCGACGCCGGGTTCGACATGGACCTCGGCGGCTCCGACATCGCCTCGGTGCAGTACCAGAACGCCAACAACTCCGTCCGCGTCACCGACGAGTTCATGCGCGCCGTCGAGGCCGACACCGAGTTCGGCCTGCGCGCCCGGATGACCGGCGAGGTCATCGACCGCGTCCCGGCGAAGAAGCTCTTCCGCACGATCGCGCAGGCCGCGTGGGCGTGCGCCGACCCCGGCATCCAGTACGACGGCATGATCAACGACTGGCACACCTGCCCCGAGTCGGGCCGGATCTCGGCGTCCAACCCGTGCTCGGAGTACATGCACCTCGACAACTCCAGCTGCAACCTCGCGTCGCTGAACCTCATGAAGTTCCTCGGCGACGACGACCAGTTCGACGGGGTCCGGTTCCAGAAGGCCGTCGAGATGATCATCACAGCGATGGACATCTCCATCTGCTTCGCCGACTTCCCGACCGAGCCGATCAGCGAGGTCACGCGCACCTTCCGCCAGCTGGGCATCGGCTACGCCAACCTCGGCGCGATGCTGATGGCCACCGGCCACGCATACGACTCCGAGGGCGGTCAGGCGCTCGCCGCGGCCATCACCTCGCTGATGACGGGCGCGGCCTACAAGCGCTCCGCAGAGCTCGCCGGTGTCGTCGGCCCGTACGACGGCTACGCCCGCAACGCCGAGGCCCACCAGCGCGTCATGCGCAAGCACACCGCGGCCAACGACGACGTGCGCACGTTCCCGGCGAGCAGCCCCATCCACAAGCTGGCGACGATCGCGTGGAAGGACTGCCTCGCGGTCGGCGAGCGCAACGGCTGGCGCAACGCGCAGGCCTCGCTGCTCGCCCCCACCGGCACCATCGGCCTGATGATGGACTGCGACACCACCGGCATCGAGCCCGACCTGGCCCTGGTCAAGTTCAAGAAGCTGGTCGGCGGCGGGTCCATGCAGATCGTCAACCAGACTGTGCCGCGGGCCCTTGCCAAGCTCGGCTACCAGCCGGAGCAGGTCGAGGCCATCGTCGAGTACGTGGGCGAGCACGGCCACGTGATCGACGCCCCCGGCCTGCGCCAGGACCACTACGAGGTGTTCGACTGCGCCATGGGTGCGCGGTCCATCGCCCCGATGGGCCACGTCCGCATGATGGCGGCGGTGCAGCCGTTCCTGTCCGGCGCCATCTCCAAGACGGTCAACATGCCGGAGACGGCCACCGTCGAGGACGTCGAGAAGATCTACATGGAGGGCTGGAAGCTCGGCCTCAAGGCCCTCGCGATCTACCGCGACAACTGCAAGGTCGGCCAGCCGCTGTCGGCCGGCAAGTCCGCCAAGGCCACCGAGAAGGCCGAGGCGGCGGCGCCCGTCGAGCAGCGGCCCATCCGGCGCCGGCTGCCCAAGAAGCGCCCGAGTGAGACGGTCTCGTTCACCGTCGGCGGCGCGGAGGGCTACCTCACCGCCGGTTCCTACCCCGACAACGGCCTCGGCGAGATCTTCGTGAAGCTCGGCAAGCAGGGCTCCACGCTCGCCGGTGTGATGGACGCGTTCTCGATGTCGATCTCCGTGGGCCTGCAGTACGGCATCCCGCTGGAGTTCTACGTCTCGAAGTTCTCCAACCTGCGCTTCGAGCCGGCGGGTATGACCGACGACCCGGACGTCCGCATCGCCACGAGCGTGCTCGACTACCTGTTCCGCAGGCTCGCGCTCGACCACCTCCCGTACGAGAAGCGCGCCCAGCTCGGCATCTTCTCCGCGTCCGAGCGCACGGCGCAGGTCGCCGAGGGATACGGCGAGGTCGACGTCGAGGGGCTGCGCTCCTCGGTGGACGCCGCACCGGTGGCCGAGAAGGCGGAGACGCCGGCCGGGGCACACCCGGCCCCGGTTGAGGTCGGCAGCTCCACCGAGCTGCTCGAACTGCACCTGGGCAAGGCTGCTGACGCTCCGCTGTGCATGACCTGCGGCACGAAGATGCGCCCGGCAGGCTCCTGCTACGTCTGCGAGGGCTGCGGCTCCACCAGCGGCTGCAGCTGATCTTCGGGCGCGGTTCGGGATGGTCAGGGCTGGGAGCCGACGGCAGTCTGCTCCCAGCCCTTCCGTCTACGTGCCGTGATCTTGTCTTGCAACGTCAGGTCAGCGGGTGCACGCCGTCTAGGGCGAGTGTGAGCAGCCGGTCGGCCTCGGCGGCACCGTTCGGCTCACGCTCGGTGGCCATCGCAATGGCGTTGGCGAGTGTGAGCAGATCGCCGATGGCGACGCCGGGGCGGATCGCGCCGGCCTGGCCGGCGCGCTCGAGCAACTCGACGCCGCTGCTCGTGATCATCGAGTGGCAGGTGGCCCCGAATGTGGGATCGCCGTCATGCGCTCCGCGCATCAGTGCGGCGGCCAGACCGCGGTTGGATGCGGCGTGCTCGACAACGGCGCGCAGCCAGGTGACGAGCGCATTTCCGGGATCGGGGTCGGTAGTCACATCGCGCGCTCTGTGGCAGAGCGCCTCCACCTTGGCGCGGAACACCACCTCCAGCAGCGCTTGGCGGGACGGAAAGTGCCGGTGCAGCGTTGCCGAGCCGACGCCGGCGCGCCGAGCAATCTCCTCCAACGAGGCATCGGCACCGTCGCGGGCGATAGCGGCTTCCGCAGCGGCGAGGATCCGATCGTAGTTGCGTTGAGCGTCTGCGCGCATGGGCCGGCTCGCCGGCGCGGTGTTGCCGTCAACCACGGGCTTCTCCATCAGGCTTGCGAACCGGGGTAGGCCCCCATATCGTACCTGACGTAAATGGAGGACCACCCCGTTTGATTCTGCGTGGTGATCTCCGCATCCATGACAGGGGAGCCCGTGCAGGTAGCAGGGAAGACGATCGTGGTGGTGGGCTCGACGGGACAGCAGGGCCGCGCGGTGACGGCGCACCTGCTCGCCGACGGTTGGCAGGTGCGGGCGCTGACCCGTGATCCGGAGGGCGCGGGGGCCACGGCCTTGGCCACGGCCGGAGCCCTGCCCGTGCACGCGGACATGGACGACATCGGTTCGCTGGTGGACGCGGTCGAGGGGGCATACGGCATGTTCAGCGTCCAACCCACCGTCGGCTCGCCTGGCACCGCGCCGGATTTCAGCGCGGACGACGAAGTCCGTTGGGGGACCAACGTCGCGGACGCCGCCCAAACGGCGGGCATCACGCATATCGTGTACACGTCGGTCGCGGGCGCCGGCCGCCACGATGACGAGGTCCTGCCGCTGAATCTGGTGAGCAAGTGGCGGATCGAGCAGCACATGGCCAAGCTCGGGCTGCCGGCAACCATCTTGCGCCCCGCCTCCTTCATGGAGAACTTCACCGGCGGGTACTACCTGCGGGAGGGCGCCATGGTCACGGCTCTCGAGCCGAACGTCCCGCAGCAGGTCATCGCGGTCGACGACGTGGGCGCCATCGCTGCGTTGGCGTTCGGTCGGCCGCAGGAGTGGATCGGCCGCGTCGTCGATCTGGCCGGTGACGAGCTGACTCCGGTACAGATCTCAGCGGCGATCGCCGCTGCCATCGGGCGCCCGCTGCCGTACGTGCAGATCCCCATCGACACGATCCGGCAGGTCAGCGAGGACATCGCCGTCGCCAACACGTGGCTGAACGAGCGCGGCTACCGGGTCGACATCCCTGCCACGCGCCGGATCCATCCCGGCGTGATGGACTTTCGCACCTGGCTCGACACCACGGGAGCAGCCCGGATCACGGCGTTCCTCGACACCCAGCGCGCGGGGGAGAAGGGCGCGTGACCGAACCGCGGACGAGCCTCGGGCGGATCGGAGTCTGGGCAGCCGGCTTCGACACCCTGCCGATCGCCGCTGTCCGGCAGGCTGCGGCGGCGATCGAGGATCTCGGCTACGGAACGCTCTGGCTGCATGAGACGGCCGGCCGGGAAGCCATGGCACAAGCCGGAATCCTGTTGTCGGACACGCGGCAGATGGTGGTGGCCACGGGCGGCGCGGACATCTACGCGCGGGACGCGGTGGCCACCTCCGCCGCGCAGCGCACGCTTGACGAGGCATTCCCCGGCCGCTTCCTGCTCGGCCTGTGGGAGAGCCACCCGAGCCTCGCCGAAGATGTCCGCGGCCACCGATTCGGGCCGCCGCTGGCCACCATGCGCGATTACCTGGATGCGCTGGACGGCGCGCCGTTCCGGCCGGCGCCAGGACCGGGAGCGGCGCGCCGGGTGATCATGGCAATGGATCGTGGGATGCTCGAGCTCGCGGGAGAGCGGACCTCGGGCGCGCAGCTCTTGGGCATGCCGGTTGAGTACACGCGGATCGCACGGGCTGTGCTCGGGCCGAGCGCACTGCTTGCCGTCACCCAGTTCGCGATCCTCGACGAGGACGGCTCGCGCGCCACCGAACTGGCGCGCTCAACCGCTGCCGCAGCCCTGCCCAACCGGCGCGCGCTACTGGAGGATCTCGGCTACGAGGAGGTCGACTCTCTCGGTGACCGGGTGGTGGACGCGCTCGTGGCCTACGGAAGCACCGAGGACGTAGCGAACCGCGTCGCTCGCCATTTCGACGCCGGAGCCGACCACGTCAGCCTGCACGTCGTGCACACCACGCCGGGGACAGCGCCCGTGCTCCAGTGGCAGCGGCTCGCCGAGCAGCTCATTCCGTAACTCGGGCTACGGGGCGCCGTGATGCACGGCCTCCACGTTGTTGCCGTCCAGGTCGCGGAGGAACACCCCGTAGTACCGGGGGTGGTACTCGGGCCAGACCCGCGGGGCGTGCAGGATCTCGGCGCCCGCGGCCACGGCGGCGACGTGCACCTCGTCCACGGCATCCCTGCTGGGCGCGATGAACGCGATGTGCAGCTCCCGCCCCGCAGGGCTCGGCGCGGCGCCGAGCCAGAAGCGCGGCACACCGTCCGGGCCGGACAGCCCCACCACGGGCCCGGTACCCAGGTCGTGGCGCATCGCCTCGCGGATCCGCAATGGCGCGAAGACGCGCAGGTAGAACGTGGTGGCGGCGTTGACGTCGGTCACCTGCACCGCGATGTGGTCGAGCACGGGGCCTCCAGAGAGACGGTCGGTTGGGGCCGCCGGACCGTAGCGCCGGTGGACGACAGTTCAGGCACACATCACCAGGTACACATCACCAGGCACACACATCACTTGGTGACGGCACGGACGCCGCGGGGACACGGTCACCGTGGTGCCCCACACCGGCCCTTGCACAGGGGAACGCGCTGACGACCGGACCGAGGACAGGCCCGTGCTCAGGTCAGCTCGACGTCCCCCCCGCCGTCGTCGTGGGGCAGGTCGTCCACCACAGCCAGCACCGTCACGCTCGTCAGGTTCGCCAGGCCGCCGTGCACCGAGAGGAACGCGGTGTCCGAGGCGTCCCGGCCGGTGGCGATCCGCAGCATCGACGGCCGGGATGCGAGTCCGGTGGCATCCAGCAGGCGCCACCCGCCGTCCACGTACGCCTCCACTACGGCGTGGAAGTCCATGGGGTCCAGCCCGGGCGCGTACACCGCGGCCAGCCGGGCCGGCACGTCCTGCGCCCGCAGCAGCGCCACGACGAGGTGGGCGTAGTCGCGGCACACGCCCTGGCCGAGCAGCAGGGTGTCGATCGCGTCGTCGGTGGGCCCGCTGGAGCCGCTGACGTAGGACAGCCGTCGTGCGACCCAGTCCCGTACCGCGGTCACGATCTCGGCGGGTCCGGGGATGCCCCCGAACTCGGCCGACGCGGTGGCGAGCAGCTTGTCCGACGGGCAGTAGCGGCTCGGGCGCATGTAGAGCAGCCGGTCGTGCTCGCCGCCGTCGGGCACGGGGACCTCGCCCTCGACCGTGGCCGAGTAGTCGATCACGAGCTGGCTCACCGGAGCGTCGACCACGTGCACGCGGCCGCGGTGCGGCGCGCCGACCTCCCGTACGGGCAGCAGCTCGCTCCCGGCGCAGACGGTCAGGCGCTCCTGGGCGGGCCGGGTGGCGACGGCCACCTGGAGCCCGAGCAGCGCCGGTGCGGTGACGTCGAGCTGGAGGTACGCGGAGACCTGGCGGCGCATGTGTCGATCGTGACAGGGCGGTGCAAGTGCGGCCGGTATGCCGTGTGGACCCGGTCACCCTGCGGCTCCGGGCGGCGCGGCCCGCCCTTCCCGTCGTTATGGTGACTTTCCGGTAACTGCGGTGTGGAGCGGGCGGCGGCGACGCCTCCCCGGGGGAGGTGCGGTGCGGCCAGAGCTCGAGGAGTACCTGAGGCCTGGCCGGTTCGTCGACTCGGACGCACCGGCCGTCAGGGCGTTCGCCCGGGAGGCGGTGGCGTCCGCGACCGACCCGGTCGAGCAGGCCGCCCTGCTCTTCGCAGCCGTGCGCGACCGCATCTGGTACGACCCATTCGTCGTCTCCGACGACCCCGAGCAGTACCGGGCGAGCGCCGTCGCCGCCGCTGCGACGAGCTGGTGCGTGCCGAAGGCCGTGCTGCTGGCGGGTGGCGCCCGCGCGCTGGGCATCCCTGCCCGGCTCGGGTTCGCCGACGTGCGCAACCACCTGCAGACCCCCCGGCTGCGCGAGCACATGGGCGGGGTGGACGTGTTCATCTACCACGGGTACGCCGACCTGCACCTGGACGGCCGCTGGGTGAAGGCGACACCCGCGTTCAACGCGGAGCTGTGCGCGCGGTTCGGCGTGGCGCCGATCGAGTTCGACGGGCGTTCGGACGCGCTGCTGCACCAGTTCTCGGCCGACGGATCGCGGTACATGGAGTACGGCACGAACCGCGGCGTGTTCGCCGACCTTCCGCTGGCGCAGATTCTCGACGCGTTCCGGGACAACTACGGAGAAAAGATGATCATGAGCGCCGGGGACACCGGGACCGATGCCTTCACCGCGCCGGCGGTGGCCTCGTGATCGCCCGCGACGACCCGGACGGCGACTGGACCGCCCCCGGCGTGTTCGAATGCGCTCCCGGCGTCCACCGGATCCCCCTGCCGCTGCCGAACGACGGCCTGCGCGCCGTGAACGTCTACGCGGTGGCCGACGGCGACGGGTGGACGCTCGTGGACTCCGGCTGGGCGCTCGCAGAAGCACGGGACGCGCTCGGGGCCGCGCTTGCCGAGCTGGGCGCCGGGTTCGGCGACGTACGCCGCTTCCTCGTCACGCACGTGCACCGCGACCACTACACGCAGGCCGTTGCGCTACGCCGGGAGTTCGGGATGCGGGTGGCCCTCGGCGCGGGGGAGGGCCCGAGCCTCGAGGTGCTCAACAAGCCGCGTCCGGCGCACCGGCAACACGACCGGCTGCTGCGGGCGGGCGCCCACGAGATCGTGCGCGAGCTGGAGCGGCAGCCCCAGCCGCCGTCCGACCCGGCCGAGTGGGCCTTCCCGGACGAGTGGATCGAGGACGGCGCCGAGATCGTCGTGGACGGGGGTGCACCGGGCGCGCGGGTGCTGCAGGCGGTGGCGACGCCGGGGCACACGAGGGGCCACGTGGTATTCGCCGATGCCGCCGCCGGGCTGCTCTTCTCCGGTGACCACGTGCTGCCGCGGATCACGCCGTCGCTCGGGCTGGAACCCGCGCCGCCTGCGAGCCCGCTCGCCGACTTCCTGACCTCGCTGGAGTTGATCAGGACCCGGCCCGACGCCGCGATGCTGCCCGCGCACGGCGCCGTCGGGATGCGCGTGCACCAGCGCGTCGACGAGCTGATCGCCCACCACGGGAAGCGGCTGGACGCCACGCTGACCGCGGTGCAGGCGGGCCACAGTACCGCCCACGAGGTGGCGGCGGTGCTGCCGTGGACGCGCCGGGACAAGCGGCTCGCCGACCTGGACCTGTTCAACGCGATGCTGGCCACGATGGAGACCGCCGCGCACCTGGATGTGTTGGTCGAGCGGGGCCTGGTGACGACGAGCGAGCAGGACGGCATCGTTCACTACATATCGTGAGCACCATTCACTCTTCGTAGTACCCCGCCGACCGCAGCTCTGCCCACCGGTCGTACTCTCTGCCCCATGGAGGGGTCCAGCGGGGGGCGGCGGTTCGCCGCGCGCGCCGCGCTGGCGCTCGCGGCCGTCGTGCTGGCCGTCGCCGGGGTCGTGGTGGCAACCGACGGCGTCACGTTCCCCAGCGGGCCGACCGGTAGCGGCCCGACCGTCACCCTCGCACCCGCCGCCGCCGCGCTCGACTGCACGGCCGCTGGACCTTACGAGGCCCCGGAACGCGGCAGCGTAGGTGTTCCCGCCGGGCTCCGGCTGTGCCCGAGCGAGCCGCTCACGATCGTCGTCCGCGGCGCGGTGCTGGACGGGTGGGACGTGCAGGGCGGGATCCTCGTCGACGCCGCCGACGTGGTGGTGCGGCGCAGCCGGGTGGTCGGCGACGGCTCCATGGCGTACGGGATCAGCACTACGGCCGCCGGCTCCGTCCGCATCGAGGACGTGACGCTGACCGGCGGGTTCCGGGAGGCCGCGGTGGGCGGCAACCGGTGGAGCGCAGAGCGGGTCGAGATCACCCGCGTGAACTGTGACGGCGCCCACGTCGGCGACGGTTCGCGGTTGCGCAACAGCACCGTGCACGACTTCGCGGCGGCGCCGGGGCAGGAGGTGGACGCGCTCGTGCTCCAAGGCACCGGACGCGACGTCGTGGTCGAGGACAACCGGGTGGAGTTGGGTCGCGGACCGGGCAGCGCCGTTCTCGTCGCGCCCGAACGGGCGGGGGAGCGTGCGGATGGCCCCGTCGAGATCCGGGGCAACCTGCTCGGTGGCGGCGTCTACACCGTCCGGCAGGACAGCCCGGCGGCGTCGCTGACCGACCTGCGGATCACCGGTAACCGGTTCAGGCGCGACGCCGAGGAGGCGCCATTGCGGGTGGCCCAGCGGGCGGTGCTCGAGGACAACTCCTACCTCGACGGCGGTCGGCTGCCCGACCGCTGACCGACGAGGCGCGACCGTGTGACACGCCCGGTGCACCGCGGTTCTGGCGTGTCGGGTGCCGGAACGGGCAGACTGATCAACACAATCCCGAGACAGACCTGGATCCAGATCCAGGACAAAACCTAGAAGTAGACCGGCCACGGCCCGAGGACGTAGGGGAAGACGTTCCTCGTCGACGTTGGAGGTCTGCAGTGAACGCACGCGGCGTGGTCTTCGTCCACTCGTCGCCGACTGCGGTCTGCCCGCATGTCGAATGGGCGATTTCCGGCGTGCTCGGCGCGAAGGTCTCGCTGCAGTGGACGCCACAGCCTGCCGTCCCGGGACAGATGCGCGCGGAGTGCAGCTGGACCGGTCCGGCCGGGAGCGGCGGCGCGCTGGCAGCCGCGCTTCGGGCCTGGTCGATGCTCCGGTTCGAGGTGACCGAGGAGCCGAGCCCCGGCGTGGACGGCGAGCGGTTCTGCCACGTCCCCACGCTAGGGCTGTGGAGCGGCCGCACCAGCGCCAACGGCGACATCGTGCTGGGGGAGGACCGCCTGCGGTCCCTGCTCGCCGAGGTGCCTGCGGCCAAGCTGGCTAGCCGGGTGCATGATCTGCTGGGATCGGCGTGGGACGATGCGCTGGAGCCGTTCCGGCTCGCCGGCGACGGCGCCCCCGTCACCTGGCTGCACCAGGTGGGTTGACCGGCGCGGGACGAGCACGAGAGAGGATCTGCGGGTGCGGCGGTGGACCTTGCCTCTCGTGGCGATCGCGCTTGGCGTGCTGCTGGTGGTGGGCGGTGGCGTCGCGGTGGCGAGCCGTTCGGCCACCGGCTTCGCGCCTTACGCCGCGCCGCGACAGGTGCCGGCCACGGGCGCGGGCTCGGGTGAGGTCGAGCTGAGCGCCGACGCCGCAGCCCACCCGGCGGCCGACGCCGTGCGCGAGCAGTTGCAGCGGCATTTCGACGCGATCAACACCCGCGACTACGAGAGCTGGCGCGGCACCGTCGTGCAGCAGCGGGCCGACGGGCTGCCCGAGCCGGAATGGCAGCAGGCCTACGCCTCCACCCGCGACGGCACCATCCGGATCGACCGGATCGACCGGATCGACGCGGCGCCGGACTCCGGGCTGTTCGTGCGGGTGCGGTTCGTCAGCACCCAGGACGTCGCCCACGCTCCGCCCGATCTTCAGGTCCCGCGCATCTGCTGGCGCACCACTCTCCCGTTGCGCGGGCTGCCACCCCTGATCGACATGACCGGGGGCGGCAGCTCCGCACGCGAGGCCTGCTAGGAGGGTCCTGGCCAGGGCGCTCCTAGCGCCAGGGCGGCCTGTGCCGGGCCCTGGTTGGCCCGTCAGACCTTCGTGAACGCCACGGCGGCGTTGTGCCCACCGAACCCGAACGAGTCGCACACAGCGGCCGTCAGGTCCATCTTGCGCGGCTCTCCCGCCACCACGTCCAGCTCCACACCCGGGTCGAGCTTCTCCAGGTTGAGCGTGGCCGGGATGATGCCCTCCTTGATCGAGAGCAGCGTGATGATGCTCTCGACGGCGCCGGCCGCCCCGACCATGTGACCGAGCGCCGACTTCGGCGCGGTCAGCACCGGATGGTCTCCGAGCGCCTTGCGGACGGCCCGCGTCTCGCCGACGTCGCCAGCCACAGTGGAGGTGGCGTGGCAGTTCACGTGGCCCACGTCCGAGGGCTCCAGCCCGGCGTCGCGCACTGCGGCCGCGATTGCGCGGGACTGCCCGTGGCCCTCCGGCTCGGGGCCGGTGATGTGGTACGCGTCCGAGGTGAGACCGGCGCCCGACAGCCTGCCGTGCACGGTGGCGCCCCGGGCGGCCGCGAAGTCCGCCCGCTCCAGCACCATGATCCCGGCGCCCTCGCCGAGCACGAACCCGTCGCGCTCGACGTCGAACGGGCGGGAGGCCCGCTCCGGCTCGTCGTTGCGCTGAGACAGCGTGCGAGCCTGCACGAACCCGGCCACCGTGATGCCGGTGATGCACGCCTCGGCCCCACCGGCGAGGACCACGTCGACCTCGCCGCTGCGCAGCATCTTGAGCGCCCACGCGAGCGACTCCGCCCCCGACGCGCACGCCGAGACCGGAGCGTGCACGCCGGCGCGTGCGCCGAACTCGATGCCGACCCAGGCGGCGGGACCGTTGGGCATCAGCATCGGGACCGTGAGCGGCGAGACCTTGCGCAGGCCGCTGCCCTCCAGGAGGTCGTCCTGGTCCAGCAGGGTGATCGCGCCGCCGATGCCGGTCCCGATGACCACGCCGAGCCGCTCGGGGTCCACCGTGCCGTCGCCGGGCTCGCCGAGCCCGGCGTGGGCCCAAGCCTCCTTCGCGGCGATCAGGGCGACCTGCTCGCAGCGGTCCAGACGGCGGGCCTGCACGCGCGGCAGCACCTCCGTGGGAGCCACCGCCAGCGGCGCAGCGATCTTCACGGGCAGCTGGTGGCGGTTCACCCACTCGTGCTCGTCGTCGTCGATCCGCCGGACGCCGGAGCGCCCGGCGAGCATGCCCTCCCAGGTCGACGCGACGTCGCCACCGAGCGGGGTCGTCGCGCCGAGCCCGGTGACGACGACCTCGACCTGTGGGGTCACTGGTTCTTGGAGATGTAGTCGACGGCGTCGCCGACCGTCTTCAGCTCGGCGAGCTGGTCGTCGGGGATCTTGACGCCGAACTTGTCCTCGGCCTGGACGGCGATCTCGACCATCGACAGCGAGTCGATGTCCAGGTCGTCGACGAAGGACTTCTCGGTGGTCACCTCGGCGGTGTCGATGCCGGCGACCTCCTCGACGATCTCGGCGAGTCCGCTGAGGATCTCGGTGTTGTCGGCCACGGTCTTTCTCCTTCTTGTGGGGGTCTGAGCTCTCGGGCGTGCGGTTCGGTGCGCGCCGATCCTAGGGACAGACGACTACCTGGCCCGCGTAGGACAGGCCCGCCCCGAAGCCTACGAGCAGCGCGGTGTCGCCGGAGCGCAACCGCCCGTCGGCGCGCATGTGGTCGAGGGCGAGGGGGATGGACGCGGACGAGGTGTTGCCCGAGTGGCGGATGTCGTCGGCCACCACCATGTCCTCGCGGGCGCCCTCCTTGCGCAGCCGCTTCGCCACGGCGTCGACGATGCGCAGGTTGGCCTGGTGCGGCACGAAGACGTCGATGTCGGCGGGTGTGAGGCCGGCGAGCTCGACGGCCCGCAGCGCGACCGGGGCGATCTTCGTGGTGGCCCAGCGGAACACCGCCTGGCCCTCCTGGGCGAGCGCGTTGTTGTCGGGCTTGATGCGGATCGTCTGCGCCATGTCGCCCGCGCTGCCCCAGGCGAGCGGGCCGACGCCGACCGCCGCCTCGTCCCTCGCGGGCCCGAGGACGGCGGCGCCCGCGCCGTCGGCAAAGATGATCGCGGTGGAGCGGTCGGTCCAGTCCAGCCAGTCCGACAGCTTCTCCGCGCCGATGACCAGCACATTCTTCGCACTGCCGCCGCGCACGAGGTCGGCCGCGGTGCCCATGCCGAAGCAGAAGCCCGCGCAGGCGGCGTTGACGTCGAACGCGCCCGGCGCGGAGATCCCGATCCGCTCCGCGGTCTGCGCTGCGGCGTTCGGGATCGGGGTGGGCATCGTGCAGGTGGCCACGATCACCGTGTCGATGTCGGCCGGGGTGAGTCCGGAGTCCTTCACCGCCAGGGCCCCGGCCTCGGCGGCCATGTCGACCAGGAGCGTGCCCTCCTCGGCGATGCGACGGCTCTCTATGCCCACCCGGTCGCGGATCCACGCGTCGTTGGTGTCCATCCGCTGCGCGAGGTCGTCGTTGGTGACGACGTTCTCGGGCTGGGCGCTGCCCAGGCCGAGGATGCGCGCGCCCGGTACGGAGGGTGCGAGTCTCAGCTGTGTCACTTTTCTGCCCCTGCGTGCTCGGTGATCATGTCGACGGCCTTGCCGAGCTGGTCCGGCGTCTTCAGCGCGAGGGTGGCGGTGCCCTTGAGCTCGCGCTTGACCAGCCCGACGAGCGTGCCCGCCGGCGGCAGCTCGATCACGGCGGTGATGCCGAGCTCGCGCAGCCCGGCCATGCAGGAGTCCCACCGGACTGGGCGCGTCACCTGGGCGACGAGCCTGCGCAGTGCCTCGGCGCCGTCGGTGACGACGGCCCCGTCCGCGTTGGACAGCAGCGGGCGCACCGGGTCGGTGACGGACACCGTCTCGGCGTGGCTGCGCATCGCCTCCTCGGCGGGCGCCATGAACCTGGTGTGGAACGCCCCGGCGACCGGGAGCGCGATCACGCGGGTGCCCTCGGGAGGCGCCTCGCCGAGCGCGGAGAGGGCCGGGAGCGGCCCGGCCGCCACGATCTGGCCGGCCCCGTTGCGGTTGGCCGGGTCGAGGCCCAGCCCCGTGAGCGCCGCGACCACATCGTCGGGCTTCCCGCCCAGCACCGCGCTCATGCCCGTCGGCTCGAGCGCGCACGCTGCGGCCATCTCGCGGCCCCGGACTGCGGCGAGCGCGACGGCGGCGTCGGGCGGCAGGACACCCGCCACGGCGGCCGCCGCGAGCTCGCCGACGGAATGGCCCGCGACAGGCGCGGCAGCCGGTAGGTCGAGCAGCGCCGCCAGCCGCTCGGCCGCGAGCAGCGCGCTGGCAACGACCAGCGGCTGCGTGACCGCTGTGTCCTTGATCTCGTCGGCGCCGGCCGTGGTGCCGAGGCGGCGCAGGTCGAGGCCGATTGCGTCGGACCAGCGGGCGATGGTCTCCTCCGCAACCGGGTCCTCGAGCCACGGGGCGAGCATGCCCGGGGTCTGGGCCCCCTGGCCGGGGGCGAGCAGCGCGATCACGACGTCATCACGCCGATAAGGCAACACGGGTCGGTGCGGTCCGCGGGATGTCGACACGCACGAAGCCCGCGGGTGCGCTTTGGAGGTTTCCGACAAAGCGCTGCGGCCGATGCCTCGTGCAGTCCACGTCACAGCCCCTGTTGCTTGTAGGTTTTCCCGCAGCTCACGGCGTGTCGGCCGGGCCGCGATCGATACCCAGTCTGGCGGCAACGAGAGCCGTTCGCAGCACAAGGGCGTCGCGAGGGTCGGCCGGGTTGCGGCCCGTGAGGTCGCTCACGCGGCGCAGGCGGTAGCGCACCGTGTTCGGGTGCACGAAGAGCGCGCGGGCGCACGCCTCCAGCGCGCCGCCACCCTCCAGATAGGTCGCGAGGGTGTGCAGAAGCCCGCCACCCGCGGCGTCGAGCGGCACGGCGACCGACTCGACGAGCTTGCGGTGCGCCACGCCGTCGCCGGCGAGCGCGCGTTCGGGGAGTAGGTCGTCTGCTGCGACGGGACGCGGGGCCGCCGGCCAGCCGGGCGCTGCCCGCAGCCCGGCGAGGGCGTCCCGGGCGCTGCTGTGCGCCGCCGTGAGGTCAGCGGCTACCGGGCCGATCACCACCGGCCCCGGGCCGAAGCCGTCCACGAGCTTGCCGATCTCGGCCCTGCCGACATCTCCGGGGCTCGACTGCTTCGGGTCCCGTTCGGGGGGTTCCGAGAGCAGCAGGATGAGCCGGTTGCCCTGCACGCCGATGAGCACGGATCGGCCGGCGTGGGCGACCTCCCTGCGCAGCTCGCCGAGCAGTTCGGCGGGGGCGCCGGGGGCCGGGGTGCCGACGATCGCGCGCACCGCGGAGCCCGGGTCCCAGCCCAGGGCGGCCGCCCGGGAGACCAGCGCGTCCTCGGTGCCGCCGTCGACGTGCGGGCCGCGCACCACCGCGTCCACGACGAGCGCTTCGAGTCGCGCGTCCCAGGCGCCGCGGGTCTCCGCCGCACCGGCGTACACGGTGGCGGCGGCGAACGCGATCTCCCGGCCGAACCGCAGTACGGCCTCGACCAGCGCGTGGCGCTCCGCCTCGTCGGCGGCGAGCGGGGGGAGGTGCCGCTCGAAGACGTCGGTCGCGATCCGCACGAGGTCCACCGTCTGGCGCAGGCTCAGTCGGCGCGCGAGATCGCGGGGGGCGATACGGAACGCCTCGGCCGTGAGCCGGATCGACGCACCGCGCTCGCCGAGCCACGCGACGAAGTTGGCCACGCCGGTCTGTGTGACGAGGAGGACGCCGGCCCGCTGGTCGGCAGGAAGCCGCGCGAACCACGGCTGGTGCTCCTCCATGGCCACGAGGCAGGCCGCGGCCAGGTCGCCCGCCGCCAGTTCGAGCTTGCGTAGGGTCGCGGGGGAGACGGTGACCGGACCCGTGCCCGTCACCGTGCTCGCTCCACCGTCACGCGCGGCAGCATGGCACGCCGGTGGGAACCCCGGTGTTCGGCCGCTCCCTGCAACAGTGGAGACTGCGGTACGACGGTCGGGGATCGGGGTTCCCACGGCAAACATGGGCATGACGGACAGCCCCTCGGACATCCCGCGGCTACGGGACGGTGACCCACGGGCACAGGCCCCGGCTCAGCGGCGATGCCGCGGTCGGTGGCGACGGCGAGTGGATGAGATGTTGCCTGCAGCGCAGGTCCGAGGGTTGCCGGTGCTCCCGGCGACGCCAGCTCAGCCCAGATCGAGGTTCAGCCCAGTGGTGTGACCTTGGTGGCCTGCGGACCCTTCTGGCCCTGCTCGATGTCGAACGACACGCGCTGGCCCTCGTCGAGGCTCTTGTAGCCGTTGGTCTGGATTGCGGAGTAGTGCACGAACACGTCCGCGCCACCACCGTCGGGAGCGAGGAAGCCGTAGCCCTTCTCGCTGTTGAACCACTTGACGGTGCCCTCTGCCATTCTTGCTCTCCTCGTACCTGGTGCGGGGGCACTCGCCCCCGGCATCGCGCCGCCTGGCCGCTACGGTCCGCGCCCCGGTCGGGACGCCGTTCGCGATCACGCGAGGTCGGCGTCGCGCCGGAGCGTATCGTGTTCGGGCGCCGCTGCCGAGAGCCAATGACCTGTGTGTTTGCCGAAGCTGCACCCGTCGCCACTGTGCGTCGCCGGTGAGGGACATATCGGGGCGAGCGCAACGCCGTGTGACCACCGTCCGCCGGACGGTGGCTCCGCATCGGGTGGGAACGGGCCGGGCGGGTGCGCCGTTGCGCCCGTCCAGCCCTGCTCACCGGGATGCGACTCAGGCCACGCCGCTGTCGGTGGTCTGTGGCCCGGCCGCCTGCGGGTCGTCGATCTTGTACTTGGCGGCGGCCTCGGCGACCGCCCCCCGGTCGAACTCGCCGCGCTCCGCGAGTGCCCCCAGCGCGGCGACCGTGATCGACTCGGCGTCCACGTTGAAGTGGCGCCGTACCGCGGGACGGGTGTCGGACAGGCCGAACCCATCGGTGCCGAGGCTCGTGAACGGAGCGGGCACCCACTGCCGCACCAGGTCGGGCAGCGCCCGCATCCAGTCCGAGACGGCCACCACGGGGCCGCCGTCGCCCCGATCCCCACGACTCAGCGCCTGCGTGATGAACGGGACGCGCCGCTCCCCCTCCTGGTGCAGAAGGTTGTGCCGCTCGCTCTCGACGCCGTCGCGGCGCAGCTCGCCCCACGACGTGACCGACCACACCTCGGCGCCGACGCCCCACTGCTCCGCCAGCATGTCCCTGGCCCGCAGCGCCCACGGCACCGCGACGCCGGAGGCCAGCAGCCGGACCTGCGGCCCGTCCGGCCGAGGGCTCGGGGCATAGCGGTAGATGCCCTTGAGCAGCCCCTCGACGTCCAGGTCGGCGGGCTCGGCCGGTTGCACGTAGGGCTCGTTGTAGAGGGTGAGGTAGTAGATCAGATCCTCGCCGCCGAGCACGCCGTCGTCGCCTGCCTCGCCGTACATGCGGCGCAGCCCGTCCCTGACGATGTGCGCCACCTCGTGGGAGAACGCCGGGTCGTAGGCCACGACCGCCGGGTTGGTGGCCGCGAGCAGCTGCGAGTGGCCGTCGTTGTGCTGCAGGCCCTCCCCGGTGAGCGTGGTGCGTCCCGCGGTGGCGCCGACGAGGAACCCGCGGGCCATCTGGTCTGCCGCCGCCCAGATCGAGTCGCCCGTGCGCTGGAAGCCGAACATCGAGTAGAAGACGTACACCGGGATCATCGGCTGGCCGTGTGTGGCGTACGAGGTGCCGACCGCGGTGAACGAGCCGACCGACCCCGCCTCGTTGATGCCCTCGTGCAGCAGCTGGCCCTGCTCGCTCTCGCGGTAGGCGAGCATCAGCGAGGCGTCGACCGAGGTGTACTGCTGCCCGTTCGGGTTGTAGATCTTCTGCGTCGGGAACATGGAGTCCATGCCGAACGTCCTGGCCTCGTCCGGGATGATCGGCACGAACCGGCCGCCGACCTCAGGGTCCTTGACCAGCTCGCGCAGCAGCCGGACGAACGCCATCGTGGTGGCGACCTCCTGCTTGCCCGAGCCCTTGCGCACGACGTCGTAGACCTTGTCGCCGGGGAGCACGAGCGGCTTCGCCGCCACCCGCCGCGAGGGCAGGTCACCGCCGAGGGCCCGACGGCGCTCCTGCATGTACTCGATGGCCGGGTCGTGCTCGCCCGGGTGGTAGTACGGCGGCAGGTACGGATTCTCCTCCAGCGCCCGGTCGGAGATCGGGATGCGCTGGGAGTCGCGGAACTCCTTGAGGTTGTCCAGCGAGAGCTTCTTCATCTGGTGGGTGGCGTTGCGGCCGGCGAAGTGCGAGCCGAGGCCGTACCCCTTGATCGTCTTCGCGAGGATGACGGTGGGCTGGCCCTCGTGCTCCAGCGCCGCCGCGTAGGCCGCGTACACCTTGCGGTAGTCGTGGCCGCCGCGCTTGAGGTTCCAGATGTCGGCGTCGGACATCGGCTCGACCAGCGCCTTCGTGCGCGGGTCACGCCCGAAGAAGTGGTCCCGGACGTAGCCGCCGTCGTTGGCCTTGTACGTCTGGTAGTCGCCGTCGGGGGTGGTGTTCATCAGGTTGATGAGCGCCCCGTCCCGGTCGGCGTGCAGGAGGGCGTCCCACTCCCGGCCCCAGATCACCTTGATGACGTTCCATCCGGCGCCGCGGAAGAACGACTCCAACTCCTGGATGATCTTGCCGTTGCCGCGGACGGGGCCGTCGAGGCGCTGCAGGTTGCAGTTGACGACGAACGTGAGGTTGTCCAGGCCCTCCGTGGCCGCGATGTGGATCAGGCCGCGGGACTCCGGCTCGTCCATCTCACCGTCGCCGAGGAACGCCCAGACTCGCTGGTCGGAGGTGTCGGAGAAGCCGCGGTCGCCCAGGTAGCGGTTGAACCGCGCCTGCATGATCGCGTTCATCGGGCCGAGGCCCATCGAGACCGTGGGGAACTCCCAGAAGTCCGGCATCAGGCGCGGGTGCGGGTACGACGGGAGGCCGTGGCCCTTGCCGCCGTGCGACAGCTCCTGGCGGAACCCGTCCAGGCGGTCCTCCGAGAGCCGCCCCTCGAGGTAGGCGCGCGCGTAGATGCCGGGGGAGGCGTGCCCCTGGATGTAGATCTGGTCTCCCCCGCCCGGGTGGTCCTTGCCGCGGAAGAAGTGGTTGAAGCCCACCTCGTAGAGCGTCGCCGACGACGCGTAGGAGGAGATGTGGCCGCCGACGGAGATGCCGGGGCGTTGCGCCCGGTGCACCGTCATGGCGGCGTTCCAGCGCACCCAGCGCCGGTAGGCCCGCTCGGTCTCCTCGTCGCCGGGGAACCAGGGCTCGCGGTCGGTGGGGATGGTGTTGACGTAGTCGGTGCTCGTCAGGGCGGGCACACCGACGTGACGCTCCCGCGCGCGCTGGAGCATGCGCAGCATGAGGTAGCGCGCACGCTGCTGACCTGCGGCGTCCAGCACCGCGTCGAAGGAGTCGAGCCACTCGGCCGTCTCCTCCGGGTCGATGTCGGGCAGGTGCGCCGCGAGACCGTCGCGGATGACGTGCACGCGCCGCGGCCCGGCGTCCGGTGCCCCGGAGCGGGTCGAACGGGCGCCGTCGGTGGTCTGGCCGGTCAAGGGATCTCCCTGCGTAGGCTTGAAGCTTGGGTAGAAGTCCGGGTCATCCCCTATCGTGCCCCTCGATGCTCGATCTCGTAACGAGTGGTTGCGCGCCGGACTGCCAACGTGTTCGGATTCCGCAACCGTTCGGCAGGCCCTCGCGGGGTACCACCGAGTTGGGTGTGATGGAACACGAGGAAAGAGGTACACGCGTGGTCGCCGCGGATGATGCCGGACGTACGTCCGACATCGCGGGCAAGCTCGGCGTCGAGTCGGGCATGGTCGTCCAGGAGCTCGGGTGGGACGAGGACGTTGACGAGACGGTCCGTGACGCCCTCGAGGAGAGATCGGGCGATGACTTGCTCGACGAGGACGCCGATGAGGTGATCGACGTCGTCATCATGTGGTTCCGGGATGGCGACGGAGATCTGGTCGATGCATTGATCAACGCCCGGAGCCCGCTCGCCGACAGCGGCGTGGTGTGGGTTCTGACACCGAAGACGGGCCGTCCAGGTCACCTGGAACCGAGCGAGATCGCCGAGGCGGCGCCGACGGCGGGCCTCGCGCAGACCTCGAACATCACGGTGAGCGAGGGCTGGGTGGGCACCAGGCTGGTGGCACCGAAGGCGGCCAAAACGCGGCGGTGAGCCAGGGTCAGGGCTTGTCTGCCGGCCGTGCTCGGCGGCTCAGGCGTGCGCGCCGGGGCCACAGTCGCGAACGGCGGGGCGTCACGACGTCTGCGAGGTACGCGGCCGGCGTCGATCCCCCGAACCGAGTCGTGGGGCCACGGCCGCGTAGCGCTCGTGCTCGCGGCGGTGGTCCTGCTCAGCACGGGGGCGTTCCCCGTGCTGTCGCGGAAGTCGTCCGGGCCCCGACAGGCCGAGGCGTTCACGCCGGTCGCCCGAGCGATCGCGCTCACCAGCGGTTGCGGAGCCGGTCGCGCAGCGGGCGCCCGTCCGGGTCGTATACGAGGCGGTAGACCGGCACCGCCCACAGCTTGGTGAGCAGGCCCAGCCGCTCGGGCCGGTGGTGGCGCAGTCTTCCTGGCGGCCGCGGTCCCACGCGGCCGCCCTCGTGCCAAACGTCGAGCGCGTGCGCCACGGCGTCGGCGGCGCGGACGGCGTCGTCCGGGTCGACGAGGTCTGCGTCGTCGTCCGCGCGCCGCGCGAGGTGCTCCCGCAGCAGCTCGAGCCGAAGCTCGCGCGCGAACCGGCGGGCGCCGTCGCCATGCCCGTTGGGGTCGGTGGGCGCGCGGTTGTCGCGGACGGAGTCGAGCACGGCGACCGTCAGCTCACTGTCGTGGCTCCACGAGCGCCGGTTGAGGTTCGCACTCCCGACGGCCGCCCAGGTGTCGTCGACGACGGCGACCTTCGCGTGCACGTACACGGGCGTGCTCTCCGAGTTCTCCAGGTCGTAGACGTGCACCCGGTCGGGGGCAGCGCTCAGGCACCCCTCGATCGCCTGAAGCCTGCCGACCTGGTTGGGCGGCAGCGCCAGCGGCCCGTCGACGTCCGGGTGGCGCGGAACCACGACCATCAGGTGCAGCCCCGGGCTGCGCCGCAGCGCGCCGGCGAGCAGGCGGGCGATGTGCGGCGACCACATGTACTGGTCCTCCAGGTACACCAGCCGCCGCGCGCGGCGCAGCACCTTGGCGTAGCCCCTGGCGACCGAACGCTCGCCCTTCGGGGCGAACGGGTAGCCGGGGCGGATGGCCGGGTAGGTGCGCAGCACCTGGACCGCGGCATCGCCCTCCCGGGGCGGCTCCGGCGGCTGCTGCGGCAGCGGGTCCGCCACGAGGTCGGCCTTGCCGAGCAGGTCGCGCAGGTGGGCGACCGGGTTGTGGCGGTCCAGGGGGTGCGGGTCCTCCCAGCGTTCACGGAACACGGCATCGAGCATGGCCACGGCCGGCCCGCGCACCTCGATCTGCACGTCGTGCCACGGCGGCCGGTCGCCGTAGACGGCGGCCATGGCCAGGGCCTGCGGGTCGCCACGGTGGCGGGCGTCGTCGCGCCGGGAGTGGCACAGGTCGATGCCGCCTGCGAACGCCACGTCCCGCTCCGGTGCGTCGGGGTGCCGCAGCACCACGAGCTTCTGGTGGTGCGACCCGGCCCGGCGCACCCGCTCGTCGAGGAGGACCTCCCCACCCGCCTCGCGCACCACGTCCCCGAGCCGGCGGTTCTCCTCCTCGCTGTAGGACAGGGCGTCGGTGTGCGAGCGCCACATCAGGCCCTTGACGACGACACCGCGCCGCGCCGCGTCGCTGAACAGCTCACCGACCGTCGGCCCGTCCTCGCAGAGGCGCTCGTCGGCGTCGCCGCGCCAGTCGGTGAAGAACAGGTGGTCACCCCGTTCGAGCGCACGCACCTCGTCGACGAGCCGCGCGAAGTAGGCCGCCCCGTGCACGCGGGCCAGAACCGCGTTGCCGTCGCACCAGTGCGGCAGCCGGTAGGCGCGGTTGCCGCGCTCGTCAGCCCGCAGAAACCAGCCTTCGACGTCCACCGCACCTCCTCGTCCTCCCGGCCCGGGGCCGTTCGGGATGGAACACACCTGATCCGGCTAGGCTCGGACGTGACGGCACCGCTCGAACCGAGGAGACCACAGACATGGCGCCCGAAGTCGGCACAGAGGCCCCGGACTTCACCCTGAAGGACCAGAACAACCAGCAGATCACGCTCTCGTCCTTCCGGGGCGAACGAAACGTCCTCGTGATCTTCTACCCCTTCGCGTTCTCCGGCGTGTGCACGGGGGAGCTGTGCGCCGTGCGCGACGACATCGGGACCTTCCAGAACGAGGACGTGCAGATCCTCGCCGTCTCCGTCGACCACGTGTTCGCCCTGAAGGCCTGGGCCAACGAAGAGGGCTACCAGTTCCCGCTGCTGTCGGACTTCTGGCCGCACGGGGAGGTGGCGCAGACCTACGAGGTCTTCAACCACGACCGCGGGATGGCGCTGCGGGGTACGTTCCTCGTCGACAAGGGTGGGATTCTGCGGTTCACCGAGGTGAACCAGCCCGGCGAGCCCCGCGACCAGGAGTCGTGGAAGAAGGCGCTTGCCGCTCTGGACTGATCCTCGTCGCCTGGCCGCCGACGGCGGTCGGGCACGCGGGCGCGTAGCTCAGCGGGAGAGCACTCGGCTTACACCCGAGCGGTCGCAGGTTCGAACCCTGCCGCGCCCACTACGTCTGACCTGTGCGTTTCGTCTGTGCCGATCAGCGCCCGCGGGCGCGTGACACGAGTCGTGACACAAGGTGCTCCTATCCTCGCGGCATGACGAGGTCCCGTTCCGGGTCCCGCCGACAGCGCGGAGCGATCGACGAGCTCCCGAGCGGCGGGCTGCGGGTGCGGGGCAGCCCGGCCGGGACTCCACTAGGTCCGGGCGGCGCAGATCAAGGCCCTCCGCGGCCAGGTACTCCGCCTCGATCAGCTCCTCGTACGCCGGTCGGGTCCGGCGGGTGACCGGGGACCGGGCCAGATGCGCGGGACCCTTCGCGGGCCGGACGACTGCACAAGCGATCCACGCAGGTCACAGCGATTCCAGCGGGATACCAGTCGTTGCCGCCCAGCCGTCCCTGCTCGCGGCACCGGTCCTCCGCCGCGATCTGATGGCCATCGAGCACAGCTCGATCATCACCGCTCCGCGCGGCGGCGTCTGGGCCGACGAGGTGGGAGTGATCACCGGCTCGCTGGAGTTGCGCACCGTCTGCGGTGACCACGGCGAGGAGCGGGTGATGGTCCGCTACGAGGGCGCCGACGAGTGGTACATGGTGCGCGGCGCCACGACCCGGCCGACGCGGAGGTGATGCACCAGGTGCCGGTGGGGGTGCTGAACCGGCCCGAGGGGTGAGCCCTCTCGCCGGGCCCACCCCGGGCGCGGTAGGGCAAGGCACTCCCGTCGACGGACGTGCGCGGCGCACCCGGTCGTCTACCGTGGTCGGGTGCGTCCGCGTGCGTCGCGTGGGGCTACCGTCTCTGCGACGCCACGGCCGGTACGCCTGGTCACAAGGCCGTATTCGGGCGACTCCTGCTCGTTGGCAGGCATGACTTCAACCTGCCAGTTCCCGGACGGGTCCGAGCGGAACGTCGGCGCAGCGGCCGGGCGTGACCGGCGCGATCCGTGGGTAAGCGGTGGCCCCGTGCGATGACGCGGCGCCGGCTATGGCCCCCGCCGGGCGCGGCACGAAGTCCCGGTGGATCGATCGCGGTAGGGACCGCCCTTGCGGGCGGCCCCCCGCACAGGTCCCAGCGTGCGGGATTGCCGCACTGGGCTCCTGCCTCGGGGTCTCAGGTGGGCACGGTGGCGGGGTGCCGGGCGGAGAGGGCGTGCACGGTGGTCGCGGCGGCGGGCTGGAACTCGGCCAGCAGCGCGGCGACCTCGGTGCACGCGGCGGCGACGTCGGCCTCGGCGCCGTCGTGCAGCCCCTCGACCACGACCAGCGCCCGCGTCGTGGTCGGCCGTGTCGCGCTCTGCGCGCTCTGCCGCCAGCACCAGCGCCGGGCGCAGGCGACGCCCGCGCGGTCGACGAAAACCACCTCCCCGGGCTCCGGCGCGACGGCCTCGGCCGCACCGATGTCGGTGAACCGCTCGGTGCCGGTGGCGAACCGGACGGTGATGCCGCCGTCGATCCCGGCGAGGTCGACCACGGCGACCGGCAGCGCGTACCGGATCGATACGAGGTTGCCGAGGTCGACGAGGGTGTTGATGGATGGGATGTCGCCCTGCTTGGCCAGCCGCCGCAGCAGCGCCTCAGCGGCGCTGCGGTACTGGGTGGGCTTCGCTCCGAACGCCGCGAACGCGCGGCGCCAGGCCGCGATGGACGGCAGCTCGGCGACCGGCGTGGTCGCGAGCCGTTGCGCGACGTCCCGCTGGGCGGCGCGGTAGCGCTCCAGCAGCGCGGGCGGCGTCGGTCCGTTGGTCAGCCCGGACGCAGCGACGATCCCGGCGTGGATCGCCGGGTACCGCTCCAGGACGGCGAGGTCGTAGCGGAACACGCGTGGAAGACTAAAGGCGCAGCGCCAGTGCCATAGCCCGGGCCCGGCACCTGCGACGACGCCGCGGAGGAGAAGTGCGGGTTTCTGTCGTGAGCCGGGCCGGGATGTCGCTACGTGGTTTCGCGGACGATGAGCTGGGGAGCGAGCAGGGTTCGACCGACGGTATGCCCAGGCGACTGGATCAGCGAGCGCAGCAGTTCGGCGGCGTGGCGGCCGGATTCCGCGAATGGCTGCCGGATGGTGGTGAGGCCGCGGCTTTCGGCGAGCGGGCCATCGTCGATTCCCGCGACGGCGACCTCGGCGGGGACCTCGGTGCCGGCGGCGCGCAGACCCGCGAGGAAGCCTGCGGCGAGGACGTCGTGGTGGCAGATGACGGCGGTCGGTCGGTTTTCGCGGCGGAGGAACTCGGCGGCGAACGCGCGGGCGGTCGACAGGTTGTTCTCGGGCAGTTCGAAGTCCTCGAGTGCACCACCGTCCTCGTTGCTGCCGGCCGTTCGCAGTGCGTGGTTCATCCCGTCGCGCCGGAGCATGCCGGGGGAGACGTAGGACGGCGAGCGCTGAGGCTCGTGCAGGTAGCCGATGTGCCGATGGCCGCGGTCGAGTAGATGGCGCACGAGCAGGAAGCCGGCCTGCTCGTCGTCGAAGGTGACGCTGGTGAACGCCGGGTGGGCGGAGTCGACCAGTACGGTCGGTGGTCCCCAACGGCGCAGGCGGTCCGCGCCCTCCTCGGCGACCGGGATCCCCATGATCACCAGGCCGTCGACGTCACCGCGTATGGGCAGGGTCTCCAGCAGGGGCGATCCGGCCGTCGCGACTGAGGGGGCGTCGTGCACCACGACTTCGACATCGTCGGGGCCGAAGGTGCCCAGGATGCCGACCAGCCGGGTGCGATAGGACTCGTAGCTGCTGAGCGTGGCCGGACGCAACTGAGACGAAAGCCCGTCCCGTGCTCCGGCCCAACTGACGGGCGCACGGGTCATACTCGAACAATGCGCGGCCAAGAACCGGCGCGCCATAGCGGATCCTGGGAGGCCCGATGTCGCAAACCATCGTGTGGAACCAGGTGACTCCTGCCAACGTGGAGCGCGCGATACGTGAGTACGACCGACTCGGAGCGGACGGCTTCTTCGCCGAACACGGCTTCGCCCCTGCCACGACCTACGAGCTGGTATGGCACGAGCGCTGCTACCCGCCGAAGGCGATCTTGGGAACAGCGTACGAATTCGCCACGGGCAAGCGCCTCGCCTCCACCGATTTCGAGGGCGGGAAGGCCGGCGCCGTCAAGGTGCTCGGAACGCTTGGATTCACCGTCAGACATCGACAGAGCTGACCCCTCCGTGGACAGCCTTCGAGGCTGACGTCCTGGTCGTCCCGGGGTACGCATGCCCCGCCGTGGTGCAACAGCAGTCGGTGCAGGTGTGCTGCGATCCGCCCACGCCCCGGGCGCCCCTCGCCGAGACCCCGGGGCGTTGTGCTTCCCGGGCTGACAGCCCGGGGTCGTCACTTCGGCCTGACCTCCGCCATCTCCGACCATGCCTCACCGTCGATGTTCTGGTAGTTGATCTGCGGTGTCTCGGTGATCATTCCGGGCATCCAGGCGAAGAACTTCGTGGCGTGCTCGGTAGCCACGTGTGCCGATCCCGCGTCGGAGTCCGCGAAAGTCTCGACCATGGCGAACTCGTTCGGCTTGTCGCCGTTCTCGTAGTAGTCGAATGAGACGTTGCCGGGCTCTCGCCGCACGTCGGCGGTGTACTGCTTGATCCCGGCCAGCCACTCGTCGCGCTTCTCGGGACGGATCTGGGCCTTGAGGACGATGAGAATCACGGAAACCTCCCGTGGAGTCGTGGCGGCTGTTCGGTCGTCGCCGACGGTCCGGACCTGGCGTGCGCAGTCTTCCACGGCGGACGTCGTGGAGCGGTCTCCTTCGCTGCGGCGAGCGGCAGCGGTGCGCTGATCGAGGAGCAGGACGCGGGCTGCCTGGGCGAAGGGGCGCCGGTCAGCCTGGTCGCCCGCTGCGACTTCCGGGGGCCGCCCCTCGGAGAGGACAATCGACGGCCTTCCGGACCAGAAGGCAACTGCTACCTACACGAGGGGTGCGGCATGACGTCTCCAGGCGTGCACCTACGGGAGATCACCGACGACAACCGGGACGCGGTTCGTGCCCTCCGCGTCCGACGGCACCAGAAGCAGTTCGTCGACTCCGTGTCCAAGTCGCTCAAGGAGGCGGCAAAGACGCCGGACGCCAACCCCTGGTACCGCGCCGTGTACCGCGGCGACGAGCCGGTCGGCTTCGTGATGCTGTCGTGGAACCCTCCGGCTGGTCCTTTCGCAGGGCGGCATTTCCTGTGGCGTCTGCTCATCGACAAGCGGTACCAACGGTGCGGGATTGGCCGGGAGGCGATGACGTTGATCATTGATCTGGTTCGAGCCGATGGCGGCACCCAGCTACTGACCAGCTACGGGCCCGGCGAAGGCGAACCGTGGCCTTTCTACAAAGGGCTCGGCTTCGAGCCCACTGGCGAGATCGACGACGGCGAGATCGTTCTACGGCTCACACTGCCCCCTCGGTGAGTCCAGCGTTCATTGCGGCGGGACTTGCGGGCGACTGACGAGTATCGGTTGCCGGTGGCCCTTCGAGGGGCCGTGGACAACCGATACCCGTGATCATGGAACCGGCGGGGGTCCTGCGTCGTCCGTGCCGCCGTGTCCGTTCGCCTTGAAGGTGCGTTCCGCGGGTCCCTTGCCGTCGCCGTCGGGGCCTTGACCCGCAAACAGCTGCGCGGACCACGGTTCCAGCGGCTCTTCCCCGACGTCTACGCGCCCGCGCACGTCGAACCCGGCCTGATGCTCCGGTCGCAGGCCGCAGCGCTGCTCGTGGCGGGGCGCGGCGTGCTGGCGGGCTACTCGGCGGCGGAGGTGCACGGGGCATCCTGCGGGGATCTCGACGCTCCCGCGGAGGTACTCCTCCTGCGGCCCGGCGGGCAGAGCTACCGGTGCCGCGGACTGCGGGTGCACCGGGACCTCGTCGACCCGAGTGAGACCGTCGTCGTCGACGGGATGGCGGTGACCGGCGTCGTGCGTACGGCGTTCGATCTCATCCGCTGGGCTCCGGGCCGCACCGAGAAGGTCGTGGCGGTGGACGCCCTCGCCCACAACTGCGAACTGGAGCTCCACGACGTCCTGCGGCTGTGCAGCAGGCACCTGGGCGCCTGGGGCGGACGGCACATCAAACCGGTCCTGGAGCTGGCGGACAGCCGCGCCGACTCACCGATGGAGACGCGCATGCGGATGGCCCTCTGGTTCGGCGGACTACCCCCGCCGGCCGTCCAGCACCCGGTGGTCACAGGCGGCCGACGGTACCTGCTGGACCTGGCCTATCCTGCCGTCCGGCTCGCGGTGGAGTACGACGGGGGCCACCACCTCACCCAGGAGCGGGCTCGCCTCGACCTGGCCCGGGAGGCGGCGCTCGTGGCCGCGGGCTGGAAGGTGCTGCGCTTCGACGCCGGAGTGGTGCGCAACCACCCCAGGCAACTGGCAGAACACGTCCGCTGGGAGCTGTCCCGACGCGGGCAAGCGGCATGATCAGAGGTATCGGTTGGAGATGGCCCCGGCGGGGGCCGTGGGCAACCGATACTCGTGATCAATACCCACGCCGCCGGGTGATCACACCGCCACGGGAAGCGCGCTGAGCCCGTGCATCAAGAGGCTCTGCCGCCACACGAGCGGGTCCGGAGTGGCGGCCAGCGTCATCTGCGGAAACCGTTGCAGAAGGGTGCGGAATGCGATCTCGCCCTCGAGCCGGGCCAGCGGTGCGCCGAGGCAGTGGTGAATACCGTGGCCGAACGCCACATGCCCGCTCGTGTCGCGCCCGACGTCGAGGTCGGCAGGATCTCTGAACCGCTCCGGGTCGAGGTTCGCGGACAGGAGCGACACGAGCACTACGTCCCCTGCGGGTATGGGCTGGCCGCCGATCTCGACGGGTTCGGCGGTGAAGCGGATCGTGGCGAGGTTGACCGGCCCCTCGATCCGCAGGAACTCCTCGACGGCGTTCTGGATCAGAGAGGGGTCGGCCTGCAGCGCCGCGAGCTGGTCGGGGTTGCGCAGCAGCTGCCAGACCCCGTTGCCGATGAGGTTGACGGTGGTCTCGTGCCCCGCCACCAGGAGCAGGAACGCCGTCGAGATCACCTCGTGCTCGGAGAGCCGGTCCTCGTCGTCGCTCGCGGCGATGATCGACGACAGCATGTCCTCGCCGGGCGAGGTCCGCTTCGCGGCGACCAGGCCGACCAGGTACTCCTCCATCGCCTGCCCGCTCTGGACGCGCAGCTCGGACTGCTCGCTGGACAGCAGCGCCGTCGACCAGCTCCGGAACCGGTCGCGGTCCGCCGGCGGGACGCCCAGGAGCTCGCAGATCACGGTCATCGGGAGCGGGTAGGCGAATTCCTGGAGGAGGTCGACGGTTCCCGGAGCCTTCGCCGCCATGCCATCGGCCAGCTCGGTGGCAATGGCCTCGATGCGCGGTCGCATGCGGGCCACCGCTCGTGCCGTGAACGCTCCGCTGAGCAGCTTGCGCAGGCGCGTGTGGTCCGGTGGGTCGGAGTTCAGCATGTGGGTGCGCAGCGCGTCGCCGAAGGGCATCTGGCGTGACCCCGACACCCCGTTGCTGCGCAGCACCTCACCGAAACGTGCGCTGTTCTTCGACAGCCGTGGCTCCGTCAACGCGTTCCGGACGTCCTCGTAACGGGTCACCATCCAGAGGTCGAAACCTAACGGGCTCGTCACCTTCACGACGGGCCGCTCCCTGCGCAACTCCTGGAACACGGCATCGGGATCGGAGAAGAACCGCGCGTCGAGGCGGAAGGCGGCGTCCGCAGCGCCCGCCAGCGGTTGATCGGTCATCGGGGTCTCCCTCGCGAGGTGGGTGAGCGTCTGCTCAGCCGGCGCGGTCGAGGAGTCGATCGCCAGCTGCTGAACGGGCGTTCGGTCAGCAGAATCGACCGTAGCTGAACGAGCGGTCGGCCAGCAACGCCGCTTGCTGTGAAGACGCTCAGCTCTGCACTTGGGCCGTAAGGGCGATGGTCGCGCGCCGCGCCGCCTCGATCACCTCGCCCGGGCCGGCGCCGAAGCCGTGCGCGGCCGCCAGGGCGGTGGCGACGGTGTCGAAGGCCATCCGCGCCAGCAGCCGATCCGGGGCGGGGGCGCCGTGGGTCAGGCGCTCGACGACCTTGTCGAAGCCGGATCGGACGTCGTACCCGTCGGCCGCCAGCCGCCGCATCACGGGCTGGTTGGCCTGGGCGAGCCGGATCGCCTGTATCCGCTCGGGTGTGGTGCTCTCGACCCAGCGCAGCGCGGCGCGCTGCAGCAGGTCGGGCGTGGGCGGCTGGGTCTCGACCCAGTCCAGCAGCTCGTCGAGCTCGCGCAGCCGCTGCTGCACGAGGCTGGTGGCGATCTCGTCCTTGCTGCGGAAGTGGTAGTAGAGCGCCGACTTGGTGATGCCCAGCGCCTCGGAGATGTCGCGGGTTGAGGTGCTGGTGAACCCTTTCTCCGTGAACAGCGCGAGCGCCACCCGGAGGATCTCAGCGCGGGTCTCGGCCCCGGTCCGCCGCTCCCCGCCGGTGCTCGTCGTCGTCATCGCCATCCCTTCGTCGGCGACACCCTAGTCGACGACTGACCGGGCGTTCAGTAGCTACGGCTACTGAACGCTCGGGTCAGACGCATGAGACGACGTACCTGGCCCGTCAGGCTTGACCCTCAGCACGCATCGCAATGTGAGAGGCATGCCACGAATCGTCAACGAATACACAACGGCCCCGGCCTGGAATTTCCCCGGAAACGCCGCCTCGCCGGTATTCGGCCCGGGTTGCCGGATATCGGCCCGTTGCCGTTCTTGCTTGTCGGCGCGCTCGCTCAGCGGCCCGGTGCCGGGGGCGGAAGGAGGCTCCCGCCACCTCGGGGCCCCGGTCACGCTTCGCGATCCGAACCCCGTCCGACGCGCACCCGCCGGCGCGAGGACAATCGGGGTGACACTGCCGGAAAGGGGTGGGTTCTGTCGTGGATGGGTTCTGGGGTTCCGACTGGGTGGCGCGGTTCGCCGACGAGGTGATCGCCGAGGCCGACCGGCGGAAGCCGGGGGCGACGATCGTGTGCGCCTCGGGGCTGAGCCCGTCCGGGCCCATCCACCTCGGCAACCTGCGTGAGGTGATGACGCCGCACCTGGTGGCGGACGAGATCAAGCGGCGCGGCCGGGACTGCCGCCACCTGCTCTCGTGGGACGACTACGACCGGTTCCGCCGGGTGCCCGCGGGCATGGACCCCTCCTACGCCGACCACATCGGCAAGCCGCTCACGAGCGTGCCCGCGCCGCCCGGCAGCCCGCACACGAGCTGGGCCGAGCACTTCAAGGCGTCGATGACCGAGTCGCTCGCCGCGCTGGGCATCGAGGTAGACGCGATCAGCCAGACCGAGATGTACACCAGCGGGGCCTACACCGACCAGGTGCTGCTCGCCATGCGCGAGCGCAAGCGCATCGACCAGATCCTCGGGCGGTACCGCACGAAGGACTCGGCCGTGCAGGACGACGACCCCGACGGGTCCGGCGGGCGGTCGGCCACCGCCGAGTACTTCCCCTTCAAGCCCTACTGCACCCGGTGCGGGCGCGACCTCACCACCGTCGTCCACTACGACGACGACACCACCGAGATGACCTACACCTGCGAGTGCGGGCACTCGGAGACGGTGCTGCTGCGGGAGTTCACCAGTGGCAAGCTGGTCTGGAAGGTCGATTGGCCGATGCGCTGGGCGTACGAGGGCGTCGAATTCGAGCCCTCCGGCGTCGACCACACCTCGCCCGGCTCGTCGTTCCAGGTCGGCGGGCTGATCGTCGAGGAGGTCTTCGGCGCGAAGCAGCCCATCGGCCCGATGTACGCGTTCGTCGGCATCACCGGCATGGCGAAGATGAGCAGCTCCCGCGGCGGCGTGCCCACCCCCGCCGAAGGGCTCGCGATCATGGAGCCCGCGGTGCTGCGCTGGCTGTACGCACGCCGCAGGCCCAACCAAGGGTTCAAGATCGCCTTCGACCAGGAGATCTACCGGCTCTACGACGAGTGGGACAGCCTGGAGCGGCGGGTCGCACAGGGCACCGCGTCGCCGGGGGAGCAGGTGGCGCACGCCCGCTCGGCCCGCACAGCGCTGGGCGAGCTGCCCGGCACGCCACGGCCCGTGCCCTACCGGACGCTCGCCTCGATCGTCGACATCACCACCGGCGACGACGAGCAGACGCTGCGGATCGTCCGCGGCCTCGACCCCGCCGATCCCGTCACCGACCTCGACGAGCTCCGGCCGCGCCTGGACTGCGCCGAGCGCTGGGTCGCCACGTACATGCCGGCCGACCAGCACACGCAGGTGCGCAGCGAGCCCGACCGTGAGCTCCTCGCCGGCCTCGACGAGGGCGACCGCGAGGCGCTTCGCCTCCTGCTCGGCAGGCTCACCGACGACTGGTCCCTCATGGGGCTCAACCTCCTCGTCTACGGCGTGCCGAAGCTCCGCGCGGGGCTCCCGATGGACGCAGGCCCCACTCCCGAGCTCAAGGTGGCGCAGCGCCAGTTCTTCGCGCTGCTCTACCGGCTGCTCGTCGGCCGTGACACCGGGCCCCGGCTGCCCACGCTGCTGCTGGCCGTGGGGGCGGAGCGGGTGCGGGAGCTGCTCGATCCCGACGCCGCCGCCACCGCAGCGAGCTGATCTCCGTCTAGGCTCGGGTACGCAGACGACGAGCAGGGGAGCACAAGATGATCTTCACGATTCTGGGGTGGATCGTGTTCGGGCTGATCGCGGGTTTCATCGCCCGCGCGATCGTGCCCGGCAAGGACGACATCGGCATCCTGCGCACGATCCTGCTCGGCATCGCCGGGTCGGTCGTCGGCGGGCTGATCTTCGGGCTCCTGACGGTCGGCATCCGCGGGTTCGAGCCGACCGGCTGGATCGGCTCGGTCATCGGCGCCGTC
Organism: Pseudonocardia aurantiaca; assembly: GCF_039526725.1. Taxonomy (NCBI): domain Bacteria; kingdom Bacillati; phylum Actinomycetota; class Actinomycetes; order Pseudonocardiales; family Pseudonocardiaceae; genus Pseudonocardia; species Pseudonocardia aurantiaca. The sequence goes on from NZ_BAAAJG010000016.1 coordinate 281,506, forward strand.
ATCGTGCTTCTCGCCTACAACCAGATCACGGGACGCAAGCGCAACCGGCTCTGATCGGCCCCTTGTAACGGCGCTCGGACGTCACGTCCCGGACGCTAGGTGCCCGTAGCCGTCCAGATACCCGTAGAGGGCGGCGGAGGCGCGCAGCCGCTGCACGCTCCGGCGGTGCAGCTCCTGCTCACGTTTGGCCAGCTCCGCGCGCACCTGCTCCGGGCTGCCTCCGCGTAGCGCGTCGACCACGGCGTGCACGACGGGGAACGGGTAGGCGCCGCGGCGCAACAGCGCGACCACCCTCGCGGTGCGCAGCTCGGCCTCGTCGTACACGCGGTATCCCGTGCCGGGCTCCCTGGCCGGGCGCAGGAGCCCACGCCGCTCCCAGAGCCGGAGCACGGGGGTTCGGGCCCGCGCGATGCGGGCCACCTCGCCGATCCGCAGCCCGGACCGGGGCACCGGGGCCGCCTGGGTGGGGGCCGCACCGGACTTCACAGCCGTCACTGTCGTCAGCGCAGTCAGGACGTCGGCGACCTCGGCGCGCTCGCGGTCCAGCTCGGCATGACTCGCGTCGACGTTCGCGATCGCGGTTGCCACGTCCCCCTCGTGGACGGCCCGCATGATCGTGCGTGTCCAGGCCCAGCCGTGGCCCGCGGCCATCTGCCGGACGACCGCGAGCGCCGAGACGTGCTCGCCCGTGAAGATGCGGTAGCCGCTGGACGTCCGCTCGACCGCAGGGAGCACACCGAGGTCGACGTAGTTGCGGACCTGCTGCACCGAGATTCCCGCAGTGGCCGCGACATCGACCGGCCGCCACCGCTCGCCGGTCTCCCTGCGTGCCACCCACTCCTCCGACCCTGATCTGAGGTTCGAGGCTTCTTAGGTGTCTACCGCGCAGAACGCGGACAAACTCTCAAGTAGCAGTTGAATGAGACGATTGAAGCATAGATCGTCGAACCCCTGGAGAGCCATCGATGCAGGAGCTGCCGGTCCGGACCCTTCGGGTCCTGGACACCGCACGGGTCACGCCGCATATGCGGCGCATCACCTTCGGCGGGGACGACCTCGCCGATCTCACGGCCCGGCTCGGGGCCTTCGGGCCCGACCAGCAGGTGAAGCTGTACTTCCCACGCCCCGGGCAGGCGGCTCCGCACCTGCCGCCGGTTGAGGACGCCGACATGACCTCGTGGTACCGCGCGTACACGGCCGTTCCGGAGGCCGAGCGGCCCTGGATGCGCAGCTACACGATCCGAGCGCACGACCCCGAACACGCCACGATCGACGTCCACTTCCTCCTGCACGCGGACGCCGGCCCGGCCACGCGGTGGGCGCGGACGGCGAGCCCGGGCGACGTGCTCGCCATGTTCGGTCCCGATGGCGCGTACGCGCGCCCCGTCCCGCTCACCTCGTCCATCGCCGACGCGGCCTGGTTACTGATGGCCGGTGACGAGTCGGCACTGCCCGCGATCGGCACCCTCGCGGAGGCGCTCCCACCGGGGAGACGGGCGGTGGCCTTCGTCGAGGTCGAGGGCCCGGCGGACGAGCAGCAGCTCGCGTGCGCCGGTGAGCTGGCCGTGCACTGGGTGCACCGCGGCGCGGCCCCCGCCGGGAGCGGCACCGCCCTGATCGACGCAGTGCGCGGCGCCCGTTTCCCGGAGGGGAGCGTGTTCGCCTGGCTCGCGGGGGAGGCGGGAACCGTGCGGCTGCTGCGCCACCACCTCGTCGAGGAGCGTGGCGTTTCCAAGCGGGCGATCGACTTCGCCGGCTACTGGCGCCGCCGCCGGACCCAGGACGACCCGCCGACCGAGCAGGACCTGGCCGACGCGCAGGAGTTGCTCGCCAGGGGGCGGGAGTTGGCGGCGCAGGAATTGGAAGCGCAAGAATTAGCCCGGGTATCCGAGCGCCACCGGTAACGCTGTGGGGGCCTGTGCGGAGTTAACCGAGCGCCCGCGGTGAAATCCCCCCGGCCGCGGGTGCATCGACCAGGGTTCGCCCTGGTCGGCGGCAGCACCCGTCCACTGCCCGGACGGGTGCTGCTGTCTAGGAGGGTCCTGAGCAACTCCGCCCGTAGCGCAGTAGGGCAGAGTTGCTCAGGGCGCTCCTGGGTGTCTGCTGGGCGGAACCTGACACATGGACGGCCCTGACCGTTCGGCCAGGGCCGCAGAGGGAGCCGGATCAGCCGAGGATGCGCTGAAGGCGTACGTGGCGGCGACGCGCGGTGCTGCGGTCTCGGATGGCGGCACACAGCTGGCATGGCTGGCCGTCCGGCATCACCATGGGGGCAGCGGCGATCATGTGACCGCAGAGCGCCTGGAAGTAGCCGTCGGGCCTCATGGCGGACTGGCCGAGCTCGGTGTCGGGAACCTCGTGCGCCCGCTCGTCGAGGCAGCACGTCATCGTGACGGTCTCGACCGCCATCTGACGGTGCTCTGACGAACGAAGGGGAGAGGAAGCGCCGCCAGTCATGGCGCAAGTGTCCCTAGTTCGCCTTGCGGATGCAAGCACGTCTGCAAGAACGTCTGCCCAGTGGGTCCACGCCGTGCCGCGTCTCTGGCCTGGGCGCAGCAGTGTGGCCGATCCCGCCCACGGCTGCCTAGGCTAGGAGCGCCCTGAACAACTCGGCCCTACTGCGCGACGCCCAGGCGGGCACCTCGCGGCGTTGGACGATCGGACCGATACAACAGCGGTATCGGCCCGATCGCCCGCCTTGCGATGCACCCACCTGGACGCCGCTCGCTACGGGCGGAGTCGTTCAGGACCCTCCTAGATCGCCACCCCCGTCCGGTGGCGGCGGCGCCGGGATGGGGTCGAAGACGGCGCATTCGACCCCCTGACCGATCGACGATCTCGCCCGCCGAATCCTCCGCGTAGCGCTTCGCGCACGCTATGCTGCCCAGTCGTGGTGGCGGAGGCGTGACTGTGAAGGCGCTGATCTGCCCCATCACGGCGAACCGCTGCGCCGTGGTCGCCCCTTCGCCCCGTGAGGACGGTCCGACGTGAGAAACGAGCCGGCAGAGCGCACCCGACCGAGGCTCGGTCCCGAGGCGGGGCAGGAGAGCGGCCCTACGGTCCTGCGCATCGTGCTCGGCACGCAGCTGCGGCGGTTGCGGGAGGCGAGCGGGATCACCCGGGAGGCGGCGGGCGACGCGATCCGCGCGTCCCACGCCAAGATCAGCCGCCTCGAGCTGGGCCGCGTGGGCATCAAGGAACGCGACATCGAGGACCTGCTCACCCTCTACGGAGTGGCCGACCCCGCCGAACGGCTCGATTACCTCTCCCTCGTCCGCCGCGCCAACGCACCCGGCTGGTGGCAGCAGTACGGCGACCTCCTGCCGAGCTGGTTCGAGATGTACCTGCGGCTGGAGCAGGCCTCCGCGTTCATCCGTACCTACCAGGTGCAGTTCGTCCCGGGTCTGCTCCAGACCGAGGAGTATGCCCGCAGCGTCATCCTCGTCGGCCACCGCAGCGAGTCGGCCGAGGAGATCGACCGCCGCGTGTACCTGCGCATCTCGCGGCAGAAGATGCTGACGGAGCCCGGTTCCCCGAAGCTGTGGGCCGTGATGGACGAGGCCGCGCTGAGCAGACCGTTCGGTTCGCCGGGAGTCATGCGCGCGCAGCTGCAGCGGCTGCTCGAGATGACCGAGCTGCCCAACGTCATTTTGCAGGTGCTGCCGTTCGAGCGCGGCGCACACGCGGCGGCCGGTGGCCCCTTCACGATCCTGCGGTTCGCGGAGCCGGACCTGCCCGACATCGTCTACCTCGAGCAGCTCACCAGCGCCGTGTACCTCGACAAGCGGCCTGACGTCGAGAACTACCTGGCCGTGATGGAGCAGGTCACAGTGCAGGCGGAGACGCCCGCCAAGTCGAAGGACGTGCTGCGGAAGACGCTGAAGGCGATCTGACCGACCCTGCGTCGCAGGCAACCATGTTCGCCCGCGGCGGGCGCATCAGACCTTGCGGCCGATCCCGCCCGCGTGGAGCGTGCGCACGGCGTCCTCGGTGCTCGTGCGCTCGTCGGGCCGCCAGTCGTTGACGTAGACGAAGCCCGGCTCGACCAGCTCGAGCCCTTCGAAGAAGCGGCGCTGCTCGGCCCAGGTGCGGAAACGGCCCCGGCGCAGGCCGCTGTCCATGAAGGCCCGCTCGGCGGCCTTCGCGCGCGGCTCGTCGTCGTCGAGGAAATTGCTGACCAGGAGGTACGACCCGGGCACCAGCCGCTCCACGATGTGCGCGGTGGCGCCGTAGGGGTCCTCCTTGTCAAACAGGTGGTGCAGGATCCCGCCCAGCAGCATCGCGTACGGCTGCGAGAAGTCGATCAGCTTCGTGCTGTCCTCGTGCTCGAAGATCGTCTCGGGCTTGCGGAGGTCGGCCCTGATGATCGTGGTGATCTGGTCGCGGTCCAGCAGCGCGCGGCCGTGGGCGAGCACGACCGGGTCGTTGTCGACGTAGACGACGCGCACGTCGGGCGCGATTTCGTGCGCCAGCTCGTGCACGTTGCCCGCGGTGGGCAGGCCGGACCCGACGTCGATGACCTGACGGATGCCGGCCTCGCCCACGAGGAATCGCAGCGCGCGGCGCAGGAATTCGCGGTTGTCCCTGGCGATCTGCGCCGCCTCCGGCACGACGTTGAGGAAGCGGTTGGCGGCGCGGCGGTCGATCTCGAGGTTCTCCTTGCCGCCGAGCAGGAAGTCGTACACGCGGGCGATCGAAGGCCGGCTCAAGTCCACATCCGCGGGAGCGTGCGTGTTCTCGTCGTCGCCGTACGACATTCCCTGCTCGTGGTCGCCCACCAAGGGGGTTCCTCCTCTGGCGACCAGGTCCGGTGACTCCGGGACGTGTGGAAGGAGCCTAGCGTGATCGACAAGTGCACACGACACCGTTCACCGAAAGTGGGGGCGTTTCCTCCGCTTTCGTGCTGAACGCGAGTAACCGTCAACACCCAGTGTTGACACGCCGGTTTCCATTATCGACGGTGGCGACGTGAGCGATGGCGAGTCCACGGCCGCGCGGCGGGTGGAGTCGCTCGTGCGGCGCGGGTGCCTGCGCTTCCGCGCCCTGTTCGACAGCACGCTGCTCGGGCTGGACGTCGAGACCTCTACCACTACATGACCGACGTCATCGGCGCGTTGCCCGGCGTCCGCACCGCCGACATGACGCTGCAGACCCGCACCCTCAAGAAGGCCTACGTGCGGATCAACCACGACGGGACCAGGGAGCGAACGGGATGACGACCGAGTTGGAGCCGTGGCAGTGGGACGAGCCCACCTGGCGCGGCCACGTCGAACGGGTGCGCGCGGGCGAGCGGCTCGTGCCGCCGAGCTGGCCCGGCGGGGCGCGGTGCGCCGTCGCGATCTCCTTCGACCCCGACCACGAGACCATCCCGCTGCGCGACGGCGAGACCCGTCCCGGGAAGCTCTCCCAGGGCGAGTACGGCTCCCGGGTCGCCGCCCCGAAGGTGCTGGCGCTGCTCGCCGAGTACGGAGTGCCCGCCAGCTTCTTCATGCCCGCCGTGTCGGCGCTGCTACACCCCGAGGAGGTCGCGGCCTACGTCGAGGGCGGCCACGAGGTGGCCGTGCACGGCTGGATCCACGAGCGCAACTTGCTGCTCGCCCGCGACGACGAGCTCGACCTCACCGGGCGGGCGATCGAGGTGCTGGAGCGGCTCAGCGGGGTGCGCCCGGTCGGGATCCGCACCCCGAGCTGGGACTTCTCCGACACCACTCTCGACATCATCGAGGAGCTCGGGCTGCGCTACGACTCGTCGCTGATGGCCGACGACGAGCCGTACGAGCTCGTGGCCGACGGGCGGCGGACCGGCGTGGTGGAGATCCCGGTCGAGTGGATCCGCGACGACGCCCCCTACCTGATGATGGAGCGCTACGCGGCGCTGCGGCCCTACACGCCGCCGCGGGCGCTCCTGGAGATCTGGCGCGACGAGTTCGACGCCGCCTACGTCGAGGGCGGTCTCTTCCAGCTCACCCTGCACCCCCACGTGATCGGGCACCGTTCCCGGCTCGTCGTGCTGCGTGAGCTGCTCGGGCACATCACGGCCTTCGAGGGCGTCTGGTGCGCCACGCACGCGCAGGTCGCCGAGGTGGCCCGTGCGCAGCTCACCCCCGACGCGGAGGCTCCCTCATGAGCGAGTTCACCGCCGCGGTCAGTGCGTCCGAGACGCGGCTGAGCGGCAGCAGCTAGCTGTGCGCCGCAGGCCGACAGAGGTCCCGATGCACTACCGGCCGGTGCTCGACCGCGCCGCGCGGCTCGGGATCCCCGTGCCGGGCATGAAACGGTTGGTCGCACAGATCAGCGAGCTGGAGAAGGGTGCCCCGATGGACGAACAGCGGATCGCCGACCTCGCGGGGGTGCTGCGGTGAGCGAGCTTTCGAGCGAATCGGCGACGCAACGCGTGCCGTCCCCCGAGGCCATGGCCGGCGTCGACGTCGAGGCGTTCCGCGGCTGGCTCGCCGGCCACGGCGACGACATGGTCGCCGACCTCGTCGCGTACGCCGAACAGGAGACCCCCAGCGACGACAGCGCGCTCCTCGCAGCGGGGCTCGCGCAGATCGAGGGGTGGGTGACCGAGCGGCTCGGGGCGCCGGGGTCGCGGGTGCTGCACGAGTCGGGCGAACACGGGGACGTGCTCGTCCTGGATTACGAGGGCGCGGGCGAGCGGTCGCTCACCCTGCTCGCGCACTACGACACGGTGTGGAGCGCTGGCACGCTCGCGGACTGGCCCGTGCGGATCGACGGCGACCGCCTCACCGGCCCCGGCGTGTTCGACATGAAGGCCGGGCTCGTGCAGGCCGTGTGGGCGGTGCGTGCGCTGCGTGCGGCCGGCGTCGATCACCCCCCGCTGCGGCTGCTGCTCAACGGCGACGAGGAGATCGGCAGCCCGTTCTCCCGCCCGCTGATCGAGAAGGCGTCCGCGGACGCGGCGGCAGTGCTGGTATTCGAGGCGGCCGCCGGCGGTGCCGTGAAGACCGCGCGCAAGGGCGTGGGTCTCTGGGACGTGCACGTGCGCGGGGTGGAGTCGCACGCCGGGCTCGACCCCGCGGCGGGCGCGAGCGCCATCGACGAGCTGGCCCGCCTGGTGCGCACCCTGCACGACGCCACCGACCTCGAGGCAGGCACGAGCGTGAACGTCGGTGTGGTGCGCGGCGGCACCCGCGTCAACGTGGTGGCGGGCCGGGCCGAGGCGGGCGTCGACGTGCGGGTACGGACCGCTGCGGAGCAGGCCCGGATCGACGCCGTGGTCGCCGGGCTGCGCGCGCACGACCGGCGCGCCGAGGTCACGACCACCGGCGGCTGGAACCGTCCGGTGATGGAGCGGAGCGAGGGGATCGCGGCGGTGTACGCCCTGGCCCGGGCCGCGGCGGCGCAGCTCGGGGTGGACCTCGCCGAGACGGCGGTCGGCGGGGCGAGCGACGGCAACTTCGCCGCCGCGTTGGGCCGCCCGGTGCTCGACGGTCTTGGCGCCGTGGGGGCCGGGGCCCACGCGCGGCACGAGCACGTGAGTATCGAGGGGATGATCGAGCGGGCAGCGGTGGCGGCGGGGGTGCTGGCGGCCTTCGCGGGGTGACTTGTATCGAGTTGTACATTTACGTACATGACGCAGCTCAACCTCAGCGAGGCGCGCGCAAGACTCACGGAGTTGCTCGACCGGGTGGCGGACGGCGAGGAGATCACGATCACGCGCTACGGCCGCCCTGCGGCTGTCCTTCTGCGTCCCGATGCGGTGCGGACGCGCCGGGCCGAGCAGACGATCGGACGCGCGCGGCAGATCGGCGCTCTGGTGGCAGCGGCCCGCGAGCAGCCCTTGCCCCCGGCGACGGTGCCGGCTCAGCGGGTCGATGAACTGATCGAAGCAGTCCGGTCCGGGCGCGACGGCTCCTGATCCGGTCGAACGGAGTGGACGCCTTCGACGCGGACGTCCTGATCTACGCGGCCGCGCCCGGTCACCCTCTGGGGCGGCGAGTCAGGGCGCTCTTCCCGGACGAGCCCGGAAGCAGCGCCGGTGTCGGTTCGGTCCTCCTCCTGCCCGAGGTGCTCGCCAAGCCTGCCCGGGACGGTGCCAACGACGAGCTGGCGGCTCTCGCCGGGTTGCTGAGCCGCCTGGATCTGCGTCCGGTCGACCCGGTCACGGCCGAGGTGGCCACCACCCTTGCGATCGAGCACCGCCTCCGGGTCGCCGACGCCGTGCACCTCGCCACCGCGGTGGTCGCCGGTGCGGATCGGTTCATCACGAACAACCGTCGGGATTTCCCGACACACATCCCCGAGATCGCGGTGACCTACCCCGAAAGGCTTGCCGACCTGTGACGAACGGTTCAGGCGAACCGGGGTGAGGAATATGAGCGCGGGGACCAGTTACCTGGCGACGCACGCGCGAACGCCCGGCTGGAACCGTCCGGTGATGGAGCGGAGCGAGGGGATCGCGGCGGTGTACGCCCTGGCCCGGGCCGCGGCGGCGCAGCTCGGGGTGGACCTCGCCGAGACGGCGGTCGGCGGGGCGAGCGACGGCAACTTCGCCGCCGCGTTGGGCCGCCCGGTGCTCGACGGTCTTGGCGCCGTGGGGGCCGGGGCCCACGCGCGGCACGAGCACGTGAGTATCGAGGGGATGATCGAGCGGGCAGCGGTGGCGGCGGGGGTGCTGGCGGCCTTCGCGGGGTGACGGGGCCGCCTTTCCGGCCGGCTACGAAGTCGGGATGAGGTGGAGCCCCTCGTGGTCGGCGAAGTCGGCGAAGTCGGCGAAGTCCTTCGTGTTGAACGTGGCGAGCGGGAGCTCACGAGTTAGGCACACGCGGCGATCCAGCTGTCGTTGGGCCGTCGGGGCCGGCCGCGCAGCTGTGAGTAGGCCTGGAGTTCGCCCCAGCGGCCGGCGACAGTCTGGTCGTACGGAAGCACGACGAGCTCGCCGAGGAAGGCGCGCATCGCGGCGAGGCGGTCAGGACCCCAGCGGCGGACGAGCGTCCATTTGGTCAACTCACCGACTGTCACGAACGTGACTGCGAGAACGTGCCCTGCCAGCTGTCCGGCCATGGGTGCCGGTGTCCGTCGGCGCAGAACCGAGGACGCCACGTCGGTGTCGAGGACGATCGTCACGGAGCCTCAGCGCGCCGTGACCTGTACAGGTCGGCGAGGAACTCCTCGAACTCCTCGTCCGACTCGAACGGATCGGCGTGCGGTAGGTCGTCCACAGAGCTGATCGGGCGTACACCCTGCTGCCGGATCAGCTCCTCCGTCGGCACGAAGTCGCGCGCCGGGCGCGGCGCGGGCGGAGGCGTTGAGGACACGACGGTTCACCTCCTTTGTCCTTCGGTAGCATCCCACGTCGGACCGACAAGGCGCGGGACCATTGCGTTCTTGTTCGCAGATGCACACGCGCCATCCCCACGCGTGTTGCTCGCCCGTCGTACTGTCGGACCGCCGGGCTCTCCACCGCTTGGAGGTTGCGTGAACGCCGCTGAGGTCCTTGCCGACGCCTTCGGCCGCATCGCCGAGGAGGTGCACGACGCCGTCGCCGGGCTCACCGTCGAGCAGCTCGCCGAGCGCATCGCGCCCGAGGCCAACACCATCGCCTGGCTGGTCTGGCACCTCACCCGGGTGCAGGACGACCACGTGGCCGAGGTGGCCGGTACCGAGCAGGTGTGGACCTCCCGGGGGTGGTTCGAGCGGTTCGGCCTGCCGTTCTCGCCGCGGGCCACCGGCTACGGCCAGACGCCCGAGGAGGTCGCCCAGGTGCGGGTCGGCGCCGACCTGCTCACGGGCTACTACGACGCCGTCGCCGAGCGCACGCTGGAGTTCGTCCGCAAGCTCACCGACGCCGATCTCGACCGGGTGGTCGACGACCGGTGGGATCCCGCGGTCACGCTGGGCGTGCGGCTGGTCAGCGTGATCGGCGACGACGAGCAGCACGTCGGACAGGCCGCCTACGTGCGCGGGATCCTGTTGCGTCGCTGACTGCTCCAGTTCTCGGTGGCGAGCTTCCCGCCCCCGTGTGACGGCCGGATTCCCGGACCGACTCCGGATGTGCGTGGGGATCGGCCGATTCCGTTGGGCGAGCACGGCGGGAAGCCAACGGCCGGCGGGAATAGTCGATGACGCGCCGCTGAACTCTTTCCGGCCGATCGAGAACGTCCGGTGAACGACATCTGACAACTCCGTCGGGAGTGCTGTCGTTCGTCACACCGGTGACGGGAAACGGGAACTCCTCTGTCAGAGTGGAGACGCACCGAGAACAAAGGAATGTCCCCCGCATGGCGATCGCCACCTCGGCGCCGGATGCCCGGCGCCGCTCTGCCCCGCCCGGGAACCGGATCCGTGGAAGGTCCCGCTCCCGGCTGCGCAGTACCTCTGAGAGAATGTCGGATATGTCGCGATGATCTATCTCGCCGGATTGCAGGCGGTTCCCCGGGATGCGCTGGAGGCGGCGGCGCTCGATGGCGCCACGCCAATGCGTTCCTCTTTCTCCGTAGCCCTCCCGCTACTCGGGCCAACTACGTTCTTCCTGGGAATCACGACGCTGTTTTCGTCGCTGCAGTCGTTCAGCGCCGCCGCCGAGATCACCACCTCGTACGAGCAGAACGTTGCGCGCTACATCTGACAGGGCGGCGCCGAGCAGCCGCCTTCCCGAGCACCTGCAGCCCGAGCCGGGCCGGATTCGCACGATCGCGCACCGCGGCGACTCCGCGTCCGCCCCGGAGAACACGATCGACGCCTTCGACGCGGCCGCCCGCGCAGGCAGCGACCTCATCGAGATCGACGTCCAGCTCACCGCCGACGGCGACGCCGCGGTGATCCACGACGAGTCGGCGATGCGCACGACGGGTATCGACGCCCCGGTGGCCGAGCTGACCGCGGCCCAACTCTCCGCCGCCGATGCGGGCAGCTGGTTCGGGCCCGAGTTCGCCCACGCGCGGGTGCCGATGCTCGCGACCGTGGCCGACTGGGGCGCGGCGCACCCGGACATCGGCTGGCTCATCGAGTTCAAGGGCTTGTGGACGCCCGCGCAGATGGCCGGGCCGGTGGCCGCGCTCCGCGGTCGCGGTCTCACCGGACGGACCATCCTGCAGAGCTTCGACCCGGACACGGTGGCGGCGGCCCGCGACGTCGCGCCGGACTTCGCCCGTGCCCTCCTGGTGTGGGAGCTGGACAGCGAGGACAAGCTGTTCAGCCGCCTGCGCGAGATCGAGGCGGCCGGCTGCAACCCGAGCGGGATGCTGCCGAACCGCACGCCGGGCCTCGCCGCGCGCCTGCGGGACGCCGGCTACAGCGTCTTCCCGTGGACGCTCGACGAGCCCGACGAGTGGGGGGCGGCGGGCGGGGCGGGGGTGGACGGCGTGATCACCAACCGCCCCGGTCCGTTCCTCGACTGGCACACCATCCGCTGGACCGGCCGGACCGCCTGACGGGGAGCGGGTCCGGCTTACGCGCAGTGGACGTCCACCAGGGCGTGGCGGCGGTCCTCCTGCACCGTGCGTAGGGCTTTCTCCAGCGCCGGCATCAGGTCCGCCCTTGCGCTCACCTCGATGCCCATGCCCCCCGACGCCTCGGCGTACGTCGCGTACCGGGGGGACGGGTCGAGGCGGGCGAGCGGGGACAGGTCGGGGACGCCGGCCGCGTGGCCGTCGGGGTACATCCGCAGCGCCGAGCCCTGCACCGCCCCCCAGTGGGCATTGGTGCAGACGATCGTGAGCACCGGGAGGTCGTGCATCGCCATCGCCTGGTGGCACGCGGCCGGGTTGGCGAACAGGTAGGCCCCGTCGCCGACGGTCGCGATCACCGTCGCCTCCGGGCGGGCCATCTGCAGGCCCATCGCCGCAGGCAGCCCCCAGCCGAGTCCGCCTGCAGGCGGTGTGCCGTAGAACGTGCCGGGGACGGTCGAGCCGAGCAGCTCCGCCGACCCCCAGTACTCGCTGACGACCACGGCGTCGGCCGGGCGCACCCGGGCCAGCGCCGCGTTCAGCACCGGCTTGGTGATCGGGTCGGCGTTCTCGAAGTCGGCGGCGAGCACCTGGTCGCGGCGGTCGCGCCAGCCACGCACGCGCTCGGCCAGCCGCTCACCGCGTGCCGGGTCGGACGTTCGCTGCGCCATCGCGGTGGTGAGCGCCTGCAGCAGCGCAGCGGTGCAGGCCGTGATCGACAGGTCGGCGCGGTGGGTGCGCACGGGGTAGCGGGTGAAGTGCGGGTCCGGGCCGGCCTGGACGACCACCGCATCAGGGCGTGGGCCCGCCGTTCCCGGGATCCACGGCACGTCGTGGTCGAGCACGAGGAGCACGTCGGCGTCGGCGAGCACGGCGTCGACCGCGTACCCGGCGTGCAGCGGGTGGTCGGCCGGGACGTTGACGTGCCGCGTCCCGTGCTCGACGACCGCGATCCCGAAGCGCCGGCAGAGCTCGTCGAGCAGCGGCACGGCCGCGAGGTCGGCCCCGGCGTCGGCCGTGACGACCACCGGGAACTCCGCGGCGGCGAGCAGGTCGGCCAGCCGGTCGACGGCTGCCGGCTCGGGGTGCGCGGGTGTGGGTCCCGCCGGTGCGGGGCGGTCGTCGGTGCCGAATACCGGCGCGGCGAGCACCTCGCGGGGCAGGGTCAGGTACACCGGGCCGCGCGGCTCGGTGCAGGCCACGTCCAGCGCCCGGTCGACGACGTCGGTGACCTGAGCGCCGTCGCGTAGCTCGTAGTCCCAGCCCACGAGCTCGCGCAGCATCCCGGCCTGGTCGAACATCTCCTGCGCCCAGTGGATCGGCGCATCGCGGGCGCCGAGCATCGAGTGCTCGAAGATCGGTGTGCGGCCCGCCGCGAGCAGGACGGGCACCCGGCTGCGGGCGGCGTTGAAGACGGCGCAGACCGCGTTGGCCGTGCCGACGCTCGTGTGCAGCATGACGGCCTGCACGCGCCCGTCACCGAGGTAGGAGCCGTGCGCCATCGAGACCGCGAGGTTCTCGTGGGCGCACACGACGACGTCGGGCAGGTCGAGGCCGGACTCCTTGCGCCGGGCGTACGCCTCGACGATCGGGGCGAAGTCGGTGCCGCTGTTGACGAACAGCCGGTCCACCCCGCGGCGCCGCAGCCGCACGAGGAACGCCTCGGCCACCGTCTCCGCGTCCTGCAACACCATCGTCGCTCTCCGTCCCCGCTCCGCTGAGCGGATCACTCCGCTGGGTTGATGAGCGGATCACTCCGCTGCGTCGATCAGGGCCTTCGCCAGCGCCTCGGGCGCCGTCACCATCGCCTCGTGCCCGGTCGGCACGGTGAGGACGGGCCAGCCGGCCGCCTCCGCCCGCTCGGCCTGCTGCTGGAACACTCGCATCCAGTCCGTGCACTCGACGAACGCGGCCGGCACCGCGTCGCAGGCCCCGGTGAGGGTGAGCGGCTGCGTGTAGGTCAGCCATGGGTGCGGGGTGAGCCGCGGGTGCAGCCAGTCGAGGTCCTCCTGACCGGTCACCCCGAGCACCTCCAGCGAGCGCACCGGCACGAGCCACCCGAACCCCGGGCCCGCCACCGACTCGCGGTAGTGCTCGGCCACCTGCGCGGGCAGCAGATCGATCGCGGCCTCCCCGTCGCGCCCGACGAACGCGTCGAGGTAGACGCGCCTGCGGATGCGATGCGGCCGCTGGTCGGTGACACCGGTGACGACCTGGCCCCCGTAGCTGTGCCCGACGAGCACCACGTCGTGAAGGTCCTCGGCGTCGAGCAGCGCCACCACGTCCCGCACGTGGGTGTCGAGGCCGACGGAGGGGTGCAGCAGGTGGGCCCGGTCGCTGAGCCCTGTGAGGGTCGGGGCCAGCACCTGGTGGCCGGCCTCCCGCAGGTGCGGCGCCACCCGGCCCCACACCCACCCGCCGTGCCACGCCCCGTGCAGCAGGACGAACGTGGCCGGCTCCGGTCGCGTCGGTGGCACCGCTGTCACAGCTCCTGGGGGTGGGTCGCGAGTGGCTCGATCGAGACATCCAGCCAGGGGAAGAGCGGCAGCGACGTCAGCGCGTCGTGCAGGGTCGTCGCGTCCGGCACCTCGAACAGCCCCACCCAGGCGTTGCGCCCGGGGACCCGCCAGAGCCGTTCGAGGATGCCCGCGTCCCTGAGCTCCTGGGCCCGCGCTCGCTCGGCCTTGCGCAGGCGGAGGCTCTCCTCCTCCGGCGTGTCCAGGGGCAGCCGGTTCTCGGCGCGTACCAGGAACTCCATCCATGCCTCCTACGTGTTGCTTGTCAGCGCGTCGGAACAGCGCGTCAGAAGAGCTTGTCGGTGGCCCGGGCGGCGCCCTCGCCGAGCGCGCGGAGCTTCTCCCAGGCGAGCTCGGGAACCACCCCGCCCCACCCGGCGAAGGTGCCGAAACCGCAGTCGGTGCTGGCGATCACCCGCTCGCGCCCGACGATGTCGGTGTAGCGCTCGATGCGCTCCGCGACGAGGCCGGGGTGCTCCACGAAGTTGGTGGTCGTGTCGATCACGCCGGGTGCGAAGACCTTGTCCTCAGGGATCTTCGCCGCGGCCCAGCCCGCCCAGTCGTGGCCGTGGCGGGGGTTGGCCGCCTCGCAGAGGACCGTGCCCGGCTTGGCGCGCAGCACCAGGTCGGCGATCTTCTCGACGGCGATGTCGAACGTGTGCGGGCCTTCGTAGTTGCCCCAGCACAAGTGGATGCGGCTGCGCTCCGCGGGGACGTCGCGCAGCGCGTGGTTGAGCACCTCGACGAGCACCTCCGCGCGGGCGAGGAACTCCTCGTCCGTGAGGTGCTTGTACTTGTTGTGCCGCCCCATCCCGAGGTCGGGGGCATCGATCTGCAGGTCGAACCCGGCCGCGACGATCCGGTCGTACTCGACCTTCAGCGCGTCGGCGATCGCGTTGAGGTAGGTGTCCTCGTCGGGGTAGTACTCGTTGGGCTGGAAGAGCGCGGTGATCCCCGGCGAGGGCGCGTTCATGAACGCCCCCTCGACCTGCACGGCGTCGGTCGCGGACCGCAGCGTTGCCAGGTCGGTCTCGAGCGGCTCGGGGTTCACGTAGCTGATCGGCCCCCGGCAGATCGGGCGCAGGTAGGCAACGGTCGCGCCCGAGCGGTGCAGCGCCTCCTTGTACTCGGGGTAGGCGTCGAGGTCGGCCGGGGTGGCGCGGGGGGCGTCACCGATCTCGAACCCGCTCATCCGGTGCCGGATGTAGGTCGCGTAGCCGATCTTGCTCATCTCGCCGTCGCTGACGAGGTCGATGCCGACCTCGGCCTGGTGGCGCACCTGCTCGTGCACCGCGGACTCGATGCGGGCGGCGAGGGCGGCCTCGTCCACCGGCTCGCCGCGGTCGCTGGCGTTCATCATCTCCAGCAGGTCCTGCGGGCGCGGCAGGCTACCGACGTGCGTCGTTCGGATGCGGTCGACACCGGACATGAACGGGCCCTCCTCGTTGAGTACTCGCCTGGAACGCGTTGGGTCGGACGTGGGCACCGGGGGACCGTTGTCGTTCCTCACCACTGGTGCAGGTTCGCGTCGAGCTGCTCGAGCGCCTCGACGACGCTCAGCAGGTGGGCGCGCATCGTCTGCTCGGCGATGTCGGGGTCGCCCGCGCAGACCGTCTCGATGACGTGCAGGTGTTCCTGGAGGCCGACGGCCGGCCGGCCGGGCAGGAGAGCGATCGTGTAGTGGTAGCGCACGCTCTGCGTCCGCAGCCTGTCGAGCAGCCGGCCCGCCGTCTCGTGGCCCGAGATGTCGCGGACGGTCCGGTGCACGAGCTGGTTGACCCGGCTGTAGGCGGGCACGTCGGCGTTGGCGACGGTCTCGGTGAGCTCGGCGCCCAGCTCGCGCAACCGCTTGCGGTCGGCGTCCGTGGCCCGCACCGCCGCCTTCGCCGCGCACAGCCCTTCGACCACCGCTCTCGCCTCGGTGATCTCCACGGCCTCCTCGAGCGAGATCGGCCGCACGCGGGCGCCGCGGTTGCGCTCCCGCTCGACGATGCCCTCGTTCTCGAGCTGGGCGAGTGCTGCGCGGACCGCACCCCGGGAGGCGTCGTACAGCGAGACGAGGTCGGCCTCCGGAAGTCGCTGCCCGGGCGCGAATCGGCCCTGCATGATCCCGTCGCGGACCGCGGTCACGACAACGGTGACGTCGCTCGTCGCGGTTCCACCGCCTGCGGTCATGCAGGTCCTTTCGCCCGCACCGACCCGGCTGGGTCGGCGCTCCGGCGGCCGACTGTACTCGTCGACAACATTGTTAACAATCTGGTTGCCACTCTTGTTGACCGACGCTATGGTCCAGGCCACAAGACCGCAAGAGCCAGCCAGGAGGCGCAGCACATGGCTTCAGCCGTCGGAGCAGACGGGCCGTCCGTGGTGGTCGTCAGCGCGCACGCCGCCGACTTCGTGTGGCGTTCGGGCGGGGCGATCGCCCGCGCCGCGGAGGACGGGGGCTCGGTCACCGTGCTCTGCCTGAGCTACGGCGAGCGCGGCGAGTCCGCGGCGCTCTGGAAGGACGAGGGTGCCACGCTGGAGTCGGTCAAGGCTGCCCGGCAGGAGGAAGCGGCGGCCGCGGCCGACGTCCTCGGCGCCGACGTGGTCTTCTTCGACGCGGGGGACTACCCGCTGCGCCCCACCGACGAGCTGGTCGACGGGATCGTCGCGCAGTTCCGGCGGCTACAGCCCACGCTGCTGCTCACCCACGCCGAGCGCGACCCGTACAACCTCGACCACGCGCTCACGCACGAGATCGTGCTGCGCGCACGGATGGTGGCGCAGGCCGCCGGGCTACCCGACCGCAGCACGCCCCCGCTCGGCGCCGCGCAGGTGATGGCCTTCGAACCGCATCAGCCCGAGCAGTGCGGCTTCGTCCCGAACCGGTTCCTCGACATCACCGCGGTGTTCGAGCGCAAGCAGGCGGCCATGAAGTGCATGGGCGCGGCGCAGGGCCACCTCATCGACTACTACGAGGACCTCGCCGTCCGCCGCGGTGTGCAGGCCCGGCGCAACGGCGCACCGGGGTCGGTCATCCACGCCGAGGCGTTCCAGCAGGTCTTCCCCACGGTCGGGGCCACCCTGTGGTGAGCCCGGGGGCGGGGCACGTGATCGTCCGCAGCGACGCCGCCCCCGACCCGGACGCCGTGGCGGCGCTGCGCCGGCAGGGTGTCGCCACCGTGCACGAGGCGCAGGGGCGCCGCGGGCTGCTGGGCCCGCAGGTCCGGCCGGCGCAGGAGGGCGCGACGGTCGCCGGCCGGGCGGTCACGGTGCTCTCGCACCCCGGCGACAACCTCATGATCCACGCGGCGGTGGAGCTGTGCCGGCCAGGCGACGTGCTGGTGGTCGTCACCACCTCCGAGTCGACCGACGGGATGTTCGGCGACCTGCTCGCGGTGTCGCTGCAGGCCCGCGGGGTGGTCGGACTGGTCACCGGGGCCGGTGTCCGCGACGTGGCGGACCTGCGCCGGATGGCCTTCCCGGTCTGGGCGCACGCCATCAGCGCGCAGGGCACGGTCAAGGCGTCGCCGGGCTCGGTGAACGTCCCCGTGGTCGTGGCAGGCGCGCTGGTGACGGCGGGCGACGTCGTGGTCGCCGACGACGACGGCGTGGTCGTCGTCCCGCGCGCCGAGGCCGCGGCCGTCGCCGCGGCGGGGGAGGCCCGGCTGCGCAACGAGGCGGACAAGCGCGCCCGGCTCGCGGCGGGCGAGCTCGGCCTCGACATGTACGGCCTGCGCGCCGAGCTGGAACGGCTCGGCGTCCGGTACGTCGACGCCCCAGCATTCGACGTCCCAGCATCCGGCGGAGCCGTCGTCGAAGGAGCACACCATGGCTGAGATCGTCGCCGCGGCCGCGGCCGTTCACGCCCCACAGTTGCTGAGTCGCCCGCCGCACGAGGACCCGGCGAAGCTCGACGGCAGCACCGACGCGCTGCGCCGATTCGGCACGGTGCTCGACGCGGCGGCGCCGGACGCGCTGATCGTGATCGGCATCGACCACCTGGAGACGTTCTGGCTGGAGGCGGTGCCCACCTTCACCCTCGTCCTCTCACCGCTGGCCACGGCGCACTACATGCAGAAGGAGCGCCGCGTCCCGGTGCACACCGACCTCGCCACGCACCTGCTGCACGGCGTGGTCGCGCGGGACATCGACCTGACGTACTCGCAGGAGGCCAAGCTCGGCCACGCGTTCCTCACGCCGTTCGAGTACGTGCTGGGCGACCGGGACATCCCGGTGATCCCGCTGCTGGTGAACGCCTACCTGCCGCCGCTGCCGAGCCCCCGCCGCTGCTTCGCGCTCGGCAAGGCCATCGCCGAGGCGCTCGCCGACCGCCCGGAGCGGGTCGCGGTGCTCGCGAGCGGCGGGATGTCGCACTTCCCCGGCACCGCCCGCTACACCGCACCTCAGTTCTCCTTCGACGAGTGGGTGCTGCAGGAGGTGGCGGCGGGCCGCTACGAGGAGCTGCTCGACCTCACCCCGGTGCAGCTGGACGAGGTGGGCGAGAGCGAGCTGCTCACCTGGTTCGTGATGCTCGGGGTGCTCGCCGGCTCCGGCGGCGCGCCGCCCGGCGGGCTGCTGTCCTACCAGCACCTGTCCCACCACGGGCACGGCGTGGTGCAATTCGTGCCGCCGCTCGCCGAGGGCACCGAGCCGAACGTCGACGAGCCGCTGGCGAGCCCCGTGCCCCTCTTCGGCGGCTACGAGTTCACCTCCACGGACTTCATCTACTACCGGTTCCCGGAGCCGTCGAGCTTCCCGCTGAACCGGCTGTTGCACCGCATCATCACCGACGAGGAGCTGCGCACGGAGTTCGTGCACGACCCGGCCGCCGTCGCGGCGCGTGCCGAGCTCACCGACGAACAGCGCGCCGCCCTTCTGGCCGACGGCTTCGACAAGCTCACCGAGGTGGGCGCGCACCCGCTGCTCGCGCTCTCGGCCCGGCAGGTCGCGCTGCTGGAGCAGCAGCGCCAGGAGGCGCCGCCGGCGGTCCCTGCCACCTGACCTTTCTCCAGGCGACATCACCACTCATCTCGAAGAGAGGCCGACGATGCTCTCAGCACAGGACAACGAGCTTCTGACCCGTGTGGGGCCGGGCACCCCGATGGGCGAGCTGTTGCGCCGTTACTGGACACCTGCGCTGCTGGTCAGCGAGGTTCCGACGCCGGGTGGCGACCCGGTGCGCGTGCGGTTGCTGGGTGAGGACCTCGTGGCGTTCCGGGACCGGGAGGGCCGGGTCGGGCTGATCCAGGGGAACTGCCCGCACCGTGGGGCGTCGCTGTTCTTCGGCCGCAACGAGGCCGGTCCGGACGGGGCCTGCGGGCTCCGGTGCCCCTACCACGGCTGGCAGTTCGCCACCGACGGCACCTGCATCGACATGCCGAGCGAGCCGCCGACCAGCTCGTTCAAGGACCGGGTGAAGGCGAAGGCCTACCCGACGCACGAGTCGGGCGGGATCGTCTGGACCTACATGGGCCCCGCGGAGACCATCACGCCCTTCCGCGACTTCGGCACCGAGACCCTCGCACCCGACGAGGTCGCGGCCACCAAGCTGCACACGAGCTGCAACTGGGTGCAGGCGATGGAGGGCAACCTCGACACCTCGCACATCTCCTGGCTGCACCAGTGGGAGGGCGTCGACGACATCCCGGACGACGGCAGCGACAAGCCCGGCTACCCGTCCAACGCGATGTCGTGGAAGTTCTGGAAGCACGACCGCGCGCCCCGGCTGGAGATCGAGGACACCTGGTACGGGTTCAAGTACGTCGGCGTCCGCACCACGCCCGCCGGGCACAAGCACGTGCGGATGAGCGCGTTCTGCTTCCCGTACAACACGGTGATCGCGTCGGTGCCTTTCGGCACCCAGCACGGCCTGTTCGTGCCGGTCGACGACCACAACACCATTCGCTACAGCTTCTCCACGCGGGTGAACGAGGGCCTGCAGGAGGTCGGCGGCACGAACCTCTTCGCGCTGAGCCCGTTCGAGTTCGGCCCGGCCGAGGTGGGCCGCAACGGGATCATCCCGCGCCGCTACACGGCCGAGAACGACTACGGGATCGACCGCGAGGAGCAGCGCACCACCACGTACTCCGGGGTGCGCGAGTTCATCAGCCAGGACTTCATGGTCACCGAGTCGATGGGCCCGATCTACGACCGCACGCAGGAGCGGCTGGGCACATCGGACAAGGCGATCATCCGGATGCGCCGGCTGCTGATCGCCGCCGCGAAGAGCGTGGCGGAGGGCGGCGAGCCGCCCGCGGTGGAGCCCGACCTCGACTACCGGAGCATCCGTTCCGCGGAGAAGATCCTCGACGAGGGCGAGGACTGGCGCGAGCTGGGCACCGACGCCGACCCGATGGTCCAGAGGTACGACGCCGGCAACGCCCGGACCCCCGTCGCCGGTAGCTGACGCACCACCCGGCGCGCCCCGGCCCCCTTTCCGGGGCGCGCCGCTTCCCACGACCCCCTTACAGACACATCGAGGTGTACTGCGATGAGGTTGCGACCCCGCACGTCCCGCGCTCTCGCGGCCGTGGCGCTCGCATGTTGCGCCGTCCTGCTGGGAGCGTGCGGGGCCGCGAACCGCGGTGCCGTCGCCGAAGGCGCCCTCCAGGCGCGTGACCCGTACGGCGCCGATCTCGCAGCCGAGGGCACGCCCAAGTCGGGCGGCACGCTGCTGCTCGGCATGGACCGCGAGGCCGTGAGCTTCGACCCGACGGTCCAGAACTCGAACATGGCTGCGATGGCCGTCTACGACTCGCTGATGAAGCTCACCCGGGACGGCAGCGCCGAGCCATACCTCGCGCAGTCGATGGAGTCCCCCGACGCCGGCACCACCTGGGTGCTGACCCTGCGGCCCGGCGTCACGTTCTCCGACGGCACCCCGCTGGACGCCGACGCGGTGATCGTCAACACCCAGCGGCACATCGACAAGGTCTCCTCGCCTGCGCACGCCTTCGCGCAGCGGATCACGTCGATGCGCGCGGTCGACCCGTTGACGGTGGAGTTCGTCCTCAACGCGCCGCTCGGCGACTTCCCGGTCGTCTTCGGTCAGCCGATCACCTACGGTGCGCTCGGGCTGATCATCTCGCCCGCCGCGCTGCAGCAGCACGGCGACGAGATCGGCCGCCACCCCGTGGGCGCCGGCCCGTTCCGGTTCGTGGAGTGGATCCCGGACTCGCGGATCGTGTTCGAGAAGAACCCGACGTACTGGCAGCAGGGGATGCCCCACCTCGACGGGCTGGAGTTCCGCCCGCTGCCCGACACCGAGACCCGCTACGCCTCGATCGAGAACGGTGACGTCGACGTGGTGTTCGGCGGCTACAACCAGGAGCTGGTGCGGGCGAGCCAGAACCCGGACCTGCGCGTCTACTACGGGCCGGGCAACGCAGGCGAGTACCTGTACTTCAACTTCAACAAGGCGCCCTTCGACGACCGCCGGATGCGCGAGGCGCTGGTCCGCTCGCTCGACCTGAACGCGCTGGCGGCGAGCCAGTACAGCGGCCGGATCGTGCCCTCGAGCAGCTTGTTCACCGAGAACAGCCCCTACCACACGCAGGCGGCCTCGGACGCGTGGCCGAAGTACGACCCGGAGCTCGCGAAGCAGCTCATCGCGGACTACCGCGCGAGCGGCGGAAACCCCGACTTCGTCTTCAAGACCACGCAGGCGCGGGTGCCGTTCGGCGAGTTCATCCAGGCGCAGATGGCGGCCGTCGGGATCAACGTCCGGCTGCAGTTCTACGACCTCGCGCAGTTCTCCTCCGCGGTGGTGCAGAGCAACGACTTCCAGCTCACCACGTGGGTCGGCGCCTTCGACACGCCGTTCCCCGGCGCGACCCGGCTGCTGCACAGCGGCGGCAACACCAACTACGGCAAGTACTCCAACCCGCAGGTGGACGCCCTGCTCGACCAGGCGGCGAGTACGTCGGACCCGGCCGTCCGGACGCAGGCCTACCAGCAGGTGGAGACGCTCGTGGGGCAGGACCTGTCCATGGCGTGGTTCAGCCGCAGCTACCTGTCGACGATCACCAAGCCCGAGGTCAGGGGCCTTGACCGGTACGTGTCCCGCGACATGTTCTACGCGACCACATGGCTCGACCGGTGACACCCGGCCGCGACGCCGCGCTGACCGAAACCGGGCCGACCACAGCCGACCGTCACGGAAGGGGCCGAACCAGATGACCTACGTCATCGCCGAATCCTGCGTCGACCTCATGGACCGCAGCTGCGTCGACGTCTGCCCGGTCGACTGCATCTACACCGGCGACCGGAAGCTCTACATCAACCCCGCCGAGTGCATCGAGTGCGGGGCCTGCGAGCCGGAGTGCCCGGTCGACTCCATTGTGCTGGAGCAGCAGGCCGCCGACTCCGAGGCGGCCTACATCGCCGACAACGCGGCGTTCTTCTACGACGTGCTCCCGGGGCGCGTGGCCGCGCTCGGCGACCCCGGTGGCGCGTCGGCCATCGGGCCGGTCGGAGCGGACACCCCGCTGGTGGCGGCGCTGCCGCCCAGGGAGAGTTGAGGCGGCCATGGCCGACACGATGGCAACGACGCCGGCGATACCGGCCACGGCCGGGGGGCCGGGCGCACCGCGCGGTGCCAGGCGGAGATCCGCGGTGGGCCGCATCCGCAAGCGGCTGACGCACCTGCTGCTCGTGCTGCTCGCGGTGACGTTCCTGTCGTTCGTGGTGGTCGACCTGCTGCCGGGCGACGCCGCCGTGGTGGTGGCAGGCGACAACGCGACGCCGGAGCAGGTGCAGCAGGTGCGCGAGGACCTGCAGCTCGACCGGCCGGTGCTGATCCGGTACGTCGACTGGCTCGGCGGCGTGCTCACCGGCGATCTCGGCAGCTCGTTCCGCACGGGGCAGCCGGTGGCCGAGGCACTCGCCCAGCGCATCCCGGTGTCGTTCGAGATCACGATCGTCGCCCAGCTGCTCGCGCTGCTGATCGCGGTGCCGCTGGCCGTCTACTCGGCCTACCGGCCAGGGCGGCTCGTGGACCGGGCGTCGATGACCATCGGATTCGGCGCCGCGGCGATGCCGACGTTCGTGTTCGGCATGGTGCTGATCGTGCTGTTCGCCGGCGGCGTCTCCAGCATCCTGCCCGCCACCGGCTACACCGGGTTCTTCGAGGACCCGCTGGCCAACCTGAGATCGATCATCCTGCCGTGCCTGACGCTGATGATCGCCGAGGCCGCGGTCTACCGACAACTGCTGCGCTCGGACATGATCTCGACGCTGCAGGAGGACTTCATCCTCATGGCCCGGTCCAAGGGACTGAGCCCACGGAAGATCCTGCTCCGCCACGCGCTGCGGCCGTCGTCGTTCTCGCTGATCACGCTCTCCGGCGTGAACATCGGGCGGCTGCTCGGCGGCACCGTGATCGTCGAGACGCTGTTCGCGATCCCCGGCCTCGGCCAGCTCATCGTCCAGGCCGTGTTCAACCGCGACTACATGATCCTGCAGGGCGCGCTGCTGTTCGTCGCGGTCGCCTACGTCGTGATCAACATGCTCATCGACCTCCTCTACCTGGCCCTCGACCCGCGGGTGCGCAGAGATGCCTGAGACGACGACGCCTGGGACGACCCCGGACACCAGCCCCGGCCTCGCCGGGGACTCCGTCGCGACGCCGGTGCCGAGCGCCACGGTGCCGACCGCCACGGTGCCGACCGCCAGGGGGGCGGCCAAGGACGCGAAGCGGGCGCGCAGGGCAGGCCGCACGCCGTTCGGCTGGTACGTGGCGTGGACGTGGCTGGGCGCCGTGGTGCTCGCGGCGGTGTTCGCCCCGCTGCTGCCGCTCTGGGACCCGGCCGTGCCCGACTACAACAACGTGTTCGGCGGGATCACCCCCGAGCACTGGCTGGGCGGCGACACGCTCGGCCGGGACACCTTCTCCCGGGTCATCCACGGGGCGCGGGCGTCGCTGCTGGTCGGCATCTGCGCCGTCGGGCTCGGAGCGCTGGTCGGTGGCATCCTCGGCATGCTCGCCGGCTACTTCGGTGGGCGCACCGAACGGGTGCTGGCGCTGGTCACCGACGTGGTGCTGGCGTTCCCCGGCCTGGTGTTCATCATCGCGATCGTCGCCATCCTGGGTTCCAGCCTGACCAACCTGATCATCGGGCTGGCGATCCTGTCGGTGCCGACGTTCATCCGGCTCACCCGGGCGGCCACGCTGGTGGTGGCGCAACGGGAGTTCGTGCAGGCCGCGCGGGCCTACGGGTGCAGCCCCTTGCGGATCATCGCCAGGGAGATCGCACCCAACGTCGTGCTCCCGGTGGCGGCGTACGCGTTCATCATGATCGGCACGTTCATCGTGGTGGAGGGCTCGCTCAGCTTCCTCGGCCTCGGCATCCCACCGCCCACGCCCAGCTGGGGCGGCATGATCGCCGGCGGCCGCACCGAGCTGCTCAACTACCCGCACATCTCGCTGTTCCCGGCCGCGGTCATGTTCCTCACCGTGCTGTCGATCAACTACATCGGCGAGCGCACCCGCAAGCAGTTCGAGGTCAAGGAGAGCAACTTGTGAGCGAGCTTGCGAGCTCACCATTGGGCGCAGCAGCACCGCGAACGCGGCCGACGAGCGTCAGCGAGGAGGGTTCGTGAGCGCGGGCGTGGGGGACGGGGACCTGCTCACGGCCGACGACATCGTCGTGCGCTTCCATACCAAGAAGGGTGTGGTGCACGCCGTCGAGGGGGTGTCGCTGCGGCTCAAGGCGGGCGAGGTGCTCGCCGTCGTGGGGGAGAGCGGCTCGGGCAAGACTGTGTTCACCCGGCGTGTGATGGGGCTCGTCGCCGGCGGGCGAGGCACCGAGGTGTCGGGCACCGTCACCTACGACGGCACGAAGCTCACCGAGCTCTCGGGCAAACAGCTCTCGAAGTTCTGGGGCTCGGAGATCGCGCTGATCCTCCAGGACCCCATGACCTCGCTGAACCCCGTGAAGCGGATCGGCGCGCAGCTCACCGAGTCGATCGTGCTGCACGAGCGCCTCACCAAGAAGGAGGCACTCGCCCGCGCGGTCGAGCTCCTGCGTTCGGTGGGGCTCTCCGAGCCGGAGCGGCGGGTGCGGCAGTACCCGCACGAGCTCTCCGGCGGCATGCGCCAGCGCGTCACGATCGCGATCGCGCTGTCGTGCAACCCGCGGCTGCTGCTGGCCGACGAGCCGACCACCGCCCTCGACGTCACCGTGCAGGCCCAGATCCTGGACCTGCTGGCCGACCTGCAGGAGCGGCGGCAGATGGCGATGCTGCTGGTGACGCACGACCTGCGGGTGGTGCGCAGCCGCTCGGACCGCATCGCCGTGATGTACGCGGGCCGGATCGTCGAGACGGCGCCGACGCCGGAGCTCTTCGCCGCCCCGCGAATGCCCTACACCGAGGCCCTCATGAACGCGGTGCCGCCGACCGCGGGACCCAACCACGTACGGCTCCAGGTCATCCCGGGTCGCCCGCCGGACCTGCTCAACCCGCCCGTCGGGTGCAAGTTCAGCCCGCGCTGCCCCTACGCCCAGGAGAAATGCCTCGCCGAGGAGCCGCCGCTGCGCGATGCCGGCTCCGCCGAGCACCAGTACCGCTGCTGGTTCCCGGTGGGCAGTGCGGCGGGGGCCGAGGCGCGAGCTCGCAACGTCCAGCGTGGGACCAGTGCTGCCGGCACGCCGGTGACCGAGGAGATGGTGTTGACATGAACGAGCAACGGAGCTCGTCGATCAAGGCCCGCAGGGGAGCGCGTGTCGGCAGTGCGCTGGCGCTGCTGCTCAGCGCGGCGCTGCTCGCCGCGTGCGGGAGCAACGTCGGCCCCGGCGCGACGGCGCCGGCCAAGGACGATGGCATCTCCGCCACGAACGCGTACGGCGGGAACCTCGCCGCGGAGGGTCAGCCCAAGCGGGGCGGGGTACTCAAGCTGGGCACCGACCGCGAGGCCATCGGGTTCGACCCCACCGTCCAGAACACGAACCAGGCCGCCCTGGCCGTCTACGACTCGCTGCTGAAGCTCACCATCGAGGGCGACGCCGAGCCGTACATGGCCGAGTCGATGGCGACCACCGACGACGCCCGCACCTGGCGGCTGGGTCTGCGGGAGGGCGTGCGGTTCTCCGACGGCACCCCGCTCGACGCGCAGGCCGTGATCACGAACGTGCAGCGGCACATCGACAAGAAGTCCTCGCCGGGGCACCGGTTCACCGAGCCCATCGCCGCGATGCGCGCCGTCGACCCGCTCACCGTGGAGTTCTCGCTGAAGGCGCCGTTCGGGCAGTTCCCCGTGGCGTTCGCGGTGAACTTCACCGGCGGCAGCCTCGGGCAGATCATCTCGCCCGCGGCGATCCAGCGTTACGGCGACCAGATCGCGAGCAACCCCGTCGGTGCCGGCCCGTTCAAGATGGTCAGCTGGCAGCGCGACTCGCGCATGGTGCTGGAGCGCAACCCGGACTACTGGCAACAGGGCATGCCCTACCTCGACGGGCTCGAGTTCCGGCCGTTGCCCGACACCGAGTCGCGCTACGCCTCCATCGAGAACGGCGACGTCGACGTGATCTTCGGTGGCTACCACACCGAGCTGATCCGGGCGCTGGACAACCCGAACCTGACCGTCTACTACGGCCCGGGTCACGGTGCGGAGTACATCTACTTCAACCACGAGACCGCACCGTTCGACGACCACCGCATGCGTGAGGCGGTCGTGCGCGGCATCGATCTCAACGCGCTCGCGGCCACCCAGTTCCGCTCGCGGATGACCCACGCCGACGGCTACTTCGGCTCGGACAGCCAGTACCAGACGCCGGAGGCCGAGGCCGCGTGGCCGACATACGACCTGGAGCGGGCCAAGCAGCTCGTCCAGGAGTACGTGGCGAGCGGCGGGAGCGCGACGGTCCAGTACAAGACGACGAACGCGCCCAACCGCGTGGCGTTCGCGGAGTTCCTGCAGGCGCAGATGGCGGCCATCGGGATCACCTTGCAGCCACAGTTCTTCGACCTCGCGCAGTACTCCTCGAGCGTCGTGCAGAGCCAGGACTTCCAGATCGCGGGCTGGGTCGGCGGTCCGGTGGACGCGCCGTACCCGGCGGCGGCGAACCTGCTGCACAGCGGCGGCAACACCAACTACGGCGGGTACTCCAACCCGCAGATGGACCAGCTGCTCGACCAGGCCACGGCGTCGTCCGACCAGGCCGAGCGCACGCGGCTCTACCAGCAGGTCCAGCTGCTCGCCAACCAGGATCTGGCCGTGGCGTGGTACAGCCGCGGCTACCTGTCGACGATCACCAAGCCGGAGGTCAAGGGCGTGGTCCGCTACCTGACCAGGGACATGTTCTTCGCGACGACATGGCTCGACCGATGACGGCGGCGCGCACGGAGCAGGCACCGGGCACCCGCGCACCGGACGCGCCCGAAAACGACGTGGTGCTCCGGCTGGAGGACCTCGTGGTGGAGTTCCCGGCGGGCGGCGGGCAGACCGTGCACGCCGTCTCCGGAATCAGCCTGGAGGTCCGCCGCGGGGAGACGCTCGGCCTGGTCGGCGAGTCCGGCTGCGGCAAGTCGACCACCGGCCGGGCGATCATGCAGCTGCCCCGCCCGACCGGCGGTGCGGTGGTGTTCGAAGGCCGGGACATCACGAAGCTGTCGGCCGCCGAGCTGCGCGAGACGCGGCCCAAGCTCCAGATGATCTTCCAGGATCCGATCTCGTCGCTCAACCCGCGCCGCCGGATCCCCGACATCGTCGGCGACCCCCTCGTCGTGTGGGGCCGCAGGGACGAGCGGGCGAAGGTGGTGCCCGAGGTGCTCACCGCCGTCGGGCTCGACCCGGAGCAGGTGGCCGACCGGCGGCCGCACCAGTTCTCCGGCGGGCAGTGCCAGCGCGTGTCGATCGCACGGGCGCTGGTGCTCGAACCGGAGGTGCTGATCTGCGACGAGCCCGTGTCGGCGCTCGACGTCTCGGTGCAGGCGCAGATCCTGAACCTGCTGGAGGACATGAAGGCCCGCTACGGGCTGACGCTGGTGTTCATCGCCCACGACCTCGGAGTGGTGCGCAACATCAGTGACCGGGTGGCGGTCATGTACCTCGGCAAGATCTGCGAGCTGGGCGAGACCGAGGAGCTTTTCGACGACCCGGTGCACCCGTACACGCGGCTCCTTGTCTCGTCGATCCCGTCGATGGAGACGGTCACCGGCGCGGACATCGAGAAGGCCGACCGGGGTCGCGGCGAGATGCCCTCGCCGGTCAACCCGCCGAGCGGCTGCCGATTCCGCACTCGCTGCCCGCTGGCCACCGAACGCTGTGCGGCCGAGGTGCCGGAGATGCGGGAGGTGCGACCGGGCCGGTTCGCCGCCTGCCACTACCCGATGCTCGAACCGGTGGGCGCGGGCGCCGCCGTCGAGGGCGCCTGATGCCGATCGACCCCAGCGTCGTCGGCCGGGAGGGCGAGCCCCGCACCCGGACGTGGAACTCCACCGACGCCCTGCTCTACGCCGTCGGCGTGGGAGCGGGGCTCGGGGAGCCCACCCAGGAACTGGCGTTCACCACCGAGAACTCCCACGGGGTGGAGCAACGGGTACTGCCCACGTTCGGCGTGCTGCTCTCGCAGGCGCCGCCGCCGCCCGTCGGCACATTCGACCCTGCGCTGCTGGTGCACGCCGAGCAGGAGATCACCCTCCACCGCCCCGTCCCGGTGGCGGGCACGGTGACGGCCACGGCGCGGGTGGCAGGGGTCTACGACAAGGGCAGGGGAGCGCTCGTCGTCATCGAGTCGACGGCGGTGCTCGCTGAAGGTCCGGACGCCGGGGAACCTCTCGCGACGAACCGCAGCGCTGTGTTCATTCGCGGCGAGGGCGGGTTCGGTGGCGACCGCGGCCCGCGTGACCAGTGGGCTGCCCCGGACCGGTCACCGGACCGCAGCGTCCGCTACGAGACCAGGCCGGAGCAAGCGCTGCTCTACCGGCTCTCCGGCGACCGCAACCCGCTGCACTCCGATCCGGTGTTCGCGGCGCGTGCCGGGTTCGGGAAACCGATCCTGCACGGGCTGTGCACCTACGGCGTCGCCGGCCGGGCGCTCCTGCACGAGGCTGCTGGCGGTGACCCCTCCCGGCTCACCGGGATGTACGGCCGGTTCAGCGCCACGGTCGTGCCGGGGCAGGCGCTGACGGTCGACATCTGGGACGCCCCCGACGGGGCCGTCCGGTTCCGCACGAGGACCGACGACGGGACCGTGGTGATCGACCGCGGGCGCGCCACCGTCGGCGTATGAGCGAGGGAGAAGCTGTGCTGACCGGGAAAGTGGCCGTGGTGACGGGCTCCGGACGGGGCCTCGGCCGGGCGTACGCCCGCGCGATCGCGGCGGCAGGAGCCTTCGTCGTCGTGAACGACGTGGACGCCGACGCGGCGGCGGACGTGGTGGCGGAGATCGAGGCGGCCGGCGGACGCGCGGTACCGGTGATCGCGCCGGTGGGCCCGACGGCTACGGCGGGCGCACTGGTCGCGGCGGCCGTCGAGCACTTCGGGCGGCTGGACGCCATGGTCACCAACGCGGGCGTGCTGCGGGACCGTTCTATCGGGAAGATGACCGACGACGACTTCGACGTGGTCGTCGAGACCCACCTGCGGGGCACGTTCACGTGCGCCAGGGCGGCGCTCGCGCGGTTCAAGGAGCAGGCCAACGAGGATCAGCAGAGCGGTGGGCGGCTCGTGCTCGTCGGCTCACCGGCCGGGCAGCGCGCGAGCTTCGGGCAGACCAACTACTCGTCGGTGAAGGCGGGGATCGTCGGGATGGCCCGGACGCTCGCCGTCGAGGCCGCGCGCGCGCAGGTCACGGTGAACGCGCTGATCCCGGTGGCGCTCACCCGCATGGTCGCGACCGTCCCGGTGTTCGCCGAGGCCGTCGCGGCCGTGGAACGGGGCGAGCCGGTGCCCGCTGAGCTGAGAGAGCGCGGGGTGGGCACCGCGGAGGACGTGGCGCCTCTGCTGGTCTACCTGCTCTCCGACGCGGCGGCCGGGATCACCGGGCAGGCGCTGGGTGTCGGCGGCGACAAGATCAGCGTCTGGAGCCACCCCACCGTGGCGGCCGAGACGTCCCGGACCGGCGGCTGGAGCGCGCAGGCCATCGCCGAGGCGTTCCCCGGCGAGCTGGCGCAGCACCTGCAGCCCTACGCGCCGGACCTCCCGGCCGAGGCGAGCCGATGACCTCACCGAGCGTGCCCACGAACCCACCCGAGCTCGTGGCGGCCGACCTCGTCGCCATCGACATGCACACCCACGTGCACTTCTCCACCCGCGCCG
This sequence comes from Pseudonocardia aurantiaca, assembly GCF_039526725.1. NCBI lineage: Bacteria > Bacillati > Actinomycetota > Actinomycetes > Pseudonocardiales > Pseudonocardiaceae > Pseudonocardia > Pseudonocardia aurantiaca. Next base: position 311,676 of record NZ_BAAAJG010000016.1, read on the forward strand.
CACAGTCCGATGCCGGCGCCGCGCGAACGGCGGAGATGAGGGCGCACTTCAAGTCCGACGTGCTGGGCATGGACCTGCACCAGCTCGCGGCGTACTACCGCGAGCGGCGGATGGCCGCGGTGGCGTTCACGATCGACTCGCTCGGCGACGTCGACGAGCACGCGCCGACCAACGAGGAGATCGGCGAGGTCGCGGCCCAGCACCCGGACGTGATCATCCCGTTCGCGAGCGTGCACCCCTTGCGCGGCAAGGCCGGGGCGAAGATCGCGCGGCGGCTGATCGAGGAACACCGCTTCCGCGGGTTCAAGTTCCACCCGAGCGTCCAGGAGTTCTACCCCAACGACCCGGTGGCCTTCCCGCTGTACGAGGTGCTGGCCGAGTACGGGCTGCCCGCGCTCTTCCACACCGGGCAGAACGGCGTCGGCTCGGGCACCAAGGGCGGCGGCGGGGTGCGGCTCAAGTACTCCAACCCGCTGTTCCTCGACGACGTCGCCGTGGACTTCCCGGACATGCCGATCGTCATGGCGCATCCGTCGTTCCCGTGGCAGGACGAGGCGCTGGCCGTCGCCGTGCACAAGGGGCAGGTCCACATCGACCTCTCGGGCTGGTCGCCGAAGTACTTCCCGCCGCAGCTCGTGCACTACGCCAACACACTCCTGCGCAAGAAGGTGCTCTTCGGCACGGACTTCCCGCTGTTCACGCCGGAGCGTTGGATGGCGGACCTGGAGAAGACCGAGATCCGCGACGCCGCCAAGCCGGACATCATGCTGCACAACGCGGCGCGGCTCTTCGGGCTGGAGACGGACGAGAGCCCTCGATGAACGCGCGGCTGGCGGACAACTTCGCCTCGCACTTCGAACACATCGCCGACCTCGTGCCTCGCCGAGTCGCCGTGGCGGCGGGGGAGCGGGAGCTGACCTGGGCACAGTTCGACGAGTCGGCCGACCGGCTCGCCGGGCACCTGGCCGCCCGCGGCGTGCGGGCGGGCGACCGGATCGGGCTCGACGCCCGCAACTCGCCCGAGTACCTGGTGGCGCTGCACGCGCTGTTCAAGCTGATGGCCGTCCCGGTGAACGTCAACTACCGGTACCGGGCCGACGAGGTCGGCCAGATCCTCGGCAGCTCCGGCGCCCGCGGCGTGATCGCCGACGCCGACCTGCTCGACGTCGTGACCGAGTCGGCCGCCCCGCTGCCCGCCTGCGACCTGTTCGTCGCGATCGACCCGGCAGGCGGATTCGGACCGGACGTCGCCGCAGCCGCGCGGCAGCCCCGGCGCCCGCGGGGCGACACGGAGTGGCTCCTGTTCACCGGCGGTACCACCGGCTATCCGAAGGCCGTGGTGGGCAGCCACGCCGAGCGGCTGCGGGCCGTGCGCTCCGCCGGGTTCAGCTCGCTCGGAGTGAACGCCGGCGACGGCGCGGAGGCGCTGCACCAGGCGCTCGACGTCGACCCGCGGGGCCCGCGCGGGATCGTGGCGCTGCCCGCTCCGCCGCTCATGCACGGCACCGGCCTCTACGCGGCGCTGGGAGCGCTCGCGTCCGGGGCGCCGGTGGCGCTGCTCCCCGGCCGCGGCACCACCGGCGCCGACCTGGTAGCGGCGATCTCGCGGCACGGCGTCACCGACCTGACGATCGTCGGGGACGCGTTCGCGCTGCGCCTGCTCGACGCCCTCGACGAGGCAGCAGCCGCCGGGCGGCCGCTGGGGATCGACTCGCTGCGCCGTGTCCGCTCCATCGGGGCCGTCTGGAGCCCGTCGGTGAAACGCCGCCTGCTCGCGCACGCCGACCTGACCTTGATCGACACGATCGCGGCGTCCGAGGGCGGGGTGTACGCGACCTCGTCGGTCACCCGGGCCACCGTCGACGTCGACGCCGGGAGCTTCCTCCTCGCCGCCGGCGCCCGGCTGCTCGACGAGAACGATCGCGACGTCGTGCCCGGCTCGGGTCAGGTTGGCCTGCTCGCCGCGCCGGTCGTGGCGGAGGCGGGCTACGAGGGTGACCCGGAGAAGACCGCGGGCGCCTTCCACGACCTCGACGGCGTCCGCTACTCCATCCCGGGGGACATGGCCCTGCTGGAGGCAGACGGACGGCTGCGACTGCTCGGCCGGGGCAGCTCCGTGATCAATACCGGTGGTGAGAAGGTGTACGCCGACGAAGTGGAGCTGGCCCTGCACGAGCATCCGGCGGTGCGTGACGCGATCGTGCTCGGCGTGCCCGACCAACGGTGGGGCAGCTCCGTGGCCGCGGTGGTGTCGCTGGAGCGCGGCTCGGACGCCGCACCCGAGGAGCTGTCGGCGTTCGTCGGCGCGCGCCTCGCGGGCTACAAGAAGCCCCGCCGCATTGTGGTGGTGCCGGAGGTACAGCGGCTGAACACGGGCAAGGCCGACCTGCGCTGGGCCGAACGCCAGTTCGAGGACCAGGACGCCGTGGTTCCGAACGCACGATGACCCCGCGCGGGCGGGGAGTGAGCACGAACGGCTGGTGGATCGTCGTGGGCGGCTCCGTGCTGCTCATGCTGCAGAACGGCCTGATACTCAGCGCGTTCGGCGCCTACCTGGTGTCGATCACCGCGGACACCGGGTGGTCCCCGGGCGTGATCGCGCTGGGCTACGCGATCCTCCAGCTCGGCAACGGTTTCCTCGCACCGCTGACGGGATGGTGCTGCGACAGGTTCGGCACGCGCGCGGTGTCCCACGTGGGGAGCCTCGGTACGGCGGCGGGCTTCGCGCTGGCCAGCCAGGTCGGCGACGCCGGGCACTTCATCGGCGCGGTGTCGGTGATCGCGCTCGGCTGCTCGGCCGCCGGCATCATGCCGCTGACGGTCGCCGTGGTGCAGACGATCACCGAGCGCCGCACGCTCGCGCTCGGGCTGCTGCCCACCGGGATCGCGCTCGGCGGCCTGGTTGTCCCGCTGGTCACGTGGGCGCTCGACGGGTTCGGGTGGCGGGCCACGTTCCTCGGGGTGTCGGCGGTGATCCTGGTGATCGGCATCCCCGCCGGGGCCGTCCTGCCGAGAGACCGGCGCGGACGGCGCGCCACCCCGCCTGCGGTACCTGACGATCCGGCCCCCGACCCCGACCCCGACCCCGACCCCGACCCCGACCCCGAGCCGAGCCACAACCTGGGCGGCGCCCTGCGCACCGCTGCGTTCTGGCTGCTCGTCGCCGGGCACGGCACGGCGCTCGTCGCCGTCAGCGCGGTGAACCTGCACCTCGTGCCGCTGATGACCAACCACCACGGCATCCCGCTCGCGACAGCAGGCCTTACCGTGGCGGTGATGTCGACGGCGCAGCTGCTCGGCCAGGTCGTCACCGGGTTCATCGGCGACCGGGTGGACAAGCGCTGGCTCGCCGCCGCCTGCATGGTTGTGCAGACCGGGGTGCTGGTCGTGCTCGCGACGGCGTCGGGCGTGGGGCTCGTCGTCGCGGCCGCAGTGGTGCACGGGATCGCGTGGGGACTGCGCGGGCCGGCCATGACCGCGATGCGCACCGACTACTTCGGCACCGGCTCGTTCGGCACGATCATGGGCTGGTCGATGGGTTTCGTCTCGATCGGGCTGGTGGTGGGGCCGCTCCTCGTCACGGCGGTCGAGGGCGGCCCCGGTGGCTACCCGTGGGCGTTCCTCACGCTCGCGATGGTGACCGCGGTGGGATCTGTGATGTTCGCTGTGCTCCGCAAACCGCGGGCGGCGCGATGCCGGCACGTGCACACTGACCGCGCAACGTCAGCATGACTCCCGGATGGCAGCGCGGATCCGCGCAGGCCGCGCGTCCGCTCAGCCCTGCGCGCCGTCCAGGTTCCGGCCGGGCACCGGTTGGCCCGCGTTCTCCCGGCTCCCGGCGCGCGTGCGCTGGGGGTCGGGAGCGCTCTCCTCGGGGAAACGGCGCAGGAACTCCTGCTCCAGCGCCAGCATCCGCTGGGTGTGTGCCTCCAGGGCCGATTCGCTGCCGCCGAGCAGCGTGTCGTGCCGGGTCTCGTGCAGGTGCGCGACCTCGCGGTGGAGGTCGTCGTCGGTGAGCTCCTGGGGGGCGATGCCGTGCGAGCGGTCGGTCATGACGGGGGAGTGCCCAGCCGCGGCAGCGCCCATGCCATCGGCTTCTCCAGCGGGACGCGCCACGATCACCAGTCGTGGACCGTTCCGTCCCGCAGCCGGTTGACGGGCAGGTACGCCGGGTCGTACGGGAACCTCGCCGCGGCCTCCCGGTCGAGCGTGACGCCGAGGCCCGGCTCCTCGCCCGGGTGCAGGTAGCCGTCCTCGAACGTGTACGAGCGGCGGAACACCTCGTACGTCTCGGCGCTGTGCGGCGTGAACTCCTGGATGCCGAAGTTGTGGATTGCGAGGTCCAGGTGCAGGGCCGCGGCCATCCCGACGGGGGAGATGTCGGAGGGTCCGTGGATTCCGGTCTTGATCTGGTACTGGGCGGCGAGGTCGAAGAGCTTGCGCATCGCCGTGATCCCGCCGGTGTGGGTGACGGCGGAGCGGACGTAGTCGATGAGCTGCTCGCGGATCAGCGTGTGGTAGTCGACGCTCGCGTTGAACACCTCGCCGATCGCGAGCGGGGTGGTGGTGTGCTGGCGGACCAGGCGCAGGCTCTCCTGGTTCTCGGCCGGCGTGCAGTCCTCCAGCCAGAACAGGTCGTAGGGCTCCAGTGCCTTCCCGAGCTTCGCGGCCTCGATCGGCGTGAGCCGGTGGTGCACGTCGTGCAGCAGCGGCAGTTCGGGGCCGAACTCGTTGCGGACGGCGTCGAACACCGTGGGCATGTGCCGCAGGTAGGCGCGGGTGTCCCAGGTCTCCTCCGTCGGCAGCGGGTGCCGCCGCGCCGGCTCGTAGCCGAGGCCGCCGGTGGCGTCCGGGGAGGCCGAGATGCCGTAGATCGCCTCCAGGCCGGGCACGCCGGACTGCACACGGATCGCCGTGAAACCGTCGTCCTGCCGGGCGCGGACGGAGTCGAGCAGCTCGGGCAGGTCGCGCCCGCTCGCGTGGCCGTACGCGCGGATGCCGGTCCGGCTCGCCCCGCCGAGCAACTGATAGAGCGGCAGGCCCGCCACCTGCGCCTTGAGGTCCCACAGGGCGACGTCCACGGCGGCGATCGCCGCCATCGTCACCGGACCGCGCCGCCAGTACGCGCCGCGGTGGAGGTACTGCCAGGTGTCCTCGATCCGGTGCGCGTCGCGGCCGATCAGCAGCGGGACGACGTGGTCGGCCAGGTAGCTGCGCACGGCCAGCTCGCGGCCGTTCAGCGTGGCGTCGCCGTACCCGACGAGGCCGTCGTCCGTGGTGATCGCGAGCGTGACGAAGTTGCGTCCTGGGCTGGTGACGATGACGTCGGCGGCGACGATCTGCATGCCCAGACTCTGCCTCTGGCGGCGCGCGAGGTGATCAGTGGGGGTGACCGTGGCCCGCCGGTCGGGTGGTGAGCAGCTCCACCCGTGCGGTGACCTCGCCTGGGGCGAGCGCGCCGCGGCCGGCGAGCACGTCCTCCAGCGCGGCCAGCCAGCAGCGGTAGTAGCTCCATTCCGCGCCACTGGGATCGGCTGTCTCGGACTCCGCGATCCGCGCCACGAGGGCGGCCTGGAACTCGTCCCACCCGAACGCCCGGTCCGCGTGCAGGGCCATAGCCATGCCGAACGCCCGGCTCTCCCACGGTTCGGCGAAGACCAGCTCTCCATTGGCGCGCGGAGGAGCGGCGGGGCCGTCGAGGGCCAGCGGCGATGTCATGGCGCGACCTTCGCGACGCCGACCAGCGCGTCGCGGGTGACCAGCGGGACCAGCTCTGCCTCCGAGAGGCCCGCGGTGCTCGCCGGGCGCTCGGGCAGCACGAGCCAGCGCACCTCGCTGCTGGAGTCGTGCACGACGATGTCGGTGGATTCGGGCAGGTCGAGGCCCATCTCGCGCAGCACCGTGCGCGGCTCCCGCACCACCCGCGCCCGATAGGCCGGGTCCTTGTACCAGGACGGAGGCAGGCCCAGCACCGGCCAGGGGTAGCACGAGCAGAGCGTGCAGACCACCACGTTGTGCACGGCGGGCGTGTTCTCCACGACAACGATGTGCTCGCCCTGCGGGCCGGAGAACCCGAGCTCGGCGATCGCCGCGGTGCCGTCGGCGAGCAGCCGCTCCCGGTAGGCGGGGTCGGTCCACGCCCGCGCGACGACCTTCGCGCCATTGAGAGGCCCGACCTCCGTCTCGTACCGGGCGACGAACCCGTCCACGACCTTCGGGTCGACGAGCTCGCGCTCGGTGAGGAGCTGCTCCAGCGCCTCGGTGCGCTGGGCGGGGGTGGGCCGCGTCGTCTGCTGGGTCATGCGGGCTCCAGGTAGCTCTCGTACAGCTCGATGGTCACCGCGAACTCCTCCGCGTCGGCGCCCCACAGCTCCTGAGAGGTGAAGCGGACGGAGTAGACGTGCTCGGGGTTCTCGCCCTGGAAATGGGCGTTGGTGTCGGGGAGCACCTGGGCGGGCTGTACCAGCTCGACGACGCCGACGTGGCCTCGCACGTAGCGGGGGAGGCGGGTGTGGCCGGGCGGGTCGAGGTCCTTCGCCCGCACCGCGTCGCCGGGGGCGAACGCGGGGGCCTGATCGACTGTGCGCAACGAGCCGGGACCGGTCGCCGCATAGTCCGGCTTGCACGGTTCCGGCACCGCGGGCTCCAGGGCGTCCTCCCCGGCCAGCGCGCGGGCCCGGGCGTCGACTGCGCCGGGCGCGAGGATCGCCGAGTCGGCGAGCATCAGCTCGGCGGCGGCGAGCCAGCGACCGTAGTAGCCGTCGTCGAAGTAGGCGGCTCGGTCGAGCCGGGCGAGGGCGTGCCGGAACGCGTCGATGTTGCGGCCGGAGATCCGGCCAATCGTCAGCAGGGTGAGCGCGAACGCCCGGCCCTCCCACGGCTGCCCGAAGGCCGGTTCGGTCGGGTCCGGCGCGGGCACCGGTCCCCAGCCCGCGGTGCCGCCCAGGTCGACGGTCCCGTCCATCACGTCTCCATCTCATAGTGGACAGCTGCACACTATCGGAGAACCGCCCCGGCTTCCGGATGCCGGCGTCCAGGGGGCAGTATCGAAAGATGATCGTGCGACTGACGGCCGAGGGCGCAGTGGTGCAGGACGCCGACGACCTCGGCCGCCTGCACGTCCAGACCGACCTCGACGCCGACGGGCTGCGCACCGCCCTCAAGACCACGGGTACCGGTGAGCTGGTCGACGCCGACACCGCGCTGCTGGACGTCGCGGTGCTCCGGTCCAGGGCCGCGCTGCTCGCCACCACACCGGACTGGGCCGAGCGGTGGGGAGAGATGATCGCCTACGCCGAGCGCAAGGGCTGGCTCTCCGACGGGGGCCGCTGCGTGCAGGTCCACGTCGAGCGCTGAGCGCGCACCCAGACCGCAACTCGCTCGCACTTTTGCGGCGACTCGCGCGGGAGGGCTTCGCCTCCCTCCCCGCGAGTCGCTGGTTTGCGTGTGTGAGTTGTTGGGTTTTGGGTTTGCTGCCTTACCGTGCCGGGTGTGCCGATGAACCTGTTGCACCGTCGCATATGCCGTTCGGACTCGTGGGCACTGCGCATGCACTCCCAGGTGCTGCCTTGGGCGTGCAAGGCGGTTCCGCTCGACGGCGACGTGCTGGAGATCGGCCCCGGCTACGGCGTCACGACGCGCTGGCTGCTCGACCAGGGCGCGCACGTCACGGCCGTGGAGGTGGACCCCGACCTCGCCGGCGGCCTGCGCCGCGAGTTCGACGGCCGGGTCGACGTCCACACCGGCGACGGCGCGGCGCTCCCGTTCCCCGACGGATCCTTCGACACCGTCGTCTGCTTCACGATGCTGCACCACGTGCCCTCGCCCGGGCACCAGGACCGGATGTTCGCCGAGGTGGCGCGGGTGCTCCGGCCGGGCGGGACGTTCGCGGGTTCGGACAGCCGCGTGAACCTGCGGTTCCGGCTGCTGCACATCGGCGACACGATGGTCGCGGTCGACCCGGGCGCCCTGCCCGACCGGCTCCGCGCGGCCGGGCTGGAGGACGTGGACGTCGACGTGGTCCCGCGCTCGCTCCGGTTCCGGGCCACTCGCGGCTAGAGCCAGCCCTCGTCCAGCGCCGTGCGGTAGGCCTCGGCGCGCGACGGGACGCCGAGCTTCGTCGCGATGGCGGCGAGGTGGTTGCGGACCGTGCCCTGGGACAGCTGCACCCGCCGGGCCACCGCCGTCACCGGAGTGTCGAGCCCGGCGGCGCGCAGGACGTCCAGCTCGCGGGGTGTGAGCGGGCATGGGCGCGCGGTGAGGGCGTCGGCGGCCAGCGCGGGGTCGACGTAGCGCGCGCCGCGGTGCACGCGCCGGATCACGTCGGCCAAAGCCCCGCCCGGCGCGCCTTTCGGGAGGAAGCCCCTGGCCCCGGCGGTGAGCGCGCGCTGCAGGTGCGGCGGGCGACCGTGCCCGGTCAGGATCACCACGGCGCACGACGGCGCGGCCGTCGCGAGCTCGGCGGCCACCGCGATCCCGTCGAGATGGGGCATCTCCAGGTCCACGACGGCGACGTCCGGGCGGTGCGCCACGGTCGATTCGACCGCGGCCCGCCCGTCGCCCGCCTGCGCGACGACGTCGAGGTCGGGTTCGAGAGCGAGCAGGGCGGCGATCGCGGTGCGGATCAGCTCCTCGTCGTCGGCGAGCAAGACCCGGATCGGCCGGTCGTTCACGGGGCGGCCACCGGGATCGCCGCGTCGAGGGTGAACACTCCGCCCGCCACGGACGTGCGCAGCCGTCCGCCGGACTCGGCGAGGCGCTCGTCGAGACCGCGCAACCCGGAGCTGTGTCCGTCGGGCGCGGCGAGGGCCGGGACGCCGTCGTTGGCCACGGTCATCCGGACCTCGTCGCCGCTTCGCACGACCTCGATCGTGCACCAGCGGGCCCGGCTGTGGCGCAACACGTTGGTGCTGGCCTCGCGCACGGTCGCGGCGAGCCCCGCGGTGACCGGCTCGGGCAGCTCTCCGGCCGCGGACGTCACTGTGCACCGCACACCGGACGAGCGCAGCACCTGCGCGATCGCGGCGAGCTGGGCGTTCAGGTCGACGGCCCGGTAGCCGTGCACCACCGCCCGCATCTCGGCCAGCGCGTCCGCGGCCAGCTCGCGCACCTCGCCCGACTCCCGGCCCGCCCGTGCGGGGTCGGCGACGGCGAGCCGCTCGGCCAACTCGGCCTTGAGCGCGATCACCGACAGGTGGTGGCCGAGCAGGTCGTGCACGTCGCGGGCGAAGCGCAGGCGTTCCTCCGCGGCGGCGAGCCGGGCGGCGGAGTCCCGTCCGGCTCGGGCGTCCAGCACCAGGCTCCACAGCGAGACGGGCAGCCAGTTCATGGCGAGCACCGCGGCCCCGAATCCGGCCGTGATCAGCGCGTACGCGGCGGCCGAGCCTCCTGTCCAGGCGCCGACGCCCGCCGCGAGGCCGGTGGTCAGCAGGGCGACGGCGGCCCCGGCGGCTGGACGGGCGAGCAGCGGCGCCGACCCGACGACGGTCGCGCCGACCCACGCCCAGGTCCGCCAACCGTCGGGGCCAAGTGAGCCCACCGGGGCGACCAGCGGAACCGACGCGACCACCGCCACGGCGAAGGCCGCAAGCAGTCGGCGGCGGCTGGCGGGGGCGAGCCCGGGGGTGGCGGCTGCGAGCAGCGCACCCGCCTGCGTGGCAGCGACGGCGAGGACGCCCACCGCGCCGAGCACCCGCCACAGCGGGCGCGGCTCGGAGACGAGCCCGATCGACGGCATCACGAGCGTCGTCACGACGGTCACGGCGAGGGAGAGCAGCACGGCCGCTCGCGCCCGCCCCAGCCTGGGGTCGGGCGCGGACGGACCGGCCGCTGGCACGGTCGTGATCATCCCCGGCGCGGGTCCCACCGCACCAGCCGACGGGCCGCGAGCGCCGCCACGACCAGCCACAGGACCAGCACACCGATGGACGCAAGGGCGCCGGCCGGGCCGGCGGTGCCCAGCCAGCCGCTGCGCACGAGCTCCGTCATCGACCCGAGCGGCAGCAGCAGACCGACGAGCGCGGGGACGGAGCCGACTATGGCGACCGGGATCAGCACACCGGGCGTCGCGAGGAACACCGACACCGACGGCAGGGTCGTGAGGAGCGCGGCCTCCGAGCTGCGCGTCACCCCGGAGAGCGCTGCCGAGAGCGCGGCCAGCACCGCCCCGCAGAGCACGATCCCGGCGAGCATCGTCCACGGTTGTGCCGGCAGGGGCAGGCCGAGCACCAGCACCCCGAACGCGACGAGCAGCACCGCCTGCCCCGCGAACACGGTGAGGCCGCCGAGCGCGGTCCCGAGGAGGATCGTCCGGTCCTGGAGGACACCTGCGCGCAGGCGCTTGAGCACACCCTCCTGCCTGCGCGTCGCATAGACGGCGGTGAGGTGGTAGTGCACGGAGAACACCGCCGCCATGCCCATCGCGCCGGCCACGCCGTGTACGCCGGTCACCGGGTCGTCGCTGTGGGCGCGGGCGAGCAGGAACCCGAACAGCAGCGGCGTCACCGCCGCCACCAGCGCGGCACTCCAGTTGCGGCGCAACAGGAGCAGCTCCATCCGGAGCAATGCATTGAGCGGGCCGGGCGCGTCCGCCGTCCGCCGGGTCCTCGTCGTGGTGGGGGCGGTCATCGTCCGGTCTCCGATCCGCTCGTGGCGGCGATGCCGAGGAAGACGTCCTCGAGTGAGGCGGGGCGGGCGCTGAGCCCGGCGAGGACCGTTCCGGTGCGCCCGGCCCAGCCGAGCAACTCGGCGAGGTCGGCCTGCAGGTCGCGGCTGCGGTAGCCGACGGTCTCGGCGTCGATGTCGCGGACGGCGTTGGCCAGTCGCGGCGGTTCGAGAGGCGGGCGCGTGAACGTGATGCGCGCCGGCAGGGCGGCCACAACCTCGGCCGGGCTGCCCTCGGCGACGATCCGGCCCGCGTGCAGGATCGTCACGCGATCGGCGAGCGCCTCGGCCTCCTCCAGGTAATGCGTGGTCAGCAGCACTGTTGTGCCCGCCCGGCGCAGCTCGCCCACCGCGTCCCAGGTGCGGCGGCGAGAAGCCGGGTCCATGCCGGTGGTGGGCTCGTCGAGGAACAGCAGCTCGGGCCGGCCGAGCACAGCGAGGGCGAGCTCCAGGCGGCGGTGCTCCCCGCCGGAGAGCTGGGCCACGGGGACGCCGCCGCGGTCGGCCAGCCCGACCAGCTCCAGCGTCTCGGTCACCGGCCGCGCACCCCGGGTGAACGAGCGCCAGGTGCGCACCGTCTCAGCCACCGTGAGCAGGCCGGAGAGCCCGCCGTCCTGCAGCATCACGCCCGTGCGGGGCCGCACGGCGGTGCGGTCGCGCGCCGGGTCGCAGCCGAAGATCCGCACACTGCCGCCGTCGGGCTCCTGCAGCCCTTCGAGCGTCTCGACGGTGGTGGTCTTGCCCGCGCCGTTCGTGCCGAGCAGGGCGTGCAGCTCGCCCCGCCCGACGTGCAGCGATATGCCGCGAACCGCCTCGTGGTCGCCGTAGCGCCGCCGTAGCTCGGTGGCTTCGATGATCGTGTCGGTCTCCATGCCGACGACTCTCGGGCCGTCCGCCGGTAGGCGGCACCGGCGAAACGCACGGCCGGACCGTGCGGAGTGGGTCGGTCAGAGAGTGGGAGCCCCCGCGCTCTCGACGATCCGGGCCTGCACGTCCCCGTCGACCACCCGCGCCTCGAATCGGGGGACGGCCGCGGTGGCGGGCCCGTGCACGACGCACCCGTCGTCGAGCCGGAACTCGCTGCCGTGCCACGGGCAGACGACGCGACGATCCCCGTCGCTGCCGATGACCTCGCCCTCCGACAGCGGCGCCGCGAGGTGCGGGCAGCTGTCGGAGAGTGCGGTGACCTCGGAGCCGCGCCGAAGGACGAAGACCGGCACGTCACCGGCTTCGCGACGGACCGGGGTGCCGTCCGGGAGGTCGGTCAGCGCGCCGAGCGAGCGCCAGTCGTGCGGGGCGAGGTCGCGCACCCGGTCGGCGTGGTTGGGCCCGAGCGACTGGTGGTAGGCAAGGTGCCCGCCGAGGGTGGCGCCGACGGCGCTGACCGCCGCACCCGCCAGGGAGAGGAGCCGGCCGCTGCGACCCCGAGCCCGTTGAACGAGGCTCCCGGCGTAGCAGCTGATCGCGACGGCATTGGTGGCCGCGTGGACGAGGCCGACCCGCTGCTGGTCCGGGTTCGACGTCGACCAGTCCGTCCAACCGGTCGCCACGGTCGGCGGCGCGAGCAGCAGCCCGGTGGCGATGAGGCCGGTGGAGGTGCGGCGCCGCCCGCCAACGGCGTCGATCAGGGATGCGGACACCAACGTCCCGAGCGTCGCCTGCACCAGCACCGGGTGCACGGGATGGCCGAGCCAGACGCCGTGCAGTGCGTCCTCGACGCGCCGGTCGGACAGGAGCTTCCGGACTCGGGTGCGGATCGCCGCGGCCGGCCCGTCGAGCGCCTCGGCGCGCTCCAGCCGGCTGATCTGCTCTAAAGGCCACATGAACCCGGGATTGCCCGTCCTCGTGCCGGCTAACCGGCTCTGCGTAGACGGGCGTCAGTGGCCGGGGTGCAGGAAACGCAGCGTGAAGGTCTCGAACCGGCCCGGCTCGACGCCGCTCGGGGCGCGCACGAGCCCGTCCGTTCCCGGCTGCGGCGGCGCGGGCGGGTCCGCCATCAGCCGGTGCAACCGGGCCAGCGCGTGACGGTAGAACCGCAGCTGCGTATAGCGTCCGAAGAGCCGGAACCCGAGCCGGAACAGCGGGTTGGCGATCGGGGCGCGGCGGGAGTGCGCGACGATCCGGAACTCGACGCGCCCCGTCCCCAGCTCCTTCGCCACCTCGTAGCCGAGCCGGCCCTGCTCCAGGTGCCCGCGCAGCGTCTGGTACGACCAGCCGACCACCCGCTCCGGCCCGTTCGGCCCGTCGCGCATTTCGTCCAGCTGGGCGGTGATGCGCACGCCGAGGAGGAAGCGGAGGAAGAGGAACCGGCCCTCCAGCAGCATGTCGCGGCCGACGAGGCCGCCGGGATGGTGGAAGGCAGCGCGCAGGATGCGCGGGTCGCTGAACTCGTAGCTGTTGACCAGCACGGCCGCCGTCTCCACGAGCCCCCCGGGCACCGGCTCGCCTGGCGGCTCGTGGCCGACCTCGATCACCCTCCGGTCCCGGTGCCACCCCTCCACGACGAACGGGGGAGCCTGCGCCTCGTCGTAGTTGACGGGGCGGTGGCGCAGCTCGGCCACGGCATCAGCGAGCGTGGGTAGGCTGCGCAATCCGGCGCTCAACGCCCGGCTGCGCGTTCGGCCGCGTCCCCCAACAGCCAGAGCATCGACGGCCACAACCCCACGAATATCGCGCGGCGCTCCGCGTTGCCCCGCTCCTCTTGGTCGACGGTCTTGGCGCGCAGCCAGAGGCTCACGCACAGCCCGACCGACGCAACGGATGCCCCGTGCAACGCGACCGCCGACCAGCGCAGCATTCCGGTGGGGATCACGACGAGCGGGTACCCGCGTGATCGTGGTCCTACCCGCCCGCTCTCGTGAGATCCCCGGAACGCGCCTGCACCGCGTCGCGGTCGTCATGCGGTGGCCCCTCGGCCTGGCCAGGGTGAGCTGGCGCTATCTCTGGCGCATCACGCCTGTGCACCGCACCGAGACGACGGGGGACGAGCGCGACCTGCCGGAGCCGATCCCTGCTGAGGTGTACGACGAGGACGTCCAGCGGGTCGAGGACGGCGTCGGGCCGATGCTGCGCCGTCGGTACTCGGTCTGCGTTACCGGGACCGACGTCGACCCCGACGTGGTGCTCGGGCGGTTCGCGGGCGACCCGAACTGCGGGGCCCCGGCCGAGGTCGCCGTGTTCGAGAAGATCCGCGGCGAACCCGCCGCGCTCTGCGTCGGTGACGAGTTCCTGATCCGGATGCCGGGGCCATGGAACGGGCCGGTGCGGGTGATCGCGCAATCGCCCACCTCGTTCCGGCTGGCCACGCTGCGCGGTCACCTGGAGGCGGGGCAGATCGAGTTCCGCTGCCGCCGCGAGGAGGACCGCCTGCTGTTCGAGATCGATTCGTCGGCGCGCTCCGGCGACCGGCTGTCCCACCTTCTCTACGACCGGCTCAAGCTGGCGAAGGAGATCCAGCTCAACCTGTGGGTTGAGACGTGTCTGCGGCTGGCTCGCGACACCGGCGGACGCACCCGCGGCGGCGTCCGCGTGGAGACCCGCCGCCTCCCCGAAGCCCTGACCCCCTCCCCGCGAGTCGGGGTGTGAGCGTGCGAGTCGGGGCTGTGCGGGGGGAGCAACACGCACCCAGGGCGCGACTCGCGCGCACCCAGGCCCCGACTCGCGTGCCTTTCTGCAGCGACTCGCGCACCCCTTTCCGGCGACTCGCGCGCTCTTTTGCAGCGACTCGCGGGGTCAGGTCCAGGTCAGGGGGAGGGTGAGGGGGCCGCGGGCCAGGGTGCCCTTGCGCCACTCCACGTCCTCGGCGGGCACCCCCAGGCGCAGGTCGGGGAACTCGCGCAGGAGCCCGCCGATCGCCTCCTGCAGCTCCATGCGCGCGAGCTGCGCGCCGAGACAGTGGTGGGCGCCGTGGCCGAAGCCGACGTGGTGGTTGGTGGCGCGGTCGAGCACGAGGGCGGTGGCCTCCTCGAACACGGCGGGGTCGCGGTTGGCGGCGTGCACCGCCACCATCACGGCCTCCCCGGCGCGCACGGTGACGCCGGACAGCTGCACGTCCTCCGTCGCGATGCGGGCGAACCCGGCGGATGCGCCGAGCGGGATGAAGCGGAGCAGCTCCTCCACACCTGCGGCGACGACCGCAGGGCCCCCGCGCAGCGCGTCGCCGCGGTCGGGGCGGGTGAGGAGAGTGAACGCGATGTTCCCGATCTGGTTCATGGTGGTCTCGTGGCCGGCGACGAGGATCCCGACGCCCATCCCGATGAGCTCGCCCTCGTTCAGGCGGTCGCCCTCGTCGCGGGCGCTGACGAGCGCGCCGAGGAGGTCGTCGGTCGGCTGCGCCCGCCGCTGCGCCACGAGCCCGGCCATGTAGGAGAACAGCTCGTTCATCGCGGCGGCGCGCTCGTCCGGGCTCATCGCCGATGTCGAGAGGGCGGCGTCGGCCCCGGCCCGGAAGATGGTGCGGTCCTCGACGGGCACGCCGAGCAGCTCGCAGATGATCGTGACGGGCAGCGGCACGGACAGGTGCTCCACGAGGTCGGCGCCCGGGCCCTCGGCGCGCATCCCGGCGAGCATCTGCGCGGTCAGCTCGGCGGCGCGCGGGCGCAGCTCCTCGACCCGGCGCACGGTGAACGCCCTGGCCACGATCTTGCGCAGGCGCGTGTGCTCCGGCGGGTCCATGTTCAGGATCGAGTTGGCCAGGTGGTCGATCTCCGGCCGCAGTCGCGGGACGTCGCGGCCGACCACGGCGGCGCGACTGAACCTCGCGTCACCGAGCACCGTGCGCACGTCCGTGTGCCGGACGGCGAGCCAGGCCTCCCCGCCGTAGGGCAGGCGCACGCGGGACACGGGTTCGTCGCGCAGCAGCGTGGCGTAGGTCGGGTCGAGCTCGAGGCGGTCGGGATCGGAGAACGGGTAGGCGCGAGTCATGACATCTCCCCATGGATGTAAGCAATCGCTTACTTGTGGAGAATACGCCGCTGTGGCTCCAGGAGCACCCGGGCCGCCCGCAGCACGTGCTCGGTAACGACCTGCGGGTCGTGCAGCGGACCGGCGCGCAGGGCGCCGCGCATGAGCGAGATGCCGAGCAGCCATGCCAGCAGCAGGTCGGCGCGCACGCGGGCGTCGTCCGGGTCGTCGGAGTCGACGAGCGAGGCGAACGCGGCCGAGTAGGCGGAGCCGAGCTGGTTGCGCACCTCCTCGGCCACCTGGGTGCTCCCGGCGGCGAGCAGCACCGCCATCAGCGGCTGCGGGCCCCGGTCGGCCTGGTCGGCGAGTATCGCGGCCAGGGTGCGCTCCAGCAGGTCCTCCCGAGGCCCGTCGGCCAGCAGTCCCATCGCCTGCCCCAGCACCGCCTCGGCGAACAGGCCCTCCTTGTTGCCGAAGTAGCGGAAGAGCAGCGCCTGGTTCACCCCGGCCCGGTCGGCCACCGCCCGCACTGTCGTGGCGTCGTAGCCCACCGTCGCGAACAGCTCGCTCGCAGCCGTGATGAGGGCGCGCCGGGTAGCCGCCGAATCCCGCTGCCGGGCGCCGACCGTCGGCGGCCGGTCCGGTCGGGGTTCGGTCATGGCTGGTCTCCTGCCTTGTCGGGGCGCGTCGTTGCGTCGCGATCAGAACACATCGGCGGGCGTGTGGCGGGCCGAGGCCTGGGGTATCCGGGCCGGGTTCCCACTCCGCTACCGACCAACACGATCCGGAGGTGCACCGCCGCCATGGCGCAGCGCGACTACGGCTCGAGCGGCCCGGCGGGGGCGCCCGCCCTGGAGGACCCGGAGCTGGAGGCAGTGGAGCTGGTGGCAGTGGAGCTGGAAGCGGTGGTCGGCGACGACGGGCAGGCAGAGCAGGCCATGACGGACGCCGCCCGCGACCTCGATGCGGAACGGTCGGACGGCGCCGCGCGGATCGATGCTTCGCGGGGCTCGGACGGCGCGGTCGCGCCCGCGTCGGGCCGGCAGGACGCCGGGCCTGACGTCTGGCGCTAGCCGGCTGTGAATCGGGGTGTCGCGGTGCCGGGAGCGGTGGGGGAGCGGACCGGCGGCAAGGGAAGTAAGCGGTTGTGCACCGGCGGGCCGGTGCGGGTGGCGGCCGACGTCGGCGCGGGCGGGGGCGGCGGCGGTCGGGTCGGAGACGTGCCGGCCGGCGATTTCTACTCGGCGCAGCTCTGGGTGATCTTCGCGATCTCCACGTCCAGGTCCATCCGGTCCGCCTCGTCACCGGGCGCAACCAGGTCGATGCTGGCCTCGACGAAGTGCCGGAGCAGGTCGCGGTCGACCTCCAGGACGGCATGCCCGTCGTGGGAGTGGATCTCGATCTGCACGATGTCATAGCCCTGCACGACCTGCGGGCTCATCCGGACGTCGCCCTCACCGGAGGGACCGGCGAGCGACTCGACCACGAGGTCCCGCGCCACCAGCCACTCGACCCACCGGTCGTGCCTGGTGCGGACGGCGAGGGAGACCGCGAAGGGGTCGTTGACGGAGTAGCTCCATCGCGTCACGACCGGCGCGGGCTGCCCGTGGAGAACCGTGAACATGTCCTGCTGGACGGAGTCGCTCGTCATCGTCGTCGCCTCCTGGCGATCCCGGGCCGCCCGCTCGTGCGGCGGCGTTACCGGCTCATCGCCACGGTCCGCCGGAACGCTGCACCTGGAGCCGATCTTCACTCGAACAAGTGAGCGGAAACACCCGTGCGCACAGAGGGTCGCGACGCTTCGAAGCGGCTGAACAGCACAGCGTGACGTCTGCGGGCCGTCCGACCGATGGGTCCGGGCGTCAGACGGGGCGCTCCGCCGTCACCACCCAGATCCCGGTGTCGCCGGTGCGGGCCGGCTGGGCGAGGGTCAGCGTGAGGCGCTCGCCGTCCGGGTTGCGGACGTCGACGCTCGTGCCGTCAGGCCCCGGGTACGCCTCGGCGCCGGCCCAGCCGTGCGCCGCGGCGGCGTAGGAGATCGCCACCTCGGAGGGGTCGAGCAGCCACGGCTGGGAGCCGGAGTCGGCGGCGGTCTGGAGCGCTGCGGCGTCGGCCGCGCTGTGGGCCGGCCACGGAAGCTCCACCGGTTGGGCGGGCTCGGTCGCTCGGCCGCCCGTCGGCCCGGAGGGCGTGCCCGAGTCCCGCGTGCCCGATGGGGCCGAGCTCGCCGTGGCCGGTCCCGCTGGGCCCGGGGCGATGGAGCCGGGGGCGTTGCCGCAGGCGGCGAGCACGAGACCGGCGAGCAGGGCCGCCGCGGCGGGCGCCGCCGCCCGGAGGAGACGGGTCACCCCGTCCACGGTAGGCCGGGCCGTCCGGTCGGGCAGTGCTCCCGGCCCGGCACGTACGAGGGACAGGACGCCCGGCTTATGGTGCGGGTCAGCAGAGCGGCTACTCCCCGAGGTGAGACATGAACCCGCCGGCAGCGTCCCCCTCCGTCGCGGCTTTCCACGCGGCGCGCGAGTTCCTCGTGGCCCATCGTGAGGACTACGAGACCGCATACCGCGACTTCCGATGGCCCGAGATCGACGAGTTCAACTGGGCGCTCGACCACTTCGACGCCGTCGGAGCCGACCCCGGACGCGGCGGCGCGCGGGCCCTGTGGATCGTCGAGCAGGACGGCAGCGAGGCGCACTGGAGCTTCGCCGAGCTGTCGGCGCGGTCGAACCAGGTGGCCAACTGGTTGCGCGACCACGGCGTGGCCAGGGGAGACCGGATCATCCTCATGCTCGGCAACCAGGTCGAGCTGTGGGAGACGCTGCTCGCGGCGATGAAGCTCGGCGCCGTCGTCATCCCGGCCACCACATTGCTGACCGCCGCCGATCTGCGCGACCGCCTCGACCGGGGTCGCGCCAAGCACGTGGTGGTGGGCGGGGCCGACGCCGGCAAGTTCAACGACGTCGAGGGTGACTACACGCGCATCGCGGTCCGGGGTGCACCCGAGGGCTGGCTCGACTACAGCGACGCCGCGGCGGCGTCGGCCGAGTTCACCCCGGACGGCGTCACCCGCGGCTCCGACACGCTGCTGCTCTATTTCACCTCCGGCACCACGGCGAAGCCGAAGCTCGTGGAGCACACGCACGCGTCCTACCCCGTCGGGCACCTCTCCACGATGTACTGGATCGGCCTCGCGCCGGGCGACGTCCACCTCAACATCTCCTCGCCGGGCTGGGCCAAGCATGCGTGGAGCAACGTCTTCGCGCCGTGGATCGCCGAGTCGTGCGTGCTCGTCATGAACTACTCGAAGTTCGACGCCGAGAGTGTGCTCGGGGTGCTCGACCGCTGCGGGGTCACGAGCTTCTGCGCGCCGCCGACCGTCTGGCGGATGCTCATTCAGGCCGACCTGTCGGGCCTCGCGAACCCGCCGGCCAAGGTCGTCGGTGCGGGGGAGCCGCTCAACCCCGAGGTGATCGAGCAGATCGAGAAGGCGTGGGGCGTGCGGATCCGCGACGGCTTCGGCCAGACCGAGAGCACCGTGCAGATCGGCAACCCGCCCGGCCAGGCCGTGAAGCCCGGGTCGATGGGGCGCCCGATCCCCGGCTACCCGATCGTGCTGGTCGACCAGACGACGGGGCAGCCGGCCGAGGAGGGCGAGATCTGCGTCGACCTCTCGCAGCGGCCGCTAGGGCTCATGGTCGGCTACCACGGCGACCCGGAGCGCAACGCCGAGGCGATGGCGGGCGGCTACTACCATACCGGCGACGTCGGCTCCCGCGACGCGGACGGCTACATCACCTACGTCGGGCGCGCCGACGACGTGTTCAAGGCGTCGGACTACCGGATCAGCCCGTTCGAGCTGGAGAGCGTGCTCATCGAGCACCCGGCGGTCGCCGAGGCGGCCGTGGTGCCCTCACCGGACTCGCTGCGCCTGGCGGTCCCGAAGGCGTACGTGGTGCTGGCGGCCGGGTACGAGCCGAGTGAGGAGACGGCCCGGTCGATCCTCGAGTTCGCCCGCGACAACCTCGCCCCGTACAAGCGGATCCGGCGCCTGGAGTTCGCCGCGCTCCCGAAGACGATCTCCGGGAAGATCCGCCGCGTGGAACTGCGGGGCCGGGAGCAGGAGGTGCACGCCGACGTCACCGCGACGCCACCCGGGGAGTTCACTCTATGAGGTGATCGCGGCGAGCGGCGGCATGCCGGCGGCGATCGGTAGCGCGCAACATTGTGGCGTACAGCACCTGGCACCGATCGTCGCTTGGAGCCCGTTCGGCGACAGGGCCAGACCGGCGGAATTTCGGCACCCACTGCCGGAAGTTGCACCGGGTGTGACGCAATCGCACTCGCCCGGCGCCATGGCCGACGTCATGGCGGGCATGCCGGAGGTCTGGCGACGCCTGCTCGCCGCCCACGTCCCGGACCGGTTGGGGCGCTGTACCGGCTGCCGCTCCGCCAACGGCTCGGGCGAGCGATGGCCGTGCTCCCTGCACGGCATCGCCACCGACGCCCAGCGGCTCTACGGGCTGCGGCTCGGTCAGGCGGTCGGCGGCGAGTAGTGCCCGGGCCACTCGCGGTGCGGGATGCGGGTGATGTCGAGCACCTGGCCGATCGTCGACCACTCGTTGCGGCCCAGGCGGGCGAGCGGTTGCAGCTTGTCGATGGCGGGCAGCCCACCCCTGTGCGGGTCGCCGTCGAAGACGTCGGTGCGCACCGCCGCGTGCACCACCTGCCCCATCACGACCGTCGAGTCGCCCAGCTCCAGTGTCTGGTGCAGCCGGCACTCGAGCGCCACCGGTGACTCCGCGACGCGCGGTGGGGCGACCTCAACGCTCGGCTCCGGGGTGAGCCCGACCTCGGCGAACTCGCTGACGTCGTCGGGGAAGTCGGTGCCCGTGGCGTTGACCTGCTCGAACAGCGGTGCCGTCGCCAGGCACACGACGAACTCGCCGGTCTCGCGGACGTTGCGCAGCGAGTCCTTCTTCCCGACGCTCGTGAACTGCACGATCGGCGGGTCGACACACGAGACGGTGAAGAACGAGTGCGGCGCCAGGTTGTCAACGCCCGCGGCGGAGCGGCTGGAGACCCAGGCGATCGGGCGCGGCACCACCACCGACGTCAGCAGCTTGTAGAACCCCTGTGATCCCAGGTCGGCGGGGTCGAGTTCGGTGCGCATCACCCGATGATCCCCTCGCCGGTTAGCGTTCGGGCCGTGCGGGTGTGGGTGCGGCCGGCCGGGCTGCTGCTGGGTATGGCCGCCGACGCCGTGTTCGGCGACCCGCGGCGCGGCCACCCGGTCGCCGGGTTCGGCCGCCTCGCCGGGGCGCTGGAACGGCGCTGGTACGCCGACCGCCGCTCCGCGGGCGCGGCGTACACCGCGGTTCTCGTCGGCGCGGCCGCCGGGCTGGGCGTGCTGGTCGAGCGGGCCGCGGCCAGGCGTCCCGTATTCGGGGTACTGAACACTGCCGTGGCGACGTGGGCCGTCCTGGGCGGGTCGTCGCTCGCCGGCCACGGGGCGGCGCTCGCCCGCGAGCTCGCCGCGGGCGACTTGACTGCCGCCAGGGACCGCATTCCGTCGCTTTGCGGGCGGGACCCGGCCTCCCTCGACGCCGCCGGGATGGCGCGGGCGGGCACCGAGTCGCTGGCTGAGAACACCTCGGACGCCGTGGTCGCCCCGTTGTTCTGGGGCGCGGTGGCCGGGGTGCCGGGGCTGCTCGGCTACCGGGCGGTGAACACCCTCGACGCGATGGTCGGCTACCGCTCGGACCGCTACCGCCGCTTCGGCTGGGCGGCCGCCCGCCTCGACGACCTGGCCAACCTCGTCCCGGCGCGGGCGGCGGCGCTGCTGTTCGCGGGACTCGCCCCCGCCGTCGGCGGCTCGCCGGGCACGGCGCTGGCGGCCTGGCGCCGGGACGCGGCGACCCACCCGAGCCCCAACGCCGGCCCGGTCGAGGCTGCGGCAGCGGGGGCTCTGGGGGTGGGTCTCGGCGGCCGGACGGTCTACGCGCACGGCGTGGAGGAACGTCCGAGACTGGGGAGGGGCCGCGCACCCGTGCCGGCAGACCTGGCCCGCGCCGCCCACCTGTCCCGTCTCGTGGGCTGGGCGGCAGCAGGTGCCACAGCCGCCGCGGCGGCACTGAGCCCGAGATCCACCCCCTGGCCACACGCAACTCGCCCGCACTCAGACCCCGACTCGCGGGAATTGGGGCTTCACACCCGCGAGGCGGGGTGTGAGCGCGCGCGAGTCGGGGTGTGAATGCGCGCGAGTCGGGGTCTGGGTGCACGCGACTCGCGCGCACAAATCCAGCGACTCGCGCGCATTTCTGCCGCGACTCGCGGGAGACCCCGACCAGTCGGGGAGCCTCAGCGGCGGCCGTAGCGGTCGGCCAGTGGGGTCTCGCCCGGGTTCTCCGGCTCGTCCTCGCCCGACAGAGCGCGACGGATGGCGGCGCGTTCCGTGGCGCGGTCGGTGCCCTTGCGGCGCTGCAGCATCTCCAGGCGCACGAAGTAGACCAGGGCGAACAAGGCGATCGCACCGAAGGTGATCCACTGCAGGGCGTAGGAGAAGTTGGTGAACGGCGCTTCGCCGCCGCTGGTCGGGGCGACCTCGATCGGGGTGAGCACCCCCGGTTGGTCCGCGGAGAGCTGCAGGAAGCCCGGTTCGAGCGGGAGGCCGGTGGCCGCGGCGAGTGCACGCGAGTCGGCCGCATAGAGCTGGCGGTACCCGTCGGCCTCGAAGACCGGGCGGGCGCGCGGGTCGGTCTCGTCCACGCGCAGCCGCGCCGTCAGCGTGACCGGCCCGGTGGGCGCGAGGGCGATGGCCGGGGTGGTGCCGCCGCTGTCGGCGGTGACGCTGCCACGGTCGACCACGACGAGCCTGCCGTCGCTGGTGCGGAACGGGGTGAGCACCTCGACCGCGGGCTTGCCCGCCACCACCCGCAGCCGGACGAGCGCCTCCCCGTCGGGCACGTACGAGCCCGACAGGGTGACCTGCCGCCACTCGACGGCAGAGGTGACCGCCGAACCCGCGGGCACGAGCTCGCCGAGCGGGGCCGGTGGGATGGAGTACGAGGCGTCGATGGCCTGTTGCTGGGCGTCGCGCTGGGCCTCGCGGCCGAACTGCCACGGGGCGAGCAGCGCGTAACACGCGACCGCGAACCCGATGACCACCACGATGAGGGCGAGCCAGGCGGGACGCAGGAGGAAACGCACGGGGCAAGGCTACCGGCGGCGAAATTGCCGAGATACTGGCCGGGTGAGAGGTGCACTGCTGGTCGCAGGCACGACGTCGGACGCGGGCAAGAGTGCCCTCGTCGCCGGCATCTGCCGGTGGCTCGCGCGCCGCGGCGTGGCGGTGGCGCCGTTCAAGGCGCAGAACATGTCCAACAACTCCGTGGTCACCCCCGACGGCGGCGAGATCGGGCGCGCACAGGCGATGCAGGCGCTGGCGTGCGGGCTCGCGCCGAGCGTCGCCTTCAACCCGGTCCTGCTCAAGCCCGGGAGCGACCGCAGCTCGCAGGTGGTGGTGCGCGGCCACGTCGACGGTACGGTCAGCGCTCGCGACTACCAGGAGCGCAAGGCCGCGCTGCTGGACGTGGTGACGGCGGAGCTGGCCGGTCTGCGCCGGCGCTATGACGTCGTGGTCTGCGAGGGCGCCGGGTCGCCCGCCGAGATCAACCTCCGGGCCAACGACATCGCGAACATGGGCCTCGCACAGGCCGCCGACCTGCCCGTGATCGTCGTCGGCGACATCGACCGCGGTGGGGTGCTCGCCCACCTCTTCGGCACTCTCGCCGTGCTCGACGCGGCCGATCAGGCGCGGATCGCCGGGTTCGTCGTCAACAAGTTCCGCGGTGATCCGGCATTGCTCGAACCCGGTCTCGACCAGCTCCGAGTGCTTACCGGCCGCCCGACGTACGGGGTGCTGCCGTGGGAGGAGCGGCTCTGGCTCGACGCGGAGGACTCGCTCGCCGCCGTCGCCGACGGGGTGCTCGGGCGCCCCGGCCCGCCGCTCGGGTCGCAGTGGCTGCGGGTTGCGGTCGTGCGGCTGCCGCGCATCTCCAACGCCACCGACGCCGAGGCGCTCGCCTGCGAGCCGGGCGTTGCCGTCCGGTATGTGACGGAGCCGTCGCGCCTCGCCGACGCCGACCTCGTGGTGCTGCCCGGCTCGAAGGCCACGGTCAGCGACCTCGAGTGGCTGCGCCGCACCGGGCTCGCGGACGCGGTTGCGGCACACGCGGGCGCGGGGCGTCCGGTGCTGGGGATCTGCGGGGGCTACCAGATGCTCGGCAGGCGCATTCACGATCCGCACCTGGTGGAGGGCGGCAGCGCCGACGGGCTCGGCCTGCTCGACCTGGAGGTGGCGTTCGACGCGGAGAAGCACCTCGGCAACCCCGTCGGGACGGCGTGGGGCGAGCCGGTGCGCGGCTACGAGATCCACCACGGCCGAGTGGTGCACTCCGGCGACCCGACGCTGCTGGACGGCGAGGGCTCCGACAGGGGCGTCGTGCTCGGCACGCACTGGCACGGCCTGCTGGAGAACGACGGGTTCCGCCGCGCGCTCCTTTGCCGCGTGGCCGAGCAGGCGGGGCGGCGCGGGTTCGTGCCCGCCACGGACACCTGCTTCGCCGCGGAGCGCACCGCGCAACTCGACCTGCTCGGCGACCTCGTCGAGAAGCACATCGACGTCAGCTCACTTGAACATGTCTTCAATCACGGTGCGCCTTCTGATCTCCCGACGGTGACGACCGGTCTGGCAGGCTCCCCACGGTGAGCGTCCCCGGGAGCACCGCCGTCGGTACCGCAGCCTTCCCGTTCTCGGCCATCGTCGGGCACGCCGACCTGCGGCTCGCGCTGCTGCTCAACGCCGTGCACCCGGGGGTCGGCGGTGTTCTCGTGCGCGGGGAGAAGGGCACCGCCAAGTCGACGGCCGTGCGCGCGCTGGCCGCGCTGCTGCCCGCCCTCGACGTGGTGCCCGGCTGCCGGTTCGGCTGCGCGCCCGGCGACCCCGACCCGGCCTGCCCCGACGGCCCGCACGAGCGCGGCGGCGCCATGGATTCCCGGCTCGCCCGGCTCGTGGAGCTGCCGGTGGGCGCCACGGAGGACCGGCTCGTCGGCTCGCTCGACCTGGAACGCGCGCTGAGCGAGGGCGTGCGCGCCTACCAGCCCGGCCTGCTCGCCGACGCCCACCGCGGGGTGCTCTACGTCGACGAGGTCAACCTGCTGCACGACCACCTCGTCGACCTGCTCCTGGACGCCGCCGCGATGGGCCGTGCGCACGTGGAGCGGGACGGGGTGTCGGTGTCGCACGCCGCCCGGTTCCTGCTGGTCGGGACCATGAACCCGGAGGAGGGCGAGCTGCGCCCGCAGCTGCTCGACCGGTTCGGGCTCGCCGTGGAGGTGCGCGCCGCCCGCGACGTCGAGACTCGCGTGGAGGTGGTGCGGCGGCGGCTGGCGTTCGAGGCCGACCCCGCCGGGTTCGCCGCGGCCTGGGCCGACGCCGAGGCCGAGGCGGCCACGCGGATCGTCGCTGCCCGGGCCCGTGTCGGCGCGGTCACGCTGCCGGACGCCGAGTTGCGCCGGATCGCAGCCGTGTGCGCGGCCTTCGACGTCGACGGGATGCGCGCCGACCTCGTGATCGCCCGCGCGGCCACCGCGCACGCGGCATGGCGCGGCGCCGACGCCGTGACCGAGGAGGACGTCCGCGCGGCCGCCCGGCTCGCGCTGCCGCACCGCCGCCGCCGCGACCCCTTCGACGAGCCGGGTGTGGACGACCAGGCCCTGGACGACGCACTCCGCGAGGCCGAGCCGGAGCCCGACCCCGACCCCGACCCCGACCCCGACCCCGACGGCGGGGGCGGTGGCGGTGGCGATCAGGCCGAGGCGGACGGCGGCGCCCCGGCCGAGCAGGGCAGCGGCCAACCGCAGCAGGCACCCGCCCCGGGCGGGGACGGACCGGGACGGAGCGCGCCTCCGCCGAGCACCCCGTTCCGCGCCCGGCTGCTGACCGTGCCGGGCATCGGCGAGGGCGCGCCCGGACGGAGGTCGCGGGCTCGCACCGGCACCGGCCGGGTCGTCCGCCCCACCGCCGACGCCCCCCGCCGCGCCGCCGACCTGCACCTGCCCGCGACGATCGCCGCGGCAGCCCCCCACCAGCGCGTGCGCGGCCGGGCCGGTGCCGGTCTCGTGGTGCGGCGCGACGACCTGCGACGCGCCGAGCGCGAGGGCCGGGAGGGGAACCTCGTGCTCTTCGCCGTGGACGCGTCCGGTTCGATGGCCGCGCGCCAGCGCATGTCAGCGGTCAGCGGAGCGGTGCTGTCGCTGCTGCGCGACGCCTACCAGCGGCGCGACAAGGTGGGGCTGGTGACCTTCCGGGCCGGCGGCGCCGAGCTCGTGCTGCCGCCGACGTCGAGTGTGCCGACCGCGCAGGTCCGGCTCGCCGCGATGCGCACCGGGGGCCGCACGCCGCTCGCCGACGGCCTGCTGCGGGCCAGGGCCGTGCTCCGGGTGGAGCGGCTGCGAGACCCGCGGCGCCGCGCGCTGGTCGTGCTGCTCACCGACGGGCGTGCCACCGTCGCCGCCCGGCCTGGCGGCGACCCGGTGTCGGACGCGTGCCGGGCCGCCGCGCTGCTCGCGGCCGACGGCGCCGCGACCGTGGTGGTCGACTGCGAGAGCGGGCCGGTCCGGCTCGGGCTGGCCGCCCGGATCGCCGCCGCCGCGGACGGACCGGTGCTGGGCCTGTCCGAGCTGTCAGCCGACCAGGTCGCCGGCGTGGTCCGCGCCGCCAGGGCAGCCTGAGAGAGGAGGGCCGACACGATGCCGCAGGGACAGGTCGCAACCGTTCCCGACGACGGGCTCACCACCCGCCAGCGTCGCAACCGCGCGCTGCTCGTCGTCCACACGGGGGAGATGAAGGGCAAGTCGACGGCCGCGTTCGGGCTCGCGCTGCGCGGCTGGAACCAAGGGTGGTCGATCGGGGTGTTCCAGTTCGTGAAATCCGCGAAGTGGAAGGTCGGCGAGGAGGCGGCGTTCCGCGCGCTCGGCCGGGTGCACGCCGAGACCGGCGAGGGCGGGCCCGTCGAGTGGCACAAGATGGGCGAGGGCTGGTCCTGGACGCGCAAGCAGGGCACCGAGGCCGATCACGCCGCGGCCGCCGCGGAGGGCTGGGCGGAGATCCGCCGCCGCATCGAGGGGCAGGTCCACGACGTCTACGTGCTCGACGAGTTCACCTACCCGATCAAGTGGGGCTGGGTGGACGTGCACGAGGTCGTCGAGGTGCTCACTGCGCGGCAGGGCCGCCAGCACGTGATCATCACCGGCCGCGACGCCGCACCTGAGCTGGTGGCCGCCGCCGACCTCGTGATGGAGACCACCAAGGTCAAACACCCGATGGATTCCGGGCAGAAAGGACAGCGCGGCATCGAGTGGTGATCCCGCGGCAGGTCCGGGGGTTAGGGTCAACTCGTGGAGTACACGCGACTGGGCTCGACCGGACTGCAGGTCTCGCGGGTGTGTCTCGGGATGATGAGCTACGGCTCCCCGTCATGGCGTGAGTGGGTGCTCGACCTCGATGCCTCGCGCCCGCTGGTGCGCAGCGCCGTCGACGCCGGGATCACCTTCTTCGACACCGCCGACGTCTACTCGCTCGGCGTGAGCGAGGAGGTGACCGGCACGCTGCTGCGGGAGTTCTTCCCCCGACGTGAGGACTACGTGCTGGCCACGAAGGTCTTCAGCACGATGAGTGACCGCCCCAACGACCGCGGCCTCTCCCGCAAGCACATCCTGGCGAGCATCGACGACTCGCTGACCCGGCTCGGCACCGACCACGTGGACCTCTACCAGATCCACCGGTGGGACCCGGAGACGCCGATCGAGGAGACGATGGAGGCCCTGCACGACGTCGTGCGTGCGGGCAAGGCCCGCTACATCGGCGCCTCCAGCATGTTCGCATGGCAGTTCGCGAAGGCGCAGAGCACGGCCGACCTGGCCGGCTGGACGCGGTTCGTGTCGATGCAGGACCACTACAACCTGATCTACCGCGAGGAGGAGCGGGAGATGCATCCGCTCTGCCTCGACCAGGGCGTCGGTGCGATCCCGTGGAGCCCGCTCGCCCGCGGGCGCCTGGCCCGGGTGCCGGAGGAGCGCACCACCACCCGGTCGAGCAGCGACCCGATCGCGGACCGGATGTACACCGAGGCCGACGACGCCGTGGTGCGCGCCGTGGCTGAGGTCGCCAAGGCCCGTGGCCTGTCGATGGCGCAGGTGGCGCTGGCCTGGATGCTGCACAAGGAGGCCGTCACCGCGCCGATCGTCGGGGCCACCAAGCCGGGGCACGTCGAGGACGCCGTGGCGGCCGTCGACATCGAGCTGTCCGACGACGAGATCGCCGCGCTGGAAGCCCCCTACGTCCCGCACCCCATCCTCGGGCACGGATGACCGCTCGGGCGGTCGTCGTCGCCGCGCCGGCGTCCGGTAGCGGGAAGACGACCGTCGCGACCGGGCTGATGGCCGCGCTGCGGCGGCGCGGTACCTCCGTGGCGCCGTTCAAGGTGGGGCCGGACTACATCGACCCGGGTTACCACACGCTCGCGGCCGGGCGTCCCGGCCGCAACCTCGACCCTGTGCTCGTCGGGGCCGAGCGGATCGCGCCGCTCGCCCGGCACGGGGCGGCGGGCGCGGAGGTGGCGGTGGTCGAGGGGGTCATGGGCCTGTTCGACGGCCGCATCGCCGACGGCGCCGGGTCCACGGCGCAGGTCGCGAACCTGCTCGGCGCGCCGGTGGTGCTGGTGGTCGACTGCCGCGGCCAGTCGCGCAGCCTCGCGGCGGTGCTGCACGGGTTCCGCTCGTTCGACGCAGGCGAGGACCAGCGCGTGCGGCTGGCCGGGGTGGTGCTCAACCGCGTCGGCAGCGCGCGCCACGAGGAGGTGCTGCGGGCTGCTGCCGACGAGGCCGGGCTCCCGGTGCTCGGCGCCCTCCCGCGCCTTGACGCGCTGGCCGTGCCGTCGCGGCACCTCGGGCTGGTGACGGCCGCCGAGCACGGCGACGCGGCGGTGGCTGCCGTGGACGCGATGGCCGAACTGGTGGCCGCGCACGTGGACCTCGACGCGATAGTCGCGCCGGCCGAACCGCTTCCGCCAGGCCCGGTGTGGAACCCGGCCGATGCGGTCGGGGTGCGCTCTGGCTCTGTTTCTGCAGAGCCTGGTGGGCCTCGTCTGCCCGACACACCCTCCGGACCGCTGGTCGCGGTGTTCGGCGGTCCCGCCTTCACCTTCGGCTACGCCGAGCACGTCGAGCTCCTCGCCGCCGCCGGTGCCTCCGTCGTCACCGTCGATCCGCTGCGCGACGAGGCCCTACCACCCGGCACGGCCGCGCTGGTGCTGCCCGGCGGATTCCCCGAGGAGCACGTCGCCGCGCTCGCGGCCAACACGCCGCTGCGGGAGGCGGTGCGGGCGCTCGCCGTGTCCGGGGCGCCGGTGCACGCCGAGTGCGGCGGGCTGCTCTTCCTGTGCGAGTCGCTCGACGGCGCCCCGATGTGCGGGGTGCTGCCGGCCACCGCCGCGATGGGGGGCCGCCTCACACTCGGCTACCGCGACGCGGTGGCGGTGACCACGTCGCCGCTGTTCCCGGTCGGGGCGCGGGTCACCGGCCACGAGTTCCACCACTCCACCCTCACTCCGCGCGCAGGGGCGGACCCGGCCTGGGGGTGGCGCGGCGGACAGCCGGAGGGGTTCGTCGCGGGGGGCGTGCACGCCTCTTACCTGCACACCCACCCTGCGGCCCACCCTGGGGCCGTCGCGCGGTTCGTCGCCGTGGCGGCAGGCAGGCCCGCGGACCTCCCGGCCCACGCCGGAGGCTGAGCGACCCCTCGCCGGGTTTCGGACACCCGGCCGGGGGGTACCAGCCAAAACTCGGGATCGCTGCCCGGGCGGTCCGGGTCTGGAGGGGTTCGTGGAAATCGGTATCGGTCTCCCCGCGGCCGTCCCCGGCACCGACGGCGCCACGATCGTCGAATGGGCGGAGTCGGCGTCGGACGCGGGCTTCCCGAGCCTCGGCGTGCTGGACCGCATCGTGTACGACAGCTACGACCCCATCGCAGTGCTCGGTGCCGCGGCCGCGATAGCGGACGCCCGCTTGATCGGCGCGGTGCTGCTCGTCCCGTTCCGCGGCAGCGGGGCCGTGATCGCGAAGCAGCTCGCCAGCGTGGACCGGCTGAGCCTCGGCCGCCTCACCGTCGCGGTTGTCGTCGGTGACCGCGAGGACGACTACGCCGTCTCCGGTGCCGACTTCGAACGCCGCGGCCCCGACCACGACCGCATGCTCGAGGAGATGCACCTGGCCTGGCGGGGGGAGGCGATGGGCGTGACGGGCTCGATCGGCCCGACGCCCGCGCAGCACGGCGGCCCACCGGTCCTCGTCGGCGGGTACGGGCCTGCGGCGATCCGCCGGGTCGTCCGGTACGGGGCCGGGTGGATCTCGGGCGGCGGCGGCCCGGAGGCGTTCCGCCGCACCGCCGACCGCGTGCGCGCGGCCTGGGCCGAATCCGACCGGGAGGGCGACCCGTACCTGGCGGCGATGGGCCACTTCGCGCTCGGCGAGCACGGGCGCGCCGTTGCGCGCCGCTACCTCACCGACTACTACGGCTTCCTGGGAGGGGACGCCGCCGAGTCGATCGCGGCGCGGGCTCTCACCGACACCGAAACCCTGCGGCGCGAGATCGACGGGTACGAGGCAGCCGGCTGCGACGAGCTCGTGCTCTTCCCGTGCTCGGCCGACCCCGACGAGATCGACCTGCTCGCGCAGGCCGCGCTGGCGGCGGAGTCGGCGCGCTGACCGGACCCGATCAGCCGGACGCCGTGGCGTCGTCCTTGTCCGGCAGCGACTCGTAGTCGCGCAGCTCCAGCGCCCGTGCCGCTTGGTTGACGCCGCCGTTCAGCCGCCGGGCGAGCGGGCCCAGGCGGGTCAGGGCGCCGAGGAGCCGGTCCCGGAGCCAGATCTGCGTCCGGGTTGCGGGGACTAGGGCGAAGGTGCCGCTCTTGGCGAGCCGCTGGTTGCGCTCGACGAACGGGCGCAACTGTCGTTCGTAGGCCCCGAACGCGAGGCGGTGGTCGCCGCGCGCCGTCGCCAGCTCGCCCGCCAGCAGGTAGGCGCCGACGAGCGCGATGCTGGTTCCCTGCCCGGAGAGGAACGACGGGGCGTACGCGGCGTCGCCGACCAGCGCGACGCGCCCCGACGTCCAGCGCGGCATGCGGATCTGGCTGACCGAGTCGGAGAACAGGTCCTCGGCGGTTCGCAGCGCGGCGAGGATCCGCGGCACCTCCCAGCCCGCGCCGCTGAAGGCGTTGGTCACCCGCCTGCGCTGCTGGTCGAGGTCGTGGGGGTCGACGTCGGCCTCGCCGTCGTCGGCGAACGCGAGGAACGCCGTCGACAGGTCCTGGCCGTGCACGGCGTACCAACCCGCGAGCCTGCCCGGGATGTTGTGGAAGAGGGCCTCCCGGTCGAGGCCCAGACCGTCGTCCATAGTGAAGGCCGCGAAGCGAAAGCCGAGGTCGTGGCGGTAGGCGCGCTCGGGCCCGAAGGCGAGCGCGCGGACGTTGGAGTGCAGCCCGTCCGCGCCGACCACGAGGTCCACGGTGCGCGGAGCCCCGCGCCGGAACGTCACGTGCACCCCGTCCTGGTGCTCGTCGATCGCGGTGATCGAGTCGTCGAACACGTACTCGACGTCGTCGCGGGTGGCCTCGTACAGCGCTCGCGTCAGGTCGCCGCGCGGCAGTTCGAGGTCACGGCCCTCGGGGCTGCCGGTGAACCCGTCGGGGGCGATCTGGCCGGTGACCCGCCCATTCGCGTTCACGAACGTCACACGCCGGGTGCCCACGTGCGCGCCCCGCAGCCGCGGGAGCATTCCCATCCGGTCGGCGACGTCGAGCGCGACGCCGCGGACGTCGATCGGGTAGCCGCCGCCGCGGACGGCCCCGGCCCGCTCGACGACGACCGCGCGGAAGCCGTGGCGGTGCAGCCAGTAGGCGAGTGCGGGCCCGGCGACGCTCGCGCCGGAGATCAGGACGGTCGGCTTCACGGCTTCTCCTCTGGGTCGATCTACCTGTCGCACGGTAAGGGAAAACTGACCGTGCGGCAAGTAGGTAACCGTGCGGCAGGCAGGAGATAGGCTGCGCGGATGCCCCGCCGCAACGCCGACACCCGCGAGGAGATCCGCGAGGTCGCCCTCGAGCTGTTCGCCACAAAAGGGTTCGAGCAGACGAGCCTGCGCGAGATCGCCGAGCGGCTCGACATCACCAAAGCGGCGCTCTACTACCACTTCCCGTCGAAGGACGAGCTGCTCAGCGCCGTCGTCGAGCCGCTGGTCACCGACATCGAGGCGTTCCTCGGGGAGGCCCGGCGTCTCCTACCCGAGGGGGAGCGACCGGTCCTGGAGGCCTACTTCGAGCTCTGCCACCGGCACCGCCTGTTCTTCCAGGGGGTGCTGCAGGACCTCACCGTGCTGGCGCGGGTCCGGATCCTGCCCGAGGTGCTGCACCGCCGCGCCGAGCTGGACCGGTTGCTGGTCGGCAGCGACGAGCCCGCCGACCGCTGCCGGGCCGTGGTCGCGCTCGGCGGGCTGCAGGACTGCGCTGTGCTGATGGGACCCGAGCCCGTGGAGTCGTACCGGCCGGCCGCGGTGGACGCCGCATTGCGCGCGCTGCTCCCGGACACCTGACCAGGTGGACGAAACGGATGAGCTCCTCGGCTGGACACGGTCGGGAGCGGGCCGTACGGTCCCCGTCAGCAAACGATTACCCAACGCGTGCCCGGCGAACGGGTGCCAGTGGGCCGCACGCCCTGCGCAGGGCGGGGTGGGATCGGATGGCGTGGAGGGTCGGCTGCCGGGTGGTCAAGATCGGCGATGTGGCCCGCGAGGCCGGGGTGTCCGTGGCGACGGTGTCGCGCACGCTCAACGGGCAGTCGTCGGTGGATCCTCAGCTCGCCTCCCGCGTGCGCGAGGCCGCGGCCCGGCTGGGTTACCGGCCGAACGGGGTCGCCCGCAACCTGCGCCGCAAAGCCACCGACCTGCTCGCGCTGATCATCGCCGACGTGGCCAACCCGTTCTTCACCGCGATCACGCGCGGTGTCGAGGACGTCGCCCGCAGCCGGGGCTTCTCGGTGCTTCTCTGCAACAGCGACGAGGACCCCGGCAAGGAGTCCACGTACCTGCGCGTCGCCGAGCAGCAGCGGGTGGCGGGGGTGATCCTTTCCCCGCACCGGGACGGCAGCGACATCGGTGACCTGCGTCGGGCCGGCGTCCCCACCGTCATCGTGGACCGCCCCCTGACCGAGCCGGTGGACTCGGTGATGGTGCGGTCGCGCGAGGGTGCGCGAGCGGCCACCGACCACCTCATCGACGCGGGGTGGAGGCGTCCGGCGTGCATCACCGGACCCGAGGACGCCTGGACGGCGCAGGAGCGGCTGGAGGGTTACCTCTCCGCAGTCCGGGAGCACGGCGAGATGGACGAGCTGTGGGTACGCGGCCCCTTCCGCCAGCAGGGCGGGACGAGCGGAGCTGCCCGCCTGCTCGACGCGCCCAAGCCGCCGGACGCACTGCTCGTGGCAAACGCGCAGATGGCGCTGGGTGTGCTCGAGGAAGTGCGCCGCCGGGGCCTGCGGGTCGGCATCGACATCGGGCTCATCACCTTCGACGAGGCGCCCTGGACGTCCTTCGTCGAGCCGCCGATGTCGGTGGTCGCCCAGCCCGCCTACGACATCGGCGCGCAGGCGGCGCAGCTCCTGATGGATCGGATCGCCGGATCGGCGCCTGCGGAGCCGCGCCACCTCCAGCTGTCCACGATGCTCGTGGTGCGCGCCAGCTCGCGGCGGCAGGCCCCGCGCTGACCGGCCCTGCGCTGACCGGCCCTGCGCTGACCGTCTCCGCAGGTCGCAGCGCGGCGGCCGCAGCGACGCGACATCCATGGTTGACACGTCCGGAGCACGCAGCCTAGGGTCCGCCGGTAATCGATTTCCGGCGGAGCTCCCGAGCGTCTTTAGAAATCGATTACTTGCAGCTGACCTGCGCTGAACCGCCCCCACCGCGGTGCTCATCCCCGCAGCGCTCGATGAGGAGTAGTCATGCCGTACTCGCTGTGGATGCTGGAATACAGCCGCTGCCCGGCCCAGCCCCTGGGGTGCATCTTCTACGGCGAGTGGTCCGGTCGGACCCGGCCGTTCTCCTACAGCTACGTCTACATCGAGGGCGCCGGCCGCAAGATGCTGGTCGACGTCGGGCACGACGTCCGGACCACGAACAAGGCCTGGCACGACGACAACGCCATCGTCGACTACCAGGCGCCGGACGTCGTGCTCGCCAAGGTGGGGGTGCGGCCCGAGGACATCGACACCGTCGTCCTCACCCACGCCCACTACGACCACGCGGGCGCGGCCCGCTGGTTCCCCAACGCGACCTTCTACCTCCAGCGCCGGGAGTTGGAGAGCTCTCGGTGGGCGCTGTCGCAGTCGCCGCTCTACGACTCGATCATCGCGGCACTCGACCCGTCCGACGTCGCCATGCTGGAGGAGATGGCGAGCGACGGGCGGCTCGTGCTGCTCGACGGGCCGCTGGACTTGCAGCCGGGCCTGGAGATCCGCACCGCCTGGGACACACATACGCAAGGTGGCCAGTACGTCGTCCTCACCGACCACGCGGGCGAGCGCTGGGTGATCACGGGCGACGCGATGTACAGCTACGAGAACGCCGAGGGCATCGGGGGCTCCGGCGGCTACGTGAACATCGGCTTCGGCGGCGGCAGCGGCTGGGACGGGCTGCGCCTGATCGACGAGATGGTGACGACGGTCGGCGACACGAACCGGCTCGTCATCGTGCACGAGCCGGCCACGTTCACGCGGCACCCCGCGCGCCGCTACGGCGACGGCCTCGCTGTAGCGGAGCTCGTACTCGCACCGGGAGAGCCCTCCCGCGTCAACCCGCCGTCGCTCGCCCACACCCCCGCGGCGACGTCCGCCGCCACCCTCGAAGACTCATGAAGGAATCTGCAATGCCCTGGAACAGAGTGGTTCTCGCCGCGGCGGCCCTGCTGACGCTCGGCCTCACGGCGTGCACCGTCCCGTCCGACAACGCCGGTGGCCCGCCGGCGGGCGGCAACGGCAGCAAGCTCGTCGGGATCGTGACGATCACCGCGACCGACGCCAACAACGCGCGGGTCATCGCCGGTGTCACCGAGGCCGCTCAGGCCGCGGGCTGGACCGTCGAGACCGTCGACGCCGCAGGCAACGCGGACCAGGCGAACTCGGCGATCCGCAATTTCACCTCGAAGAACGCGGGGATGATCTTCGACCTCGTGTTCCCCACCTCCTCGCTGGGAGCGGGCCTGGCTGCGGCGAAGCAGGCCGGCATCCCCGTCGCGACCTGGGGCGGTGGGCTCGGCACCGGCGTGGTGATGACCACCGGTGACGGGGCGCCGTTCGCCCAGCCGGCCACCGACCAGATGGTCACCGACCTCGGTGGGTCGGGGTCGGTGCTGGCCCTGACCTACCGCGCGGGCCAGGTGTGCCGCGACCGCGAGGGTGTCTTCGACCAGGTCGTGGCTCAGAACTCCGGTCTCAAGGTCGACAAGGGGGAGGTCTCGATCCCCGGCTTCCTCCAGGACGGCTCCCGCTACGCCACCGCGTGGCTGGCGGCGCACCCGCAGGGCTCCGGCCCGCTCGCGATCTGGGGCTGCTGGGAGGACCCGACCCTCGGCGCGATCTCGGCTGTGAAGCAGCAGGGCCGCACCGACGTCAAGACCTACGGGATCAACGGCTCGAAGACCGCCATCCAGGCGGTGCAGGACGGCAGCCTCACGGCCACCGTCTACGAGGACGGCGCCGCGGAGGGCAAGACGATGTTCGAGACGACCCTCCAGGCGATCCAGGCGGGCCCGTCGTGGCAGCCGAAGACCGTGAACGTCCCGGGGATCCTGGTCAGCGCCGACACTGTGGCGCAGTTCGTCCAGGACCACCCCGAAGCGCTGCAGTGACCGCAGTCGCCTCCGTGCACGAGCGGGGCGGACCTGCCCCGGCCGCCCCGCTCATCCGGATCAGCGAGGTGAGCAAGGCCTTCGGCGGCGTGCAGGCGCTCGACCGGGTGTCCTTCGAGATCCGCCCGGGCGTCGTGCACGGCCTCGTGGGGGCGAACGGCGCGGGCAAGTCGACGCTCATCCGCTGCCTGGCGGGGATCGGCCTGCCGGACAGCGGCAGCATCGAGGTCGATGGCGTCGTGGCGCCGATCGCGAGCCCCGACGACGCCACCCGGCTCGGTCTGGCCTTCATCCACCAGGAGATGAGCCTGATCCCGGGCTGGGACGTGCTCCGCAACATGGCGCTGGGCATCCCGCCGCGCACGCGGTTCGGGGTGATCGACTGGCGGCCCACCCGGCAGCGCGCCGCCGAGGTCGCCCACCGGCTGGGCATGCGGTTCGCGCTGACCACGAACGTCGACGACCTCAGCACAGCCGACCAGTGGCTGGTGCTCATCGGCCGGGCGCTGATGCGCGACGCCCGGATGATCGCGATGGACGAGCCGACCGCGTCGCTTTCGGTGGAGGAGGCCACGCGGCTGCACGGAATTGTGCGCGAGCTCGTGGCAGCGGGCACCGCGATCGTCTTCGTCTCCCACCGGCTCGACGAGGTCTCGGCGCTCTGCGAGGACGTCACCGTCTTCAAGGACGGGCGAGTGACGAAGCGGGTCGTGGGGGAGCCGACCAGCAAGGCCGAGCTCGTTCGCGCGATCGTGGGCCGCGACCTGGAGATCCCCGAGCACGGCCACGAGCCCGCACCCACGGGTCGAACCGTGCT
The DNA here is from genome assembly GCF_039526725.1 of Pseudonocardia aurantiaca. Lineage (NCBI taxonomy): Bacteria > Bacillati > Actinomycetota > Actinomycetes > Pseudonocardiales > Pseudonocardiaceae > Pseudonocardia > Pseudonocardia aurantiaca. The sequence continues at coordinate 348,066 of NZ_BAAAJG010000016.1, forward strand.
CGAGGTGCGGGGCGTCTCCGACGGCTCGCGCGTCCGGGACGTGTCCCTCACGGTGCGCGAGGGCGAGGTGGTTGGTCTCGGAGGGCTCGTCGGGGCCGGCCGGACGGAGCTCGTCAAGCTCGTCTACGGAGCCGCGCGTGCGACGGCGGGCGAGGTGCTCCTGGACGGGCGGCCCACGGGGTTCCGCTCGCCCGCCGACGCCGTGCGCGCCGGCGTCGGCCTGGTGCCCGAGGAACGGCGCTCGGAGGGCCTGTTCCTGGAGCGCACGATCGACTTCAACATCAACGTCGCCTCCCTCGACTCGCTGCGCCACTCCCGGGCCCTGCCGCTGCTGCGCACCACGGCCGGGCGGCGCCGGGCCCAGGAGGTGGCCGACCGCGTGGCCGTCAAGGCGGAGTCCGTGGACGTGCCGGTCGGGTCGCTCTCGGGCGGCAACCAGCAGAAGGTGGCGATCGCGCGCTGGCTGCTGGAGCCCCCGCGGCTGCTGATCCTCGACGAGCCGTCGCGGGGCGTGGACGTCGGCGCCCGGGCGGAGGTGCACCGCGTCGTCCGCGAGCTCGCTGCGCGCGGCACCGCGGTGCTCGCCGTGTCCTCGGACAACGAGGAGCTCGTCGCGCTCTGCGACCGGGTGCTCGTGATGGCCGAGGGGCGCGTCACCGGCGAGCTGTCCGGTGCCGGGATCACCGAGGAGCGGATCGTCTCGCTGAGCTTCGCGAGGCATGCAGGTGACGACGGCGCAGATGACTACGGCGCAGATGACTACGGCGCAGGAGGAACACCAGCATGAGCACCGAGACCACCGGCGCCGTGGACATCAGGGGGCCCGGCGCACCGGGCCCGGGCCGTCATGCCCGCCGGGTCGCGCTGATGATCGTGTCGAAGTACGGCACGCTCATCGCGATGGGCATCATGATCGTCATATTCGGCGTGACGGTGCCCGGCGGGGCGTTCCTGAGCACGAACAACCTGTTCAACATCCTCAACCAGTCGGCCCTCACCGCGATCATCGCGTTCGGCCTGACGATCGTGCTCGTGGTGGGCGAGTTCGACCTGAGCATCGGGTACGCGGCGAGTCTCGCCGGCGTGCTGGTGAGCGGGTTGCTGGTCAACCAGGGCGTTGCGCTCCCGGTGGCCGTGCTCGTCACGCTCGCCGTCGGCGCGGTGATCGGTGTGGTCAACGGCCTGCTGGTGACGAAGGCCAGGGTCAATGCCGTTGTGGCGACGCTCGGGATCGGCACGACGCTGATCGGCCTCTCGTACGGCTACACGGCGGGCTCGCCCATCACCGCCGTGCCGACCGCGTTCACGAACATCACGCTGGGCGCGTTCGTCGGCATCCAGAACCCGATCTGGTACATGGTGATCGTCCTCGTGCTGCTCTGGGTGGTGCTCAACCGCACCCCGCTCGGGCAGCGCATCCAGGCCGTCGGCGCCAACAAGGAGGCCGCGCGGTTGGCGGGGATCCGCACCGATCGCGTGAAGGTGGCCGCGTTCGTCATCGCCGGGCTGTGCGCGGCGCTCACGGGCATCCTGCTCGCCTCACTGCTCGGCAGCGGAACCGTCAGCGCGGGCGACGGCTACCTGCTCGACTCGTTCGCCGCAGTGTTCCTCGGCGTGGCGACGCTGCGCGACGGCGAGTTCCACATCCTCGGGACGCTCGTCGGCGTCCTGGTGGTGAACGTCGGCTTCAACGGTCTGAGCCTGCTCGGCACCCCGACGTTCTGGCAGTTCGTCTTCAAGGGCGGGATCCTCGTGCTCGCGGTGGCGCTGTCGACCGTGGCGAGGCGCTACGCGAAGACATAGCCGCCGTCCCCGGACCGCCGATCTGTCACCGGCAGGACGAGACGGTTCGTCCCGGCACCGGCGGTAGCCCCTCGACGGAACGCATGACGTCGCCCGGCCCGAGGGAGGCCGGTGCGCAGCCCGTCGTCTGCGCGACCCGCGGAAGTGAGGCGGCCGTCGCGGGGGTCATCGCGGCGAAGGCTGCGAGCGTGACCAGGAGCGCGCCGACGACGATCGGCGCCACCTCCGACCGCGCGCAGCGGCCGAAGCGCTTATTCGGCATATGTCGGACACTACGCACCGGTATGCAACTATCCGGACACGCGAAGGTCAGCGCTTTGCCAGAAGGGCTAGGCGTACCCGAACGGACGAGTGGCACCCTCGCTCAGCCCCACTGGACGACAATGCCGCTCGTCCGTCGGCTCGCCGAATCCCCGTGCGCCTGGTCGCAGTCGGCCCCACGAGTTGGACTCCGCGGAGCGGCGCGGCACAGACTGTCCGGCGTGGAACGCGGGAGAGTGTCGTTCGTCGGGGCGGGGCCGGGAGCGGCCGACCTGATCACGCTGCGGGGCGCGCGGCGGATCGCCGAGGCCGACGTGGTGGTCTGGGCGGCGAGCCTCGTGATGGAGGAGTGCATCACCGAGCACGCCCGCCCCGACGCCGAGCTGGTCGACTCGTCGCGGATCGCCCACGAGGACGTGCTCGCGCTGTACGGCCGCGCTGCCGCCGAAGGTCTGAAGGTCGCGCGGGTGCACTCGGGCGACCCCTCGCTGTGGGGCGCGGTCCAGGAGCAGTACGACGCCGCCGAGGCGCTCGGGCTCGAGGTCGAGATCGTGCCCGGCGTGTCCGCGTTCGGGGCCGCCGCGGCCGTCGCGGGGCGCGAGCTGACCATCCCCGAGGTGGCGCAGTCCGTGGTGCTCACCCGCCTGGAGGGCGGCAAGACGCCGATGCCGCCGCGGGAGAAGCTGCGCGAGTTCGCCCGCCACGGCACGACGATGGCGATCTTCCTGTCGGCCGCGCGGACGGCCCAGATGGTGGCCGAGCTGCGCGCGGGTGGGTACCCGGACGACACCCCCGTCGTCGTCGCCTACCGCACGAGCTGGCCCGACGAGGTGACGCTGCGCTGCCGCCTCGACGAGGTGGAGGCCGTGTGCAAAGAGCGCAAGCTCTGGCGCCAGACGCTGTTCCTGGTGGGTGCGGCGCTCGGCGCGGAGGGCACGCGCAGCCACCTGTACCACCCCGGCCATTTCCACACGTTCCGCAAGCCCGAGCCGGCCGCCCGCCGCGCGTTGCGGGCCGCGCGGGCCGCGGGCAGCGGAGCGCCGTGACACTCACCGTCGTCGGCGTCGACGGCGGGTCGTTGCCTCCCGGCGCCGCCTCGGCGATTGCGGCCGCGGAGCTCGTCGTCGGCGCGGCCCGGCACCTTGCATCCGTCGCGGTGCCCGCCTCGGCCGAGCGGGTCGAGCTGGGACCCGTCGAGCCCGCGATGGCGGCGCTCACCGGGCGCCGGGCCGTGGTGCTGGCCAGCGGGGACCCGGGGTTCTTCGGGATCGTCCGGCTGCTGCGCGAGCACGGGCACGAGCCCGTGGTGCTGCCCGCGCGGTCGAGTGTGCAGGTGTTCTTCGCGCGGCTGGGCCGGTCGTGGGACGACGTGGCCGTGGTCAGCGCGCACGGGCGGGCGCTGGGTCCGGCCGTGAACGTCTGCCGGGCGCGTCCCGCCGTCGCCGTTCTGACGGCTCCCGGGGCCGGACCCGCGGAGATCGGCGCCGCATTGGACGGGTGGCCGCGCACGCTCGTCGTGGCAGAGGACCTGGGCGGGACGGGGGAGCGGCTGACGACTCTGCCGGCCGCCGAGGCGGCCGCCCGGGACTGGGATCCGCTCACCGTGGTGCTCAGCCTGCGCGATCCGGACGCCGTGCCCGCACGCGGCTGGATGGCCGGTGGGGAGCCTGTGCCGCCGCCTGGCGGGTGGGCGCTGCCCGACGCCGCGTTCGAGCACCGGGCCGGGATGGTCACGAAGGCCGAGGTCCGGGCGCTCGCGCTGGCCCGGCTCGCGCCGCGGCCGGGGGAGCTGGTCTGGGACGTCGGCGCCGGCTCGGGGTCGGTCGCGGTGGAGTGCGCGCGCCTCGGGGCGGCCGTGCTCGCCGTCGAGCGCCGGGCTGACGACACCGCCCGGGTGGCCGCCAACGCCACAGCCCACGGCGTCGAGGTGCGCGTCGTGGCGGGTGCGGCGCCCGCAGCGCTGGCCGGACTCGCGCAGCCGGACGCCGTGTTCGTGGGCGGTGGCGGACCCGAGGTCGTCGCCGCCGTGGCCGCTGCCGGGCCCGCGCGAGTTGTGGTCGCGCTGGCCGCGCTCGACCGGATCGCCCCATCCCGCGCGCTGCTGCAGGACGCCGGCTACCGGGTCGAGGGTGTGCAGCTCGCGGCGTCCCGGCTCGCCGAGCTGCCGGACGGGGCCGTCCGCCTCGCGGCCACCAATCCCGTGACCATCCTGTGGGGGACCCGATGATCGCCCTGTTCGCCGTCACCGATGCCGGGCGGCGCGCCGCCGCCGAGGTGGCGTCCGTCCTCGACGCCCGGCTGCACGAGCTGGCCGAGCTGGCCGAGCTGTGGCCGAGGCTCGACGGGGCGGTGTTCTTCCTCGCGACCGGCGCCACCGTCCGGCTCGTGGCGCCGTTGCTCGGCGACAAGCACACCGATCCCGGGGTCGTCTGCGTGGACGAGGCCCGCCGGTTCGCCGTCGCGCTCGCAGGTGGCCACGAGGGCGGCGCCAACGCGCTGGCCACGCGGGTGGCGGCGGTGCTGGGTGCGGAGCCCGTGATCACCACCGCGTCCGACGCGGCGGGCCGCACCGGAGTCGACGGGCTGGCGGGGCTGCTCGGCGCCACCGTGGACGGCGACGCCGCCGCCGCGGGTACGGCCCTGCTCGACGGCGCCGCGCTCGTGGCGAACCCGCTCGGCTTCCCGCTGCCGCCGCTCCCGCCCGTGACCGGCGAGCCGCGGCACACGATCACCATCACCGACCGGCTGGCCGCCGAGCCGGGCACCCGGCTCGTCCCGCCGACGCTCGTCGTCGGCATCGGCAGCGCCAGGGGCGTGCCCGCCGCGGACGTGACAGCGGCGCTCCAGCGGCTGGAAACCGAGCACGGCGTCGACCTGCGCGCCGTCCGGGCCTACGCGAGCGTGGACCTCAAGGCCGACGAGGCCGGCATCCTCGCCGCGATCGCCCCAGCGGAGCTGCGAACGTTCCCGGCCGAGGTGCTCGCGGCGGTCGACGTGCCCAACCCGAGTGAGGTCGTGCGCGCCGAGGTCGGCACGGCGAGCGTTGCCGAGGCGGCCGCCCTGCATGCGGCCGCCGAGCTGGGCGCGGGGGCCCCCGTTGAGCTGGCGGCCGAGAAGACCAAACACCGGAACGTGACGGTCGCCGCCGCCCGCATCCGGCCCCGCGGACGGCTCGCGATCGTCGGGCTCGGGCCGGGCGCCGACGACCTGCGGGTGCCGCGCGCGGCGGCCGAGCTGCGCCGGGCCTCGGTGGTGGTGGGGCTCGACCAGTACGTCGAGCAGGTGCGGCACCTGCTTGTCCCGGGCACCGAGGTCCGGGTGAGCGGGCTCGGCGACGAGGAGCAGCGCGCGGCCGACGCCGTCGCACTCGCCGCGAAGGGCCTCGCGGTCGCGCTGATCGGCTCCGGCGACGCCGGGATCTACGCGATGGCGAGCCCCGCGCTGGAGGCCGCCGGCGCGGACATCGAGGTGGTCGGCGTGCCCGGGGTGACGGCCGCGCTCGCCGCCGCCGCGCTGCTCGGCGCCCCGCTCGGGCACGACCACGTGCTCATCTCGCTGTCGGACCTGCACACACCGTGGCCCGTGATCGAGAAGCGGGTTGCGGCCGCCGCCGAGGCCGACCTCGTCACCTGCTTCTACAACCCCCGCAGCCGCGACCGGCACTGGCAGCTCGGTGCCGCCCTGGACGCGTTCCGCGCGCACCGGCCGTCGGCGACCCCGGTCGGCGCGGTGCGCCAGGCCGGGCGGCCCGGGCAGCGGGTGTGGACCGCGCCGCTGGCGGATTTCGACCCGGCCGAGGTGGACATGCTGACGACGGTGGTCGTCGGGTCGTCGACGACGCGGATGGTGGCGGGGCGGATGGTGACGCCGCGGGGATATCGCTGGAGCTGAGGGATCAGGGACGATCGTCCTTATGCAGATCACCATCCGGCTCACCGACGAGGAGACCCAGGCATTGCGGTCTCAGGCCGCGCGCGAGGCCGCTCGATGGAGGCAGTCGCTCGTGCGGCGATCCGTGAGTACGTCGAGCGCGATGCCCACCGGGCCCGAGTGGCCGACGCGGCTCGTGAGGTTGCGGTGGAGTACTCGGACGCGCTGCGCAGGCTGGGCGAGGTGTGACGGACCTGCTGGTCTCCCGGTGGCGCGTTGACCGATGTCGGCAAGATCGCACGTCAGCTGGCGGTCTGGGCCCGGGAGCGGGTTAGGCTCAGTCGGCTGCGCGGGAACCCGGTGCGAACCCGGGACGGTCCCGCCACTGTGATCCGGGTGTTCGCGCACCCGGGAGTCAGACCCCGCGCCGCCGAGACCCCCGAACCGTCCGGGCGTGGACCCCCGGAGAGGAGAACCGCGTGCGCACCACCGTGCACCCGATCGAGGTGGAGTCGTACGCGATCCTGCGTACCCGCCTCGACACATCCGATCTGCCCCCGCTCACCCGCGCCGTCGTCGAGCGGGTGGTGCACACCAGTGCCGACACCGGCTGGGCGGGCGACCTCGTGTGCGACGAGGCCGCGTTGCGGGCCGGGCGCGAAGCCCTGCTTGCGGGAGCCCCGCTGGTCACGGACGTGCGGATGGTCGCGGTGGGCGTCACGAGCCGGGCCGCGACGGTCGCGCTCGACCTCGCCCACGCGGCCGGTGAAAGCACGACCCGCTCGGCCGCCGGGATCCGCGCCGCCGTCACGCGGTACCCCGACGGCGCGGTCTGGGCGATCGGCAACGCACCCACGGCGCTCGTTGAGCTGGTGCGCTGCGCGGAGGCCGGGCTCGTGTCGACGCCGCTGGTGGTCGGGCTGCCGGTCGGGTTCGTCGGGTCCGTGGCCGCGAAGGCCGCGCTGCGTGCGTCGGGCCTGCCCGCCGTCTCGAACCGGTCCGAGCGGGGAGGCGCGGCCGCCGCGGCCGCCGCCGTCAACGCCCTGCTCTACGCCGGGGACCCGGCCGGGGAGCTGGCATGACGCCCCCGTTGCTGCTCGTCGGTCACGGCACTGTCGACACCACGGGCGTGACCGAGTTCGTCGCGTTCACCGACCGGATGCGCGGGCTGCTCGCCCCCGACGGAGTCGACGTCGCCGGCGGGTTCATCGAGCTGTCGCTGCCCACGGTGCACGAGGCCTGGACCGCCCTGTCTGCCCGCGGGCACTCGACGATGGCTGCGGTGCCGCTGGTGCTCGTCGCCGCCGGGCACGCCAAGGGTGACATCCCCGCCGCGCTGCAGCGCGAGGTCGTGCGCGACCCGGCCACCGGCTACGTCTTCGGTCGCCCGCTGGGCCCGCACCCGGTGCTGCAGGAGGTTCTCGACGCCCGGATCTCCGCCGCGCTCGGCGACGAGCCCGCCGATGGGACGGCGGTGCTGCTGGTCGGGCGCGGGTCGACCGACCCCGACGCGAACGCGGAGGTCTGCAAGGTCGCGCGGCTGCTGCAGGAGGGCAGGCCGTACGAGTTCGTGGAGCCGGCCTTCGTCTCGCTGGCCCGGCCCGACGTCGCCGCCGGGCTGGCCCGATGCCGGGCACTCGGGGCGCGCCGGGTTGTGGTGGCCCCGTACTTCCTGTTCGACGGGGTGCTGCCGCGCCGCGTCGGCGACCAGGCCCGCGCCTTCGCCGCCGCCCACCCGGACGTGGAGGTCCGCGTGGCAAGCCACATCGGCGACTGCGCCGAACTGGCCGGGCTCGTGGCCGAGCGCTACCGGGAGGCGCTGCACGGCGACATCCGGATGAACTGCGACACCTGCGCCCATCGGGTGTTGCTGCCAGGGTTCGCCGACAAGCTCGGTGCTCCGCAGACCCCGCATCACCACCCGGACGACCCGAGCCACGGGCACGGCCACGGCCACGGACAGGCGGTGGTCGGACAATGAGTGTCGTGGACCCCTATCTGGTCGGACTCGACCTCGCCGGCCGCCGCGTCGTCGTGGTCGGCGGCGGCTCGGTCGCGCAGCGGCGCCTCGGCGGGCTGCTCCCCGCCGGCGCGGACGTCGAGGTCGTCGCACCCGAGGTCACCCCGGCCGTCGAGGGCATGGCGACGGCGGGCGAGCTGCGCTGGACGGCCCGCGGCTACCGCGATGGCGACCTCGACGGTGCCTGGTACGTCATCGCCTGCACGGACGACCCGGCCGTCAACGCCGCGGTGGGCGCGGAGGCCGAGTCCCGGCGCGTGTTCTGCGTCCGCGCAGACGACGCCCCGGCCGGCAGCGCGGTCACCCCGGCGGTCGGGCGCCACGACGGGCTCACGGTCGGCGTGCTCGCAGGGCGCCGCCCGCGCCGGTCGGCCGCGGTGCGCACCGCGCTGGTCGAGGCGCTGCAGACCGGGCTCGTGAGCGACACCGCAGAACCGCTGCAGCCGGGCGTCGCGCTGGTCGGGGGCGGGCCGGGCGACCCGGAGCTCATCACCGTGCGGGGCAGGCGGCTGCTCGCCCGCGCCGACGTCGTGGTGACCGACCGGCTCGGCCCGCGCGACCTGCTGGACACGCTCGCCCCGCACGTCGAGGTGATCGACGCATCCAAGATCCCGTACGGGCGCGCGATGAACCAGGCCCGGATCAACGAGCTGCTGGTGGAGCACGCGCGGGCGGGGAAGTTCGTGGTGCGGCTCAAGGGCGGTGACCCCTACGTCTTCGGGCGGGGGTTCGAGGAGGCGCTCGCCTGCGCCGAGGCGGGGGTGCCCGTCACTGTCGTGCCCGGGGTGACCAGCGCGTTCGCCGCCCCGGCCGTCGCGGACGTGCCGGTGAGCCACCGCGGGGTGGCGCACGAGATCGTCGTCGTCTCAGGCCACGTCGCGCCCGGCGACCCGCGCAGCCTCGTCGACTGGCCCGCGCTTGCCCGGCTACGCGGCACGGTCGTGCTGCTGATGGCGGTGGAGCGGATCGGCGCGTTCGCCGACGCGCTGATCGAGGGCGGCCGGCCCGCCGACACGCCCGTCGCGGTGGTGCAGGACGGCACGATGCGGATCCAGCGCTCCGTCCGCGCCACGCTCGCCACGGTGGCCGAAGCCGTGCGCCGGGAGGGGATCAGCCCGCCGGCCGTGGTCGTCGTCGGCCCCGTGGCCGGGCTGGCCGGCGGCCCGGTCACCAGCTGAGGACGGAGGAGCCCGTGCCGGACGACGAGTCGTCCCTGCTCGACCTGACCGTCCGCGAGCTGCTCGACGCCGTGGCCGACCGCACCACGGCCCCCGGCGGTGGTGGGGCGGCGGCGCTCGCCACGGCGGTCGCGGCGGCGCTCACCGGGATGGCCGGGCGGTTCTCCGACGCGGGGCCGGTGGCCGCCGAGGCCGACGACCTGCGCACGAGCGCGGCCCCACTCGCCGACGCGGACGCCGCGGCCTACCGGGCCTACCTCGCGGCCACCCGGCTGCCGCGCGACGACCCCGGCCGGTCGGAGGCCGTCGCCGCCGCGCGCAAGGACGCCATCGCCGTCCCGGCCGAGATCGGGCGGCTGGCGGGAGCCGTCGCAGGCCTCGCCGCCGGCCTCGTGCGCAATGGCAACCCGAACCTGCGCAGCGACGCCATCGCGGCGGTCCACCTCGCTGCGGCGGCCGCGGACACCGCCGCCGAGCTGGTGTCGGCGAACAACGCGCCCGACGACGTGCTCGCGCGCGCCCGCGCGGTCGCCGCCGAGGCCCGCGAGCGGGTGCGCGAGGTGGCGCCCGAGTGACGGCGGAGCTGATCGACGGCCGGGCCGTCGCGAAGGCGCTGAAGGACGACGTGGCCGCCGAGGTCGAGGCGCTCACCGACCGCGGCGTCACCTGCGGGCTCGCCACCGTGCTCGTGGGCGACGACTACGCCGCACGCGCCTACGAGCGCAGGCTCCGCCGCGTGGCTGGGGAGCTGGGCATCGACTACCGGCACTACTACCTCGGGCCGAGCACCGACCTCGGGGCCGTCGTGCGTGTGGTGCGGCAGCTGAACGCGGACCCCGCGGTGCACGGCGTGCTCGTGCTGCGGCCGCTGCCCCCGCACGTCGACGAGGGCGCGGTGTTCCAGGCGCTCGACCCGGCCAAGGACGTCGAGTCGGTGCACCCGGAGAACGCCGGGCTGCTCGCGCTGGGCACACCCCGGTTCGTCCCGTCGACCCCCGCCGCGGTGTTCCACGTGCTCGACGGCTGGCTCGACGCGGCCGGCGTCGACATCGTCGACTTCTACCGCCGCTCGACCGTCGTGGTCGTCGGGCGTTCCAACAACGTCGGCAAGCCGGCCGCCGCGCTCGGCGTCCAGCGCGATGCGGTGGTGCTGACCTGCGACGAGTGGGCCGACCGCACCGGGCGCCTCGCCGAGCTCACCCGCCTCGCCGACGTCCTCGTGGTCGCGGCGGGCGTGCCCGGCCTGATCGGCGCCGACCACGTCGCTCCTGGCGCGCTCGTGCTGGACGTGGGCATCAACCCGGTCACCGACACCGAGTCCGGGCGCGTGCACCTGGTCGGAGACGTCGACACGGCCGCAGTCGCGCACCGGGCCAGGGCGCTCACGCCCGTGCCGGGCGGGATCGGCCCGGTCACCGACGTCTGGCTCATGCGCAACACCGTGGCGGCCGCCCGGTCGACGATCGGCGGGTAGGCACCCGGACGCGCGAAGTCGGAATCCTCACGCCGCGTTGACCCGCGCCGCCGGCGTGTGTTCCAGTTCTGGGCGACGTCAGTGGAGGAAGCCGGTGTGAGTCCGGCGCGGTCCCGCCACTGTGACCGGGGGTCGCTCCTCGGGAGCCAGACACTCGCTGCCGTCGCAGATCCCGAGCGGAGGGCGCGGACCCTCGAGGAGGAACGATGACAGGCTCGACGTCTGTCCTGTTGCTGTCCACCGCCGACACCGAGCTGCTGGCGGCCCGATCCTCCGGCGCGCTGTACCGGACGGCGAACCCCGCCCGGGTCGAGCCCGCCGGGTTGCCTGCGCTCCTCGACGGCGTCGACGTCGTCGTGTTGCGGCTGCTGGGGGGCCGCCGGGCGTGGCCGGAGGGCGTCGACGCGCTGGCGGCGTCCGGGCGGCCCGTCGTGCTGCTGGGCGGCGAGGCCGCGCCCGACGCCGAGCTGATGGCCGCCTCCACCGTGCCCGCCGGGGTCGCGTCCGAGGCGCTCGCCTACCTCGCCGCCGGCGGGCGCGACAACCTCCGCGAGCTGCACCGGTTCCTCTCCGACACCGTGCTCCTCACGGGCGAGGGGTTCGCCCCTCCCGCCCCGGCCCCCGACTTCGGTGTGCATGGTGAGCGGGCGCAGGACCCGGCGCGGCCGACCGTCGGCGTCGTCTTCTACCGGGCGCACGAGCTGTCGGGCAACACCGCGTTCGTCGATGCGCTGTGCGACGCGATCGAGGCGCGCGGAGCGAACGCGCTGCCGGTGTTCTGCGGTTCGCTGCGCGGCGCGGATCCGGTCCTGATGGGGCTGCTCGGGAAGGCGGACGCGCTCGTCGCGACGGTGCTCGCCGCGGGCGGCACGGTCGCGGCCGGGGCGAGCGCGGGCGGCGAGGAGGACGCCTGGGACGCCGGAGCGCTCGCCGAGCTCGACGTCCCCGTGCTGCAGGGGCTGTGCCTCACGACCTCGCGGGCGACCTGGGCGGAGTCCGACGCCGCCCTCTCGCCCATGGACGCGGCGATGCAGGTGGCCATCCCCGAGTTCGACGGCCGGATCGTCACCGTGCCGTTCTCCTTCAAGGAGACCGCCCCGGGCGACGACATCCCCGTCTACGTCGCCGACCCCGAGCGCGCGGCCCGGCTGGCCGGGATCGCCGTGCGGCACGCGCGGCTGCGCGCCACGCCGGTCGCGGAGCGGAAGCTCGCCGTCGTGCTATCGAGCTACCCGACCAAGCACTCCCGCGTCGGCAACGCCGTCGGGCTCGACACCCCGGCGTCGGCGGTGGTGCTGCTGCGCGCGCTGAGGGAGGCCGGGTACGAGGTCGACGATTTCCCGGAGGACTCCGACGAGCTGATCCACTCGCTGATCGCCGCGGGCGGCCACGACGTCGAGTGGCTGACGGAGGAGCAGCTCGCCGCTGCGCCCGCGCGGGTGCGGCTGGCGGACTACCGGCGCTGGTTCGACGCGCTCCCCGCGGAGCTGACCGACGGCATCCGCAAGCACTGGGGGGAGCTGCCGGGCTCGCTCTACGTGGAGGGCACGGACGTCGTGCTGGCGTCGCTGACCTTCGGCAACGTCGTGCTGATGATCCAGCCGCCGCGCGGGTTCGGCGAGAACCCGGTGGCGATCTACCACGACCCGGACCTGCCGCCCTCGCACCACTACCTCGCCGCGTACCGCTGGCTCGACCACGAGTTCGGCGCCGACGCTGTGATCCATCTCGGCAAGCACGGCACGCTCGAGTGGCTCCCCGGCAAGGGGCTCGGCCTCTCCGCGGGATGCGCCCCCGACGCGGTGCTGGGCGAGCTGCCGCTGGTCTACCCGTTCATCGTGAACGACCCGGGCGAGGGCACGCAGGCCAAGCGCCGCGGGCACGCCGTGGTGGTGGACCACCTGGTGCCGCCCATGGCGCGCGCCGACACCTACGGCGAGATGGCGAAGCTGGAGCAGCTCCTCGACGAGTACGCCGCGGTGCAGGCGATGGACCCGGCCAAACTCCCGGCGCTGCGGACGCGCATCTGGGAGGTGGTGACGGCCGCGCAGCTGCACCACGACCTGCACGTCGACGCGGCCCCCGGCGAGGACGACTTCGACGACTTCATCCTGCACATCGACGGCTACCTGTGCGAGGTCAAGGACGTCCAGATCCGCGACGGGCTGCACATCCTCGGCGCACCCCCGCGGGACGAGGCGCAGGTGAGCCTGGTGCTGTCGATCCTGCGGGCGACGCAGGTGTGGGGCGGGCGGAAGGCACTGCCCGGCCTGCGAGCCGCGCTGGCGAACTGGAGTGGGCTGGACGAGCAGGAGCTGCTGGCGAACCCCGGTACCCACGTTCAGGAAAGCCACCCTGAACCTCGCCGCCGACTGCGTGCGCTTGCGCCGGGGCCCGCCGTCACCGGGGCCGATCTCGTCGACGTGCTCGAAGGGGCCGCGCGGGTGCTCGTCTCCCGGGTGCAGGACCGGGGATGGGCCGGTGGCGCGTATGTGTGTGCAGAGCTTCTGGGGGAGGAGGTCGCCGACGTCGTCGCGGTTCTCGACTTCGCCTGCCGGGAGGTCGTGCCGCGGCTCGAGCGCACCACCGACGAGGTCGCGCACGTCCTGCACGCCCTCGACGGCGGGTACGTCCCCGCCGGGCCGTCCGGGTCGCCGACACGCGGGCTGGTCAACGTGCTCCCGACCGGGCGGAACTTCTACTCCGTCGACCCCAAGGCGATCCCGTCGCGCTCGGCGTGGGAGGTCGGCTCGGCGCTGGCCGAGTCGCTCGTGGCGCGCCACCTCGCCGACACCGGCACCTACCCGAAGTCGGTGGGCCTGACGGTCTGGGGCACCTCCGCCATGCGCACCCAGGGCGACGACCTCGCCGAGATCCTCGCGCTGATCGGCTGCCGCCCCGTCTGGGACGACGCCTCGCGGCGCGTCACCGGTGTGGATGTCGTGCGGCTCGCGGAGCTCGGGCGCCCGCGCATCGACGTGACCGTGCGCATCTCCGGGTTCTTCCGTGACGCGTTCCCGCACGTCATCGCCCTGCTCGACGACGCCATCCGCATGGTCGCCGAACTGGACGAGCCGGCCGAACAGAACTACGTGCGCGCCCACGTCGAGGAGGACGTGGCCGATCACGGCGACCGGCGCCGCGCCACGGCCCGGATCTTCGGCTCGAAGCCCGGGGCGTACGGGGCGGGGCTGCTCCCAGTGATCGACGCCCGCAACTGGCGCAGCGACGCCGACCTCGCCGAGGTGTACGCGGTGTGGGGCGGCTACGCCTACGGCCGCGGCCTGGACGGCCGCGAGGCGCGCGCGGACATGGAGCAGTCGTTCCGCCGCATCGCCGTGGCGGCGAAGAACCAGGACACCCGCGAGCACGACATCGTGGACTCCGACGACTACTTCCAGTACCACGGCGGGATGGTCGCGATGGTGCGCGCCCTGACGGGCCGCTCGCCCGCCGCGTACGTCGGCGACTCCGCGGTCACCGACGCGGTGAAGACGCGCACGCTCGCCGAGGAGACCAAGCGGGTGTTCCGGGCGCGGGTGGTGAACCCGAAGTGGATCTCCGCGATGCAGCGCCACGGGTACAAGGGCGCGTTCGAGATCGCCGCCACCGTCGACTACCTCTTCGGCTACGACGCCACGGCGGGCGTGGTCGACGACTGGATGTACGGGCAGCTCGCGCAGAGCTACGTGTTCGACGAGACCAACCGGGCGTTCATGGAGAAGTCCAACCCGTGGGCGCTGCGTGGGATCACCGAGCGCCTGCTCGAGGCGGCCGACCGCGGCATGTGGGCCAAACCCGATGACGCCGTGCTCGACCGGCTGCGCCAGACCTACCTGGAGCTCGAGGGCGACCTGGAGGGCCAGTCATGAACACCCTCGTCGGCGTGGGTGTCGGCCCGGGCGACCCGGAGCTCGTCACCGTCAAGGCGGCGAACCTTCTCGCCAAGGCTGACGTCGTGTTCGTGCCGGTCAGCGACACCGGGGAGACGGGCCGCGCGGAGCAGACGGTGCTCTTTTACGCCGAGGCGTGGCGCGTCGAGCGGGTGGTGTTCGCCCTGCACGACCGCGAGCACACGGAAGCTCGCGAACGTGCGTGGGACGCTGCGGCCGCGCATGTGGCCGACTGGTTCCGCGCCCGTCCGGGCGGGGTCGCGGCGTTCGCGACGATCGGCGACCCGTGCGTCTACTCGACGTTCAGCTACCTCGCCGCGTCCGTCCGGGAGCTCCTTCCGGGGCTCGATGTGCAGCTCGTCCCGGGGATCACCGCGATGCAGGACCTGGCCGCCCGCAGCGGCACTCCGCTCGTGGAGGGGCGCGAACCGCTCGCGCTCTTCCCCATGACCGCCGGCGCCCACCGGTTCCGCGAGGCCCTCGAACGCGGCGACGCCGTGGCCGCGTACAAGTTCGGCCGCATGCTGCCCGAGACCCTCGCCGTGCTGCGCGCGACCGGCCGCCTCGACGAGGCCGTGTACGGGGCCGGGCTGGGCCTGCCGGAGCAGGACATCCGCCCGGCGTCCGAGCTGAACCCCGACGAGCCGGGTCCGTACCTGTCGACGCTCATCGTGCCGCCCAAGCGCACCCGCCGCGGCGGAGCCCTGTGACCCTCGCTGTGAGATCGCGACTCGCGCGCACTCAGACCGCGACTCGCGCGCACCCAGACCCCGACTCGCGGAATGGGGGCCTCGACGCCCGCGAGTCGGGGCGTGAGTGCGCGCGAGTCGGGGCGTGAGTGCGCGCGAGTCGCGGGGCCTGGCCTGGTGCAAAGGAACTTCTAGGAGGAGCTATGGACCTGCTCGCCGAGACGATCGCTGCGATCGCCTCGCCGGACGCGGGCGCGCGCGCCGCCGCGGCCGAACGGTTGGACCGCATGACGAAGCCACGCGGCTCGCTCGGCCGCGTCGAGGACCTCGCCGTCACGCTCGCCGGGATCGCCGGGGAGTGCCCGCCGCCGGTGCCCGAGCCCGCGGCGGTCGCCGTCTTCGCCGCTGACCACGGCGTGCACGCGCAGGGTGTGACGCCGTGGCCGCAGGAGGTCACCGCACAGATGGTGGCCAACTTCCTGTCCGGCGGAGCGGTGGTGAACGCGTTCGCGCGGCGGCTGGGCGTCGAGGTCTGTGTCGTGGATGTCGGTGTGGCCGCGCCGCTGGACCCGGCACCCGGACTGCTGTCCCGCCGCATCGCCGACGGCACCGCCGACCTCTCCACGGGCCCGGCGCTCACCAGGGAGCAGACGCAGGCGGCCGTCGAGACCGGGATCCAGACTGCCCGTGACCTCGTCGCCGCCGGGAACCGCTGCCTCCTCACGGGTGACATGGGAATCGCCAACACCACGGCCGCTGCGGCTTTGATCTGCGCGTTCACCGGCGCGGACCCCACGGTGGCCACCGGGCGCGGCACAGGCGTCGACGACGACACCCTCGCGCACAAGACCGCTGTGGTCGCGGCCGCCATCGAAAGGCACCGGCCGGACCCGACCGACCCGCTCGGCGTGCTCGCCGCGTTCGGCGGGCTGGAGCACGCGGCCATGGCGGGGTTCGTGCTGGGCGCGGCAGCGCTGCGCGTCCCGGTGCTGCTGGACGGCGTCAACGCGGGCGCGGCGGCGCTCGCGGCCGCGGCGTTCGCCCCGGACGCTCGCGGCCGCTGGGTGGCCGGGCACCGGTCGGCCGAACCCGGTCACCAGCTCGCGCTCGCCCACCTGGGCCTCGACCCGCTGCTCGACCTCGGCATGCGCCTCGGCGAGGGCACCGGTGCCCTGCTCGCGCTGCCCGTGCTGCAGGCCGCCGCGCAGGCCCTCCACGACGTCGCGACGTTCGACGCTGCAGGTGTCACGGACAAGACCGACAGAGCGGACGCGTCGGGCTGACACGCCGGACCGGTAACGGCTGACGAGGACCTACGCGAGGAACGTCCCGTTGGTCGCCGGCTGGGCGCGCACCGCAGGCCACGACACGCGGACCAGCTGCACGGCCAGCGCCGTCACCACCGCGATGTCGAACCCCAGCACGCCCCGTTGCAGGAACCCACCGATCTCGACGTTGCCGAAGACACCGGGGAACACGTCGTCGAGCCTGCTGACGATGTACGCGGCGGCGAGCACGGCGGCCCCGATCGACAGCGTGCGGACGGTCCCGACGATCGGGCGCCACGACGGGTTCTCCGCCAGCCGGGGGGCGGCGGCGAGCCCGGCGAAGGACAGGAACGCGAGGATGCCCGCACCGGCGAACTGGTGCACCCACCCCGCGACGGTCATGATCACCGGCGCGTCGTCGATGGGGAACACGGCGGAGAGCACCAGGCACAGCGCCCACACTGCGAAGAGCACCGTGGGCCGTCCAGCCAGCCGGACGCCGGCGCGGGCCATCCCCAGCAACACGGCGAGCACTCCGACCGCCAGGGCGACCGCGGCCGAGGTGAACATCTGGCCGCCGCCGTCCACGAGGACGTAGTAGCTCAGGGGAGTGGTCAAGGGATTGAACTCGTCCTGGAACGCCAGGTTCAGGTAGATCATGATGAAGCTGGCGCGCGCCGCAGCCAGCAATGCGATCACGGCCAGTACCAGCGTGCTGACGCTCAGCCACCGCTTGCTCGGACCACTCCCCATCGAGTCCCCCCTGTCCTACCCCGTCCCCATAGATCGAACACCGGCTGGGCAGGATCATGTTCCCGTTTCAGCCGAGAGGCTGAATCGGCGCGGGGGCCGTGGTCTCCAGGGCTTCTATGAGATTCGGGACGGTGACGCCCCCGCGGTACATCTCACCGTTCACGAAGAGTGCCGGGGTGCCGCGGACGCCGCTTCGGACGCCGGAGTTGAAGTCGGCCTCCACCCGGTCCTCCACGAACCGGGTGGCCGGCCAGAGCACCTTCTCAGGCGGGATGCCGATCTCCTCGGCGTAGCGGCGCAGGTCGGCCTGGGTCAGCCGGGGCTCGTCGCCGGAGTAGAGCTTCGCGTGCATCGGCCAGAACTGGCCCTTGAGCGCCGCGGCCTCGGCGGCGACGGCGGCCGACAGCGCGTATGGGTGCAGCTCCGCGAGCGGGAAGTGCCGGAACGCGAAGACGAGGCGATTGCCGAGGCGCTCACGCACCTCGTCGATGATCGGGGCCGCCCTGCGGCAGTATGGGCATTCGAAGTCGCCGTACTCCACGAGCGAGAGTTCGGAGCCGAGCACTCCGTGGAGGTGGTCGTAGCTTCCGATGCGGGGGTCGAGGGTGATGGCTGGCCTCCTCCCGGCATGATCCGGCTCCCGAAGACGGGTGGCAGGATCGATTCGTGGTGACGACCCTATCCGAGCGCGGCGAGCTCAGCAGGGCCGCGCGCTCGTTCCTGCGGACGGAATCCGGTTCGGCCGTACTGCTGCTCATGGCCGCGGTCGTCGCGCTCGTGTGGGCCAACACGAGCCCGGGCTACGAGACCTTCTGGCACACCGACTTCTCGCTGAACTTCGGCGGGACCACGCTGTCGCTCGACCTGCGGCACTGGGTCAACGACGGGCTCATGGTGCTGTTCTTCTTCTCGGTGGGTCTGGAGATCTCCCGCGAGATGGTGCTCGGCGAGCTGCGCGGGGTCCGGGCGATCGCCACGCCCGCCGCGGCGGCCGTCGGCGGCCTCGTCGTGCCGGCCCTGCTCTACTTGGCGTTCAATGCGGGCGGCCCGGGGGCGGGGGCGTGGGGGATCGCGATCTCCACCGACACGGCCGTCGTGATCGGCGTGCTCGCGCTCGTCGGCCCCCGCTGCCCGGATCAGCTCCGGGTCTTCCTGCTTGCCCTCGCCATCGTCGACGACATCGGCGCCGTGGCCGCTATCGCGCTGTTCTACACCGAGAACGTCGACTACACCGCGCTGGCGCTGGCAGTCGTGGCGTTCGTCGCGCTGCTGGGGCTGCGGTTCGTGAGGTTCTGGCGCACCCCGATCTACGTGCTCATCGGTGTCCTCATGTGGCTCGCGATCCTGCGCTCCGGGGTGCACCCCAGCGTGGTCGGCCTGCTCCTCGGCCTGCTCGTCAACGCCTATGCCCCGCGCCCCCGAGACGTGGCACGGGTGCAGGTGATGGGCACCAGCTTCCTCGTCGACCCCAGCCCGGAGCGCGCGCTCGCGGCGCAGGCGGCGGCCACGGAGGCGGTGTCGCCCAACGAGCGGCTGCAGCTGCGCATCCAGCCGTGGAGCAGCTACGTGATCGTCCCGCTGTTCGTGCTCGCCAACGCCGGGGTGGTGCTCAGCGCGCAGACGCTGGCCACCGCCGCGATGTCCCCGATCACGTGGGGGATCATCGTCGGGCTCGTGGTCGGCAAGCCCATCGGTGTCGCGGCCGCCACCTGGATCGCGCTGCGCACGGGCATCGGGACCCTGCCCGACACCCTGCGGTGGGGCCAGGTGATCGGCGGCGCCGGGCTCGCGGGCATCGGGTTCACGGTGGCCCTCTTCGTGACGGAGCTGGCACTGGATGACCCGGTGCTGATCAACAACGCGAAGATCGGCATCATGACCGGCTCCATACTCGCGGCCGTGGTCGGATGGCTGATCTTCCGGGTCGCCGGCGAGCGGGGCGGGCAGTGCGCGCCCAGCGGCCTGCCGGTGCTGCCCCCGCGCCCGTGGCGCCCACCCTCCTGACCCAGTTGCTCAGGCGAGACTCGCGAGCGGGTCCGCCCGGGTCAGGTCCGGGTCGTCGGAGGCGAACGTGTGCGCGCGGCCGGGGCCGGTGCTGCGGGTCTCGAATCGCACGGTGACCCGGCCGTGGCCCGCGCCCTGCACCCAGCCGTGCCCGTGCTCCGGGTGGGAGGCGTCGTCGCCGGGGCGCCACGGCCGGGACACTGCGGGTTCCTCGGCGCGGGCGGGTTCGGCGACGGGCTCGGCGACGAGCACCTCTTCCTCGCGCAGCGGCTCGAACAGGGCGGGCGGCGGGTCGTCGCCAAGGCCTGCGAGAGAGACGCCGATCAGCCGCACCCCGCCCTCCGGCACCGCAGCCCTGGCCAGCCGCTGCGCCACGGCGGTGAGCGCCCCGAGGTCGGTGCTCGCGGTGCCCGCTGTCTCCGAGCGGCTCGCGGTCGTGAAGTCGGCGCTGCGCACCTTCACCGTGACGGTGCGTGCCGCGCGCCCGGACGCCACGAGCCGCCGGTGCGCGGCCTCGGTCATCCGGGCGACGGCCTCGTGGACGTCGGTCATCGCCGTCAGGTCGGCGTCGAACGTGGTCTCCGCGCTCACCTGCTTTGCCGCTCCGCGCGGGGCCACCGGACGTTCGTCGACGCCGCGGGCCAGGCGGTGCAGCTCGGTGCCCACGGCCGTGCCGAGCAGCCCCGTGGCCTCACGCAGATCCATCGCGGCCAGCTCGCCGATGGTGTGCACGCCGAGCTTGCGCAGTCCGGCCTCGGCCACCGGCCCCACGCCCCACAGCGCCCGCACGGGCAGTGGCGCGAGCACCGCCTGCTCCTCGTCTGGTGCGACGATGCGTAGCCCGTCGGGCTTGGCCAGCTCGGAGGCGATCTTCGCGAGCTGCTTGCCCGATCCCGCGCCGACCGACGCCGGCAGCCCGGTGGCCGCGCGGACGTTCGCCCGCAGCTTCGCGCCAAACTCCTCCACCTCGGCGGCGGATGCCCCGGCGAGCGACGGCGGCTCCAGGAACGCCTCGTCGAGCGACACCGGCTCCACCACAGGCGCCGCGGCGCCGAGCACGCCCATCACCCGCTCGCTCAGCGTCTGGTAGAGCCCGAACCGGGCGGGCAGCACCACGGCGTGCGGGCAGAGCCGGCGCGCCTGGCCCATCGGCATCGCGGAGCGGGCCCCGAACACCCGCGCCTGATAGCTGGCCCCGGCGACCACCGCGCGCGGCCCGAGCCCGCCGACCAGCACCGGCCGGTCGCGCAGCGTGGGACGGGTGAGCTGCTCGGCGGCCGCGAAGAACGCGTCCATGTCCAGATGCAGGACCCAGCGCGCACCCACGCCGCCATCATCCCCCGTACCACCGACGAACCTGGGAAATCGGGGGTGTCGGGGCCGCCGGTTCGCGTACCGTCCCGGAGACGTGGACCCTTTCGAGATCACCAGCGTCGCCGACCTGGAGTCCGTGGTCGGCACCCCGCTCCCCGCCGCGGCGGAGAAGGTGCGGGCCAGGCTCGACCCGATCGACCGGATGTGGCTCGCCCACTCGCCGTTCTGCATGATCGCCACGAGTGACGCCGAGGGCCGCCTCGATGTCTCGCCCAAGGGCGACCCGGCGGGCTTCGCACACGTGATCGACGATGGCACGCTCGCAATACCGGAGCGCCCCGGCAACCGGCGCGTCGACGGCTACCGCAACGTCCTCGCCAACCCGCACGCCGGCCTGATCTTCCTGGTGCCCGGCCGCAGCGACACGCTCCGCGTCAACGGGCGGGCGCGCCTGCTGCGCGACGCCCCGTACTTCGACGCGATGGTCGTGAAGGGCCACCGGCCGGTCCTGGCGCTGGAGGTCGCGGTCGAGGAGGTCTTCTACCACTGCGCGAAGGCGTTCCTGCGCTCGGCGCTGTGGAAGCCGGAGACGTGGGACGCGCAGGCGATCCCGTCGAGGGCGAGGATCGCGAAGGCGCTCGAGCGCCCGGACACGCCGCTCGAGGAGCTGGAGGCGTACTACGGCCCGGCCTACGCGGAGAAGCTCTACCGGGCCTGACCTCTACCGGGCCTGGGCGAGGAGCGCGTCGCCGTCCTCGGTCCGGACGTCCCCCGGTTCGGTGCCCAGTCCGGCGATCGCGGCTCGGTAGCCGGGGCCGGGGTGCAGGTCGCGCAGCCACACCGGCCCGGTGGGAGCGCCGTCCCCGGTCCACTCGGTCACGCCTGCCGGGCCGAGCGTGATGGCGGCCATGGGGCTGGAGAGGCCCGCACCCGTGGCCTTGAGCAGGGCTTCCTTTCGCGTCCACAGGACGAAGAAGGACCCGGGGTCCGGCGCCGCCTCGGCCGGTGAGCAGGCGTGGGCGGCGAGCGCGGGGAGGTCGGTCAGCTCGCGCTCCTCCTCGACGTCGAGTCCCACGGGCCCGGTGTGGACGGCGACACCGACCAGGCCGCCCGCGTGGGTCAGGGAGAAGCCGGGTCCGCCGAGGAGGACGGGCTTTCCGTGCTGCTCCCCGCAACGGCAGGTGCGATCGAACTCCAGCTCCGCAGCGGGGTGGCCGACCGCGGCGGCGAGCACCAGCCGGGTCAGAGCGTGGGCGGCGAGGTAGGCGGCCCGGTCGGCGTCGCGCCGGAAGCGGTCGAGCCGGGCGCGCTCCCGGGCGTCGAGCAGGTCGACGAGGCGGCCGCCGTCGGCAGGTGGCACCGGGCGGGCCCACCAGACGGTGGCGCTACGTGCGTCGCGATCGACATCCACCGCGCAATCGTCACACGCCGGAGGCGCGAGTACCGCCGGCCTCGTGGACGCGAGGCCGGCGGTACCGGATCAACCGGTGCGGCGCACCGGGTTGATCCGGCGGCCCTGCGCTGCGCGGGCGCGACCCCCGGAGCCGGTGTGGATCGCTCCGCTCGGGGCCTGCTGGCCGGCGCGGCCACGGCGGGCCGCTCGGTTGGCCGGCGCCGGAACGGCGCCTGCCGTGTCGGTGGTCGTGTCGGTGGTCGTGTCGGTGGTCGTGTCGGTCGGCTGCTCGCCGAGGGCAGCGCCGAGGACGGTGGACAGCAACGGATCACGCATAAGAGCCTCCTGCAGGAGATGACGGGGCCGGCGCACAGCAGAGCCGAGGCGGCCCGGGACGTCCGGTGCCGGCCGGTTGGCTGGGGTTGGGTGCGGTGGGGGACAGGAAGGTCCCGCCGACCGCGCTGCCGCTCGAGGCGGTCCGTCGCTACAGGCGCATGAGAAGGACCATAGATCCGCGCGGAGAACCACGCCACAGGTTTTTCCGCCGGTTACGGTCAGCGCCGTGACCAGCACATCCGATGTCGTCGTGGTCGGCGGCGGGATCGCCGGAGCCTCAGTCGCGTACGAGCTCGCCGGCACTCGCTCGGTGGTGCTGCTCGAAGCCGAGACGGCGCTTGCGCGCCACTCCACCGCTCGCTCGGCAGCCACCTACATCCCTGGTCACGGCACCGGCGTCGTCCGCGCGCTGATCGTCGCGAGCGGGCCGCGCTTCGCGCGGCTGGAGGCCGATCTCGACGCGCCCCCGCTGCTCGCGCCGCGCCCCACGCTGCACATCGCCGTCGACGACGAGGGCGAGGCGGCGCTCGCGGCGCGGCTCGCGGAGCAGGCCGGGGAGCCCGGGGCGCCGGTCGTGCTCGACCCTGCCGAGGCAGAGCGACGTTGCCCGGTGCTCGCCCCTGGCGTCGTGCGGGCGGCCGCCGTGGTGGAGGGCGCCGCCGACGTCGACACCGAGGCGCTGCACCAGGCCTACGTCCGCGGGCTGCGCAGGCGCGGCGGCACCGTCCGGGCCGGGGCGCGGGTCACGGCCGTCGAGCGGAGGGGGACGGGCTGGCGGGTGCACACCGGGGCGGGCGAGGCGCCGATCGACGTCGCCGACGTGGTGGACGCCGCGGGGGCGTGGGCGGACGTCGTGGCTGGGCTGGCAGGGGTGCCGCGCATCGGGCTCACGCCGCTTCGCCGCACGATCGCGCAGGTCCTGGTACCGGACCAGGCCCGGCTGCGGGCCCCGGACGGGCCGCTGCCGATGGTCATCGATGCCGGCGAGCGGTTCTACCTGAAGCCGGAGGGCGACGGGCTGCTGGTGAGCCCCGCGGACGAGACGCCGGTCGAGCCGCACGACGCCCGCCCCGACGAGCTGGACGTGGCGCTGGCGCTGGAGCGCGTCGAGGCCGTCACGCGGCTCGGGCTGCGCTCGGTGCGGACGAGCTGGGCGGGGCTGCGGTCGTTCGTACCGGACCGCCGTCCGGTCGTCGGGGACTGGCCGGACCACCCCGGCTTCTGGTTCTGCGCGGGCCAGGGCGGGTCGGGCATCGAGTCGGCACCCGCGCTGTCGGCGTTCGCGGCGGCTGTGATCACCGGGGCGCCCGTGCCGGCCGACGTGCCCCTCGATCGAGTGACGCTGTCGCCGGCCCGCCTGTAAGCTCGCGCTTACATCCGCGGCTGAAGGAGATCGGTGACTGCCACCCTCGAGCTGTTCGACGGCGCCTTCTGGCGCGACCCCTACCCGGCCTACGCCGAGCTGCGGGATGCGGCGCCGGTGCGAGAGGTGCAGCGCCCGGAGGGCACGGTGTGGCTGGTCTCCCGCTACGCCGACGTCCGCGCGGCTCTCGCCGACCCCCGGCTGAGCAAGGACTGGCGCTACACGCTCGCGCCCGAGGGGCGAGCCGACGCGCCCGCCGCCAACATCCCGATGATGCTGCTCCTCGACCCGCCGGAGCACACGCGGCTGCGCAAGCTCGTGTCGCGCTCGTTCACCGTGCGCCGGATGGAGGAGCTGCGCCCGCGCGTCGAGCAGATCGCCAGGGAGCTGCTCGACGCCCTCCCGCCCACGGGCAAGGTCGACGTCATGGCCGAGTACGCGTTCCTGCTGCCGGTGTTCGTGATCTGCGAGCTGCTCGGCGTGCCCGCCGAGGACCGCGACGAGTTCGCGGCGTGGTCCAACACGCTGGTCGACGAGTCCACGCAGGACGAGGCGACGGCCGCGATGGGCCAGCTGAGCGCCTACATGGGACGGCTCGTCGAGCAGAAGCGCCTGCAGCCCGACGACGCCCTGATCAGCGCGCTCGTCGAGGTGGCGGAGGACGGCGACCGGCTTTCCCAGGAGGAGCTGGTGGCGATGGCGATGATGCTGCTCATCGCCGGCCACGAGACCACCGTCAACCTCATCGGCAACGGGCTGCTCGCCCTGCTCACCCACCCCGAGCAGCGGGCGCTGCTGCGCGAGCGGCCGGAGCTGCTGCCGTCGGCGGTCGAGGAGTTCCTGCGCTGGGACTCCCCGGTGCACAGCACACCGGTGCGGTTCGCCGCCGAGGACGTCGAGTACGCGGGCGTGACGATCCCTGCGCGGTCGGTGGTGACGCTCTCGCTCGCCGCCGCCAACCGCGACCCCGAGCGCTTCGCGGGAGCCGAGGAGCTGCGCGTCGACCGCGACGCCTCCGGCCACGTCGCCTTCGGGCACGGGCTGCACCACTGCCTCGGCGCGCAGCTCGCGCGCATCGAAGGGCAGGAGGCGATCGGCCTACTCCTCGCCCGGCGTCCCGAGATCGCGCTGGCCGCCGACGCGGGGGATCTCGTCTACCGCCGCAGCTCCCTGATCCGGGGCCTGCGGGAGCTGCCCGTGGAGCTCGGCCCCTCGTCCTGAGCCCCTCGTCCTGAGCAGGGTCGGCGGGACGTACCGTTCCGCCCCATGGTCAGTGCGCTGTTCGACCCGCTCTTCGGGGCCGACCGGGTGGCAGCCCGCCTCGACGACGCGTCCTGGGTGGCCGCCCTGGTCGCGGTGGAGGTGGCGCTGACCCGCGCCGCCGCCCAGCACGGCGTCGTGCCTGCGGAGGACGCGGAGCGGATCGAGGCCGCGGCCGCCGGGCTGGAGGTCGACCCCGGCGTGCTCGGGCGCTCGGCCGTCGAGGGCGGCAACCCGGTGATCCCGCTGGTGCGGATACTGCGGGCCGCCGCGGGGGAGGCCGGTCGGTCCGTGCACCCGGGCGCCACCAGCCAGGACATCATGGACACCGCGGCCGTGCTGCTCGTCGGCTGGGCGGGCGAGGTGGTGCTGGGCGACCTGCGCGGGGCAGCCGACGCCGCCGCTGCCCTCGCGCGGGCCCACCGGACCACCCCGATGATCGCCCGCACACTCGGCCAGCAGGCGCTCCCCACGACGTTCGGGCTGGTCGCGGCGGGCTGGTGCACCGGCCTGGACCGGGCGCGGACGGCGCTGTCCGGCGTGCTCGACGCGCTGCCGCTGCAGCTCGGCGGCGCCGCAGGCACGCTCGCGGCCCTGCACCCGCACGGGCCGGCCGTTGCCGCGTCGCTCGCGCGGTCGCTGCGCCTGGCCGACGCGGCGCCGTGGCACACCGAGCGCACCCGTATCGGGGAGCTGGCGGGGGCCCTGGCCGTGGCGGCCGGGGCGTGCGCGAAACCGGCCACCGACGTCGTGCTGCTCGCGGGCACGGAGCTGGGAGAGGTGTCGGAGGGCGCGCCGGGCGACTCGTCGTCGATGCCGCACAAGCGCAACCCCATCGCCGCGATCACCGCACGCGCCGCGGCCCGCCGCGCCCCCGGCCTCGCCGCCGTGCTGCTCGGTGCGGCGGACCACGAGCACCAGCGCGCCGCGGGCCCGTGGCACGCCGAGTGGCAGACGCTCACCGACCTGCTCTGCGCCACCGGCGGCGCGGCGGCACGGCTCCGCACGTCGCTGGAGGGCCTGGAGGTGCATCCCGACCGGATGGCAGCGAACCTCGCCCTGACGACGGACACCGACAGCTCGACGGGCCACGCGGCGGACCTGGTAGACCGCCTGCTGTCCGAACGCCCCACCTGAGCGCAACTCGCTCGCACTTTCCCAGCGACTCGCGCGCACCCAGACCCCGACTCGCGCGCACCCAGACCCCGACTCGCGGAGTGTGGGGTCCCACCCCCGCGAGTCGCGGTGTGAGTGCGCGCGAGTCGGGGTGTGAGTGCGCGCGAGTCGGGGTGTGAGTGCGGCTGAGTTGGGGTGGTTAGAGCCAGCCGCGGTCGCGGGCTACTCGGGCCGCCTCGATGCGGTTGCGGACGCCGAGCTTCGTGATCGCCGTCGACAGGTAGTTGCGGACGGTGCCCTCGGCGAGGTGGAGCTGGGCCGCGATCTCGCTGTTGGGCAGGCCGTCGGCGGCCAGGCGCAGGACGTCGCGCTCGCGGTCGGTCATGGGGTCCGCGCCGTCCCACGCGGCGACGGCGAGCGCCGGGTCCACCACCCGGCCGCCCGCGTGGACCCGCCGCACGGTGTCGACGAGCTGGTCGATCGGCGCGTCCTTCAGCACGTACCCGGCCACGCCGCTCTCCAGGGCCCGGCGGAGGTAGCCCGACCGGGCGAACGTCGTGACGATCACGATCCTGGTGCGGGTCCCGCGCCGGCGCAGCTCGGCGGCGACGTCCAGGCCGCTCAGCCCGGGCATCTCCACGTCGGTGACGAGCACGTCCGGGTCGTGGTCTGCGACGGCCGCCAGCGTGCGGGTGCCGTCGGTGGCGGTGGCGACGACATCGAGGTCTGGTTCGAGAGCGAGCAGCTGCGCGAACGCCCCGAGCACCATGGCCTGGTCCTCGGCGAGCACGAGCCGGATCTTGCTCATGTGGCCACCGCCGCAGGGACCGCGACGGTGAGCGCCGTGCCGCCGCGGGCGAGCCGCCGGACCTCGCCGCCGAGCGCCGCGATCCGCTCGCGCATACCGGTCAGGCCGTTGCCCTCGCGCTGGTCGCTGCCCACGCCGTCGTCGGCGATCTCCAGCTCCACCCGGTCCTCGACGCGCCGCAGCGCGACCGTGCAGCTCCCTGCGTGCGCGTGCCGCACGACGTTGGTGACGGCCTCGCGCAACGCGAGCCCCAGTGCGGTCTCGGCCGACGGGGTGAGCACCAGGGCGGGCTCACGGGCCACGGTGAGCGCGACTCCGGCCGCCGTGAGGGCGCCCCGGGCGCTGGCCAGTTCGTCGTCGAGGGTGACCTGCCGCCAGCCCGACACGGTGTCGCGCACCTCGGCGAGGGCGGCGCGGGCGGCCCGCTCCACCTCGGCCATCTCCCGGACCCCGGCGTCGGCGTCGGTGCGCGCGAGCCGCTGCGCGAGCTGCGAGCGCACGACGATGCCGGTGAGCGTCTGGCCGAGGAGGTCGTGCAGGTCGCGGGCGATGCGCTCGCGTTCGGTCAGCGTGGCCAGGTACTCCATCCTGGTCGCCCGGAACCGCTCGGAGCGGCCCTCCTCGGCGTAGGTGAGGGTGATCGTTCCGATGGTCCAGATGAGCACCACGGTCGGCACGAACGTGAACAGCCGCCACGGCATGTCGATCGGCGAGACGAGCATGAGCCCCACGACCAGCAGCGTGAGGCCGACGAACCAGCGCACGGCCTGCCGCCGCGGCAGCGTGCTGCCTGCGAACCCGGCGGCGTAGACGAGCAGGACGTTCGCGCCGCCGTTGAGCGGAGTGGCCACGAGCGCCAGCACGGTGGTGATCGCGGGCGCCCACCGGCGCAGCCGCCCGTCGTGCCCGTCGTGCCCGTCGACGTAGAGGTAGAACGCGACGAACACGACGATCACGACGACGCCGACCATGTACTGCAGCGGGCCGCTCGTGGGGTCGAGGGCGGGCTGGTAGAGCAGCGCGGCGAGCCAGATCAGCGTCCACCAGGTGGACGCCGGCCGGGCCAGGCCGGCCCACCGGGAAGCGGCCCTCGTGGTCACTGCCGCAGGTTACGGTAGGCCCAGCCGGCGAGGAGCGCGCCGACGGCGGTGGTCAGCAGCAGCGCGAGCAGGTGGGCCCCACCAGCGTCGTCTTGCCTGCCCCGTTCGGGCCGAGCAGCGCCACGCACTCGCCGGCGCGGACGGTCAGGTCCACACCGGCGAGTGCGGTGACGGCGCCGTAGCGGTGGCGCACCCCGTCGATCTCGAGTACCTCGGTCACCTCGGTCATGACGGCAACGGTGCCGGGCCCGCCGGGCAGGCGGCAGTGGATCTCGTCAGCACTCCGGTCTGACGAATGTCACGGCCGGCCTGGACTGTCGGGGGGAGCGGGCAGACTCCCCGCCATGGCCGAGCGTGTGCTGACCACCCGGGAACTCAACCGGGCCGTGCTCGCCCGCCAGCTGCTGCTGGAACGCTCCACGCTGGCCCCCGAGCGCGCCACCGAGCAGGTGGCGGGCCTGCAGACGCAGTACGCCCCGTCGGGTTACGTCGGGATGTGGTCGCGGCTGGCCGGGTTCCGGCGCGAGGCCCTCACCGATGCCCTGCACGACGGCCGGATCGTGCAGGCCTGGGTGATGCGGTGCACGATTCACATGGTCTCGGCGGGCGACTACTGGACGTTCACCGAGGCCGTGCGCGCCCCGCGCCGGGAGTGGTGGCGCAGGTCCGCCCGGCCACCAGCCGAGCTCGACATGCCCGCCGCCGCCCGCGCCGTGCGCGGTTACCTGGCCGACGGGCCGCTCAAGCAGGCGGAGATCCAGAAGCGGCTCGTGGCCGAGGGGTTCCCGCGCGAGGCGTGGACGGGTGTCCAGCTGTGGCTCGACCTGGTGCGGGTGCCGCCGGCCGGCACGTGGGCCACGCCCCGCGCCCATGTCTACGGCCTGGCCGAGCACACGGTGTGCCCACCGGAGCCGGCGCTCTCCGAGGCGGAGGCGCAGGAGCTGCTCGCCGCCCGGTACCTGCGCGGGTTCGGGCCTGCGTCGGCGGCCGACGTCGGGTCGTTCTGCGGGTGGACGATCACGGTCGCGCGCTCCGTGCTCGCCCGCATGGAGCTGCGCCGCTTCCGCGACGAGCAGGGTGGCGAGCTCGTGGACGTGCCGGACGCCCCGCTGCCCGACGCCGACACTCCGGCACCCGTGCGCTTCCTCGGGCAGTGGGACGCCAACCTGCTGGTGCACGTGCGGCGCGCGCAGATCCTGCCCGAGGAGTACCGCAAGCGGGTGTTCGCCACAAGCATGCCGCAGTCGGTGCCGACGTTCCTGGTGGACGGGCAGGTCGCGGGCACTTGGCGCTACGCCGACGGTGAGGTCCGCTGCGAGCCGTTCCACGCGCTGCCGGCGAGCGCCGCCACCGCGCTGGCCGAGGAGGCCGAGCGGCTGGCGGCGTTCTACTCCGGGTGAGGAGGGATCAGGGAAGCCGCACGTCCGAGTGGTAGCCGGGCAGGGCGCGCAAGTCGCCGAGCGTGCGCTCCCGGTCGCGGTCGGCGGGCGCGGGGGCCAGGAACGAGGTGGACGGGCGCACGATCGAGAGAGTCACGAGGGCTCCCACGAGGAGCAGGACAATGAGCGCGGTAACCATGGCAGAAAGTCTGCGCCCGTGAACTTCCTGCCACCAGTGGCAGAACTGTCTACCCCTGTAAAGATGCTGCCAGTACACTGCCCGGATGCTGAAGACCGTCGCCGCGCTGGTGCTTCCCGAGGTCTCGCCGTTCGAGTTCGGCACGATCTGTGAGGTCTTCGGCATCGACCGCACCGAGGACGGAGTGCCGCCGTTCGAGCTGCGGGTCTGCGGGCCGGTCGCGGGCGAGCCGCTGCGGAGCACGGTCGGGGTGGAGATCGTGCCCACCCACGGGCTCGACGGTCTCGCCGGCGCCGACCTGGTAGCGGTGTCGGCCACCCGGATGCGCGAGTTCCCCGAGCCGGTGCTCGACGCCGTGCGAGCGGCCGCGGCGTCCGGCAGCACGATGCTGAGCGTCTGCTCGGGGTCGTTCGTGCTCGGCGCGGCCGGCCTTCTCGACGGCCGCCGGTGCACCACGCACTGGATGAACGCCGACGAGCTGCGGTCCAAGAACCCGCTCGCGCAGGTCGACCCGGACGTGCTGTTCGTCGACGACGGCAACATCGTCACGAGCGCGGGAACGGCCGCGGGCATCGACGCCTGCCTGCACGTGGTGCGCCGCGAGCTGGGCAACGCCGTGGTCAACGCGATCGCGCGGCGGATGGTCGTGCCCCCGCAGCGCGACGGGGGGCAGCGGCAGTTCGTGGAGCAGCCCGTCCCGGTCTGCCGGGCCGACGGTCTCGCGCCCGTGCTGGACTGGGTGCTGGAGAACCTTCAGATCGAGCACTCGGTGTCCGACCTCGCGCGCCGCGCCCGGATGTCCGACCGCAGCTTCGCGCGCCGCTTCGTCGCTGAGACGGGCACCACGCCGCACAAGTGGCTCACGCTGCAGCGGGTGCTGCGGGCCCAGCGGCTGCTGGAGGACACCGACCTGGGTGTCGACGACGTCGCCGAGCGCAGCGGTTTCGGCAGCGGTGCGCTGTTGCGCCACCACTTCCGCAAGGTCGTCGGCGTTGCCCCGGCCGACTATCGCCGCACGTTCACCGCCCGCACGGCGCTGGCCGGCTTCTGAGCAGGCCTGCCACCCCGGTCTCAGTCCCTGAGCACGCTCACCGGCCCCGACGGCCCGCCGCTGACCAGCACCTGCTGGCGCAGCTGCTCCACCGGTAGCGGGCGGCTGCGCGTCACCGTCGCGGCGGCGACGCCCGGCAGCGAGACGAACGGGTACTGCTGGTCCAGCCTCGCCACGCGCGCGCACACCTCCTCGCAGAACCACAGCACCCGCTCGGGCGCCCACGAGGGCAGCACGACCAGAAAGTCCTCGCGGCCCAGCCGCACCGCCCGGTCGACCGGCGTGAGCAGGTCCTGCACGCATTTCGACACGGCCCGAAGCGCAGCGAGCTCGGCGCGCAGCCCGTACTGCGACCGCACCTCCGGGATGCCGAAGATCCGCACTAGCGCGAGCCCGATCGGGAGGGTCCCCGCGCCGAGGCTTTTGGTCCAGCGGCCGAGGAACTTCTCCGTGTACAGGCCGGTGCGCGGGTCGCGTTCGGCGTTGTCCCCCTTCATGGCGTCCAGCCGCATCTCCGCCGCGATGCGCCTGCGATCCGCTGTCCTTACCCGCTCGGCGAGGAAGCCCGTCGGCCCGCTCCACCACTCGTGGTACGGCGGCTCGGGCGTGCCGCGCACGGCCCGCAGCAGCTCGTCGATGTCCGCGACGACCGCTGCGGGCAGCCGCAGCGCCGCCCGCAGCCGGATCACCTCCGCGTAGGCGTCCCCGCGACGGAACGACCAGCTCCCGCGGAACGTGCGGCCGTCCTCGAGCGTGCGCGCGACCGGGTCGATCGTCTCCAGGTCGGTAGCGACGAGGTTGGCGCCACCGTGCGGCCCGAGCACGGTGACGCTCCACTGGCGCGCCAGCTCGTCCGACGCGGAGAGCAGCGCGGGCTGCACCCCGGGCGGCACCGCGGGCGGGGAGTCCTCCGCCACCCCGATCACGGTGACGGCACCCCGTCCGGCGATGGCGCGGTACACCGCGCTCGCCCGTTCGAAGTACGAGAGCTTCTGGAACATCGCCAGGACGACGAGCGGCTCGTCCGGCGGGGCGGCGAGCGCGAACTTCTCGATCATGTGTGAGAGATCGACGAGCGCCCGCTTGCCGAGGAGTTCGCCCGGCGCGCCCGTATCCACGAGGCGGCAGGGTAGCGGGCGGCTCCCGCTACCGATCGGGTGACAGATCGACATCGTCGGGGGCCCCGGCGGTTGTGTGTCGCGGCGCGTGCGCTGTCCGTGACGCAGGTCCCTCTCGATCCACGGGCAGCGGTCGTAAGGTCGTTGACGTGTCCGATGACGTGCACGATCCGTCGGGACCACCGCGGAATGGCAGGATCGGTCCCGATCACATAACAGGAGTCGACGTGACGCAGCAGCCACACGCCAGGGTCGCGGTGATCGGAGCTGGCCCGTCCGGCCTGTACGCCGCGGCAGCGCTGCTCGCGTCCGGGGAGCCGGTGAGCGTCGAGGTCATCGACCGCCTGCCGGCCCCGTACGGCCTGGTCCGCTATGGCGTGGCCCCCGACCACGTGAAGATGAAGTCGGTCATCCGCGTGCTGCAGAGGCCCTTCGACCCGGCCGACGTCGAGTTCCTCGGCGGCGTGCGCGTAGGGGAGGGCGGCATCCCGCTGGAGGAGCTGCGGCAACATTTTCACGCGATCGTCCACGCCACCGGCAGCTCGGTGGACCGCATGCTCGGCGTTCCGGGTGAGGAGCTGGCCGGCTCGCTGGGCTCCGGCGCGTTCGTGAGCTGGTACTGCGGGCACCCCGACCACACCGGGCTGCGCCCGCTGCTCGACCACCCCGGTGTCGCCGTCGTCGGGGCGGGCAACGTGGCCCTCGACGTTGCGCGGGTGCTGGCGAAGACCTCCGACGAGATGGCCGGCACCGACGTGCCCGACCCGGTGCTCGACGTGCTGCGCGGAAGCGCCGTGCGGGACGTGCACGTGCTCATCCGCCGCGGCCCCGAGCACGTCCGGTTCACCCCGGCCGAGCTGCGCCAGATCGGCGAGCTCGCCAACGCCGACGTCGTCGTGCACGACGACGGGCTGCTCGCCGACGGTGTCGAGGAGCCGCAGGACAAACGGCAGAAGCAGAACCTCGCGATGCTCACCGAGTGGTCCCGGGGCGCGCCGACCGGCAAGCCCCGCTGCATCCACCTGTGGTTCCTGCGCAGCCCGGTGCGGATCCTCGGCTCCGACGGGCGCGTGAGCGGCGTGGTGGTCGAGAGGAACACGACGGATGGCAACGGCCGCGTGGTCGGCACCGGCGTCGAGGAGACCCTCGACGTCGGGCTCGTCGTGCGCGCGATCGGGTACGCGGCGGAACCGGTGCCCGGGCTGCCGTTCGACCCGGTCACCGGCACTGTCCCCAACATCGGTGGCCGGGTGGTGCGCGACGGCGTCCCGGTGCCCGGCGCGTACGTGACCGGGTGGATCAAGCGTGGTCCCACCGGCGTGATCGGCACGAACAAGTCCGACGCCAACGAGACCGTCGCCGCGCTCCTGGAGGATCTGCCCAGCCTGCCCGCCCCGGCGCATCCCGGGCCGGAGGCTCTGCGGGCGGCGCTGGCCGCCCACGGCGTGCGCCCGGTCGACTGGACGGGCTGGCTGCGCCTCGATGCCGAGGAGGTGCGCCGCGGCGGGCTGCGGGGCGCCGAGCGGGTGAAGGTGGCCGAGCTGGCCGAGATGATCGACCACGCGCACGGGGCCAGCACCAGCCCCTGAGCGCCCGCGTGACGCCGGGAGCCGTCAGCAGGGCTCGACGGACACGACCGCCTTCAGCGCGGAGAGGCGCTCGGCGAAGGTGGAGCACTCGGCGTTCGTGAGCGAGACCGTGCAGGTCACGGAGCTGTAGGGCACGCCGTCGCGGACGTCGACGAAAAAGTCGGAGACCGGGAACGCGCACGCACGCAGGGCAGCGCCGACGTCGAGGACGCCCTGCACACCACCGGTGGTGACGATCTCGTGCCTGCGGGGCAGGCGCGGGGTCCAGGTTGCGCGGGAGGAGTGGTCGACAAGAGTCATGTTGGGCTCCGGGAAGGTCCACTGCGATGGGGGCCCGAGCCAGGCCTCGGACGAACGAGGGAGAGCGGGCGCGCCGGCAGCCTGGCTCAGCCGACGCGCGGCAATACTGCCGCGGCACGAGCGAGGGCGATGCGCATGCGACGACGATAGCGCGCATCACACGTGGGGTGGCAATGCCCCGGCCCCGTCCGGGTGGTAGGCAGGAGTGGCCGCAGCAGCGGCCGCCCACTTACCTCGGAGGATGCATGACCACCGTCGCCGTGACCGGGAGCAGCGGGAAGCTGGGCCGGCATGTCGTGCGCGACCTGCAGGAGCACGGCTACCAGGTGATCGGTCTGGACCGCGTGCCGCACCCGAGCCTCCCCGGCGGGTCGTTCGTCCAGCTCGACCTCACCGACCAGGGCCAGGTGCTCGAGGCGCTCACCCGCGTCGACGACAGGCACGACGGGGTCGACGCCGTCGTCCACCTCGGCGCGATCCCGGCGCCGGGGCGCACCACGAACTCGGCCACGTTCGCCAACAACATCACCGCGACCTACAACGTCTTCGCCGCGGCCCGCACCGCCGGCATCCGCAACATCGTGTGGGCGTCCAGCGAGACAGTGCTCGGGCTCCCGTTCGACACCCCACCGCCCTACATCCCGGTGGACGAGGAGTACGCGCCACGGCCGGAGAGCACGTACTCGCTGGTCAAGACGCTGGAGGAGGAGATGGCGCGGCAGTTCGCCCGCTGGGTGCCCGACCTCAAGGCGTTCGGGCTGCGCTTTTCCAACGTGATGGACCCCGAGGACTACACCGCCTTCCCCGGTTTCGACGCCGACGCGCAGCTGCGGCGCTGGAACCTCTGGGGCTACATCGACGGCCGCGACGGGGCGCAGGCCGTGCGGCTCGCACTGGAGCACGACGCCACCGGCGTGGAGGTGTTCGTGATCGCGAACGCCGACACTGTCATGTCGCGCCCGAGCACCGAGCTGGTGGCCGAGGTCTACCCCGGCGTGCCGGTCACGCGCCCGCTCGGCGAGCACGAGACGATGCTGTCGATCGACAAGGCCCGCCGCGTGCTCGGGTACGAGCCGAAGCACAGCTGGCGCCACTGATCACGAGGCAGGGATCGGCACCGGGTCGGGGTCGTCGAGCCGGGCCGGGGTGAACCGCCGCCAGGCCACCACCGTGAGCACGGACATCCCGCCGAATGCGAGCCAGAACGGGGCCGTGATGCCCAGGCCGCCGGCCGTCAGTCCCCCGACCAGGGCCCCGATCGCCGCTCCCCCGATGGCGAAGAGGAAGTAGACGCTGTTGACGCGCCCGCGCAGCGCGTCGGGCACCGCCCGCTGGCGCCAGGACAGCGTCAGCACACCCCACACGCTGGCGTGCGCACCGAACACCACCATGGTGGTGATCGCGACCCACGGTGCGCGCGCCAGCGCCAGCGACAGGTGCGTGCACGTCTCGATCACCAGCCCGGCACGCAGGAGCCCAGCCACCCCGAACCGCTCCTGCAGGCGGGCCGACGCCGCGGAACCGGCGACGCCGCCGACCGCGGACGCGGCCAGCAGCAGGCCGAAGCCCACCTCGTCGAGGCCCAGCCGCTCGCGGGCGTAGAGCACGAGGATCGAGAACGTGCCCATCAGGGTCAGGTTCATCAGCGAGAGGCAGATGGCGAGCATCCGGAGCACCGGGTGGCGCATGAGCGCGCGCATGCCCGTGGTGACGTCCCGGCGCAACGGCGCGTGCGGCTCGGACCGCGGCTCGGGCCGCGGGATCCGCAGCGTCGCGATGAGCACGGCCCCGATCAGGAACGTCGCCGCGTTGAGCCCGAACGGGATCGCGGCCGCGAGCACGAACAGCGCGGCGCCGAGCGGCGGCGCGAGCAACTGGTTGCCGACGATGTGGACGCCGACCAGCCGGGCGTTTGCGCGCGGCAGCTGGTCCGGTGGCACGAGGGCCGGCAGCAGGGCGGTGCTCGCGCTGTCGGCCAGCGTCTCCATCGTGCCGACGGCGAACAGCGCAACGTAGATCAGCGCCACACTCGCACTTCCGGTGGCGACGGCGGCGGCGAGCGCGCCGATGACGGCGGCGCGCACGAGGTTGACCAGCACCACGAGCTTGCGCCGGTCGATCCGGTCCACCAGCACCCCCGCGGGCAGTGCGAACAGCAGCCACGGGAGTTGCTGTGCGAACACCGCACCTGCCACCAGCGCCGGGTCGGAGGTCAGCGACGCGAGCAGCAGGGGACCGGCGGCGAGGGCTACCCCGTCGCCGACGTTGGTGGCCGCGCTGGCTGTCCACAGCCGCGCGAATCCGCTACCGAGTGGTGCCCCCCGCGCCCGCACCCGCCCAGCCTGGGCTCAGGCGGGCGGGCGGGGCAACCGGGTTCGCGGTCAGCGGCGGCTGCGGCGGTAGCTCACCGAGCGCGTGCCGATGCCGGCCAGGAACAGCGCAAGGCACAGCAGCCCGGCCGTGACGAGGATCCCGCTCGTGATCACCTGGATCGAGATCCCGGCGAGGTCGAAGATGAGGGCGAGTCCGAAGAGGACGGCAGCGACGATCGCGAGCATTGTGGCTCCTCAGGTGCGGGTCGGCGTGCGTTGATGATCCGCCCTGCTGTCCGGTTTCGCATGGTGAGCGCCGATCTGCGAACGGATCGTGACGCTGCCGTTGCCTGGTCGACGGACGAGCAGCAGGCGACCGGGGAACAGACGCGTCGGCGGCGCGAGAAGCCGCCGCTGTCTCACGTGTGATACGGTCGTCGCGTGGACGAGGTCACCATCCGCGAGCTGCGTAATCACGGTGGCGAGGTGTTGCAGCGCGTTGAGCACGGCGAGACGGTCGTCGTGACGCGGGCCGGGGTTCCGGTCGGAGAGTTGCGCCCCTTGCCGCGCCCGCGGCTCAGCGCCACGTCCCTGCTCGCCCGCTGGCGCGGTGTCCCCGTAGTGGACCCGCGCGTTTTCCGCTCGGATGTCGATGCGGTGCTGGACCCTGCCCTGTGACCGGAGCGGATCGGCGAGGACTGCTGGACACCAGCACAGTCATCGCGCTCCCCCTCCTGCGTACTGAGCAGGGTCTTCCCGAGGAGCCCCTCATCTCGACGATCACCCTTGCCGAGCTGTCGGTCGGACCGCTCGTCGCCGGCTCGGAGAAGGAGCGGGCGGCGCGTCAGGCCGTCCTGCAGCAGGCGGAGGCCGACTTCGACCCGTTGCCCTTTGACGCGTCCGCTGCGCGCGCATTCGGCCGGGTGGCATCCGCGCTGCGGCAGGCTGGACGTAAGCCGCAAGCACGGGCCTATGACGCACTGATCGCTGCAGTAGCGATCGCCAATGATCTGCCGGTCCACACGTGCAATCCGGCCGACTTCGCTGGGATCGACGGCCTTGATGTCGTGCCAGTGCCTGTGCCGGGACCGTGACTAAGGCGCCGCGCGCAGCTCCTCCGTCGCCCGCGCGAACAGGTCGTCGGCGTGTGGGTAGGGCGCGTAGAAGGTGAAGCGGTCGACCAGGCCGCCGAAGCGCTCCAGCAGCGCCGCGCCCAGCCGGTCCGGCTCGGCCACCACCGCGAACGCCTGCAGCACCTCGTCGTCGACCAGCTCGCCCATCCGCTGCCAGCGGGCCGGGTCGCTGCCGCGGGAGAGCTTGTTCAGCTCGTCGCCGAGCGCGCCCCAGCCGTGCAGGTCCAGCACCTTCCGGTAGGACGGCGTGCTCCCGTAGAACGCGATCTGCTCGCGCGTGCCGCGGGCCGCAGCGGCCATCTCCTCCTCGTTGGTGCCCGAGACGACGAAGCCGGAGAAGGAGATCGAGAAGCCCGCGAGGCTCCGCCCGGACGCCGCCAGGCCCTCTTGCACGATCGGCAGGGTCTGCTCCTCCAGGTAGCGCCGGGTCGTGAACGCGTGCGGCTGCAGCCCGTCGCACACCTCTCCCGCGGTGCGGGTCATCTGGTCGCCGACAGCGGCCAGGTAGACCTGCGGCGGCCCCCACGGGCTCGGCTCGGGGGAGAAGAACGGCGTCATGAGGGTGTGGCTGTAGAAGTCACCGTGGAAGTTGAGCCGCTCGCCCGTCTCCCACGCCGACCAGATCGCCCGCAGCGCGCTGACGTACTCCCGCATCCGCGCGGCCGGCCGGCTCCACGGCATCGCGAACCGGCGCTCGATGTGCGGCTTCACCTGGCTGCCGAGGCCGAGCAGGAACCGGCCCTCCGAGTGCACCTGCACGTCGTGCGCCACGTACGCCATGCTCATCGGGTTGCGCGCGAACGCGACGGCGATCGCCGTGCCCACCGCTATCCGCGCGGTGTGCTCGGCCACTGGCATGAGCGGCAGGAAGGGGTCGTGCGGGCCCTCGAAGCTCCAGAGCCCGTCGTAGCCGGCCGCCTCCCGATCCCTGGCCTCCTTCGCCAGTTCTGCCAGCCCGGTGCCCTGCAGCATCGCGTCGACCTTCATCGGCCCACCTCTCGTCCGCCCCTGGAGTTCCGAACATCTGGAGACCCGAGCATCTCCCAGCCGCTCCGCAGGGGACACTAACCTCGCCGGATGGACGGACGCCGGCTGCGCTGGTACCTCGCCGGGCTCGCCGTCGCCGTGCTCGTCGGGCAGGCCGTGGTGCTCGCGCTGTGGCCGGACGCGCACCTGCTGATGATAGACCTGCAGGTCTATGCCGCGGGCGGCGAGCACGTGCTGCGTGGCGCGCCGCTGTACGACGGCGGGGTTCTGCTCGACCTCCCGTTCGTCTACCCGCCGTTCGCGGCCGTGCTGTTCGCGCCACTCTCCGTGCTGCCGCTCGGCCTACTGAAGGTGCTGTGGACGGCCGCGGGGATCGGGCTGCTCGGCTTCGTCGTCCACCGCTGCGGGCGGGCCGCCGGCCTCCCACTCGGGATCGCGGGTGCCGCGTTGCTGGCGGTGGTCGCGACGGGCCTCGACCCCGTGCGGACCACCCTCTACCTCGGCCAGATCAACCTCGTGCTGCTCGCGCTGGTGGTCGGCGACCTGCTGGGCCGCCCGGGGAGCCGCTGGCGTGGGGTGGGTGTGGGCCTCGCCGCTGCCGTGAAGCTGACGCCGCTGGTGTTCGTGGTGTACCTGCTGGTGACCGGGCGGCGGCGGGCCGCGGCCGCGGCGGTGGGGGTGTTCGTGGCGGCCGGTGTGCTGGGCTTCCTCCTCGCCCCCGCCGACTCGGTGGACTACTGGGTGCACGGCACGTTCGTCGCCGCGGACCGGATCTCCGACGTCGCAGGCCTCAGCAACCACTCGCTCAACGGCCTGCTCGCCCGGCTTGGGCTCCCCGTGCTGTGGATCCCCGCTGCGGTGGTGCTCGGTGCCGCAACGATCGTGCTCGCCGTGCAGGCGCACCGGGCCGGGCAGGAACTCTTCGCCGTGACGCTGTGCGGGCTCGCCTCCGCCGCGCTGGCCCCGTTTGCGTGGTCGCACCACTGGGTGTGGGCGGTGCCGCTGATGGTGCTGCTCGTGGCCAGGGCTGCGGCCGGCGCCCGGGCCGCGGTGGCGCTGCTGGGCGGCCTGCTCATCGTGACGCTCGCTGTGGTGACCAGGCTGCCCGGACCGGGCGTGGGCCCGATCCCGAGCACCGGCCTGATCTCCCTGCAGCCGGACGTCTACCTGCTCCTGTACGCCGGAGCACTGGCCGCCGCCGCGTGGAGCCTGAGGAGCGTGATCGCCAAGATGGGGACATGAGCTGCACATCTGCAGCTCGCGGCGCCCCGAGCGCTTCCAGGCTCTGCACACAAATACGCACCGGGTGCCGCCGTGAGATGAACCTGAGAGTGGTTCGCCCAAGATCAAACAGCTCTGGCGTGCACCTCACGGCCGGCCGGCGAGTGGATGGACGCGTATGTGTGTGCAGAGCCTGGGGCCGCCGGACGCCGCGTGGCCTCGCGCAGGCCAGCAACGACCACCTCGTGCAGCTCAAGCTCCCAGATTGGTGATCTTGTCGCGCTCGTGTGCCGCCCGCGCCGTCGACGCCAGCACCGCGATCCGGCACGGCCACAGCGGTGCCAGCC
Organism: Pseudonocardia aurantiaca; assembly: GCF_039526725.1. Classification (NCBI taxonomy): domain Bacteria; kingdom Bacillati; phylum Actinomycetota; class Actinomycetes; order Pseudonocardiales; family Pseudonocardiaceae; genus Pseudonocardia; species Pseudonocardia aurantiaca. The sequence continues at coordinate 387,605 of NZ_BAAAJG010000016.1, forward strand.
GCACCTGCGACAGGCATGCCCGGCACCGGCCGTCGTGACCCGCGACGTGGTCGGTGAGCAGGCGCGACCAGAGGCCGGGGGAGTTCGCGATCACTCCCGCAGCTCTGGCCAGCACTGTTGATTGCTCGTGCACTGGTGGTTCCCCCTCTGTCGGCTCCCGCCGAGGTTCCTCACGGGAACCGCCGGACGGGATCGATCAGCGTGGGAATCCCATTTGTGCAGTTCCCACTGACACCATTCGGTCACCGGGCCGACGCGGAGGGTGCATGGAGAAGCGGAACGGGTCGTCGATCAGGCGGCGCATCCTCGGCCGCAGGCTCCGGGAGCTGCGCGAGCTGGCCGGGTACACGCTGGAATCGGCGGCGCCCGCGCTCGACGCCTCGGTCAGCAGGCTCAGCCGCATCGAGACCGGGCAGCAGAAGGCCGACGTGCACCTGGTCAAGAGCATGCTCGACCTCTTCGACGCCGGCGGCGACCACTGGACCGAGCTGCTCGCGCTGGCGCGGGAGGCCGGTCAGCGCGGCTGGTACCGGGCCTACGGGCTGGGCGACAACTCCTACGTCGGCTACGAGACCGAGGCCACCCAGGTGCTGGAGTACGCGCTCGGGTTCGTGCCAGGCCTGCTGCAGGTGCCCGACTACAGCCGCGCCCTCTATGACGCGTCGCCGATGCGCCGGACGGCTGCGGAACGCGAGCGCGAGGTGGAGGTCCGCACGATCCGGCAACGCCGCCTGCACTCCGAAGATGACCCGCTACGGCTGGCGGCGATTCTCGATGACGCGGCGTTGCGGAACCCTGTCGGCGGCCGGGAGACGCATTGCGCGCAGCTCGCACATCTGCACACGGCGGCAGAACTGCCGACCGTCACCCTCCAGGTGCTGCCTGCCGGGCAGGGAGCGCATCCCGCGCTGGCCTCCGGGTTCATGGTGCTCAGATTCGGAGACCTGGGAGAGCCGGACATGGCCTACGCGGAGCATGCTCTCGGCGCCACACTCTTGGAGAAGGAACCCGAGGTCACGCTGGCTAGACTCAAGTTCGACCAGCTGCGGACCCTTGCGCTGGCCCCGGTCGAGTCGCGGGAGCTCATCCGGCGGGTCGCCGGCGAGTTGTAGACGCGGAAGGCGGGCTCGGGGACTTGGACAACCTGGATTGGCGCACCAGCAGCTTCAGCGGCGAGAACGGCGGGAGCTGCGTCGAGGTGGCGCCGCTGCCAGACGGCGGGGTCGCCGTCCGGGACACCAAGGACCGCTCCCGCGCCCCGCACCAACACACCACGGCTGCGTGGCAGGCGTTCCTCGCGGGCGTACGGGGCTGGGACGTCGGGAACGTCCGCCGCGGCGTGGAGATGTCGCGGCTGGCCGACGGTGGAGTGGCATTGCGACCCGCCGCCGACCCCACCGCCGAGCCGCACGTCTACACCGCGGCGGAGTGGGTGGCGTTCGTCAAGGGCGTTGAGGCGGGCGAGTTCGACTTCCCGGAGTAGCCACACAACAAGAAGCGCCCCACCGGATCACCCGGCGGGGCCCTTCTCGTGAACCTGCTACCTCACTCGTCCTTCGGCCGGCCGGCCAGCGCCCTGCGCTCGCGGTGGGCGGCGGCCTCGGCAGCCGCCTCCTCGGCCTTCGCCCGCTCGTGCGCGGCGGTCTCGTCGGCCGGGTCGGGCTTGAGCAGCGAGCCGGCCACCGGCGAGCCGCCCATGCCGAGCTGGTTCATCTTCTTCGGCACCGGAGCGCCCTGGTACTCCAGGGGGATCGGGTGGCCGTGGCTGTCCACGCCGGCGAGCGGCTGGTGGACCTCGATGAACTCGCCGTGCGGGAGCCTGCGGATGATGCCGGTCTCGATGCCGTGCTCGAGCACCGCCCGGTCGCTGCGCTGGAGCCCGATGCAGATCCGGTAGGTGACGTAGTAGGCGATCGGCGGCACGACCAGCACCCCGATGCGGCCCGCCCAGGTGGTGGCGTTGAGCGAGACGTCGAAGAAGTAGGCGATCAGGTCGTTGCTGCCACTCAGCACCAGCACCGTGTAGAACGAGATGGCCATGACGCCCAGCGCCGTGCGCACCGGTACGTCCCGCGGCCGCTGCAGCAGGTTGTGCAGCGCGTTGTCCTTGGTGAACCGCTTCTCCACCCAGGGGTAGATGCCGGCGAGCACGTAGAGGACCGGGAGGAACGCGGGGCTGGCCCAGAAGGCCGGCGGGATGTTGTAGTCGCCGAAGTGGATGTCCCACGGCGGGAAGATCCGCAGCATGCCCTCGGTGAAGAGGACGTACCAGTCGGGCTGCGAACCCGCGGAGATGTGGGACGGGTTGTACGGGCCGAAGTTCCAGATCGGGTTGATCTGGAAGAGCCCGCCCATCATCGCGATGACGCCGACCGTGACGGCGAAGAACGCGCCGCCCTTGGCGGCGAACGCCGGCAGGATCCGGACGCCGACGACGTTGCCCTCGGTGCGGCCGGGCCCGGGGAACTGGGTGTGCTTCTGGTACCAGACCAGCCCGACGTGCACCGCGATCAGCGCCAGCAGGATGCCCGGGATGAGCAGCACGTGCACGATGTAGAGCCGCGGGATGATCTCCGTGCCGGGGAACTCCCCGCCGAACAGGGCCCACTGGGTCCAGGTGCCGATCACGGGGACGGCGAGGGTGAACCCGGATGCGATGCGCAGGCCCGTGCCGGACAGCAGGTCGTCCGGCAGCGAGTAGCCGGTGAAGCCGGCGAAGAAGCCGAGGAACAGCAGCAGCACGCCGATGACCCAGTTCGCCTCGCGCGGCTTACGGAAGGCGCCGGTGAAGAACGTGCGGAACATGTGCACGACCATCGCGGCCACGAAGATCAGCGCCGCCCAGTGGTGCACCTGCCGGACGAACAGGCCGCCGCGCACGTCGAATGAGATCTGCAGCGAGCTCTCGAACGCGCGGGACATGTGGATGCCGCGCAGGTTCTCGAACGGGCCGTTGTAGGTGACCTCGACCATCGACGGGTCGAAGAAGATCGCGAGGTAGGTGCCCGACAGCAGCAGAATGATGAAGCTGTAGAGGGCGATCTCGCCGAGCATGAACGACCAGTGCGTCGGGAAGACCTTGTTGAACTGCTTCCGCAGCCCCGCCGCCGGGTGGTACCGCTGGTCCGCCTCGTCGAGCGCCTTCACCACGTGCGGGTTCGCACCACTGCTGGTGGGTGTCGTGATCGAACTCATGGCGTGTACCTCCGCTCCCAGAAGGCCGGGCCGACCGCTTCGCGGAAGTCACCCGTCGCAACGAGGTAGCCCTCGCTGTTGACTGTAATCGGCAGTTGGGGAAGTGGCCTGGTGCCGGGACCGAAGATCGGCTTTGCGTACTCCGTGGCCAGGAACTGCGTCTGGTGGCACGGGCAGAGGATCCGGTTGGTCTGCGCCTCGTACAGCGACGTGGGGCAGCCCAGGTGGGTGCAGATCTTCGAGTAGGCGTAGTAGTCGCCGAAGTGGAAGTTCTCCTGCCCTGCGCGCTGCACGACCGGCTGGCCGGGGCGGAGGCGGATCAGCATGACCGGCGTGTCCGACCCGCTGAGCCCGGCGATGAGGGCCTCCGCGTTGCCGCGCTCGGACTCGCGGAACGGGAACACGGTCTCCATCGAGCCCGGCTCCTGGTCCTCAGGGCGGACGAGCGAGACCTCGGTCGGGTCGCCGGTGTCGCGGCGCAGGTAGACGGTCTCGCCGCCGATGGGCCGCCAGGCGGTGACCCACAGGGGCGAGTCGGGGCCGAGCTTCCACGGGTTGCGGACCAGCGGGGCGATCGCGGCGATGCCCAGCGCGAGGCCGAACACACCGGCGGCGGCACCGGCGGCGCGCTTGATCACCGTGCGCCGGGCGATGCCGGTGTCCGTACCGGCCTTGACGAGCTGCGCCACGACGGTGCGCCGCGCCACCTCGTCGGACGCGCCGTCGTGGCGCTGCTGCACTGACACCTCGTCCGGGAAGAACCTCTTCACGTACGCGATGACGCCGATGCCGAGCGCGAGCACCGCGAGGCCGAACGTGCCGCCGACGATCGGGGTGTAGAGCGCGTAAAGCCCGTAGCCCGGCGCGCCGGGGGCGACGTACTGGTAGGGCCAGAACAGGAAGGACGCGAGGAACGCGAGACCCGACAGCGCCGAGATGACGAACCAGAGTGCCACCGAGCGCTCGGCGCGCTTCTCGGCGCGGGTGCCGGGGACCGGCCACTTGCGCTGGTTGTGCAGCACCTGGACGTCGTCGAGCTCCGTGGCCAGCCGGGCCGCATCCTCGATCGGCATCTCCTCCACCTCGGCTGGGGTGGGGACGCGCGGGTGTGGGTGCTCGGTGCCCAGGCCCGGTGGGTCCTGTCGCGAGGTGTTCATGACTTGGCTCCCAGCCACAGTGCGAATCCGATCATGGCGGCGATGCCGACGATGAAGGTGACGAGGCCCTCGGACACCGGACCGATTCCGCCCAGCGGGTTGCCACCCGGGTTGTTGTTGCCGTTCGTCACCGACTTGACATAAGCGATGATGTCTTCCTTCTCCGCCGGCGCGAGCTGCCGGTCGGAGAACTTCGGCATGTTCTGCGGCCCCGTGAGCATCGCTGTGTAGATGTCCAGCTCGGTGGCCGGGTCGAGGTTCGGGGCGAACTTGCCGGACGACAGCGCACCGCCGCGGCCGGTGAAGTTGTGGCACGAGGCGCAGTTGAGGCGGAACAGCTCGCCGCCACGGGCCGGGTCGGTTCCGCGCAGCGCCTCGCCCGAGGCGGCCGGGCGGGTGGGGCCGCCGCCGTTGGCCTGGATGAAGGCGCCGAGCGCGTTGAGGTTGGCCTGGCCCTCTGCGGTGTTCGGGTCGAACTCCGGCAGCGGCGGCTTGCGCACGGCCTGCGCCTCCTGGCGCGCGAGCGGCATCCGGCCCGTCGACACCTGGAAGTACGCCGCCGCGTCACCCACGCCGATCAGGGTCGGCCCGCGGTCCTGCACGCCCTGCAGGTTGGAGCCGTGGCAGCTGATGCAGTGGTTGTTGTAGAGGTCCTGCCCCTTCGCGACGAGCGCGGCGTCGGTGCTCTGCGCCGTGGCGACCTGGGGCTGCGGGGCGAAGGCGGTGTACAGGCCGCCGGCCGTCAGCAGGCCGATGCCCAGCGCCAACGCCGCAGCCACGCGGCGGCGGAATCGGCTGCGCGGGCCACGAGGGCTACTCGATGGGGATGTGGTGGTCATCGTCTGCGTCTTCCAGCCCTTGCGGTCGGCGTCGTCGTCGGGGTCGGCGTCGCGGTCAGCGGATGAAGTAGATGACGGAGAACAGGCCGATCCAGACGACGTCCACGAAGTGCCAGTAGTAGGACACGACGATGGCGGCGGTGGCCTGCTGCGGGGTGAACTTGCTGAGCTTGGTGCGGATGAGCAGGTAGACGAACGCGACGAGGCCGCCCAGGACGTGCAGGCCGTGGAAGCCCGTGGTCAGGTAGAAGACGGTGCCGTAGGCGTCCGACGAGAGGGTGGTGCCCTCCTCGATGAGGGTGCGGTACTCGTTGGCCTGGCCCGCGACGAAAAGCGCACCCATGACCAGGGTGAGCAGGTACCACCGCCGCAGGCCGAACACGTCGCCGCGCTCCGCTGCGAACACGCCGAACTGGCACGTGAACGAGGACGCGACCAGGATGATCGTCACCACGAGGGCGTACGGCACGTCCAGGTGCGTGGGCGGGGGCGGCCACGGCACGCCGGGCGGGTTCTGGGCCCGTGCCGTGAAGTAGATCGCGAACAGCCCGGCGAAGAACATCAGCTCGCTGGACAGCCAGACGATCGTGCCAACGCTGACCAGGTTCGGGCGGTTCAGCGAGTGGATGCGCGCGCTGATGCCGGGAGCCGCTGTCGTCACAGGGGCATTATGACCCCCGCCCAACTTCTACGGCCTGTCGGGGATGCCTCGGTCCGGTCACGGTTCGAACCCCGACGTCGGTGTAGGCCATGGGGTCGGCCTCTGGAGAACGCGCGGCGGGACACTACAGTTCCAGACCGTGAGCAGCCCCGTCGCGCGCGAGACCCTGACCGTGCTGGTCTTCAGCCACCGTCCGGAGGTCCGCGAGGCCATCATCAACGCCGTCGGCCGGCGTCCGGCTCCCGACCTCGGCCGGGTCCGCTTCATCGAGGCGGGCGGCATCGCCGAGGTACTGTCCGCTGCCGACGCCGGCGGCCTCGACCTCGCGATCCTGGACGGGGAGGCGCAGCCCACCGGCGGCATGGGCCTGTCCCGTCAGCTGAAGAACGAGATCGACGCCTGCCCCCCGATCGTCGTGACGGTGCGCAGGCGGGACGACCGGTGGCTCGCGACCTGGTCCCAGGCCGACGCGGTGCTGGTGCACCCGCTCGACCCGCTCACCGCCGCGGAGACGGTGGCCGACGTGCTGCGCCGGTCCGCCGCACTCGATCCCGCGATCCGTGGCTGACAAGAGCGCCCTCAGCTGGTCTTCCCTCCTGGGGAGGCTGATCGCCCGCGAGGACCTGGGGGCGGCCGAGACGGCGTGGGTCATGGACCGGGTCCTCGGGGCCGAAGCCACCTCCGCGCAGCTCGCCGGGTTCATCGTGGCCCTGCGCGCCAAGGGTGAGACGGCCGCCGAGATCGCCGGTCTCGCCGAGGCGATGCTGCGCCACGCCCGCCGCGTCGAGGTGCCGGGCCCGGCTGTCGACGTCGTCGGCACCGGCGGCGACCAGGCGCACACCGTCAACATCTCCTCGATGACCGCGGTCGTCGTGGCGGCGGCGGGAGCGCCTGTCGTCAAGCACGGCAACCGGGCTGCGTCGTCGGCCAGCGGTGCCGCCGACGTCCTCGAGGCGCTCGGCGTGGCCATCGACCTCCCGCCGGACGGGGTGGCGGCGTGCGTCGCCGAGGTCGGCATCGGGTTCTGCTTCGCCCCGGTGTTCCACCCGAGCTTCCGGTACACGGCCGGTCCGCGCCGGGAGCTCGGTGTGCCCACCGCGATGAACGTGCTCGGCCCCCTCACCAACCCGGCCCAGCCGGGCGCCGCGCTCGTCGGGTGTGCGGACGCCAGGATGGCCCCGGTGCTGGCCGAGGTGTTCGCAGGCCGTGGGGCGTCGGCGCTCGTGGTGCGCGGCGACGACGGGCTCGACGAGCTGACCACCACCACGACCAGCACGGTCTGGGTGGTGGGCGGCGGCGAGGTGCGGCAGGAGAGCCTCGACCCCGCCACGTTCGGCCTGGCCCCCGCTACCCGCGAGGACCTGCGCGGTGGCTCGCCGGCCGAGAACGCCGAGGTCTTCCGTTCGCTGGTCGGCGGCGCGCCCGGCCCGGTCCGCGAGGCCGTGCTGCTCAACGCGGCAGGCGCCCTCGTGGCCTTCGACGGGCCGCCCGCGCATCTGAGCGACGCGTTCCCGCCGGCGCTGGAACGGGCGGCCGCGGCCATCGACTCCGGCGCGGCCGAGCGGCTGCTGACCCGCTGGGTCGAGATCTCCAGCTCCTTGCGAGGCTGAAATACCCTCGCCTGGGAACCCCGACCGTCGAGAGCGCGGTCCGCGTCAGGTCGAGATCGCCGAGGCCCGCGGCTGACCCGATCTCCGGGTCGCGGTAGGGATCTTCCCCGATCTCGGCGGGGCGGGATGTTCATAGCGTCGTGACATGCTGAAAAGAAGAACAATAGTGGCGCTCGGGCTGGTCGGGCTCGTCACGACCGGGTGTGCCACCAGCGAGGCGCAGGGGCCGGCCGTTGCGCCCGCCACCCGTGCGGCCGTCCAGGCCCAACTCGATGCGTTGACCGGCGCCGGCGTCGTCGGCGGACTCGCGACCGTGCGCCGCGGCGGGGAGACGGTGGAGGTCCGCAGCGGGGTCGGCGACCTAGCTGCCGGCAATCCGATCCCGGCCACGACGCAGCAGGTGCGGGTCGGCAGCATCACCAAGTCGTTCACCGCGGTGATGGTGCTCCAGCTCGTCGGGGAGGGGCGGGTCGACCTTGACGCCCCGATCGACACGTACCTGCCCGGGCTGATCACCGAGCCGGGCTTCGACGCCGGAACGGTCACCGTCCGGCAGATCCTGCAGCACCGCAGCGGCCTCGCCGAGTTCTCCGACGACCCCCGCGGCAACGAGCTGGCGGCGGCGCGGACGGGCGTCACGATCACGCCGGACGAGATACTCGGCGTCCTCAACGGCAAGCCGGCCCAGTTCCCCGCCGGCACCGAGTTCCGGTACACCAACGCGAACTACATCGTGGCGGGGATGCTCGTCGAGCGGGTCACCGGCCGTCCGTACGCCGAGGAGCTGCAGCACCGCATCCTCACTCCGCTGGGGCTGGCGGACACCTATCTGCCCCCGGCAGGCGAGCGTGCGATCCGCGGGCCGCACCCGAAGGGCTACCAGCCGGAAGGGGACGGGCTCACCGACGTGTCCGAGATCGAGCCGTCGGTGCCGTGGGCGGCCGGCGCGATCGTCTCCACCGGGGCCGACATCGACGCCTTCTACCTCGCCCTGCTCGACGGCAGGCTGCTGGGTCCGGTTCAGCTGGACGACATGGTCACCGGCTCCCCGGACGCGATGGGTCCGGGGTTCGGCTACGGGATCGGGCTGACGACCTTCCAGCTGGCCTGCCCCGGCGGCGGGACCGTCGATGCCGTCGGGCACTCCGGCGGGATCTCGGGGTACTACTCGTTCGGCGCGGCCACCACCACCGGAGGCGCGGTCACGTACGCGTTCACCTCGCCGCCTGAGGAGGTGCCGGACATGCGTGCACTGCTCACGCCGGCCCTCTGCTGAGGCCCTCCGGGTCGAGGCCGACGGAGAAGGTCGCCTCGGTGTCGGCGCGGGAGTAGGAGCGGAAGGCGATGTGGGTGTCGGTGCGCAGCACGCCCTCGACCTTGCTGAGCCGCCCGGCGATCACGTCGGCGAGCTGCTCGTGCGCGGCCACCTTGACCACGGCGATCAGGTCGACGTCACCGGCGCAGGAGTAGACCTCCGCCACCCCGTCGAGGTCGGCGATGGCCTGCGCCGTCTCCGGGATGCGGTCGGCGGCGGTGTGCACCAGGACGATCGCGGTGATCACGACGGCTCCCTTGGTCTCGGTGGGCGGCTCGCCGGACATTAGTCCACCGCTAGTCCAGGTCCACCTCGACCGGGCGGGCGCGCTCGGCCCACCCGCCCCAGCCGCCCGCCCCGCGGGCCGGCTCCGTCCATGCCGGTTCGCTGACCACCAGGCGGGTGCCGCCGGTGGAGAGCCAGCGGTGCAGCAGCCGCACCTCCTCCACGGGCGCGCCGTGCAGCGGGCCGGGTCCCGGCAGGATCGTCTGCGCGCCGAGGCGCAGGGCGTCGATCACCGGCATCGGGGGAGTGCCGCGGCGGGCCACGCCTGCCGCCGCGAGCCGCCCGTACCGGAGCACAGCCACCTCCCAGCCGCCGCGCCCGTCCGGGCGGGCGCCGACGAGCTCGGGCAGCGCCGCCAGCGCGGTCAGCCGCTGCGACCGGGCGAGTCCGACCACCAGGACGGCCAGCCGGTCGCGCAGCCGCGCCGCGGCCTCGAACCGCTCCCTCGCCGCCAGCGCGTCGACCTCGTCGGCCATCGTGCGCAGCGCGGCGTCGTCGCGGCCGGCGACCAGGTCGTGCAGCGCCGTGACGGCCGGGGCGTACTCCTGCGGGGTCTGCAGCCCGGCGCACGGCGCGCCGCAGCGGCCCAGCTCGTACAGGGCGCACGGCGACGCCGAGGCACCGCTGGCCGGGATGCGCTGGGTGCACGGGCGCAGCGGCACGGCGTCGAGCACGGTGTCGACCGCCGCCGCGGCCGCCTGCCGCGACGAGAACGGCCCCAGCGCCCCCTCGCGGGGGGAGTTGACCACGGACAGCCGCGGGAACGCCTCGACCGTGGGCGTGATCCACCACGTGTGATGCGGACGGCGGGAGCGGCGGTTGTAGCGGGGCTGGTGGGCCGCGATGAGTTGCAGCTCGCGGACCGACGCCTCCAGCGCGTGCGCGCAGACGACCGTGTCGACGCGCTCGGCGAGCGACACCATGTCGCGCACCTTGCGGCGCCGCTCGCCTGCGGTGAAGTAGCTGCGGACGCGGCGCTGCAGGTCGCCGCTGGTGCCCACGTAGAGCACCTCGTCACCGTGGCCGCGGAAGAGGTAGACGCCGGGCGCCGAGGGCACCCTCTGAGCGAGCACGCGCTTCTGCCGCTGCTGCTGGGTGGGGCGGTGCGGCGCCGACTCCTTGGCCAGCGCGAGCAGCTCCTCCAGGCTCTGCACCCCGAGGTTGCCCACCCGTTCCAGCAGGCGGTGGAGCACCTCCACCGTGGCTCGGGCGTCGGCGAGTGCGCGGTGGGTGGGGCGGGTGGCGGTGCCGAAGAGCTGCGCGAGCGCCCCGAGCCGGACGCTGGGGGCCTCGTCGCGGGGGAGGACCGCGCGGGCCAGCCGGGCCGTGCACAGCACCGGCGGCCGCGGCCACACCTGCCCGTGCCGCTCGCACGCCGCCCGGAGGAAGCCCGAGTCGAACGGGGCGTTGTGGGCCACGAGCACCGCGCCCCGCAGGAACTCCAGCAGGGTGGGCAGCACGGCCTCGATCCGTGGGGCGCCCGCCGTCATCGCCGAGGTGATGCCGGTGAGGGCGACGATGCCGGGCGGCACACCGGTGCCGGGATCGACGAGCGTGTCGAGCTCGCCGATCCGCTCGCCGCCGCGGACCTTCACCGCCCCGACCTCGGTGATGGCATCGCCACCGTTCGCGGAGCCGCCTGTGGTCTCCAGGTCGAGCACGACGAACGTGACCTCGCGCAGCGGTGTGCCGAGTTCGTCGAACGACAGTTGGGGAGAGCGGACGGGCACGGCGGCGGACGCTAGCGCCGGCCCCCGACAGGATTTCCGGACCGAGCCTGGCCCGACGTGTGCATTGTGACCGCCGCGTAACGGGTGCAGCGGGCCTAGCGAGGATAACCTTGACCGATGTCGAGGTCTGACGGACCGTCCGGCCTGCCCGAAGCGGGTGCGGCCGAGGCGTGTGCTGCCCTCGACTGGGAACGGCTCCCCGACGCGGTGCGCGGGCGCCTGGCGGGGCTGGCCGCCACCGCCGTGGGTGCGATGCCCCTCGCGGACGTGCCGGTGGCGTTGCGCCGCCTCGCCCGCTTCACCCCGGCCAAGCGCGCCAAGCTCGGCGCGCAGGCCCTTACGGCCGAGCTGGCGTCGTCCGCGGCCTTCCGCACGGCCGTCGTGGCCTGGTGGGAGGAGCACCGGCCAGGCGAGCTGACCGTCACCGCCGACGACCCGCTTACCGCCGCGGCGTCGGCGATCCTCAACGACGACCCGGCGGCGGCCGACGCCGTCGCCGCGGCGGTGCGCCGGGGCGAGGCGGGGGAGCTGCGGGCGGAGCTGGACGCCGCCCTGTCCCGCGTGGACAAGCTCACGATCGAGATGGAACGGCTGCGCGGCGAGCTGTCCGAGGCCTGGGTACAGGCCCGGGTGGCGGGGGAGCAGCGCGACACTGAGTACCAGCAGTTGCGCAGGCGGGTGTCCGAGCAGGGCGCCCGGCTCCGGGCGGCCACGGACGCGCAGGCCGCAGCCGAGCGCACGGCCGATGAGCTGCGGGTGGCTGCCGAGCGCGACCTGGCCGCCGCGGTCGCCGAGCGCGACCGCGAGCGGGCGCGCGCCGAGGCCGAGCGCCGCC